>CAIXFN010000076.1 GCA_903918755.1 uncultured Pedosphaera sp.
AGAGTCAAACAACCCAAGCCCAAACACCAATCGCTGACGGATTTCCAGGCTGCTTTGGGCGAAGATAACTTGGCCATGGCCATGGCCTTTGTCACCCGGCAGCGGCCCAAACTGTGAAATCCCCTTCATGCATACGCGCTGGCCAATCAGTTGGGCTTGCCGAATTTCCTTCTGCGCTCGCCGACCTTGATATATTTAGTGAGTGCCTGTTTGAGCGCGAAGCAGAAAGGATCAAGCGTCACGGACGCACCATCCTTTAGCAGGGCTTCCGCCGCTTCGATGGAACGCAATCTTCGACGGGCCTCCTTGAGCGACAGGTCGCGCTCCCTGCCCAGCACTCCTTCAATTTCACTCCGACGCAATGCCGTGAGTAATTTATGATCGAGCTTCAGCTTTCTGATCGTCGCCGCTGCCGCCGGGTCGGCGGGGTTTGCCGGATTTATCTCCCCGCGTTGGTTGAAGACGAAGCGCGACTCGCAGCCTTTGCGCAGCGGCGAAACGAACTGGTCCGTCTCCGCGGGACTGGGCCAACTCCCTTTGGCGTGCGCTCCAAAATGACCGTGTGGCCCGTTCGGTTGCGGCCAGCAAGCGACCAGGTTGTCGTAGGCCACGTCCTGCCCCCTTTCGCAATGGGTTTGCGGAATCAAGTGCTCCACATGCGCTGAACCTAGATCAATTCGTCGGCCAGTGTAGGCGCACAACCCGCCCTGTTCAGCCAACAACGACTCCAAAAGCCGCGTAGCGACGCCGGGTGACTGGCGAAGCGCATCGTAGCCAAAATTGATGCCGCCACGCGCGGGCGCGGCCTGGTTGGCCGCGCGCCACCCGGCCAACTCTCTGGGCTGGGCCCGCTTCTCAATCTGCCTCATGGGCCAGCGCTTCCAGGTTGCGAATACTTCCCGCGAGCCGGGCGACTTCTCCTTCCTCGCCACCGACCATTTTCTGCAGCTCTTGGAGCTTATCCCGGGCGGCGTCCAAATGTCCCTCCTCCAGCGCATCTTCGATCCCGTGAATCTTGTCCGTTGCGGGGGCACTTCGCTGTTCGGCCCCCATCACGTGCTCCAGAATCCAATTGGAATCCGCACCATAGGCGACTGGCGCCGGCTCCGAGCCCGTCGCGCTCAATAGATGCACCGCGTCGCGCGGCACTTCGCCGATGATCTGCGGCGAATGCGTCGTGCAGAAGAATTGGAGCTTGGGAAAAGTCCGCTGCAGATCGGCCACCACCCGGCGCTGCCACTTCGGATGCAGGTGCAAGTCCAACTCATCAATCAGCACCACGCCGGGAGTTTCCCGCACCGCCCGATCGCCGAGATTTGAATTCAGCAACGCCGCCTTGATGGCGATATCGCCCACCATGGCCACCATGTTACGCTGACCGTCGCTCAACTGGTCAAAGGCATGGATGCCTTGATTCTTGAATTCGATTAATACCTCTTCCTGTTTCGCCGAGAACCAAATCCTTTTCCCGTCCTCCAGGCACCCCACGACTGCTTGCTTCACGGTCGTGCAGAGGGGTGGCTCGACTCCCTCTTGAAAGGCAATCCATTCCTGCCGGCTCAACCACTTCATGAAATCGGCCGGGCTGCACCGCGGATCCACACTGTTCCGGTAACCATCCAGACGTGATGGTTTGTTTCGCTTGTCTTTCAGTTCCTTTTTGAGGTCGCGAGGAATATCCCAGAGCCGGCCGGTACCGTAGTAGGAAACCAGTGGCAACACGACATTGGCATCAGTGCCACTCCGCACCGCCTGGGCCTGCTCCTCAGCTATCTCGCGAATCCCAGAGGCTTGCTTGGTCGTGGTCCGCCCCATCCGCCCGCGCAACGCCCGTTCCCATTGCAGGGCTTCATTATTCACCAAACCACGCGCTGTAACCGCGGTATGCTCCACCTCCTCAAACCGAAACTCCCCGTTCGATCCCTGCGGGCGCACCCGGACATCCGTGGCGAGGAGATGGCGCTTGTCGAATCCGCGAATTCCGAGCAACCACGATCCTGCCGCCACCGCCAGCGCTTCGAGCACGGAGGTCTTCCCCGCACCGTTGTCGCCCACGATCAAGTTGAACTGCGGCTGGAACTTGAACACTGCCTGGTCGAAGCAGCGGAAGCCCGTCAATCTGAGTTCATCAATTCGCATGACTATGCTTATTTAGGCACAAACCGAGGTGCGGCGCACGTCAATCTTGCGCCGCAGCGTCATTCTCGCGATCTCCCTCACCGCACCCTCCTCCCAGGCCCGCCTGCACTTCCCGCCCCCGCTTTTTGCATCGTCACGCGGAACGGGGATGGGGTAGGGTGGCGGGGTGTTGTCGGTCAAACCGTGGAAGATTGTCACCGTGATGCGCCTGATGTTTGGTGTCGTCATTTGCTTTTGCTCGATGTGGTTGGTCGAGGGGGTGGCGGCGCATCAGTTGGGGCTGGATGGGCCGGGCAAGACGTCGTTTTTGCTGCAATTGACCCAGATTCTCAGTGTTCATGGGGCCATTGTGCTGTCCACCTGGTATGTCCTGGCCAGCGAGGGGATCAGTTGGTCGGCGGCGTTTGGCTTTGCGCGGGAGACGAACGGCCGGGCCATCCGTATGGGAATCATTGCCGCCCTGGTGTTTTTGCCGGTGGGAATGGTGTTGCAATGGGCTTCCGGCGAGGTCCTGAGCTGGTTGCACATTAACCTGGCGGAGGAACAGGCGGTGCGGTCCCTGCGGGAGGCCAATTCCTGGCTGAGCCGGGGCCTGATGACGGTGTTTGCGGTGGTGATTGCGCCGGTGGCCGAGGAGATCCTGTTTCGCGGGGTGTTTTATGCGGCCATCAAGCAGATGGGTTATCCGCGCCTGGCTTTGTGGGGCACATCGCTCTTTTTCGCCCTGATCCACGGTGACCTGGGCATTTTTGTGCCCCTGACGGTGCTGGCGGTGGTGCTGGCAAAATTATACGAGCGCACGGACAACCTGTGGGCCAATATCGCCGCCCATGCCACTTTTAATATTTGCGGCGTGGTGATGGTGTTCCTCACGGAACATGGGAAGGTTAATCCGTCATGAGTTTGAATGAATTGGAATTGATCGGGCGGCTGACGCCGTCGCTGGCCACCAACGCGAGCGTGGTGACCGGCGCGGGGGACGATTGCGCGGTGCTGGATCTGGGGCTGCCGGGGAAAGTGCTGCTTTTCAAAACCGACGCGGTCGTGGAAGGGGTGCACTTCACCGCGGAAACGCCGCCGGAGAAGATCGGGCACAAGGCGCTGGCGCGTTGCTTCAGCGATATTGCCGCGATGGGCGGCACTCCGAGCTCGGTCCTGATCACCCTGGGATTGCCGGATGGATTTGACGCCGCGCGCGTCGAGCAAATCTATGCCGGCATGAACGCACTGGCGCGACGTTACGACGTGGCCATCGCCGGCGGGGAAACCACCCGCAATCCGGGGCAATTGCTGCTGTCCGTGGCGGCGATCGGCACGGTGCCCAAGGACGGCTGCATCCGGCGCGCGGGGGCGAAGCCGGGGGACGCGATTTTTGTGACCGGCGAACTGGGCGGTTCCCTGGCCGGCAAACATCTGGATTTTGAACCCCGGGTGGCCGAGGCCAACTGGCTGCGGGAGCACTTCCCGCCCCACGCCATGATTGACTTGAGCGACGGTCTCGCGGGGGATTTGCGGCACCTGTTGCACGCGGGCGGGGTCGGCGCGGAATTACTTGCGCGGGCCATACCGGTCAGCCGGGCGGCCAAGCTGGCGGCGCGGGATCATCCGGACGCGAAACCGGCCTTGCTGGCGGCGTTGACCGACGGCGAGGATTTCGAACTCCTTTTCACCACGGCCAGCCAACAAGCGGTCCGCTTGCTGGACGCTTGGAAAGCCCGTTTCCCCGACGTCCGACTCAGTTGCATCGGCAAGGTGCAGACCGGCACGGAGGTGGTGTTGCGCGATGCCACCGGTTGCCGGCCTTTTCCCCAACATGGCTACGTTCATTTCACATAGCCCGGCGGAGACGCGGAGCCTGGGGGAGGCGTGGGGTCGTGCGGCACAACCGGGCCTGGTCATTGCGCTTTCCGGCGATCTGGGAGCGGGCAAAACCCAGTTGGCCCAAGGCATTGCCGCCGGCCTGGGAATTACCGTGCGGGTGCATTCCCCCACGTTTGCACTGGTGAATGAGTATCCCGGTGGGCGGCTGCCGATGTTTCACCTGGACCTGTACCGATTAGAAACCGTCGGGCAGATCATCGGCGCGGGGTTGGAGGAGTATTTTGCGCCGCGCGGGGTCGCGGTGATTGAATGGGCGGAGCGCTGGTTCGATTTGCCGGACGCTCCCGTCACACCGCACCGCCGGGTGCGGATCGAGGCCACGGGCGAAACGGAACGGTGCATCCATTATGAAGACCTTGGCGCTTGAGTTTTCCACCGATCAACGGAGCGTGGCCGTTCTGGATGGCGATGTCTGCCGCGGCACCGCCGTTGAAACCGCCACGCGGGAGACGCACGCGATCGCCTTGATCACGCAGGCCCTGGCTTCTGCCGGGCTCGAACGTGAAGATATCGAGCTCGTGGCCGTCGGCCTGGGGCCGGGATCCTACACCGGGATCCGGTCCGCGATTGCGCTGGCCCAGGGCTGGCAACTGGCCGGGGGGAAGGCGGCTGTCCGCTTGGCGGGTTGCAGCAGCGTGGAGTGCCTCGCGCGGGAGGCGTGGCAAAAGGGCTGGTGGGGCAAGGTGAATGTGGTGGTGGATGCCCAGCGGCAGGAAATCTATCTGGCCGGTTACGAAATTCATGCCGGGGGGGTGCGCCTGACGCGACCCTTGCGCATCGCCAGCCTGGCGGACGCCCGGGGACTGGCCGAAGCGGGAGAAATCATGGTGGGACCGGAAATCGGGCTCTGGTTCCCCGCAGGACGGATGCTGTTTCCCACCGCCGCCACCCTGGGCGGGCTGGCGGCCCGGGCGGGCCATTTTGTGGCGGGGGAGGAATTGACCCCGCTTTATCTGCGCGAGACCTCCTTTGTGAAGGCGCCGCCCCTGCGGGAATTACCCGTGGAACTCCGGGCGCCGGTCGAATTGGAAACTTCCCCCAACAAACCGTTATGAAAACCGGCGGATTAGCAAACTCTCTTTGGCGTGGCGCAACCCTGCTGGCGATTTACGGGGGCGGCCTGCTCGCAACGGGAGCAGCGGACACCAATGCCCCGGCCCCCGCGAACCTTCCCAGCCCGGCGGCGCAATTGCATCAGCGTTGGGTGTTGCTGGGATTCATTGCGTGCCTGCTGCTCTTCGCGGCGGTTTACCGGTCCCGTCGTGCCGGCGCCCGGACGGCGCAGTGAGCTACCGCAAAACTTGCCATTGGCGCGACCGTTCATACCTGTCATAGATTTTTAACATGAAAGCCGCGGTTCTTTACGGTCAGGAAAAAGTGCAGATCGAGGAAGTCCCCACGCGGGCGCTCACACGGGGGGAAGTGCGCATCCAGATTGAAGCCGCGCTGACCTGTGGGACGGACCTGAAAGTGTTCAAGCGGGGTTATCACGCCCGGATGATCGTTCCCCCGGCGGTGTTCGGCCACGAACTCGCCGGCGTGATTGCGGAGACAACGCCCGAAGCGCTCGGGTGGCGCATCGGCGAACGGGTGGTGGTGGCCAATTCCGCGCCGTGCGGGCAATGCTTTTACTGTCACAACCAGCAGGAAAACCTGTGCGACGACCTGCTGTTTCTCAATGGGGCTTATGCCGAATCCATCGCGGTGCCGGCGCGGTTGGTGGAAAAGAATCTGCTCCGGCTCAAGCCGGAAACGCGCTTCCAGGATGCCGCGTTAACGGAGCCGCTGGCCTGTGTGGTGCTCGGCGTGGAAGATTGCGCTTTGCGGCCCGGACAACACGTGGCGGTGCTGGGCACCGGGCCGATCGGGCTCATGTTTGTGGCGCTGGCGCGGGAGGCAGGTTGCCGGGTGACGGCGGTGGGGCGCGGCGAAACCCGTTTGGAAGCCGCCCGCCGGCTCGGCGCCCACCAAGTTATTGACGTGGCCGGCCAGCCCGATCTGGCGGCAGCGGTCAAGGCGCGGGAGGCGCTGCCCTTTGATGCCGTGATCGAAGCGGTTGGTCAACCGGTGGCCTGGGAAGCCGCGGTGGCCCTGGTACGAAAAGGTGGCGTCGTGAATTTCTTTGGCGGTTGTCCGACCGGCACCACCGTCGAACTCGACACCGCACTCATCCACTATTCCAACCTGACCTTGCGCGCGAGTTTTCATCACACCCCGCGGACGATTCGCCGGGCGCTGGCGTTGATCGAGGCGGGGGTGATTTCGGCGAACGAATTCGTGGGTGGCGAATGGCCGTTGACGCGGCTGCCCGAGTTGTTCAAGGCCATGACGGCCGGCAACCGGGTAGTGAAAACGCTGATTCGCGTGCGGGAATGATCGGCGAGCGGCCGCTTACTTAAAGTCTTCGGCGGTCGCGATTTTGTCCTGGATGTGTTTCACCACCGGCACGGCGCGGGTGATGGCGTTCTCCTCCGTCTGTCCTTTGAACGTCTTGGTCTGAACCCGGACCGCGCCCAGGGCTTCCCCATTGCGGTCCCGGAGCGGGAGGACCACCGAGACGACATCGTTCTCCTTGCCGTAGTAAACACGACCGTTGGTAATGACATCCACGAGGTTGGTTTCCCCCACGCGGCCGACTTCACCCTCAATGTTGCTGGCCATGAGCAGCGGTTGCGGCGGAGTGCCGCTTAACATGAACACTTTCAATCCCAGCAGTTTGGGGTAGCGGGCCAGGGTCTCCCGGACCACGCCCTGGATGAACGGCTCATGCGGGGTGTATACCACGTGGGTGTCCGAGAAGTAGCTGACCGAATCGGATTTGGTCCACAGCGCCAGTTTGCCGATGGAAAAGCTCGTGTCATTGATGATGGCGGGGATGGCCTGCCGGCCGTCGAGCATCACTTTGATCTGGGTATGCTCGCAGATCACGGAGAGCTCGTGCCAGACATCCTTCGTAATGGGCATGTCGGGTCCGATGATGTCGCCGCGCTGGCCGTTCACGACTTTGTAGAACCGGATGTTGTTGCCCAACGCGCTGACACGGACCACGTAGTAGTTCTTCTCGTCCTGAATGCGGAACGCAAGCCCCGCCATCTGCTCGATCACCCCGCCGGCAATCTTGAAGCGCGTGGTGAAGGTGAAGTCACCATAGGTTTCATTCCCCAGCAGGAGCATGGGGAAATGCTCGTCGGTGAAATCCTTGGCGGTTTGGGCCACGACCGGTTTCTTGGCCATCGCCGGGGCACTGCCGTCGAGGGGCGCCAATCCAAATGGCACTTCGTCCTCAATGATCTGCCATTTTCCCGGCTGACCCACCCCGGCGACGGTGCTGATGAAATTGGTCGGCAAGGCGCCCACCGGGAGCGCGCTCCAGTCAAACTTCCGTTCCGCCGCGCGCCCGGAGGCCAGGGAGAGCAGCAAGACCAGCAAACCAAGATTTAATCGGTGCATTTCGGGAGCAGGTTAACAGATTTTGCGGTCATCACAAGGACGTTGCCGGGGGTGGCGGTCAGAGCCGTACAAGATTCATCCCCGGGCGGCGAAGCCGCGCCGGGGATGAGTGCAAAACGATGCCGAATTAACTCAGGCTTTCCAGATCATCTCCGCCACCGAGCGGTTGGCCGGGATGAACGGCAGCACGTGCTCCGTGTAGGGCACGATGATATCCAGGAGGTAGGGCTGGTCCGAATCCAGCATGCGCTGGAGCGCGGCGCGCAGGTCCTTCTTGAACATGACCCGTTCCGCGGGAACGTTGAAGCCCTTGGCGATCGTGATGTAATCGGGATAGATCTGCTTCATGTTCTCGGGATCGCCAAGGTAGGTGTTGCCCCGGTTGCCTTGGTAAAAGCGGTCTTCCCATTGCACGACCATGCCCAGGTGCTGGTTGTTGAGAATCATCACCTTGGCGGCGATTTTCTCAATATGAGCGGTGGCCAGTTCCTGCACGTTCATGAGGAAGGAGCCGTCGCCATCGATATCAATGACCTGGCGGTCGGGGCAGGCCACCTTGGCGCCCAGCGCGGCCGGATAGCCATAGCCCATGGCGCCCAAGCCGGCGCTGGTGAGCAATTGCCGCGGGAATTTGTACTGATAATATTGGGCGGCCCACATCTGGTGCTGGCCCACGCCCGTGGTGATGATCGCGTCTCCCTTGGTCAACTCGTAAAGCATTTCGATGGCCATCTGCGGGAGGATGACTTCGCTTTCCTTGCCGGCCAGATGGTCCTGCATGTGCTGGGAGGTGACCACTTCCTGGGTCACCCGGTAGCTCAGCGGGGCTTTGGCTTTCCAGGCGGCGATCTGCTGGTGCCAGGCGGAGAAATCCCGGACCAGCGGCTGACGATCCAAAATCGCATTCAAGCTTTCCAAGGCGAACTTGATGTCGCTGACAATCGGCAGGTTGGCCGGCTTGTTCTTATTGATTTCCGAGGGGTCGATGTCGATATGGACGATCGTGCCGGTCTCGCAGAACTTGGCCACGTTGCCCGTCACGCGGTCATCGAACCGCACGCCGAACGCCAGGAGCAGGTCGGCGCCCTGGGCGATTTTTTGCGGCGGATCGGTCTGTTCGCTCTTGGGGGGGAATTCGCCGCTCACCGCCCAGTTGGCATACGCGGTGCCGTGCATGCCCAACCAGCGGAGGGACAAGGGATGCGTTTCGGGGAACGCGCCGCAACCCATGATGGTGGTGGTGACGGGGATCTGGAGGCGTTCGGCGAACTGGCGCAACGCCTCACTGGCGTTGCCGGAGATCACGCCGCCGCCCACATACAACACCGGGCGCTCGGCCTTGGCGATCAAGCCGAGGATTTCATTGAGCTCCACATCGGTGGCCCGACGATCCGCGCCGTAGCCGCGCAAATTCAACTCGCGGGGAAACACCGGCTGGGTGCGGGCCTGCTGAATATTTTTGGGCACGTCCACCACCACGGGGCCCGGGCGACCGCTCTGCGCGATGTAAAACGCTTCCTTGATCACGCGGGGGATGTCATTCACATCCGTGACCAGATAGCTGTGCTTCACGATCGGCAGGGTCATGCCGAAGAAATCCGTCTCCTGGAAACCGCCTTTGCCGATCATGGCCTGCGGCACCTGGCCGGTGACCACCACGAGCGGGATGGAATCCATGAAGGCATCGGCGATGCCGGTGACCAAATTCGTGGCGCCCGGACCGCTGGTGGCCATGCAAACACCGGCGCGGCCGGTGGCGCGGGCGTAACCCTCCGCGGCAAAGGACCCACCCTGTTCGTGGCGGGGCAGGATCGTCCGGATGGTGGAACGCGTGAGCGCCTGATGAAATTCCATGCTGGCCCCGCCGGGGTAGGCGAAGATGGCCTCAACGCCTTCGCGCTCCAGGCAGGCGATGAGAATTTCACTGCCGCTCATGGCCGGGCCAACTTCCGGGCGCGTCGGGGACGCGGCGGCTTTCTTATCGGACACCATAGTTGTGCTCATTCTATTCTTTCTTGTTTTGGCCAGCGGTCGCGGATTCCAAAAAAAACCCCACGACTGTTGCCAGCCGTGGGGTTTTTGTCGAAATCCGTTTTAGCTTCGACAAAGACCGGCCGCGGCGGCGCCGGATACGGCGACGCTTACTACCAGCAGCAGCAGTCGAACTTTGCCAAACATTTAAAACAGCCTAGGGCCGAATGGCGTAATCGGTCAAGCCCTGATTTGGCGGTTTTTTGGTGGGGGGGAGAAGAGCTGGGAGCACCGCGCGGAAGCGAAAAGGGCCAGCAAGCAAATCTCCATACGTCGTTTGATCGTGGGGATGAATTTGGCACAACCCGCTCTGTATAGGGGGGTTGCGGATTTTTTATCGTTACCCGGGGTAGGCGCTCGTGCCTCGCGCCAACCCCGGGCTTCATGGCGCAACACCGTTGGTGCTGGGGAATGGGGGCATGACGGAAGCCGGCAGGTTGAAAATTCGTGCGTTGGCGGGCAGAATGAAATAGGGTGGAATCGTTAATCCAAACGCGTACCCGCGGCGATTCGACCGGGGGCGCCAAACTGTGCAACCCGGTAAATGCTGGAGTGAAATATGGCTGAACGAATCGGATTTGTGGGCGTGGGCCGGATGGGGGCCAACATGGCCCGACGGCTGAAGGAACAAGGTTACACCATCACCGCGGTGTATGACCTGAACCAACCCGCGGCCGAGGCGCTGGCGGATGAATTGGGCGCGATCGCCTGCCAGGAAGTGGCCGGTGTGACCCAATTCAGCGATGTCATCATCACCGTGGTGACCGATGACGCGGCCATGAAGAAGATCTACGGCGGCGGACTGTTGCGTCGCGCCAAGGGCCGGGTGTTCATCAACTGCGCCACGGTTTCGCCCGCCACGCATGTGTGGGTGGAAGGCAAGGCGGAAAAGGCGGGCGCGAATTCGCTGGAAGCCTGCATGGCGTCGAGCATCACGCAAGCCCGGCAGGGCACGTTGTATTTGATGTGCGGCGGGCGCGCGGAAGTTTTCGAGCGCGTGAAGCCCATCCTGGAAAAGCTCAGCGCGTCGTTGCGTTACATCGGCGGCGCCGGCAGCGCGGCCCAGGTGAAGGCGCTGGTCAACATGGTCATGAACATCAATACCGCGGGCCTGGCGGAGGGGCTGGGATTGGGCGCGGCTCTGGGGCTGGACCTGACGATGCTACGCGAGGTGTTTTCCCAGACCGGCGCGAATTCCCGGGTGCTGCAAACCGACGGCGAGGACATGCAAAACCGGGACCACAGTTGCTTCTTCTCTGCCGCCCACGCGGCGAAGGATTCGGGAATTGCCCTGCGACTGGCGAAAGAGCAGGCGCTCAACCTGCCCCTGGCCATTGCCGCCAAAAAGCAATTTGAGAAGATGGTGGCCGAAGGCCTGGGGGAATTGGACAAATCCGGCATCGCCGAATTGACGTTCCCCGGCCGGCACATTCCGAAATGAAGGGCGCCACCCGGGCGCGACCCGTGTGGCGATGATTTCCCACTCGATGCAACGGGACGGGCGCGCCTGGTATGCTGTTCAATTCCACCGAATTTTTAGTCTTCTTTGCGCTGTTCCTGGCCGGCTTCGCCGTGGTGCGAAACAGCCTCCGGGCGCGGAACTGGCTTTTGCTCGTGGCCAGTTACGGTTTTTACGCCGCCTGGGATTACCGGTTCACCGGGCTCCTCCTGGCCACCAGTTTGCTGGACTTCACGCTGGCGCGGGCGATTGATCGCAGCACGCTTCCCGGACGCCGCCGGGCGCTGGTGGCCGTGAGCGTGACGATCAATCTCGGCGTGCTGGGGCTATTCAAGTACCTGAATTTCTTCCGGGAAAGTTTCGCCGCACTGTTGCAGGCCGGGGGTTGGGAAACGCACTGGCGCGCCTGGCAGATCATCCTGCCGGTGGGCGTATCATTTTACACCTTCCAATCCATCAGTTACGTGGTGGATGTTTACCGGCGGCAAATGCCCGCCAGCCGTGAGCTCGTGCCGTTTCTGGCCTACGTGGCGTTTTTCCCCCAACTGGTCGCGGGGCCCATTGAACGGGGCAAACACCTGCTGCCGCAGTTCACCCGCACGCTCGTCATCACCCGCCAGGGCGTGGAGGCGGGCCTCTGGCTCATCTTGTGGGGACTCTTCAAGAAGGTGGCGCTGGCGGATAATCTGGCCCCGCTGGTGGACCTGGTTTACCGACCGGCAACCACGTCCGGTCCGGCAGTGGTGTTGGGAACGATCGCGTTTGCCCTGCAAATCTACTGCGATTTTTCCGGCTACACGGATGTGGCGCGCGGCGTGGCGCGACTGCTGGGGTTTGAGTTGCTGCTCAATTTCAACCTGCCGTATTTCGCCACCAGCCTGCGTGATTTTTGGAACCGCTGGCATATCAGCCTGTCCACGTGGATCCGCGATTACCTTTATTTTCCGTTGGGGGGCAGCCGCCGCGGCACGGGGCGCACGTATCTCAATCTGGCGGTGACCATGCTGATCTGCGGTTTGTGGCACGGAGCGGCGGTAAACTATGTCTTGTGGGGGGCGTGGCACGGATTGGGGCTGATGGTGAACCATGGGTGGCGGAGTCTTCGGCCGGACCGCGCGCCATTGCCCGCGTTCCTGGGGTGGGGGTTGACGGCGGCTTTTGTGCTCTTTGGTTGGTTGCTCTTCCGGGCGGAGTCACTGGACCAAATCATCCAACTGACCCGCGCGCTGGCGGATCCCCAACTGCCCACTTGGTGGCGGCCATACTTGGGTAATCTGGTGGTGCTGGCGCTGCCGCTGGTGGCGATGCAGGCGTGGCAGTGGCGAACCGGTCGGCTGGATGCGCCCCTGACGCTCCAACCCTGGCCACGGGCCATTTTGCAAGGCGCGCTGGTGGTGGTTCTCATCGCGTTCTGGTCCGCCGAGGCGGCACCGTTCATCTACTTCCAGTTTTGACGCGCCGTGAAAAGTCATGAATTTCAATTAACGCCGCGGGACCTCGTAGGACTGGTTGGGCCGACGCTGGTGGTCGTGCTGGTGGCGATGGGATTGCTGCAAGCGGCCCGCCACTGGCGCTGCCTGCCGCCGCCGCCTCTCTCGCTGAATCCGGATCTGACCATGCTCGCCCACCAGGCGCGGGCGAGCCGACAGCGGGATCCCGCGGAGATAGTTCTGGTGGGGGATTCCACCTGTCTCATGGGAGTGGATGCCGGGCAACTGAGCCGCGAATTGCCGCGCCACGATCCCGCGCTGAGCCTGGCGCTCATCATTGGCCTGGATCTCAAAGTTTACGGTGGCGTGTTGCGGACCTTCGCCGCCACGAACCCCGGCCAGGTACGGGCGGCCGTATTACTGCTGACCCCGCAAAAGCTCGCGGCGGGAAATCATTCCGAAGACGAGGTCGCCGCCTGGCAGACCATTGATGCCACCATGGCAACGGGTTGGGGCGACTTGTCCCCGACAACGGAGACCGATTGGCTGGGCCGCAAGCTGCTGCGGGAAAATCTGCTGGCCCACGTGCTGGACACGCCGTTACGCGGAAGCGGGGCGGAGTATTTTGGTTTCTCGTCCCAGATTGATCATTACCTGACCGCACACCGCGGCAGTCTCTTGGACTTTGGCACCTTTGCCCTGCCCCGGCGACGGCAGCATCTGGATTATCAACTGGCCCCGGGGTTTGAAGCAGAATCTCGCGCGTTCCGGTCGCTATTGCCCGCCGGCACGCGTTTGTACATCGGGCTGACACCGGGGCCGCGGAGCGCGGCAGCGCCGGACGACCGGGTTCGCCGCAACGAATTGTTGCGGCAATGGAATGTCTGGATGCAAGCGGATGCCTTGCTCACCAACCTACCCACGACCCTGGCCGATGCGGGCTTCGCGAAGTCGGGGCATTTGAATGGTCGTGGCCAGGCGGAATTGACTACGGCGCTGGCGCGGGAATTGGCACCGCTGCTGGAACCAAAAACCGGCCCGCCGGGGAAGTGAATGGGGACGGAGTCGGCAGGCACGAAAGCGGGCAAATCTGGTTGCGCGACGGCAGGGTTGGCGGCACTGTCGGCGCCATGAACACGAGTGCGGATCCGGATTTGGCGGTGATAACGCGGCAGTTGCGCGCGATGTATGGTTCCCGGCTGCTGATCGCGGCGGTTAGTCATTTGCGCGTTTTTGAAACGGTGGCCGCGGCGCCGCGAACCGGGGAGGAACTGCGCGCGAATCTGGGCCTGCCGGAACGGTCCGCGATGGTGTTGTTTCCCGCGTTGCGCGCCATGGGGTTGCTGGCGGCCGACACTGGTGGACGTCTGCTCCTGACGGAGGCGGGCCGGCATTTACTCACCGGGGTCACGCCGAACCTGGCCGGATACGTGGGACTGGAGCAGGAGGATGCCGGGGTGGTGGAGATGGCCAATCGACTGCGGCACGATGGTCCGGTCAGCTCGACGGGTGGGACGGCCTACGTGAAGGAGAGCCACGAGGCTTCGCCGATGGATGACCCAGTGCTGGCGCGGCACCTGACGCTGGCGCTCGCGGGACGGGCTCGGCTGCTGGCGCCGCTGGCGGCACCGCAATTGCCAGCCAGCGAAGGGCATTTATTAGACGTGGCGGGAGGAACGGGATTGTTTGCCTGCGAATGGCTGCGGCGCAATCCCCGGGCCACGGCCACGGTTTATGATCGGCCGGAAGTCTTGCGCGTGGCGGCGGAGTTCCGGGATGAATTTTGCAGCAGCGGCCGCCCGGACGCCGCCACAGTACGCAATCGGTTGCAATTCCAGCCGGGGAACATGTTGGAAGATGAATTGCCGCGCGCCGACCTGATTCTGGCGGCCAGCCTGTTCCACGATTGGCCGGTGGCAACGTGCCGCAGCCTGATGATGCGCCTGACGGAAGTCCTGCAGGCGGGTGGGGAAATCTGGGCGCATGACGCGTTCTTGAACGACGCGCTGGATGGTCCCCTGGCGGTGACCGATTATTCGGCGCAGCTTTTTTGGGTTACGAAGGGAAGATGCTATTCGCGGGCCGAGTATCGCGGGTGGTTTACTGATGCCGGCCTGCAGCCTTTGCCCGGGGAGTTCCCCACGGCGCTGGATTACAGCCTGATTGGCGCCCGGAAGGCCCGGTGATCCGGTTCGTAAAACGGAACATCCCCGGCCTCCCATGAACCGGAAGCCGGGGACATCCGCGAAGGCTACCAACGCGCCGGATTATTCGGTCACGGTGATTTTGCGCGGCTTGACCTCCTCCGATTTGGGGAGGTGCAAGGTAAGGACGCCCTGTTCGACCTGGGCGTTGATCCGAGCCGTGTCGATCGCAGGATCGAGCTCGAACACCCGGCGATAATCGGCGCCGAGCGATTCGCGGTAGAGCGGCGGTTGAACCGAATTGCCGGCGTTACGATGGCCGATGATCGTGAGTTCGTTACCCTCCAAGGTGATGTCCAGGCCGGCCTTGCTCACGCCCGGCAGATCGGCTTTGAGGACATAACCATCCTTGGTTTCGTAAATGTTGACTTCCGGGGTGACAAATTGGCGCGGGGCGCATTTGGATTCCGGGGTGCAGATGGCCGATTTGGGATTTTCAGTATTGATAGCAGTCATGGTATTTGGTTTCCGTGGTTGTTGGGTAGCCGGCGACCGCAGCCGCCGGCACTCCCGGGTTGGGTTGATTAGGCGACGTTGACTTGGATTTGCTTGGGCTTGGCGGCCTCCGTCTTCGGCAGGGTGACCGTGAGGACCCCGTCCGTGTATTGGGCTTTGACCTGATCGGCCTTCACCGGCGTGGGCAAAACCACGCTGCGCTGGAAGTGGCCGACGAAACGTTCCGCGCGATAGGTTTCCGCGTTCGCGAATTTCTCCTCGCTCTTGCGCTCACCGGAAATGCTCAAGGTGCCTTCGTTCAAGGAGATGTTGATGTCCTCGACCTTCAGGCCGGGAAGTTCCACTTTGACCGTGAGATTCTCTTTGTCTTCAAACAGGTCCACGGCGGGATTCCATTGGCTCAGTTGTTGGGAACCACGATTCCAATCGCCGAAGGAGGTGTCAAACAAGCGATCCAGTTCATCACGCAGCGAGAACAGCCGGCCAAAGGTCGGGGCGGCGGTCAATTCGGGACGATGCCATCTTTTTAATACGTTCATAGTTTTACGAGATTTGTGTTTTGTTAATCTGGTTGTTCGAACTTTCGTTCACTGCATCCTCATATAGCTTTGAGCGTGCCAAGGGATTTTTAAGGCGGGGCGTTTTCGTAAAGTATTGATTAGCAATATGTTGCAATTTAACCCATTTTGTTGAGATCGATATAGTGTGCCATAGTGGCGCACAATGGCAAAAATCTGCGTGCCAATTGATGTGCCATAATGGCACACTTACGGCGGAAGAGATCGTAAGACTCAGGACTTCTGAGCTTCAGGCCGAAATTGATGAAACCATTCTATTGGCGGCGCACCAAACAAGCGCCAGCGGCGCGACAAGTCTATAGCAACCGAGCCCAATCAAACCTCCAAGCCCCGGAGGGGGCGGCATGGGGTTGCGCGGAAAACCGAAACTCGCGGAACCGAGGTGGATCGGAAAGTTGTGGTTGCATTTGGGTCTCCCTTCGCCATCCGCCACCGGGCTCGTGCCGCTCCTCCGGAGCTTATGTCTTTTTTTTCCAGCCGATGGCTATAGACATTCCGCCCCGAATGGGGCTGCGGAATTATCGCCAGAATAATGCCAATGACGCTTGGCTAGCCCCTTGGCCAGCAAAATAAAAATCCCGGCCGGGGAACCAATCCCCGGCCGGGAAATACTTGCGCAGACAGGTTAGACCGCGCGGCGACGTTACTTTTTCTTGCCGGCGAGCGCTTTTTCAATGGCCGGGGCCAGGGCTTCGCCACGGATGTCCTTATCGGCCAGGATCACCCCGGTGTCGCCATCGATCAGCACCATGTGGGGGATGGCGTGGATAGTGTACAACTGGGCCACTTCCGCGGACCAATATTTGCCATCATAGACCTGGGCCCAGGGCATTTTGTGCTCCTTGGTGAAATCGGCGAGTTTGGTCTCCCAATTCTCGCGATCCAGACTGATGCCCAGGATTTCGAGACCCTGGGGGTGGAATTTCTCGTAGGCCTTGATGACATTCGGCAATTCCGCGATGCAGGGTCCGCACCAGGTGGCCCAGAAATCCAGCAGCACGACTTTGCCGGCATAGTCGCCGGGGAATTTGACCGGTTTGCCGTTGCTTAATTTCGCGGCGAAAGAAGGGGCTTTGCGACCGGGGCTCAGGTCCACCTCGGGGGCCTGGATGGGCTTGGCCGCGGCGGCCAGTTGAAAGCTGCCGTCCAGGGTCAAATTCGTGACGGCATACCAATGGTCATTGATCTGGAAGGGCCGACCCGCCGGCGTGGAGATTCCCACGCGGCCGTTGGCGGCATTGGTGACACCCACCCACAAAATGGGGTTGGCGGCCGCATTGGTGCCCACCCGGAAGTGACCCAGGGCCCCAGCATCATCCAAAAGGACGGGGTACGTCTGGCCGGCAACGTTGATTTCGCCGGCCAGGCCGTAATCGGGATAAAAGATGAGCCTTTGCGCGGCCGGTTTGGCGGTCGTGGCGGGGGTTTCGATGACGTAAAACTTCAGTTTGCCCGGATGCGGCCCGCTGGCGGAAGGAACGTTCACGGTGGCGTCGGTAAAGCGCGTGGTGCTTTCGGTTCCATCCGGACGCTTGAAGGTGCGGCTGGTCCAGGCGGTTTCGGCCACTCCCTTGAAATCGCCCTTGGCATCAGCGTCCACGTACACGTGGGTGATCTTGCCATCCGGGGCATCCGCGATGATCGAAAATTTGGCTGCCGCCCCCGGAGGGCCTAATTCAATAACCCCATACTGCGGGGCGGCCAATCCGGCGGGGAGGTTTTTCAAACCATCGGGGGCTTCCGCTTTGAGCACGATGACATGCGGGCGGTAACCGGACAGTTTCTCGTGGATTCCGGCCGATTGCCACTGGAGGTGGAAAGTATCGGCGGCCGGAACGGACGCGCAAAAGTGCAGGCAGGCCGCGCCGACCGCCATGGTGGCGAGCAGGCGCGGGGAGGATTTCCAAAAGGATGGGGTCGGTTTCATGACAGTGCGGGTATCCGGGAAAGAACAGAAATCCGTTACGCAACCGGGCGCGCGCCCAATTCATCGCTTCGGAACCCTGTTATCAGTTCATGTGCCAAGGAACTAAAGAGTGATCCGGGTGGCAATAAAAATCGCACTCAAAATGCTGGTAACATGTCACCTAGCCGAAGTTGGATTCGGTTCGACGCAAACGGAATGCCCTTTGGCCGGGACCGGGGCACTCTCCGGGCACAGTTTGGGTCACCTCCAAGTCGTCCGCCAGCAGCACTGCGCTCCCGTTTCCGAATTAGCTAATAGTCGGGACTGACCCCTATGATTTTTGCCATGTAAATAAAAGGCCTGAGCCTGCACGCGCGGTGGGACCGGGCCTTACAATTTTGCTTCGCCGCTTGGATTCGGTGCGGTCTTCGCGTTTTGCAGTTCTTTCCCGGTCAATGCTTTCAGGAAGGCCACCAAGTCCGCCTCCTCTTCTTTGGTGAACTGTTTTCCCAGTTGGATGGACGCCATGGTGCGCACCGCTTCGTGCAAGGAACTGATCTTGCCATCGTGGAAATACGGATACGTCACCGCGATATTCCGCAGGGACGGCACTTTGAATTTGAACTTGTCATCCTCGTCTTTGGTCACCGCTGCCCGACCCACATCCCCCTGATTGGCATACGGCTTGACCAAACCCGATTTCTGATACGTGTTGCCGCCCAGCAGCGGACCGTTGTGGCAGGTCGTGCAACCGGCGGTGAGAAAGATATTAAATCCGCGCAGTTCCGTTTGTGTGAGGGCATCGTCCTGGCCTTTCAAAAAATCGTCCAACCGGTCGTGCGTGATCAGCGTGCGCTCAAAGGCGGCGATGGCTTTGGCCACGTTTTCATAATTGATCGGATCCGCCTCCCCGGCAAAGGCTGCCTTAAACTGAGGCGGATAATTCGTTTCCCCTTGGAGGCGCGCGAGCACTTCCGGGGCGGAGGTCATCGCCATTTCCCCGGGATTCAGAATCGGTCCTTTCGCCTGTTCCTGGAGATCCGGAGCGCGTCCGTCCCAGAATTGCGCCAGGTGAAACGCCGCGTTGAAGACCGTTGGCGAATTGCGATCACCGCGTTTGCCGAAGGCACCGGGCGAGGTGGGCTCGTTGTCCACGCCCGCGCCCCCCCCGTCCACCGCATGACAGGTGTTGCAGGACTGCGTGCTGTTCTTGGAGAGCCGCTTCTCGAAGTAGAGTTCCCTGCCCAAAGTCACCAGCACGGCCGAATCCTTTTCCGCGCCGGGGATTTTGTTCGGAATCGGTGATACCAGGAGCAGGGCTTTGGTTCGCACGCTGACGGGACCGGGAACGGGTGTTTGCCCGAGACCAGAATTAAAGCTGGCGAAGAGTGCGAGCACTGCGATACCGGCACGGGGAAGTAGAGGGATTTTTTTCATATGCCAAATTTCCGAAGCGCCGGCGGTGTGACAAACGTCGTTTTCGTCGACGCCAGAGTATCGGACTTCAGTACTGGGCCGTCAGATTCGGAAAAGTTACAAATGACCAGCGGAGTTTGAATTCTTCGCGAACGCAAGCACAGGCGCGGGGGGCGCTGAGGTGGACCGAGGGTTGCTGTGCCCAATGGGCACGGCGACCGGTCCGGCGTCCTGTCCTCCGAAGCGAAGGCAAGGGATTGGCCCACTCAACAACGGATTGGAAAGTGATTTGCTGGCGCGCCCCGTCTCCCGCGTGAATTTTTGCCAGGAGCCAAGGAATGCATGGCATTTAACAATCCACGAGGAGCCGGGTCATGCCGATGGGACGAGTAGTATTATAATGGTGGTTAAGGCGATCTTCTCGCGCTGCTCCATCGATCCCCATTTTGTGGCAACGGACGCCAAATCGAGGAATCTCCAACCACCGCAATACCTCAACCCTATGAAGACTCTGAAAACAACCAACCTGCTCTTCCCGGTCGCGGTGGTCACTCTGTTCCTGGCGTTACCGGGCGCAGCACGTGCCGGAGACTTTGCTTACACGGTCGAGAACGGCGCGATTGCCATCGCGGGATACACCGGCAGTGGTGGCGCGGTGATCATTCCGGACAAAATTTTGAATTATCCGGTCGTCAATATCAAGGACGGCGCTTTTGCCGGCAAAGGGGCGATAACCAGTGTCAGCATTCCCAACAGCGTTACTAACATCGGGGTTTACGCTTTCAATACCTGCGACGGCTTGACCAATGCCACCCTCGGCACGGGCATCGTCTCGATCGGTTTTGGAGCCTTTTATGAATGCACCAGCCTCGCCAACTTGACGCTTCCCAACGGCGTGCTCAGCATTGGGGAGTCGGCATTCGCCCAATGCTCAAGCCTGTCGACCATCAAGGTTCCGGATAGCGTCGCCTTCCTGGGTGACTACGCCTTCAACAATTGCGCGGGCCTCACCAACGCCGCGCTTGGCAATCATCTCGCTCGCATCAGTGCTAACGCGTTTTCCTGGTGCGGGAACCTGGTCACCCTGTCCATTGCCAACGGTATCCAAAACATCGGCAGCTCGGCCTTTGCCGAATGCCTTAGTTTGACCAGCGTCGTGATCCCCGACAGCGTCACCAATATTGAATTTTATGCCTTCTCCGACTGCCTCAGCCTCACCAATGTGGCGGTGGGCAGCGGTGTGACCGTTTTGGGGGAAAATGCGTTTGAGTATTGCACCAGTTTGACCGCCATTTATTTCAACGGGGATGCCCCGGATGATGGTGGGAATATCTTCCTCAATGACCCGCTCACGGTTTATTATTTATCGGAAACCGCGGGCTGGGGGACCACTTTTGGAGATCGCCCAACGGCATTGTGGTATCCCTTCACCTACACGGTCACCAACGGCAAGGCGACCATTACCGGATATCAGGGATTCGCCAGCGCGATTGTCATCCCCAGCAAGATTGGCAACAATTACCCCGTCATCAGCATCGGGGACAGTGCTTTTCGCAACCATACCAATCTGACCGGTGTCCTGATTCCCGGGAGCGTCACCAACATTGGCGCGAACGCGTTTGCGATTTGCAGCCGGCTGGCCGCCATCGTGATTCCCAGCAGCGTCATTGGCATCGGGAGCGGGGCATTCACCCACTGCGCCAACCTGACCTCGATCACGGCTGACTTCAATCTCGTTTATGCCAGCGTGGATGGCGTTTTGTTCAACCAGGACCGGACCACGCTCATTCAATATCCCGGTGGCAAAACCGGGAGCTATAACATTCCGAACGGCGTGTTCACCGTTGAAAGTGGCGCTTTTGATTACACGATCGGTTTGACCAGCGTTATCATGCCTGACAGCCTGGATACCATTTGGAACGGGGCGTTCGCCTTCTGCCCGAACCTGACCAGAGTCACGATCGGCCGGGGAATTTATCGGGTTGCCGATTATGCCTTCGCGAATTCGACCAATCTGCTGGCCGTCTATTTCCGCGGGGCCGCCCCAATTTTTGGCGACAGTGTCTTCACCAATGACCTCCATGCCACCGTCTATTACCTGCCGGCTGAAAGTAGCGGTTGGACGGCCGTCTATTCTGGACGCCCGATTGCACCGTGGGACCCGCAGGTGCAGACGGGCACGGGCCTGGGCGTGCGCGCGAATGGTTTTGGATTCAAAATTACTGCCAGCTCCACCTTGGACGTCGTGGTGGAAGCCTGCACGGATTTGGCCCGACCGGTGTGGCAACCCGTCCAAATGATGACGCTCACCGGTGGGGTGGCCGATTTCCACGATTCCCAATGGACCAATTATGCTGCGCGGTACTACCGGATCCGCACGCCGTGATCCATCGGGCCAAACCGATTAGCCGCCAAAATGCGCCGATAACACAACACGGGAAGGGACTTTCAACAGAAGCTAACGAAAGTCCCAATACTGGGGAGGAGGACACGGGGACAAGTTGAGGGGAATCTTGACGCGAGGAGCGGGCGAATTTAGCTTCGCTCATGCCGCCAACCGCCAGAAGAAGCACCACGAACTATCGCACCGTTGCCCGCGGGTTTACGCTGATCGAACTGCTGGTGGTGGTGGCGATCATCGCTATCCTGGCGGGGCTCTTGCTGCCGGCGCTGGCCAAATCCAAAGTCAAAGCGCAAGGCATCATGTGTTTGGGCAATCTGAAGCAACTCCAACTCGCCTGGCAGATGTACTCGGACGATTTCGGCGACAAGATTGTGCCGAACGGGGATGGGGGCAACGAAGGATGGGTTGGCGGCTGGCTGCCCACGGCGTCGGATGCCACCAATTTCAACCTGTTACAGCCGCCGTACGGCAAACTCTGGCCCTACAACACCTCGGCGGGAATCTATAAATGCCCGGCGGACCGCTCGACCGCTTCGTTTGGCAGCAAGGTCGTGCCCCGCGTGCGCAGCGTGGCGATGAACGGCAACATGAACGGAAACAGTTGGTACACCGCCCTGATCGAACCCTCGTTTTATACCTTCCACAAGCGCTCCGAGATTATCCGCCCCTCCCCTTCCCAGGCCTTTGTGTTCCTCGACGAACATCCCGAAAGCATCGATGACGGCTATTTTCTCGTGGTGTTGGACCAAAAAAGCCAATGGGGCAATTTCCCCGCCAACTACCACAACGGCGCCTGCGGCTTCTCCTTCGCCGACGGCCATGGCGAAACCAAAAAGTGGCAGGACCCGGTCACCCTCGCCCCGCACATCGGCGCCAGTGCCACCGCCCCCCACGATGTTCCCTGGACCCAGGCCCGCGCTTCCGCACCGAAAAATCCTGCGATGGTCTGGCCACCGTAAGGGGGGCGGATTCGATTGCCGGTGGGGCAGATGAGAGGATAGCCTGTAGAGCAGCGCACGAAAGCGCGATCGTGAGCATGACCGAACAAAGCACATTTGATTTTGGCGGCGGGGAGGAAACCCCGGCTTTGACTGCCGCGGGGGCCGGTGGGAATGACGGCCATTCGCGCTGGCTGGCGGAGCGGAAGCTGGCACTGGAAGCTTTGGCAAAGAAGATGAATCTGCCACTCGGGCATTTGGTGGAGGTTTGGCTGAACGGCGGGGTGATGCTGCGGGGGATTTTGCGGCTGCGGGAGGAGCTTTTGTTTGTGGAGGAGGAACGGGCGCGGGAATTGGAGTTGGTGATTAACAAGGCCAATTTTAAGGCCGCAGAGATTGAATCGTGTGTGCGGCTGGATTGAAGCGGGGTAGTGGACACGGAGCGGGGGACGGTGGATGCGCCGGGAATTTGGAAAGAGTGTTGGCTTGTTTTAACCAAACCCCGTGCTTATGGTGGGAAGAAGTCAACGACCCTGGGATTTTTCAGGACTGACCGACGCCGGGAACATGAAAAAAAGCTTGCTGATGATGGTGCTGGTTTCGCTGGTGCTGGCGGGTTGCACCACCCGCTACCAGGTGCGGATGAACAATGGCACCACTTTCACGACCAAAGGCCGGCCGCGCTTCGATGCCAAGCGGAATTTGTGGTTTTACACGGACGCCAACGGGCAGACCAATGCCATTTCCGGCCTGCGCGTGGCGGAGATTGCGCCCGCGGAGCGGCATCCCTCCACCTCTACTTTTCAGGCGACGCCGCCGCGGTGACGAATTGGCGGACGTATTTGCCCAGCAAATCCCCTTCCAGATTCACCGCATCGCCCACGGTGCGCTCGCCCAGGGCGGTGACCTCGCGCGTGTGGGGGATGATCCAGACCTGGAAACTGCGGCGGTTGACTTTCGCCACAGTCAGGCTGATGCCGTCCACCGTGATGGAGCCTTTGAAGAGGACATATTGCAACACTTCCCGGGGGGCGGCGACTTCGAGCAGGTAATCCTGGCCGGCGGGTTCCCAGCGGGTGATCTTGCCGGTGCCGTCCACGTGGCCGGTGACAAAATGGCCGCCCAACCGGCCGCCGAAGCGGAGGGCGCGCTCCAGATTCACGCCGGATCCAGGCTTCACGGCGGAGAGATTGGTGCGGTCCCACGTTTCGCGTAACAGATCAAAGCGTAGGAGCTTGCCGCCGCCTTTCTTCCCCGGGGTGATTTTCACGACGGTCAGGCAGCAGCCGTTCACGGCAACGCTGTCGCCGGTCCGCACCGCTTTGCCGCAAACGCGGGCGCGGATGGTCAGGGCAATGGCTTTCGCGGAGGGTTCGATGCGTTCGACGCGGCCGGTTTCTTCGACAATTCCCGTGAACATAAAATATAAGTAAGCGAAGGCAGACTGGGATCAGGCGGGGCGGCCGGTCAACAGCAAATCCACACCCCGCCAACGGTATTGGACGTCGGTAAGGCGCAAGGGAGCGGCCAGGCCGTCCCCGGCCACGGACTTGCGGGCGGTGTGGCCGCCGAGGATTTTGGGAGCGAAAAAGAGCGCCACGCGATGGGCGAAACCACCTGCGAGAAAGGCGGCGTTCACTTCCCCACCACCTTCCACGAGCAGGCTGGTCACGGATTCACCGCCCAGTTTGGTCAGCAGCCAACCGAGATCCAGGCCGGACCCGGCTTCCGGGGCAGTCCAAACCTGGACGCACCGCTGGAGCGCCGCCACGCGACGAGCCGGCGCTTTGGGGCCTACGACAATGGTCGTGGCGGCGGCGAACTCATCCGCCACCACTTTGGCAGTGAGTGGCGTGCGCGCGCGCGAATCCAGGATGATCCGCCGCTTGGCCGTGGTGGCGCGCGCGGAGCGGACCGTGAGACTGGGGTCATCGGCCACCACGGTGTTGATTCCCACCAGGATGGCATCGGACCCCGTGCGCAGTTTCATGCCTTCCGCGCGGGCCAGACTGCCGGTGATCCATTGGGACTCGCCGTCCGCGGTGGCAATTTTGCCATCGAGGGTCTGGGCGGCTTTCACCGTGACAAACGGGGTTTGAGTTACAATCCAGTGGTTGAAGGATTCGTTCATCCGCGTGGCTTCTCTCGCCAGCACTCCTGCGGTGACGGCAATGCCCGCCTCACGGAGCAATGCGAAGGCGCGGCCGCGATGATGAGGATTGGGATCGGTGGCGGCCACGACGACCCGACCCAAGCGGGCTGCCGTGATGGCTGCGCTGCAAGGCGGAGTTCGCCCATGGGTGCAACAGGGCTCGAGGGTGACGTAGAGCGTGGCGCCGGCGGGGTCGTGTCCGGCGGCGGCGGCATTCCGCAACGCCTCGATTTCCGCGTGTGGCTGCCCGGCGCGATGATGCCAGCCGCGGCCGATGATTTTTCCGTCCCGGACAATCACCGCACCCACCAGCGGATTCGGGGAAGTCTGGCCGTAAGCCCGGCGGGCGAGCCGGAGCGCGAGGCGCATCGGCGCGAGGTCCGGGTCGGGCGAGGAGGGCGGCAGTTTGGCGTTCATGGCGAGCCCAAACGAAAATAGCGCCGGTTTTCCGCGGTCGCCGGCAGTCGCACGGTCCACGCGCCGTTGGTCGCCACCGGCAGATTGGTGAGGGCGAGCCAGACGGACGGCGGGCTGAGGTTGGTGGCGGAGTATAAGGTGAAATTGGTGGCCCAGTTGGGCCACGAGAATACGAGCGTTCCGCCGGGTCTGGTCGCACTCACGGAGAGAGCGGGCGGAGCAGCCGGGATGGCGGCGATGGGAGGGGAATTCGTGCTGGAACCTGCGCCATTGACCGCGGCGACCACATAATAGTAAGCGCCGGTTGGCGAGCCCGCCGGCAGGGTGTCCACCAAATTGGTCCCGGAAAGGGTGGCGATGACCGGGAAAGGGCCGGCGCTGGTTCGGGCCCGGCCGACGACATAATTGGTCGCCCCGACGGAGGGAGCCCACGCGAGGGAAACCCGGCTGATGCCGGCCGTGGCGACCAGGTTGTTGGGTGTGGCGGGAGCAGTCCAATCCACATTGGCGATTTCAAAAGTTTGAATCGAATTCGTCAAAAAGCCGGACTGGAAGGAGCGGTTGGCGATCCCGATGCCGGTGGAGAGGACGTACGCCGGGGTGGCGCCGGGTTGCGTCGTCCAGCGCCGCACGGGTCCGGCCGCGTAACCGAAGCGACTAAGATCGTAGGTGATGGTTTGCCGGGTGCCGTAATTGACGGTCACAAGGACGAGCTTGCGCGCGGCGGGGTCGTAGGCGGCCACGGAATTGCCGTCTCCGCTGTCGAGGATGGTCATGCCCGGGCGGATGTGGCGGGTGTAATGGGCCAGCACATAATATTTGGGATTCGAGTTGCCGATCCAATTGTCGCCCGGGTTGGATTGGATGAGGCCCCAGCCGCCGTTGTCGAACGGCTGCCAGTAGCACCAGCCGGTGGAATGGAGCCAGGTGAAATCGAGGTTCAGATTACTGGCCAGCGACATCCCGGTGCCATCGGAATCCCCATATTCGCTATTCCAGAGCCGCTTGCCCGCCACGGCCGTGTGGAGCAAATCGCGGCGACCACCGCCATACTGGTAGCCGTGCACATTCACCCGGCCCACCTGGCCGCGCACAGCAGTCGTAAAACTGTTCCAGGTGCTGGTCGCGCCATCGTAAGTGTTTTCGTCGGAGGCGGCGACCACGGTGTTGGTGAGGCCGCGATTTTTCAATTCGTTCCCCAGCAGGGGGATGACGCTGGCCTGGGTGGCTGGGTCAAAGTGGCAGCCCTCCTGGGAGCCGGTGGAATTCCACCAGTTCGCACTGGGTTCATTGAACGGCTCCACGGAATTGAAGGTGACGCCCCAATTCGTCGCGGCCCGGGCGGCGATGTTGGCGAGGTACACCGCGTGGGCGTCGTAATTCCAGTTTTGCAGGTTGTCGCTGCCGCCGTTGTCCGCGCCGGAGGGATTGTGGTTGTAGCACATCCACCACATGGGGGAATTCGAGAAGAGTTCGAGCCAGTTGGCCCCGCGCGCCCGGGCGAGCAGGAGCATGGCGCGCTGGTTGGCATCAGCGCTCCATTGCCAACTGGAGGAGGTTGGGTCCGAACTGTACCAATCCAACCAGAAGCCGCGCATTTGACGGAAGGCAGGGATGTTTGGCGAGGCGGTCATGGTGGAACCATCATTCGGAATGGCGGAAGCCGTGCAACCACCAGCATTGTAACGGGCGATGTTGAGCCCGAGGCCCGGCAGGTTTTCGCCATTGAGCACGGTGTAATTGGTGGTGAAAACGAGGTTCGCGAGATCCGTGCGGGTGCCGAAAACATTGGCCCACCAGCAGAGGGAACAGCCCCAACCGTCCCAAGTGCCGTAGGTAGTAGCGGGGTTGACGGTGAGGGAATAGTCGGCGCGGGTGGAGAAAGGGAGGGTAAAGAGCATGAGGAGCGCGGCAAGGAGAGAGGCGCCGCGCCTCGTAATGAGAGCGGTGCGGGAAAGGCTTTTTGCTTTCGGCGACCGTGACATGGGGAACAGTTTCGCTTGGGATGGGCGGGAAAGCAACTCTGCGGGGGGTGAGGGGGAATAGGACTCATGGGACCGATGGGACCTATGCTTCCTCTGGTCTGGAAGGGCTCGGAGTCACAAGAGAGCCAGTTGCACGCCGCCGGGGGGGCGGAAAGAGGCCGTGGAAAGGGTGGGACTGTCGGATTCGAGGCCGGCGCGGCGGCGGGCGACGTGGAACATCTGGCTGAGTTGTTCGGCGAAGATGCCGTGGCCGCGCATGCGGTCGCCAAAGCCGGATTCGTTCAGTTTGCCTTCGCGCATGGATCGGATGCGGTTGAGGATTTTTTCCTGGCGGTCGGGATAGTGCTCGGCCAGCCAGCGCTCAAAGAGCGGGGCCACTCCCAATGGCAGTCGCAGGGTAACGTAGCTGGCGAAGCGCGCGCCGGCCTCCGCGGCAGCGGCCAGGATGCCCGGGAGTTCGTGATCCGTGAGGCCCGGGATCACCGGGGCGACCAGCACGCCAGTTGGGATGCCCGCCTGCGACAATTCGCGGATGGCGGCCAACCGCGCGGACGGGGGCGAGGTGCGCGGTTCCATGACGCGGCGCAATTCCGAATCGAGAGTGGTGATCGAGATCCAGACGCTGGCGGCCTGATGCCGGGCGAGTTCGCCGAGGAGATCAATATCGCGCGTAACGAGGTGATTCTTGGTCACGATGCCGACCGGGTTGCGAAATTCGGCGAGCACGGCCAGGCATTGGCGCGTCAATTGCAACCGCCGTTCCACGAGTTGATAGCAATCCGTGACGCCGCTCAGCGCAATGACCTGGGGCCGCCATTTGGGCGAGGAGAGTTCCGCACGTAGCAACTCGGCGGCGCGTTCCTTCACCATGATTTTGGTTTCAAAATCCAGCCCGGCGGAGAAGCCGAGGAATTCGTGCGTGGGCCGAGCGTAGCAGTAGATGCAACCGTGCTCGCAACCGCGATACGGATTGACGCTGACATCGAAGCCCACGTCCGGACTGTCATTGTGGCTGAGAATGCTGGTGGTGAGATCGCGATAAAAGTGGGTGCGGGGTCCCGGATCGTCCGCTGGGTCCCATTCGGCATCGCGTTCGAGCACGAGGGGCTCGAAGCGATTGGGCGGATTGCTCGTCGCACCACGGGCGGGCGACGGCAAGGGCGGTACCGGGTTGACGGACATGGGAACAGAATGCCACAGATTCCGCGGCGGGCAAAGGCCGGCGCAGTGGCCGCCTATTGGCTTGCGATGGGGTTGGGTGCGCGGCAGACTGATCTCCAAAATCAAACCCGTTCCCTGATGTTCAAACGCTTATCCCGGCACCTGTTTTTGCAAATCCTGGTCGCGATGTTGCTGGGTGCGGCGGTGGGCGGCCGATGGCCGGAGGCGGGGGTAAACCTCAAAATTCTGGCGGACGGGTTCATCAAGCTGATCCGGATGATGGTGGCACCGGTGATTTTCACCTCGGTGGTTGTGGGGATTGCGGGGATGGGAAATCTCAAACGGGTCGGACGCATTGGGGCGAAGGCGCTCTTGTATTTCGAGGTGATGACCACGGTGGCGATGGTCATCGGCATTGTCATGGTGAAGGCGATGCACCCGGGCACCGGAGTGAATGCGGACGCCACCAAACTCAATGCGAAGGACATCGAATCGTATGTGACCAAGGCGCATGACCAGACCGTCGCAGGATTTTTCCTCAACCTGATTCCCAAGACGATGGTGGGAGCATTTGCGGAGGGCGAGATCATCCAGGTGCTGTTCATCTCGGTGTGCTTTGGGCTGGCCCTAGCCTCCCTGGGGTCGGCCAACCGGCCGTTGATTGCGGGATTGGACCTGGTGTACCACGCCCTGATGCGGATGATTGCCTGGATCATCCGGCTGGCGCCGTTGGCGGCGTTTGGCGCGATGGCGTTTACTTTTGGAAAGTTTGGGCTGAAGTCCCTGCTCTCGCTCGGGGAACTGGTGGCGTGCATGTATCTTTCCTGTGCGGTGTTCATCGTCGTCTGCCTGGGGGTGGTTCTGTGGTGGAACGGCATCAGCCTGATCCGGTATTTGCGCCACATCCGCGAAGAGATACTGATCGGGCTGGGGACGGCGTCCTCGGAACCGGTGTTTCCGCGACTCATGGCGAAACTGGAGGGATTGGGGTGCTCGCGTCCGGTGGTGGGACTGGTGTTGCCCGCGGGTTATTCATTCAACCTGGACGGCTCCTCGCTCTACCTGACCTTGGGGGCGCTTTACATTGCGCAGGCCACGAATACGGCGTTGAGCACGGGCCAGGAGTTGACGATGTTGCTGGTTTGCCTGGTCACCAGCAAAGGGGCGGCAGCCGTGGTGGGCGGTGGATTCATCACGCTGGCGGCCACTCTGGCGACGTTGCACACCATTCCCGTGGAGGGAATGGTGTTGATCATCGGGATTGATCAATTTTTGGCTTCGGCCCGCGCCACGACGAATTTGATCGGCAATGGCGCGGCCCCGGTGCTGATCGCCAAGTGGGAAGGGGAACTGGATCCGCAGAAGGCGGCCCCGGTGCTCCGGTAGCAATTCAGGTAAAGAACGGATTGTGGCGCTTTTCCTCGCCCACAGTCGTCAGCGGACCGTGGCCGGGGCACAGCACCGTGTCCTCCGGGAGCGTCAGGATCTGTTCGCGATTGTTGCGCAGGGCATCGGCATAGGAAACTTTGCCGCCGCCCATGGAACTGGCAAACAGGGAATCGCCCACCACCGCCACGGGGCGGGCCAGACCGGAAATGACGTAAGTGATTCCGCCAGGTGAATGGCCGCTGGTAGCACGGGTGCCAATGCGCAGGCCGCCCACGGTAAATTCCCGGCCGGCGGTGAAGGGTTGCGCGGCGGGGTAATTTTCTCCTGCGCAAATCCAGGCGGCGGCCCCGGTGGCGGCTTTCACCTCCGCGAGTTGGGCCACATGATCCACGTGACTGTGGGTCAGTAGGATGAGTTCGACCTGCAACCCTTGCTCCGCGACCAGGCGCAGCATGCCGGTGGCGTCGGCCCCGGTGTCGAAGAAGACTGCGGCTTTGGTGGCGGGATCCCACACCACAAAAGAATTCACGGTCATGTCGCCGTAAGGGGTATTGAACATGGCGAGGCCGGAGATCGATCCGGGATCCGCCGGGTACCACGCTTTGCGCCCGAGGGCTACGAGCGTCTCCGTTCCGAGGCCGAGGACGGGGGCCAGCCGACGCACCACGGCTTCGTCAAATTCACCCTGGGAGGCGCGTTGCCAATCGGCCAGGGAGACATGGGCGCGGGCGGCGATCTGGTCGGCGGTCAAGGCGAGGCCGCGTTGGGCCTTGCCCAGGAGGTCGTTGAAATTGTCCTCAAGCGGAATCTTCATGCGAGGAAACTAGCCCGGGGCCAAAACGCGGAAAAGGAATTTATCAGTCAGACTTCCCAAGCGGGCAGGGCGGGAGTAGGATGCGGGGCGCATGGCAAACGCAAAGACTGAAGCGTCGGAGCGCACCAGCAAGTGGCGCGCATGGCTCCCCAAAATCGGCTCCCCCGGCTATCACCTCCTGTTGTCCGCGGTGGCAATTTTCATCCTGGGTCCGCTGGGTGGACTTTCGGCGGCGTTCATGAATTTCTCGATCGGCTTTTTTGTGGCCGGCCAGGTGCTGGCGGGAATCCTGGGCAGCACCGTGACGCTGCCCTACGGCGCCGAAGGCAAACATGGCGCCAACTACATGCAAACCATGGCCGCCTCAGTGGCCGGCATGTGCGGCATGGCGGTGCTGGTGCAGGCGGGCGTGTGGCTGAATCTGCCGGAGCCGCCGGCCTGGCAGATGGTGCTGTATTTCATGTGCATCGGCATGTTCGGCGTGGGCGTGGGCATGCTTTATACCCCGGTGCTGGTGGACCGGATGCAACTCACCTACCCGTCCGGCTTCGCGGTCGCCAACATTCTGCGGGCGCTCACGGATCCCCGGCTGCTGAAGCAGTCCATCAGCAAACTGGGCGGCGGCACGGCGGTGGGTTACGGCGTGGGCGTGGCATCGCTGGTGGTGGATAAGTTGGGGGCCACCGGATTGTCGGTTTCCACGATCGGGGCGGGCATGATCGTGGGGGCGCGGATCGCGATTCCCGCGCTGGTGGTGGCTTTGATCGGGTGGTGGGAGACGCCGTATTTGGTCAGCATCGGTTGGTTGAACCAGGGGGAATCCTTCCGCAAGATCGGCTTCCTCATCGCGTTGGGCACGATTCTTGGCGCGGCGCTCCTCGACATCATCCTCATCCTCATCCAGGCCACCCGGCAATGGATGGACAAGAGCAAGAACGTGGCGGCGCCGGCGGAGGATTGGAAGCAGGTGAATATGTATCGGCTCATGGCCTGGATCATTTTCTGGGGTGCCGGCACGGTGGTGGTGGGCAGCCAGGTGCTGCACCAGCCGGCTTATTTTCTGGCGATCGGCGTGGGTCTCTGTTTCCTGTTTGTGTTGATCAACGGGATTTCGCTGGGCATTTCGGATTGGAACCCTATTTCGAGTGCGTTTGTCGTGACGGTATTCATCATGGCGGCGCTGGGGTTGAAGGATCCGGGCGCGGGTTTGTTCTGCGGCTCCATTCTGCTGATCGCCTGCTCGGAAGGCGGCGACATGCAGCAGGACCGTTCGACGGGGTGGCGGCTGGGCACGAACCGCGTGGTGCAATTTCGCTACCAGGTCATCGGGATAGCGATGGGCGCGATTCTGGCGGTGGTGCTCGCCAAAGTGTTCATGAGTTCGTATCCCGTGCTGCGGATCGACCAATTCACCAATCAGCACGTGCCGGGGACGGAAAAGTGGCAATCGACGATGACGTTCAAATTCGTCGGCGCGCTGCGATCAATCACCAATCCGCGGCCGCATGTAATGACCGCGATGCGCCTGGGCATCTTCCTGGGATTGGCGATCGAGATCACGCGGAAATCACTCAAACGAATGGCGGCGTATAAGCAGTTTGCCGCCGGTTCGACAGCGGGAAAAGTGGTGGATTACCTGGTGGATGCGGTGTTCCTGCCGAGTCCTTACGCGTCGTCCTTTGGCGGGTTCGTTGAGATTCCCACGGTCCTTTGGTGGACCGGGGGTGGACTGATTGGCTCGCTTTATAATTGGTGGCAGAGCCGGGCCGCGGCGCGCAAACCTGCGGGAAGCGGGGAGGAATTGCCGGCAGACATGAGCACGTGTTCGTTGGTGGGAGGCGGGCTGATTGCAGGCGATTCCCTGGCGGCATTGAGTGTGGGGATTTACGGGATGGTGCGAACTTTGTTCTAGGCGGGGCGGGGTTGACAACGCAATTTGGAATGGGCGCGATTTCGTTCCCAATGCTATCTTGCATCCGGCGTACGGCGGTGGTGGAAAAGCCGGAACAGGACAACCATGAAAAGGCAACAGCCAGCGAATTTCCCCGGAGTTCTCACCGGCACCGCATTCTTTTGTTTTTTTGGGGCCACCTCCGTCCCCGCCCAACCCCTGCCGGGAACTTTGCTTTGGAAAAGCCCGGTGCGGGGACTGGTGAGCCAATCCTGTCCGGCGATCGGCCATGATGGCACGATTTACGCGCTGGGTTCCGGACTCACGGCACTCGCCCCGGACGGAACCATTAAATGGGCCACGGCTTCGGAATGGGGGCTAATCGGATCGCCCGTGATTGCTGACGATGGCACCATTTATTTTGGAAATTCTGACGGGGTGCTTCACGCCGCCACCCCCGATGGCGCGGTGAAATGGAGCTACGATTTTCAGGCGGAACTCACCTACTCGACCTATTTTCATTCCACCCCGGCGCTGGGAGCGGATGGGACGGTGTATTGCATGAAGGGAGGCACACTTTTCGCGCTCACCCCGGACGGCGGGAAGAAATGGCAGGTTCGTTTGGATGGTGGCTACCAGCCAAAATCTCCCGTGATCGGTGCGGACGGAACCATTTATGTCACGGGCTATGGCAACGGCTACCAGGAGGGACCGGGATTTTATGCCCTCAATCCGGATGGCACGACGAAATGGAAAGCCGCAGGTTCCAGCACGAGCGAAGCGGCGATGATCGGCCTGGACGGGAAAATTTATGCCAACCCGTATGAATTCACCCCGGCCGGGGACTTGGTCTGGACTGGCGCCAGCTATGCCGGAGGCGAATCCGCAGTGCGAGGGCTGGATGGTACGCTTTATTCCGGGGGCAATGGCCAACTTTATTCCCTCTCTGCGGCGGGAGCACCGGGATTCAATGGCAGCATCGGCATGAATGCGTGGCATTGGGATGGCCGGACGGTGCCCGCCGTGGATGCCAGCGGAATGATATATTACTATTCGTCCAACACCGTCTTTGCGGTAACTTCCGCCGGGTCCGTCGCCTGGGTGTGCTCCGGGCCACTGGCATTTGTCACCCCCTGGGTCATCTTCACGGGCATCCCGACGGTGGGACCCGACGGCACCGTCTATGCGGCGTTCAGCGACGGCTTGTACGCGATCCAAGGTTCGGGCCAGCCGTTGGCCGCCTCCGGATGGCCGACTTTCGGCCAGAATCTCCGGCACACGGGCAAGGTGGAAAGGCCGGTGCCGGGTCCGCTGGCGCGGCGTCCGGATGGGAATTTTGCAATCCAGTTCGCCGGCGAACCGGGGCAGGCCTACACGGTGCAAAAATCCGCGGATCTGGCGAATTGGGTGTACCACACGAATTTGGTCGCGCGTGGAGCACAAGCTGTCGTGACTGATCTCACCGCAACGAATGCCGGGACGCGGTTTTACCGGGTAACCACCCCTTAGAAAAACGCGGGCATTTGCCGCGAATTGGCGGCTGGAGGGATGGGGAAAAGGATCAGTGGCCGCCGCGAGCATCGTTTTGGGTTGTTTTTCCTTTGCACTCCCGGGGCGGGAAAGCTATTTTCTCCCCGGCGTGTCCGATGGTGTAATGGTAGCACAAGGCCCTTTGGAGGCTTTTGTCATGGTTCGAATCCATGTCGGACAGCCAACTTCCTCCTCCTCTCCCTACGGCAAATCCCCCATGTAGTCCGGGCCGAAACCCCTCGCCGGCAGATTGACAGGCGAGGAATCGCGGACGACCTTAAATTATTCGGGTGGTGCTACGCTGTTCATGAGGGGTTCCCCACCCCCAACCTCCCTAGCGTTCGCTGCCCGAATATTTTTTATTTTAGTCGCTTGACGTAGCGCCCCGGTTTCCGCATGATTCTTGCTCCCCTTCGCGGGGGTGTAGCTCAATTGGTTAGAGCGCTGCCCTGTCACGGCAGAGGTTACGGGTTCGAGCCCCGCCACTCCCGCCATTTTTCCCGTTTACCGGGATTAATGGCCGCTACAGACGGAAACTTCCCCTACCCGAGCAGCAAATCTATACGAGAGATTTTGTGAAAACAGAAAATGCTCGAGCTTGGGCCAGTTTATGGCAATGAATTGACGGCGCGAACACCGAGGGCTTTGAAGTGATCAACATCCAGCGTTGCCACGGTCAATCCTTCCAATTCCGTCACGGCGGCATGGAGACCGTCACCTAAAGGTACGGTTTTTCCAGCACGGCGTGCCTCGGCCAGCAATTCGCCAGCCTTTTGGCAAACCTCTTGATCAAGGGGCACGGATGTGAGCCTGGAAACGAATGATTCCCAATAATTCCGCCACCGCTGTTCCTTGCTGACATCCTTCAAAGGCTTTCCAGCCAAATACTCCGCAATGGTGGCGTCACAAATGAAGACTTCGTGCCGCCCGCCAAGCACCCAACTTCCCAAATCAAAATTCCTGCGTTCTCCTTCCACTAGCACCGAGGTGTCGATCAGGATTCTCACTGGGCCCGGTCGATGGCGTCCAAGTTGGCAGCGATCTCTTTGGCTGTGTCCGGATCCAAAGGCAGACGGGAACGGAAGAGTCGGGCGAAGGCAGTTGCGCTCATCCCGGTTTTCTTAAGGCGACGAGGTTTTTCGGGCGTGATAAACCAGCCACCGGGCTGCTTGCGCACGATGTAATGCTGTCCATCAACCAGTCCACGAATGGTCAACCGGCCCTGGTCGGCTTTGGCGACGGTCGTCATACGGAAAGTTTTCCTTACTTGGAATAGAATGCAAGGTTGTTTTGACCAGTTCCTCGATGAAAGTAATGATCCTGGTATCACATGATAGATTGCGTGAGGGCGGAGAAAACCGGGTTATTTTTGGCGGGCGAGGGCGAAATTTGTTGCGGTGAGCTGATTCCATTGTTCCGCCAAGGCTCGCACGCGATCGGGTTGCGCGGCGGCGAGATCGTGGGCCTCGGCGCGATCAGTGGCCAGATCGTAAAGCTCCCATGGGCTGGACTCGCCGGCGGCGACGATTTTCCAATTGCCGGCCCGGAGGGCACGATTGCCCTCGTGGAGCCACCAGAGGTTTGAATGCGTGACGGCGCCATCCCGGGTAAAGAGGGGGAGCAGGCTGTGACCCGGGGCCGGCGGAACGGGTTGGTCGGCCCAAGTGGCGGGGACTTTTCCTCCAGCGGCAGCGAGGAGGGTGGGAACGAGGTCCACAATGTGGGCCGGGGTGTGGCGCAATTCTCCGCGGGCGGTGATCCCGCGCGGCCAGTGCACGATAAGCGGGGTGGAAATGCCACCCTCATGCACCCAGGTTTTGTGACGTCGGAAGGGGGTATTGGCCAGGCTCGACCACCCGGGGCCGAGGCTCAAAAAGGTTTTGGCGGAGCCCGGCGCCGCGGAGAGGTCGTGGCCATCGCCCCGGACCATCATTTCGGCGCTGGCACCGTTGTCAGAGAGGAAGAGGAGCAGGGTGTTTTCCAACGCGTTCTGCCGGCGGAGCTCGGCCAGCACCCGACCGATTTCCCGGTCCATCCGGTCCACCATGGCTGCATGGACGGCCATCTTGGCGGCCTGAAATTCCCGTTGGGCAGAACTCAAATCCGACCAAAGTAGCGGAAGATTAATTTCATTGGGTCCGAGTTGGCGGATGGCGTCGGGGTAAGGGTAAGGTGGGCCGAGTCCGCGCTCGATGGCGGACAAACCATTCCCGCCGATCCCGAGGGTGCGCTGACGCTGCCAGCGTTCCTCGCGCAAGATGTCCCAACCGGCGGCGAAGCGTCCGCGGTAGCGCGCGATATCGTCCGCGGGGGCCTGGAGCGGGAAATGCGGCGAAGTGAAGGCCAGCAGGGAGAAGAAGGGTCGCCCGGGATACTGGGAGGCGTGCTCCCGGAGGCATTTGATGGCATGATCGGCGATGGCCGTGGTGGAATAATAATCCGTGCCCGGGGCCACCGGGGGCAGTGGCACCCCATCCTCGGTGTGGAGTTGGGGCGCGAAATACCGGTCGTGATCGTTGAGGCTGTAGGAGTGATCAAAGCCATTGGCCAGGGGAGCGCCATCCAGATGCCACTTGCCGGAATGGTAAGAGCGATAGCCAAGGGGGCGCAGCAGGGCTGGCAGCAGGGGCGCCCAGACGGGACGGCTGCCGGATGTGCCACTCTTCACTCCCGGAACCGTGTCCCGGCGCACGGCCTGCGCGTAATGGCCGGTCATCAGCGCCGCACGGGAGGGCCAGCAGCGGGCAGTATTATAAAATTGGGTGAAGCGCAAGCCGCCCTGCGCCAGGGCATCCAATTGCGGGGTGGCGATCTCACCGCCATAACAAGCGAGATCGGAATAGCCCAGGTCATCCGCCAAAATGACGACAATATTGGGAGAATCGGCCGCGGCAACCGCCCCCGGTTGGGGAAAAAGTAATCCCAGGAAGAGGAGCAGCGAGCCAAGTCCCGCAGCGGCCCGGCGAAGCGCGCGGGTTCGAACGCGGGTGGCCGCGGCGCGATAATCAAGGCAAGGCATAATTGGGGGGGCGGACTGATTATTTCAGATTTAACGGGCGGGAAGGCGGGGATGCCCACCACAGACATCCCCGCCGCAGCCATACCCGGGCTGCCATCCCGATTCTCGCGGCGAGTACCAATCGCGCGAGAAAGCAGTGTTCGACTCAAAAATGAAGATTCGCTAATCGTTGAATTGGCAGTCCGCTCGGTGGAAACGATACCTTAGGCGGGTTGCTGGGGGCAATGAGGATTTTGCAGAATTAGGGGACCTGCTGATGCGGCCGGCTTGGTGAGGCCGCTTGACGCGCCCGTTGGCAAGATTAGACTCTCCGCGTTGAAACGGAGTCGCCGACCGGCGGCCAAGCCCGTGGATGAAGTGTAGCCTATGAGAAAACCTTCTGTGATGGTGATCTTTCTGACGGTCTTTCTGGACCTGGTCGGATTTGGGATCGTGATCCCATTGCTGCCGATCTATGCCCGGAATTTCCATGCCTCGGGGTGGGAATTGGGGGCCATCGCCGCGTCCTTTTCGGCGATGCAGTTTTTCTTCGGGCCCATCCTTGGGCGGCTCTCTGACCGGATCGGCCGGCGACCGGTGCTCCTGTTCAGCACCGCCGGGGCTTCCGTTTCCTACGTGATTTTTGCCTACGCCTCGGGATTGGACGGGCGGGCGGCCTTGTTGTGGATGTTCCTGGCCCGGGCCTTTGCGGGAATTTGCGGCGCCAACATCACGGTGGCGCAGGCCTACATCGCGGATATCACGCCGCCGGAGCAGCGCTCCAAGAAGATGGGGTTGATCGGCATGGCGTTCGGCCTGGGTTTTATCTTCGGGCCGGCCATCAGCGGCGTGGCCCAACGATTTGGTCCCACCGCGCCGGGCTGGGTCGCGGCGGCCTTGTGCGCGGGAAATTTTCTCCTCACGCTGCTGATCCTGCCGGAAAGTTGGAAACCGGACTCCGCTCCCGTGGCCAGCCGACCGCACATCGCCCAATGGGTGCACACGATGACTCGTCCGAAAGTGGGTCTGCTGATCGCCATCTTTTTTCTCGCGACCTTTTGTTTCACCTGTTTTGAGGTGACGCTGGGGTTGCTCATCTTCAAGAATTTTCCCACCGTGGATCCCAAGACTCCGGCGGGGGTGAGCCTGATCACCTACCTCTTCATCTATGCCGGGCTCATCGGGGCGTTCGTGCAAGGCGGGGCCACCGGCCGGCTGGTGAAAGCAATGGGCGAACCGAAGCTGATCGCGCTGAGCATGTTTTTGGTGGCGCTCAGTCTCGGCCCCATGCCCTTCGCGACCACCTGGCCGGCGATGTTGCTGGCACTGGCTTTGCTCTCGATTGGATCCAGCCTCACACGACCTCCGGTCTTCGGGATGATCTCCAATCTGACTCCGGCAACCGAGCAGGGCGTGACGCTGGGGGTGGCGCAGAGCGCGGGTAGTCTGGCGCGGATTTTGGGGCCGATTTTTGCGGCAACACTGTTCCTCTATGAGGCGCCCCTGCCCTATCTGATTTGCGCCGCGATTTCCTTACTCACCGGGATTCTGGCCTGGCAGAATCTGGCCGCGGGTTATGTCTCCGCGGCGACGGCAAAAAAAACGGGCCCGGCGGGGGCTTGAACGGGTGGCCCTCGCGCAGGATCAGGTGGCTAGGGGGCGACCGACGTTGATGCGGTGTTTCAGGCAGTAGGCGCCGTTGACGACATATTTGTCCGCCCAGTGTTTCAATCCGGCGCGTTCCTCGGCGGAGAGTGAGCGGACGATCTTGGCCGGGGCCCCCAACACCAGCGAACCGGCGGGGATGCGCGTGCCGCCCGTGACGAGCGCCTTGGCGCCGATGAGGCATTGATCCCCCACGACCGCGCCGTCCAACACGACCGCGCCCATGCCCACCAGGACTTCGTTGCCCACCGTGCAGGCATGCATGATCGCCGAGTGGCCAACGGTGACGTAGTTGCCCAGGATACAGGGCAATTCATCCGCGAGGTGAATGACCGCGTTATCCTGGATATTGGTGTGGTGCCCAACCACGATGCGATTGATATCACCGCGCAGGACGGCATTGTACCAAACACTCGAATGGTCGCCGAGGGTTACATCCCCCAGCACCACGGCGGTGGAGGCCAGATAAACGCCGGCGCCGAGTTTTGGTCGGGCGCGGAGGAAGGTGTTCAATTGCCGACTCAGATCGTCCATCGGATGGATATAACGCAAAGCGGGGTGACGGCGAATAAAAAAACCCGCCCGGAAACGGTCCGGGCGGGAACTAACGACTCAACCCATGCGCTAAAAATTGATCTGCCGCGACTTAACGGGGCGTAATTGCCAGCCCCAAGGCGGCCGGTCCGAGCAGCGGCGGCCGGCGGCTGAAGCCAGCGGGCGATCCCACCAAGGGGAGTTCCCGGGAATAAGCGGGCACCGCGCACACGGCATCCGGTTCTTCGACGGCGGAGAATGGCCGGGCGAACTCAGTGTTTACGGCGGGAACATTGGCCGGCGTGGGGCCGGGGCGAGCCAGCGAGGCTCCGGCGGCGCGGCACGGCAACCGGCCGACGAGGGTGGCCTCGTGGTCCCGGGTGCGGGCCACCGCCACCGAGGCACCGATCAGCGCCAGGGTGGTCAAGGCCAGCCAAATTTTGTTCATGCCGTTCACAATTTCTTACAATCAACCGTCAACACTTGATATGACGGACGAATCAGGGTTTTATTCAATGACGGGCAAACCAATTGCCGCCCAAATATATGTCAAAACCGACACCCCGGCCGGTCCGGCCACCGCGGGCCAAGCGCAAGCTGCCCCGCTCGTTCAAGGATTTGACCCCTTCCCGGGCCTTCAATCCCGGCACCTTTTTCCGTGAAATGGTGTGGAAGGCCTTTTTAACGCCCCGAACGGGCCAGCATAAGCGCCCGGCGTTTCCCAAACTAAAGACGGGTGAAGTCGCGCTGACCTGGATTGGCCACGCCTCGTTCCTGGTACAATTCACGGATCTGAATGTGCTGATCGATCCGAATTTCGCCAACTGGCTGTTCCTGCTCAAGCGGATCAAGCGGTCGGGTTTGAAACTGGAGGACCTCCCGCCCATCGATCTGGTGCTCCTCACGCATGCGCATTTTGATCATTTTCACAAACCGACCCTGCGCCGCCTCCCGCACCCCAAGATCGCGGTGATGCCCTGGGGCATGGGCGACCTGGCCCGGAACCTGGGGTTTGAACGGATCGTGGAGCTGGACTGGTGGGAGAGCTTCTCGCACGGCGACTGGAAGGTCACCCTGACGCCCTGTAAACATTGGGGCGCCCGCATGCTGGGGGATGTGCACCGGGGCTACGGGGGATTCGTGCTCGAGCATCAGGGCCGTTCCATCTACCACGCCGGGGATAGCGCCTATTTTGAGGGTTTTAAACAAATCGGCCAGCACCTGGCGCCGGAAATCGCGCTGCTGCCGATCGGGGCTTACCGGCCGGAATCCTTCCGCAACGTCCATATGGGGCCGGACGAGGCCATCAAGGTGTTCCAGGACATCAAGGCCAAGTGGTTGGTGCCCATGCACTACGGAACGTTCCGACTGTCCTTTGAAGACATGGATGAGCCGCCCCGTTGGCTGCAGCAACTGGCGCGCACGCACGGACTCCTGAACAATCTCCGACTGCTGGAGGAAGGCACGCCGGAGTTGTTCTGAGAGGGGAGGGAGCGGGTTTGACAGCCGCCGGTCAAGTCACCGCGGCGCGGGTGAGGAGGAGATCCCCGGCACGGGCATCCAGCAGCGCGTGGCCCCCCACCGGCAGGGTGGCGTTACGGGGGACATGACCGAACGGAAGCCCGATCACCACGGGGACGCGCAGCGGGGAAAGGCGCTCCCGGAGGACATCCGCGACACTTTGGCGATATTCGCCGCCCGCAGTGGCGCGGGGATCGAGACAGTTGTGGCAAACACCCACCGCCACACCCGCCACCTGGGCGAGAACGCCCGCCGCGTGCAGGTGCGTCAACAGGCGGTCCAGCCGGTAGGGAGCTTCCCCGACGTCTTCCATAAACAGGATTCGCCCCCGAAAATCCGGCTGCCAGGGGGTGCCGAGTAGCGCGCAAAGGAGGGAGAGATTGCCGCCGATCAATTGCCCCTCCGCTCGGCCCCGCCGAACAACCGTCACCGCTCCGGGTGGGCCACCCTGGCAAATACTGCCCGGGGGAACCGGTTGCATCAGTGTGCGCTGCCAACTGGCGCGGGAAAAGGCGGGATAATTCTCACGATTGAGTTCCGAGGCCAGCATGGGGCCGTGAAAGGTCAAGAGACCGGCCCGTTGAAGGATGGCGCAGTGGAGTGCGGTGATGTCGCTGTAACCGACCAGAATTTTGGGATGATCCCGGATGACGGAGTAATCGAGCAGCGGCAGCAAGCGGGTGGTGCCGTAACCCCCGCGGAGACAGAAGATGGCGCGAACGCGGGGATCACGAAACGCCCGCATCAAGTCGCCGGCGCGCTGGCGATCCGTCCCGGCAAGAAAGCCCTGACGCGCCCGGAGATGGCGTCCCGGCAGAACCCGAAAGCCCTGGGTGGTGAGCGCGGCAAGGGATTCATCAATGATGGCGGGGTCCGGAGGAGGACTCGCGGGGGCCACGAGCGCGACGGTGGCGCCCGGTTCCAGGCGATGGGGAAGGATCAAGGACGGCGTCATCAGGCCCCGGATGATGCCGCGCGGGCTCCGGCGGGTCAATGCCGCACGGCCGCCCAGGCGGGGCGGAACGGGCAACGGAAACGCGCGCGAGCGCAACACATCTCTTTACAGGCCGCGGTGCCGGGTCTAAGGTTGGGATATGTCCTCGGACTATGATTCGACAGAGTTTGTCGATGGTGATTTTCAAGCCTCCATCCCCGCGCCCACCGCTTCACCGGGGGGCGCCAATCGTGCGCCCACGCGGGAAGAAGTGGACGCGCGCGTGGGGGTGGCACAACAAAAAATCGCCGAGTTAAAGCGGGCGCAAGAGGAATTGGAACGGGAGCGGGCCAGTTTGGAGGAAACCCGCCGGCGCCAGATTGAATTTCAGACCGGCCGGGAGGAAGTCATTCAGCATTTGGTGCGGGGGATGGGCTTGCTGGAAGAGGCTGAAGTGACGGCCCGCCGGGACGCGGAACAGATGGCGAAATCGATCGCCGACATGCGGCACGCGCTCGCGAAAGTCCAGGCAACGCGCGACGACACCTGGACGCGGGAGAATTTCGCCATGGAATTGACCCGGGGATTGACGGCGGTGGAGAATGCGCGCATGGAATGGAATGCGGCGCGGTTGAAATTTCCGCTGCTCACGGACAAACCACCGGGGGATGGGGCCGGCCCCGGGGGCGCGCCGGTGAAACCGGATCTCTTTGCCGGGCGCAGTTTCGGGGAGTTATGCAAACTGGGGTTGGCCCTCAACGGACCGCTGGTCCTGGTGGCACTGGTGGCGTTTGCCATCGTCATCGCCGTCTTGGCGGCGCGTCGTTAAATCGCGACTTCCCATGGGATGGTTCAAGAAAAAATCCGATCCCATTTCGGAACGTGCCCAGGCGCTGAACGAGCAGATCGCCGCCTTGGAGGCACAAATCCGGGAGTTGGACGGCCGTCTGACGGAGCCACCCCCGCCACCCCCGCCACCCCCACAAACGGTCGCTCCGCCCGCCCCACCTGCGGAACCGACTCCTAGCGCCGTTCGGCCCCCGCCTGCCCCGCCGCCCCCGGCGGCAGAACCTCCGCGCGCCACGGGACCCCGGGTCCGCTCGACGACCTTGCCGCAGGGTCCGCAAGGAGGAGCCGCGAGCAACGCCCCGGCGGCAACCCCGCATCGGGAACCGATTTTTGAGACCGTGGACCACCGCAGCCTGCATGGTACCGCGGAATCACCGTCCACGCCCGAACATTACAATGAATTGGGCGTGCGCAAATATGACCTCGCCGCTTTGCTGCGCCGGATCCAAAACCATTTTCGCGGTCCCTCCACGACCAACCCAAAACTGGTGAATTACCTGGCTGCGGGCAGCTTGCAAGGGCTGCGACCGATGCGCTACGAGAAACGGATCGCCCGCAACCGCTTGCTGCTGCTCGCCCTGTTCTTCCTGTTGGTCTTGTGGGGGATCTACGCCATGATCCCGCACCGTTGATGGCCCGGTGATTTTTGCCCCGCTCGGGGCTGGAATTGGGCGGGCCGACCTGCTAGCTTCGGGGCATGAAAATCCGACTCCTGCCCCTGACCATCTTGTCGGGGGTATTGTGGTGCAGCACGCCGGCCGGGTGGGGCCAAACGCCCCCGGTGGCCGGCAACCGCAACGCCCTGGCGATCGAAGCCCTCGGTCGGCTGAAAGGAATGGATCTGGAAGCCAATCCGGCGCTGAAAGCCAAGGTGCTGAAGGTGCTGGAATCCACGCGGGGCACACCCGATTTCGTGCGGATTGTGCAGGACTTCAATTTGGCCGGCCAGAACGCCGGATTGCTGGAACTGGCGCTGGCTCACCCCCGGGAGGAAACCGGGATCGAAGCGTTGCGCCTGATCCTCGCCTCCCATGACGTGGCGGTGGTCACGGCGGCCCTGGGCAACACGAACACGGCTGTCCGCATGGCCGAAGCCTTGGGAAATACGGGGGAGAAAGAGGTAGTGCCAATGTTGTTGCCCCTGGTCGAAGACGGCCACCAGGATCTGGCCGCCCGGAAGCAGGCGGTACGCTCCCTCGCGCAGATCCAATCAGGGGCGACGGAACTTCTCAGCCTGGCGGCAGCCGATAAACTGCCGACGGAATTAAAATTCACGGCCACCACGGAATTGAACCAGGTCCGCTGGCCAGAGTTGAAGGCAAAAGCCGGCGAGGTGCTGCCGTTGCCGCAAGGCCGGAACACCGAAGCCCTGCCGCCGGTCACCGAATTGCTCAAGCGCACGGGGGATCCGGGCCAGGGAAGCAAGGTCTTTGAGCGCCCGGATGTGGGGTGCAACAACTGCCACCGGGTGAATGACCGGGGGACAGACCTGGGACCGGCGCTCTCGGAAATCGGGACGAAACTGGGGAAGGACGCCCTTTACGAGGCCATTCTGGAGCCCAGCTCCGGCATCGCCTTCGGGTTTGAGGCCTGGACCTTGGAATTGAATTCCGGGGATGAAGCGTACGGGCTGATTGTGAGTGAAACGGCCGATGAGTTAACCCTGAAAAACGTAAAAGGCATCCCGAGCCGGATCAAAAAGAGCGACATCGCGAAGCGCCAGCAAATGAAACTTTCCCTGATGCCGGCCGGATTGCAACAGGCCATGAGCACGCAGGACCTGGTGGATCTGGTCGAATATCTGGCGACCTTGAAGAAGCCCGCCAAATAGCGTGCAGGGTGGGCGGGAGCGGAGGATTGCCGGGGGGAGGGGCAAACAGCGCTTGCGCCCGGCACCGATATGCTTACATTGATGCGGTGCTTGGCTGCTTGCGATTTATCGGGATATTGAACGCCGCGATCTGGCTGGGAGCCGGTATTTTCTTCACCGTGGCGGTGGGGCCGGCCATTTTTTCCCCGGAAATGAAGGAATTAATGGGGCCCACGGCATTTCCATTTTACTCCGGGGGCGTCGCCCTGATCATCTTCAAACGCTTTTTCCTGCTGCAATACATCTGCGGAACGATTGGGTTGTTGCATCTGTGCGCGGAAGCCTTCTACCTGGGAAAGCGACCGCCGACCGGGGCGACGACGTTAGTGGCGGTCATGCTGAGTGTGGGATTGCTGGGCGGCCTGGTGCTCCAGCCCAGGATGACGGAATGGCGGCACACCATGTACACGGGAGCCACCAGCGAGCAAAAGGAGCAAGCCCACCACACTTTCGGGATGTGGCATGGTATTTCCCAGGGCGTGAATCTCCTGGTGCTGGCGGGATTGCTGTTTCACCTGGTTCGCCTGAGCCGTCCCCCGGAAATCGGGCGGTTCAGCAACTTTGGCAAACTTCGCAGTTGACTTTCGGCGGATTCGGAGAACCTTCATAGGTGGTGGTTGTCTATCGCTTAGGCGCCCACCTACTAGAAAGCCTATGATCTCAAATGAACGACCGTCGCCCTACGGAAATCGCTCATTCGGTGGCGCTTATCCGCCCAAGCCACCGGTGAACGAGGAAACGCTCAAAACGGAGAAAATCCAAATTGAGCGAAAAACCTTTGTTTTTACCCTAAAAGAGAATCCCCGCGGTCGGTTTCTCCGCATCACCGAAGATGTGGGCGGCCGCCGGGACACCATCATCATTCCGGCCCCCGGGTTGGAGGAATTCCATCGAATTCTTGAGGATATGGTAAAAACCTCAGCGGAAACCCCGCTCAAGGAAGAGATGCCGGAATAATCAGCGGCAGCTCTCAGGGACGGATTTCCAGCGTCAGGCTATATTCAGAGTAGCCGACCGCCCGCCAAAAAGCTCGCGCCGGAAGATTGTCAGCCAGAACGCTGACGGTCAGGCGCTTCCTTTGCGGCCAGATGTCCCGGAATAGCAGGTGCATCGCCAGGCGACCAACTCCCTGGCGGCGGTGTTCGCGGACGACAAAGAACTGGCGCAGGTAAACCTGGTCCACTTCCTCTTGGTAAACCGCGTAGGCGACGACCCCACGCTCATCTTCAAAAATCACGCCCGTGTAAACCGTGGCCAGCCAATCCCGCATCCGGTCGGTCAACTGGGTCACCGTCAGGGGACTCCCATGGCCTTCATCCTCGATGAGTTGGACATTCAGCCGCCCGAGGAGCGGGGCATCTTTCAGGGTGGCCCGCCGGAAGTTCACGCCGCGGGGCCGGCCGCCGCAACCGCAGCTTTCGGCTTGGATTTGCGCCGGGGACTGACTTTCGGGGCATCGCCCCACAGCCCCTCGAGGTTGTAACGCTCCCGGAGGTCGGTGCGCATGACATGGACGATCACATCAAAAAAATCCATGACGATCCAGGAAGTTTGGAAGGTGCCATCCACCGCCCGGGGGCGAATCTGGTAATCGTCGCGTAATTTCGCGGTGATTTCATCGGAAATGGCCCGCAAATGCGGTTCACTCGTGCCCGAGGCAATCACAAAATAGTCGGTCACGGAAGAAAGTTCCCGCACATCCAGGACAACAATATTCTCGCCCTTTCGATTGTCCGCGAGTTCGCGGCAGAGCAATGCCAGTTTTTTTGAATCCATCTTCTCCCAGCATGCCCCAAGTGGGATCAAAGATAAAGGCGATAATTGCGGATGGCTTCGGCCACGGGGGCGGGCACCAGCAAATCCACCGGAAGACCCTGCCGCACCCGCTCGCGAATCCGGGAGGCGGAGACCCCCAACGGGAACCCGGCAAGGGCGCGGGCACGGAAGCCGGGAGGCGGGATGGCGGCCGGCCCGTCCGGACGGGGAATGATCAAGAACTCCACGAGACTGGCCAACTCCTCCGCCGCGCGCCATTTGCCCAGACTGGCCACATGGTCGGCCCCAATCAGATAATGGAGCGCCGCCCCGGGAAACCGTTGCGCATAATCCCGGACGGTGTCGATCGTATAGGAGATGCCACCGCGGTGGATTTCCTGTTCATCAATGGCCACTGCGGTCTGGCCCGCCAAGGCCAGGCGCAGCAGGCGCAGCCGTTCCGCGGCGGGGGTGGGCGCCTGGTCCGGTTTGAAAGGCGATTGCGCGGCCGGAATAAAATATAAGCGGTCCAGAGCGGCCTCCTCGCGGGCAGCCTGCGCGACGAGCAAATGCCCGAGGTGCACGGGATCGAAGGAACCGCCATACAGACCGATGCGTTGCATCCGGCCAATCTAGATTTGCCGGGAACCCTTGGCGATGCTAATTCGCCGGCGGAAAATCTTTGACCGAGCAAATACTTGCGGCCAACAAATCGGTTGGCTAATAATCCGGCCATGAATACCCAGCCTCTCCTCATGAAACGTCGCGACATGATCCTCCGTACCGGCCTGGCCGCCTTGGGACTTGGTTTGGCCCCCGGCTGCGCCAGTTGGAGCGGTCGCCCCCGGACTAAAAAAGTGCTTTTCTTTACGAAATCCGCCGGCTTTGAACATTCGGTGATCAAGGAAACGAAAGGGCAGCCCAGTTTTGCCGCGAAAATCCTCTCCCGGCTCGGGCCGGAGCACGGGATCGAATTCACTTTTTCCAAGGATGGCAGCCTGTTTACCCCGGAATACCTGGCGGGATTTGACGCGTTTTTCTTTTACACCACGGGCGATCTGACCACGGCGGGCGGTGACCACAATCCAGCCATGACCCCGGCCGGCAAGGCGGCGTTTCTGGACGCGATCAAGGCGGGCAAGGGATTCATCGGCACGCATGCGGCCACCGACACTTTTCATAGCAAGAGCGCGGGCCCCGGTCAGAATGGCGGGGATATAGTCGATCCCTATATTCAGATGATCGGCGGCGAGTTCATCATCCACGGTTCCCAGCAAAAAGCGCGGATGCGGGTGGCGGATGCAAAGTTCCCGGGCATGGCGGAACGGGGCGTGGGCTTTGACCTGAACGACGAATGGTATTCGCTGAAGAATTTCGCCCCGGATCTCCATGTGTTGCTGGTGCAGGAAACGGAAGGCATGCATGACGGACCGTACAAACGCCCGGCCTACCCGGCCACCTGGGCCCGGCGCCACGGCAAAGGGCACGTGTTCTATACCTCGATGGGGCACCGGGAAGACGTTTGGGAGAACCCCATTTTCCAGGAGATTCTCTTCGGCGGCATTGGTTGGGCCGTGGGAAATCTCCGCGCGGAAGTGAAGCCCAACTTTCTGCAGGTGACCCCGGACGGAGCCACCCTGCCGGCGGCCAATCGGCGCTAGGTCCGGGAAGGACCCAGCAATTCCGCCACTTTGGCGGCGATATCCGCATGGCGCATCAATGATTCGCCCACCAGAATGGCTCGCGCGCCGCACGCCGCGAGCCGTTCCACATCCGCATAGGTGCGGATGCCGCTCTCGGCCACCAGGAGAGCTCCGGCGACAGCCGTAGCGGATTCCCGGGCCCCGGCGGCGAGGCGTTCGGTGGTGGCCAGGTCCACTTTGAAGGTCTTCAAATTCCGGTTGTTCACCCCCAGCAGCCGCACATCCACCGCGAGGGCGCGCGCCAATTCCGCTTCATCGTGGACCTCCACCAGGACGGACAATCCGGCCGCCGTCGCGAGGTCGTGGAAATGGCGGAGTTGCGCGTCGGTGAGAATCGCCACGATCAGCAAAATGGCATCGGCGCCATGCTCGATGGCTTCCAGGATCTGGCGCTCATCAATGATGAAATCCTTGCGCAAGAGCGGCAGGTCCACCACCGCGCGAATTTGCCGCAGGTAACTGAGCGAGCCCTGGAAGAACTGTTCGTCCGTGAGCACGGACAGACAGTCGGCGCCGGCCGCGGCGTAATCCTGGGCAATTTGCACGGCATCAAAGTCCGGACGAATCAGACCGGCCGAGGGCGAGGCTTTTTTAACTTCGGCAATCAGGGAAACTGGGCCGCCCCGCCGGGGGTGGCGCAGGGCCGCCGCGAAGTCCCGGGCACCGCCGCGGGCCGCCAGCGCCGCCCGCAGCAATTCCACGGTGATCGGCTGGTCGGGGAGGAGCGCCACCTCCCGGCGCTTTTGCGCGACAATCGTATCAAGAATGTTCACTTGCGGGAGCCGCCGGTGAGGCGGGATTAAGATTAATCCTCGTCATCCTTGACGTTGGCCATGCGCTTGCTCGGGCCGCCGGCGCGGAGCCAGGCGTTCACAAAGGGATCGAGGTCCCCATCCATCACGCCCTGCACATTGCTGGTTTCCACCCCGGTACGCAAATCCTTGACCATGCGGTACGGTTGAAAAACGTAACTGCGAATCTGGTTACCCCAGGACACGCTGCCCTTTTCCCCGTAAAACCGCTCCATTTCCTGCTTTTGGGCGTCCACGCGCTGGGCGTAAATGCGTGAGAGCAGCAATTTCATGGCGGTGGCCCGGTTTTGATGCTGCGACCGCTGGGTTTGCGACGCGACCACGAGGCCGGTCGGAATGTGCGTGATGCGGACGGCGGTTTCCACCTTGTTAACGTTCTGACCGCCCTTGCCGCCGGAGCGGAAGGTGTCCACATGAAATTCATTCGGGGGAATGGCCACCTCGCCCTCCTCCTCGATTTCCGCGATGGCATCCACGCTGGCAAAGCTGGTGTGGCGTCGTTTGTTCGAATCGAATGGGGAAATGCGGACGAGGCGATGCACGCCGCGTTCGGCCTTGCAAAAGCCGTAGGCATTTTCGCCGGTGATCAAAATCGTGGCGCTCTTCAAGCCGGCGGTTTCACCCGGCAGGGCGTCGTTGACTTCCATCGTCCAACCGCGGAGTTCCACCCAGCGTTGGTACATGCGCAACAGCATGTTTGCCCAGTCGCAGGATTCGGTGCCTCCGGCACCGGCATTGATGCTGAGAATGCAGTTGTTCTTGTCGTGCGGCCCGTTGAGGAAGACGCGGAGCTCCAGATTTTCCAGGGTTTTGGAAAACTGGGCGAAGTCGCGCTCCATTTCTTTTTCCAGCCGGACCTGTTCGGCCTCCGGCTCGGAGGCGGCGAGCTCCAGCATCACCGGAAAATCCTCCAACTGCTTTTCCGCCTTCAGCAGGGGCTCGATCTTCTTCCGCAGGGTGTTCGTTTCATCAATGAGCTTTTGCGCCTGTTCGCGATTATTCCAAAAGCTCTCCACGCCCATCAGGGCGTCCAGTTCGGCCAGTCGTTTTTGTACGCCTGGGACGTCAAAGAAACCTCCGTAAATGACGCACTTTTTCCACGGTGGCTTCCAACTGACTTTTGATAACTTCGAACATATGGGGAAAAGTATAGGGCACGAAACCCGTGGAATCCAGCGTTGTTTGCGCTCACAATTCGTCCTGCCGCTCGCCGTAAAACAGGAGGTGCGCCCGGTCATAATCCGCCTCCGGCACGAGCACCCGGGCGAGCCGGTTCAGGTCGTCCTCATCCACCACGCCCTCGTCCACAAATTCCTCGCGGGCGGGGATGCCGTGCTTTTCCAGCATCATGACCAGCATCCCGGTATTGATCACCGGCCCGGTGTAAAACAATTTCATTCTGACAATAAGCCACAACCAGGCGGCTGATTCACGGAGAAAACGGCCTTTTTGAGGCCGGTTCTTTGGGACGCGGCAAAAGGTTTACCCGCCCGGGGGGATTTGGCAGGCTGGAGCGCGGTGTCAAACTGATCGTTATGGAATCCATCCAGACTGCGCGCCAACGACTGGCCTCTCGGGGCCCGGCGGGCCGGCCGTTCGTTTACCTGAACGCCGCCATGACGGCGGATGGCAAGCTGGCGCCGGCGGACCGGCGATTTGTCGCCTTTGGCAGTCAACGCGACCAGGACCACCTCCACGAGTTGCGCACCACGGCGGATGCGGTGATGGCAGGCGCGCGGACGGTCGATCTGGCCCCGGCGACGATGGGCCCGGGCGGGGCGCAATACCGACGGCGACGTCTCCAACTGGGATTGGCGGAATTTAACCTCCGGGTGATTGTCAGCGGGTCCGGTACGGTTAATCCCGCCGCGGCCATTTTTCAACTACGCTGCTCCCCCATCATCATTCTCACCACCGGACGCGTCCGGCCGCGACAACTCGGCGTATTAAGGGGCTTGGCGGACGAGGTGAAAATCTGTGGTGACGAGCAGTTGGATTTTTCCTTCGCCCTCCAATGGCTGCGGCAGCAATGGGGGGTGAAGCGGCTGCTCTGCGAAGGCGGCGGCGAGATCAACGGGGCCCTGGTGACGGCCGGGTTGGTGGACGAAATCCACGTGACCTTGTGTCCGGTCATCCTGGGCGGGCGCACGGCGCCGACCCTGGCGGATGGCGCGGGCTTTGCCGCATTGGCAGATGCCGCGGCGCTGGAATTGCAATCGCGCCGCCGGGTGGGGGACGAAATGTTTCTGGTTTACCGCGTTATTGCGCCGGCGCGGCAGCCGGTTTTGCCGGGCCGGTGAACACCCAGGTGAACAGGGCGCAGACGATCAGGAAGAGCGAGGCAAAGAGACCGAGCGTACCCACGACCATTTGGTAAGAGGCGTGGTAGCGGAGCAAAGTGAGATAGTAGCCGACCCCCACCAGCACGAGCCAGGGCACCGCGGCGAACCGCGAACGCGCCATCAGGTTGTTAAGCAGCACGTTGGCCACGGCCAGCGGCACCATGGACCAGGCAAACAGCGGCATCAACGGAACAATCGTGAGATTTTCTTTCGTGGAAAGGACCCGAATCAAGAGGGGCGAAACGATGGGCAGGGCGATCGCCGCCATCACCGCCAGGGCCGCCGTGCCCAGGAAAGTCAGGGTGAGAAGGTTGCTCTTCTGATCCCGGGCGAGACTGTGCACGATTTTGGGAAACATGACCGCGACCAGGGGAGCGGTGAACAGCACGATGGCGCGGGCCAGGGTCATGCCCAACACATAGGGCGAGGTGTTATTGAAATTGTCCTGCACGATCATCATGTCCGCACTGAAGAGAAATTGACTCGCCCCGCACCCCAGGGTCAGGGGCACCACCCGGCGCAGCCATTCCCGGGCGGCAAACGGATCGCGGGGGGCGGACCACAAGTCGCGATTCTGCCAGGCAGCGGTCGTGACCAAAGCCACCAGCCCGATCAAAGCGCCGGTCATGATCCCGGCCGCCCAACCATGGAGCAGCACGACGATCAAGCCGGCGATGACGACACGGCCGATGGCGTTAAACACCGCCACCCAGCCCAGCCACAAAAAATTCTGGCGCCCCTGCAGCAGGCCTTGAAAAATTGGCTGCCACAGCATCATCAGTCCCACCACAATGGTCACCCACAAGGCCGCGGGGTTGTGGATTTTCATCGCGGACAGCATCCGGCCCTGAAACAGAAAGGTCACCACCAGCATCAAAAGCCAGATGCAAAACGTCATTTGCAACACGGCGCGAAACGTGCCGGCCAACTGGCGTTGCTGCGGGCCGGTTATCGCGGCGGAAGTTTGTTGGGCAAAGACCGTCTGCAGGCCGATGGCCGGGATCATCATCCAGTTCAGCAATTGAATCAGCGTCCCCACCGCGGCGTATTCCTGCGCGGGAATGAACTTGGAGTAGACATGAACGGCCATCATCAGCACGCCGCTGCCCACGGTGGCCATCATCATCCACCCACTCTGGCGAAAAAAGGCCGCCTTGTGGGAGGCCTCGGACAGCACCGGGACTTCAACGGTTTTGGCAATCATGCGGAAGGGAAACTAACAGATAAATTCCGGGATTCAAGCCAGCCCGCCGAGGAACCGGACCAACAGGTCCCGGGCTTTCTCGAGGGAAGCCAGGGCAATCCATTCATCCGCGGTATGGGCTTGGGCGATGTCACCCGGGCCAAAAACCACGCTCGGGATGCCGCCGGCGGCCAGGACGGCGGCGTCACAAAAATAGTTCGCCCCCACCGGTTTGGTCTGGCGGACGGTTTGCATGAACTGGCGGACGAGGGGAAGCTCGCAATCCGTTTCCAACGGACGGCAGGCCCCGGACTTCTCGCTCGTAATGGTGGCCGAGAGACCGTGCTGCCGGAGCAAAGTCTTCAGTTCGCGAGCAACCGCCGCATCGGTTTCGCCCGGCAGGGTGCGACGATCAATGGTGATCACGCATTTGGCCGGGACAATGTTGGCCTGCCCCCCGCCACGGATCGTGCCGGTGTTCACCGTGGCACAACCCAACGAAGGATGCCGGCGCGTGGCCAGTTCCGCCGCGTAACCGGTCTCCAGCAACTGGACGATACGGGCCATTTCGAGGATGGCATTGCGACCCAGATCGGGCCGGGAGCCATGGGCCGCCTTCCCTTTGGTGGTGAGTTTCAGCCACAAATTACCCTTGTGCGCCGTGACGACCCGAAGGGTGGTGGGTTCACCCACGATGGCGAGGTCCGCCGGAAAGCGGGCGGCGGCCAGGGCCCGGGAACCCGCCTGGCCAATTTCCTCATCCACCAGGCCCGCAAAAACGATTTCCGTATTGGCCGGGCGCGTTCTGGTCTGGGCCAGGGTCAGGAGCGCCGTGAACATGGCCGCCACCGAACCCTTGGTGTCACAAGCCCCGCGGCCGTAAAGGCGGGTGCCGCGCACCCGGGGATCGAATTGATCGTCCGTCGCGGCCGGGACGGTGTCCAAATGCGGCGCGAGGAGAACGCGTTGCCGCACCTTTCCCGTGGGGGTGAGACGGGTCAGGAAATTCCACCGGCCAGGCAGCACTTCCTGCAAATCCACGTCCAAACCGGCCGCGCCGGCGGTCGCCGCCAAAAATTCCGCCACCCGTTGTTCGCCCGCCCGGGGGTCGCCCGCCGGGAGGAGGCTGGGGTTCACGCTGGGCAGCGCGATGAGTTCCCGCAACAATTTCAGGGTTGGTGTCATGAAAACGCGGGCCTGGCCGCGGCGGCTCACTATGGCGGTTCAGCTCCGCTTATCAAAGCGCAAATTCCGGCGCTTTGACTTTCCCGCCGCCGCGGAGTAAATTGGTGTGTCCCCGAGCCCGCGCTGGCGGATGCAATTCAATCGAATAAATGAAACGGCCCACGCGGCCATCATTACATGATTACTTGGTCCATGTATTGGAGCACCTGCGCTATTCTGCTCGGGGGGTATGTTTTCCTGAGGTTGATGCTCAAGTGGAGTAACGGTCTGGAGGAACGGGAAGACCTGTTCGGTCGCGAACGCGATCCGCGCGGCAATTCAGCGGAGGAATCGCACCCGATCGATACCCGACCATTGTCCGCGCGTCTCCAGGAAGTGCGGCAAGATTACCGGGAACTCCGGACCCGCCCCAGCGCTGCCCGAAATCGCAAAATCCGGGTCGAGGAGAAACGGCAGGAACTCGCCCAAACCGGCTATTTCCACCCGGAGCCCCCGGTGCCGCCGGTGGCGGAGCCCCACGAATTTTGGCTCTACTGCTGAGCCCGATCCAGCCACTTGTCGAGATTCGGCACCTGGATGGTGGCGAGCGCTTCCAGGAGCGCCTCCGGTTCGGTATGGGAGATGATCAACTCGCGGTGCTCGGAGCGCACAAACCGCTCCTTGACCTGGTGGTCAAAGAACGCGAGCAAAGGGTCGTAGAATCCCGCGGTATTCAGCAGCCCAAAGGGCTTGCGATGCAGGCCCAACTGCGCCCAGGTGAGCACCTCGCAGAATTCCTCGATCGTCCCAAAGCCGCCGGGAAGGGCGATGAAGGCATCCGCGAGCTCCGCCATCAGGGCCTTGCGGATATGCATGGTCCCCACCACCCGCAAATCGGGCAGCCCCCGATGCCCGACCTCCCGGGCCATGAGGGACTCGGGGATCACGCCGATGACATGGCCGCCGGCGGCCAATGCCGCATCCGCCACCTGCCCCATCAAGCCCACATTGCCCCCGCCATAGACCAATTCCAGTCCGCGCCGGGCCAGCGCCGTGCCCACCGCCTGCGCCGCGAGCGCGTAGTCCGGACGGGAACCGCTGCTGGAGCCGCAATAAACACAAACACGTCGGAGCGTCATGGGGCGTTACAAAGTTTGAACACGATAGAACTTTTTGGGCCCAAAGTCGGCCGTGTCAAACAATTCCATCACCTGCCCGGTGCCGGGCAGGGGTGCCCCCAAATTGGTCCAGACGTTGGAGTTCAGGTCCAAGGAGTATTGCGGCTGATAGGATTTGCCCAATTGCGATTGCCAGCGCAGCCGGACGGCCAGGCTGATCCCCACTTCCGGTCCCGTCACCGCGCCGGAAAGGACATTCAAGGAGATGGCCGAACCATAAGTGGAATAGCCGGGGGAATTGGTGATTTGAAAATCAAACGAGGTTCCGGTTCCGGTGAGGGAAAAATCTCCGTACGGTGGCGCGCCATTCGCAGCCACAAAAGTAACCGTTGATCCGTTGGTGGAGGGGGTGGTATCGGTCGCGTACAGGACCTCCCAGGTACCCGAGGAAAGGGTAAAACTGTTCACCTCGATGGCTGCCTGGGTCTCATTCTGCTTCACCGTAAAGCTGCGCGGCACGTCAAACGTGAAGCGGAAAATCATGGGGGTCAGGTCACCCGATTGCAGGGCGTAGAAGCCATTCGCGTCGGGACTCGAACCGGTTTGGAGGCCACTGGGGGTCCCGCTCACGAGGCGGACCGTGACCACGCCCGTGGCGCCACCCGACCCGGCGATGTAAGGGAAATCCTGCCCGGAAGGTGAGGACACGGCCGCCAGACTGACATTGGTAAAAAGAACGGTTTCCGCGTGAACAGCCAGGGGCTGATGAAGGCAAAGCGCGGCAAGGAGGAGCGCGAAAAAGGAGGTTTTCATTCGATGGAGGAAGGTTTTGAGACGGAAACGAGTCGGCAATTTTGACCTGAAGGCAAGCTTAGGTAGCCAACTCTGGTTGATGGATTACATGACAGCGCAAGGGGCATCCGGGCAATACTATGCGAGCAATCATCTAGCAGGGAAACACAAATGTCGTCAGGTTGGATCAATCGATTGAAGGGATCCCCTAAACCGACGACCACGGAGGAAATTCGACCAGTGAAGTTGGGAAGCCGCGCCGAATAGTCCTACGGCTTGGTTTTGTTGTGGGCTCATTGCGATCCTTCCGAGATCGTGGTATGGATTCTCAATAGCAGTATCACAAAAATCACCACTTTCAACGAATGTTGAAAATGCCACAAATAATGAAATATCAGCTTGCGATTTTCATGAAATCAGTTAGTTTCAACAATTGATGAAATCGACTGATAAATTGAAACGGCAGGGATTTGAGAAGCAGGTTGAGCATTTGCTGCGAGATTTGTTTGGTCGTGTCCCATTTCTGCGAGTGGAGTCCTTTCATCGCCTGACGACAGTACCCGGCAACCCGCCTGATTGGCTCGTGGAAATCAAAGCGGGAGATCGTCCCTGGATATTGGCGGTGGAAGGGAGGCAATTGGGGCAGCCTCGCGAGGTGCGGAATGGACTGCTCCAGTTGCAAACATGGCGGAGTTTGCAGCCCTTTTTGGACCAAACCAAGGGAAGGGCTAATTACGGAGTGATGGTCGCACCGTTTCTTTCTCCCGAGTCGGCCCAACTTTGCACCGAGGCGAAAGTCGGTTACGCCGACCTGGCGGGTAATGCACGATTGTCGTTTGACCAGGTTTTCATCGAATTACAAGTGGCCGACAATCCATTCCGGGTGAAACGGCAGCTGCGATCGCTCTTCACCGCGAAAGCGGGCCGAGTGCTGCGCGTCCTGCTGACTCCGCCGTTGCGTGCCTGGAAGGTCACGGAGTTGGCGGCCGCCGCTGGCGTAAGCCTCGGTCAGTTGAGCAACGTGCGGAAACTACTGCTGGATCGCGAGTGGGCGGCTCTGAGTGCTGGGGGAATGCGCTTGACCAACCCTGAGGAACTGGCTCGGGCTTGGCAGAATACCTACGAACTCCGTCCCGGTTCCCGCGAACCCGCCCATACCCTGCTCCACGGCGAAGCGCTGGAACTCGCGACGCGGGCGGCGCTCGCCGAGGCGGGCCAAGGAAAGCACGCGGTGCTGGCCTCCTATTCCGCCGCGCAGTGGCTGGCACCCTACGCGCGGCAGGGGACGCAATTTTTTTACGCGGACAAGCCGGGCGCGGAAATCCTGAAACGACAACTCCAACTGCAACCGGTGGCGCGCGGGGAAAATGTTGTCCTGCTGGAACCGCGCGAGGACGATGTCTTCTCCGGGCGGGTGGAGGCCGCGCCGGGAATCTGGTGCAGCGGTCTGGTGCAAACCTGGCTGGACTTGACCGTGGCCGGGGAGCGCGGGAGCGAGGCGGCAGAACACTTGTTGCAGGAAAAACTTTTGCCCGGCTGGAAGGAGGGGGCATGAACGAACCAGCTGTGGCCCGCGATTACCATGAACGGGATGTGAGGGCGGCGTACGCGGTTCTCATCGAGATCGGGCAGGTGCTGGGGGCGTGGCGCGAAAAATTCGTCATCGTGGGCGGCTCTGTGCCATGGCTTTTGTTGCGCGGAGCGCGCCCGCAACACATCGGTACACTCGACATTGACCTCGATCTGAATCCCGACGCGTTGGCCGACGGCGAATACGCCACCCTGGTCGAGGCGTTGGAAAAGCATGAATACGAACGTGGCCAGCCAGGATTGAAGCCGTTTCAATTGCGCCGATGGGTGAAGTTGGATGACGGCCAACCCGTAGGCGTGCTGGTGGACCTATTAATGCCGCGCGGCGCCCGGGGAGATCAGAATGCGGAAAAACTCGTCGCCGGCTTGCGGGTGCAGGGCGCTCACGGCGGCGACGTGGCCCTGGCCCATCATGTGATGCGGAAGTTCGCGGGAACCATGCCCGACGGCCGGTCCAACGAAGTTGAATTGCCGGTGGCGACCATCCCGGCCCTGCTGGTGATGAAGGGCTACGCGCTCATCGGCAGAGACAAAAAGAAGGACGCCTACGACATTTATTTCTGTGTGCGCAATTATGGGGCTGATCCAGGGACGCTGGCGGTAGAGTGCGCCAAGTTGCTCAACGAAGAAGTCGCTCGCCGGGGCTTCGAACATATCGCCGGAAAGTTCCGACACGCCGAGGATTTCGGTCCGCGAACGGTGCGCCTATTCCTGGAAGAGTCTGCCGCGCTTGGCGACATGACGCCGGACCAGGTTCAGACCGACTCATTCATGCAAGTGTCCGCCTTACTCCGGGCAATAGGGCTGCAAAAATGAACTGAGTTCAACATGGCTCGACCGCCACGTGGGTGCCGTTTTTCAAGGGCGCCTCGCCCTCCAACACCACGACCCCGTCGCTTATTTTGCCGGTGTATTTCATCGTTCAAAAAGTCGGCCTTGTTTTCTGCCATTTTACCACTCAACCAACTGCCTAATTTGGTGGCGGAGCGGGCCGATGCGGAAGCAGGACCGAAGCGGTGCCCACCATAAATTTCACATTTCCCGGTAACTTTCCGGCCGTGTCGGGATATCGTTGACATGGGCAATGAGTCAACGAATTTGGAAGCCGCGCTGCCGCTCCCGGTGATCGGGGGCGGGGCCGACGCGGGCACCGCAAAATTTCCGGTAACTTTTGAGGTCCCTCGGGATAGTATCAGCATGAGCGAGCGGGCCATTACTTTTCACGAACTGTATGAGCGATATTCGCAGGACGTGTATCGCTTCGCTCACTGGCTGACGGGCAACCCGGACGAAGCCCGCGACATCCTGTCGGAGACCTTTGTGCGGGCCTGGACTTCCCCCACTGAGCCCCGGATGGAGTCCGTCAAAGCCTACTTGTTCGCCATCGCCCGGAATCTGCATCGGAAACAATGGCGCCGCGCGGCGCGGCAGGAACCCCTCGACGAGACGATTCCGGATCCGGCGCGCTCGCCCGATGAGGTCGCGGCCAGTCAGGATGATTTCCGCCGCACCTTGGCCGCCGTGCATACCCTGCCGGAACTGGACCGGACCGTGCTCCTGCTGCGGGCCGAGGAAGGCCTGTCGTATGAGGATATTTCCGCCGTGACCGGGCTTTCCGTGGCCACGGCCAAAGTAAAAGTTTTTCGCGCCCGGGCCAAACTCGCGGCGCTGCTCAACCCCAACCAAGAAAATCAGCCATGAACATCACCAAAGACATCATCAACGACCTGTTCCCCTTGTACGCGGAAAATGAATGCAGCGCCGATACGCGCGCGCTGGTGGAAGAATACCTGAAGAACCATCCCCGGGAAGCCGAGGAACTGCGGCGCGCGTTCGCGGCACCAATGCCCGGCGGAACTCCGCGGGCGCCGCAACTGGCCGAAGCGCAATCTTTCCGGGAAGCGCGCCGGCGGGTGCGGGGTCAGGCGTGGATTATGGGACTGGCCATTTTCTTCTCCCTGGCGCCGTTTTCCGTCAACAATTTCGGCGGCGGAGTCCACTGGCTCTTCCTCGAATCCCCGTTGATCGCCCTGGCTTACGCGGGCGTGGGTGCGGCGCTTTGGTTGTGGTACGCGGCGCGCCGGCGGAACGCCAGTAGCCTGTGACAATGCCCGTATCAGGGGGGGCGACCGGCGCCCCCTCCCCGGCGGGGGTCAGGACTGCAGCTTGCGCTCCAAAATCTCCCCGACCAGCCCGGGGTTGGCTTTGCCCTTGCTGAGTTTCATGACCTGACCTTTGAGGAAATTCAGCGCGGCCCCTTTGCCGGCCCGGAAATCCTCGGCGCTCTTGGGATTGGCGGCAATGACTTCGTCGCAAAGTTTTTCAATGGCGCCGGTGTCACTCACCTGGGCCAGGCCCTTCTTCTCGACGATCGCAGCGGGGGCTTCGCCGGTGGCGAACATTTCGGCAAAGACATCCTGCGCGATCTTGCTGCTGATCTTGCCGCCATCGACCAACGCCACGAGGTCCGGCAAATCCGCCGGCTTGATTTTCACTTCCGCCAAGGGCGTGCCGGTTTCCGTGAGTTTCGCCCGGAGATTGTTAATCACCCAATTGGCCACGGCCTTGGGGTTCTTCGCCGTCGCGGTCACCTGCTCGAAATAATCGGCGAGGGGAACGTCATTGACGAACGTCTCCGCGTCGGGGGCGGGCAGGCCGTAGGCGGTCATGAAGCGTTGCTTGCGGGCGAGCGGCAATTCCACCACCCGGCGGCTGACTTCCTCCAGCCAGGCGGCGGTCGGCTCGAACGGCATCAGGTCGGGCTCGGGAAAGTAACGGTAATCGTGGGCCTGCTCCTTGGACCGCATCAACTCGGTGATGCCGCCCACATCATCCCAGCGGCGGGTTTCCTGGGACAATTTCCCGCCGGCTTTGACCACGGCGATCTGACGGGGGATTTCATAGTCCAGCGCCCGGCGCACGCCGCTGAAACTGTTCATGTTCTTGATCTCGATCTTGGCGCCCAATTCCTTCTGGCCCACCGGGCGGACGCTCACATTGACGTCGCAGCGGACCATGCCCTTTTCCATGTCGCAATCGCTGATGCCGCCGTAGATCAAAATGTCCTTCAACGCGTTGAGGTACGTGTAGGCCATGTCCGAACTGGTCAGGTCGGGTTCGGACACGATCTCGAGCAGGGGCACGCCGGCGCGGTTGAAATCCACGCCGCTGTTACGGGCGAAATGGAAATTCTTGCCGACATCCTCCTCCAGGTGCGCGCGGGTGATCCGGACGCGGGACATCCCGCCCGCGAATTCAAAATCCACGAACCCGTGGGCGGTGGAGGGTTTGTCGTACTGGGTGATCTGGTAATTCTTGGGGGCGTCGGGATAGAAATAATTCTTCCGATCGAACTTGGCGAACGAGGGAATGCTGCAATTGAGCAGGTAACCCGTCAGCACGGTGAGGCGCAGGCCTTCCTCATTGGCGACCGGCAGCACGCCGGGAAGCCCGAGGCAAACCGGGCAGACATTCGTGTTGGGCGGCGCGCCGAATTCATTCGCGCAACCGCACCACATCTTCGATTTTGTTTTGAGCTGGACATGCGTTTCCAGCCCGATGACCGCTTCGTATTCCATGTTCCAAAAATTCCAATGCGCCAAACCGGTACGCCCCCGCGGTTCAGCCGATACTAATGTCGGGTCGGAGGGCGGCGAACCGACGGGGCAGTATGGGGTTTCCGGCGGCGACACGCAATCAAATCAGCCGACCCCTCATAAGCTCCGGAAGTTTGGGCCTTCCCTCATCAACTGCAACCTTGCGCCCTCCAGCCCGGGTTTGGGGCGAGGCACGCGCGTCTCCCCTGGGCATCTATTTCCTGCAAAGTCCGTGTGCATTTGGTTTGCGGCCCAACTCGTTACCAACGAAATACCGCTAAATTCCTACGATAGCAATTCACCGTGCCCCAATTCGTGCTAACAGTGCAAGGGAGCCGATCCGATTTCGGCAGCCGCCATGCGTGCGCTCAGTAAAACGTGAATTTTGACCGTCCGGAACCAAGGTTCCGCCCGGCCTGTTCTTTGACATCGTAAATTGAAGTCCGCATCTGGCAGACGAGACTAGGCAATCGCCCGAGCGCGGTCATCGCCGCGTGCCGTCCTAACCGGCGCGCGGCTCACCGCCACCGACCGCTCGCTCCGTCGCTCCCACCCGAAGTTTGAGCTGATGCCGTTATCGATAAACCTACGTCCTCGCTTGCTTGGCACCCACCGCCGACGTTGATTCCCTCGCCAGCGGACCCCGACCAGTCCAGGTTCCGGACACTTAATCCAGTTTCAGGTGATCTGGAGCGGAATGGACATTGCCCACTTCGATCTCCGGTCATTTGGTTCCTTTTGGCGATTTTCATTCCCTCCGACCTGTCCGGCATCCTGTCCCCCCGTGGCTCTTGAGCGATGGGGGAAGCCTTGGCGGCGCCGGAAGCTGCTCCAGCGAAGGAGGGTGCGCATTGTCGCGGCTAACCAATTCCGGCCGGGTTTCCGCCCCAAGTCCAACTTCCGGACACTTAATCCAGTTTCGATTTAGGGTGACCGGAATTCACCTTGCCAATTTTCTTCATGGCTTGACCAGTTCCCCTTTGTGCTCTCTGTGAACTTTTGTTGCCAATCAACCTCCTGGTTCCCACTCCGAGTCCAGGATAAACAAACTTAATCCAGTTTCAGGTGATCTCGAGCCGAATGGACATCGCCTGCGCCGGTTTCCGGAGATTTGGTTTCCTTTGGCGATTTTCATGCCCTCCGACCTGTCCGGCGTCTTGTCCCCCGTAGCTCTTGAGCGAAGGGGGAAGCTCCCAGCGTAGCCGGGTCCAGTTTCGCGTCCCGCACAGGCGGAGTTCACCTGGGCTTTGTGCGCTCACCGTCACAGCCCCAGTTGTGACGAGCCGCTTGCCCGGGGCGCACGAACTGTGTTACGGTTAAGGTGGATCGGGCAGTTGCAAAATCGGTGCCTTGGGCATTCAGAATTATGGAAGTCATCGTTGAAGTATCAGATCAGGTGGTGAAGAGCCTCGGTTACCCCGCCGAAGCCCTCCCCCGGCGCGCTTTGGAGGCGCTCTTGGTGGATGAATGCGCGTGTGGTCGTCTTTCACGCGGCAAAGTGGCGGAGTTGTTGGGGTTGAGTTTTCATCAGGCGGAACAACTGTTCCAAAGCTGCCGCGTGCCTTACCCAATCAAGAGCGTCCTTGACGACGCCATCCAGAACGCCGTCCTGCCAAATGCCGGATGATCGTCGTCGCCGACACAGGGCCGGTTCATTACCTTGTCCTGTGCGGCCAGGTGGACTTGCTCCACCCTTTGTTTGGCTCATTGATAATCCCCGCAGCTGTTCAACGCGAATTGCTGCATGCCCACGCACCTGCCGCAGTGCAAGCCTGGGCTTCCGCCTTGCCCGGATGGGTGAAGGTTTGCTCACCAGATGACGCCAGCCGGTTCGACAATCTGGGTCCCGGAGAACGCCAGGCAATTGCCCTCGCCTTGGAAATCGGAGCCGACTTCTTGCTAATTGATGAAACCCTGGGCCGCCGGACTGCAGTTCAGGCAGGGGTGGCGGTCAAAGGCACTCTTGGTGTACTGGAAGAGGCCGCCCGGCGCGGTTTGGTAGATCTACGCGTCGTGATCCAGCGGCTGAAAACGACCGGTATTTTTCTGGCCCCTGAAATCCTCGATGCGGCGCTCGAACGCGACCGTGTCCGCCGGCAATCGATTCGGCGAAACGAGCCGGAACCGTGAAGATAATATGCCGGACGGGCAAGGGTCTCACAATTCACGGTTTGATCAGTTCCACTCTGTGCTTTCCGTGAACTCCTGTGGCCAATCAATCTCCCGGTTCGCCCTGCGAGTCCAACCTCAGGACACTTAATCCAGTTTTAAGCTCGGTTCGAACGGAATTGAACCTGCCTGCTGCGGTCACCTTGAAACATCGCTTTTTGGCAAATTTTGCGCATTCTGGCGACCAAATCAATTCCGGGTTTCCGCCCCAAGTCCAACTTCCGGACACTTAATCCAGTTTCGATTCGCGGCGACCGGAATTCACCTTGCCAATTTTCTTCATGGCTTGACCAGTTCCCCTTTGTGCTCTCTGTGAACTCTTGTGGCCAATCAACCTCCTGGTTCCCACTCCGAGTCCAGGTTAAACAAACTTAATCCAGTTTCAGGTGATCTCGAACCGAATGGACATTGCCCGATCGCCTGTCCGGCATTCTGTCCGGCGTGGCTCAGAGCCAAGATGGCAGCCATCGCGGTGCCGAACGCTGCAGATTTATTGGCTTCGGATGGAGGCTCGATTTAAGGTGGGGGCATGACGAACCAAAACCAGAACGTGCCCACGGAAACGGCCGGCTGGACTGGCGGGGCAGGTGGCGCCGGTGGGGCCGGGGCGGCGGGGAAGGCCGCAACCGGCAGGCGCTGATTGGGGTAAATGCGCTGGAATGCGTGATTGGTCTGCCGGAAAAGCTCTTCTTCGGCCAGGCACCGGCTTTCCGGCCACGAACCAGAACCAGCTGGGCAGCGAGCAGATTGCGAAAATTGTGGCGACCTACCAGGCGTTTAAGACCGTGGATAAATACGCTTACCGGGCCACGTTCGACGAAATCAAAGAGAACGATTTCAATCTGAACATTCCGCGTTATGTGGACACTTTTGAACCGGAAAAACCGGTGAACCTCAAGGCCGTACAAAAGGAAATCGACGATCGGGAGAATCAACTGGCCGGTGTGCGCAAGCAGATGGCGGGTTATCTGAAAGAGCTGGGATTATGAATGAGTTGAAGGTGCAAGAGCAAATTCCTTGCAATAAATGCAATGTCATGCTATTTATTGTGCGCATTATCCGCTAAACAAATATCAATATGAGTGATCAAATAACCAAGGAATCGTTGGACCGATCATTCAAACTACTTTCCGGCCGGCTCGATTTGGCGCGGACGGAAGCCGTGCGACTGGTCATTTGCGGCGGCTCGGCTTTGATTGCCACTGGTTTGCGGAACCGAACCACCCATGACGCCGACATTGTGGCGTTGATGAATGAGGCGCGAGAACTGGTTAGCCCAGAGCCACTGCCACCGTTTCTTTTGGAAGCCAGCACGCAAGTGGCGCGCGACCTGGGATTGAGTCCCCGATGGTTGAACAACGGTCCAAGTCAAGATGACGGCGGGCTTTTTCAGATGGGTTTACCCGGCGGATTCGCCAGCCGCCTGACCGAATGCATCTTTGGCCCGCGCCTGACGGTCTATTACATCGGTCGAATTGACCAGATTCATTTCAAACTTTACGCCGCCGCAGACCAATCGGACCCGACCCATCTGGCCGATCTCCGAGCCTTGAATCCCACCGGCCCCGAATTGGAAGCGGCCGCCCGCTGGACGATGACCCACGATGTATCAGCAGGCTTTCGCTGGGTGCTGCAAGAACTCCTGAAGCAAATTGGGCATGAATCAATCGCTAAAAACATTTAAGGAAGAATACCGCGATCTGCTGGTGAATTTCCTCTGGCGGCAGTGGTCAGCCTTGGGCGTGGCCGGCCAGGCCAGCGGTGAGGACGTCTGGAGCGTTGACCCGGAAGCCCTGTTGCTATTCACCTGCACCCTGGGCCGGTACGAACCGCGCCTGTTCGACGAAGTGCTGGACTGGCTGCAGGAGAATGGCCGGTTCATCAATGTCATGCGGCTCAAACGGATTCTGCGCACAGAACCTTTTGCCGGGGAACGGGCGCTGGCGGCCGTGGCGGGCGTGCTGGCCAAAGGCACAGAGGCGATGAAATGGAAGCTGCTCGCCAACTCCGTGGCCCCGGCGGCGACGCCGGAACCCTTTTTCTTCGCGGCCGGGGGCCAGCCGCAACCTGCGCTGGGCGAGGCCGAGCCGTATTTTGCGCGGTGCGGGTACCGGCGCGGGCCGCTGCGGCTGCGCGGTTATTCCCAAAAATTCCGCCCGGCGCAGCCGACCACCATGGCCTTGCAACTCCGCGCTCTGTTGGGCATCAACGTTCGCTGCGAAATCGTGCTTTACCTGCTGACGCATGAGGCGGCGCATCCCGCGCAGATTGCGCGTGAGGCGTACTATTTTGAGCGCGCCGTGCAGGGCACGCTGGTGGATATGCTCCAGTCCGGCGTGGTAGGACTGCGATTCCAGGGGCGGGAGAAACATTACTGGCTCAAGCCGGAGCCGTGGGCGGCGCTCTTGCACCGGTCGCCGGTCTTTCCCCGGTGGGTGACCTGGCCGCCTCTGTTCAGCGCGCTGGAACGGATCTGGCTGAAAGTGAACGACCCCAGGCTGGAAACACTGGATCCCCTGCTGCAATCCTCCGAACTGCGCCAGCTCATGGCGGACGTGCGACCGGCGTTGGAACGGGCACGCTATGACAAGAACCTGGCCGACCCGCGCGAATATCTGGGCGAAAAATATCTGCCCGTGTTTCTGGGCGACGTCATCAAACTGCTTACCTAAAATGTGAACTTGAAGGCAATCCTGCGCGCGGCTGTGGGTGCGGGAAACCATCACCAGCCAATCCGCGAAACGGCCGACGATCAAATCGGTAAACGCACCGGAATGATCCTGTGCTGGCCACGGCATGGGGACAGAGTTGGAGCCTCCATATCCCGCTTTGCCCAGAGGCTACGCAGGGCAGACCGCGGGCAGCTACCAAACAAAGGCACTGGCCGGCGCGCGCAAGCAGGTGGTTGGTTATCTGAAAGCGCTTGGATTAGGAGCGACCTGATCATCTACAAATCCGCGGATGGAAAAAGCGCGGTGAAACTCCGCGTGCAGGACGGCAGCGTGGGGCTGACGCAGGCCGAAATGGGGAAATTGTTTGGGACCACGCCGCAAGGCATAACCCAGGTAATCAAAGCCATTTACGCCGAAAACGAAATCGTCGAAATGGCAACTTGTAAGGAGCCCTTACAAGTTCGATCCGGGGGCGGCGGAAAGTGGAACGTCGATTGAAAATCTGCAATCTGGAGATGATCCTGGGGGAGATGTCAGGGCCTCGTTACCTCGTCGCCTGTAACTTGTTGGGCTGGCGGCTTGGAGGAACCGGAATGCTGCAGATTTATTGGCTTCGGATGGGGGCTCGGTTTAAGGTGGGGGCATGACGAACCAAAACCAGAACGTGCCAACGGAAACGGCCGCCGGGACTGGCGGGGCCAGCGGGGGTGGGGCCGGGGCGGCGCGGCTGCCTTTGCGCGGGTGGGCGGTGGAGTTTGCGCGGCGGTGGAATAGCGCTACGTATTCGTTGTTTGTCCTGCACGGCAATATTTATGACATCTTCCCGGTGCAGAATGGCCGGGACCTGGCGTACGTCCATCTGAAGGCGTACCTGGCCCGGCGCTTTTTTCCGGAGCGGGAATACCTGCTGTTTTATGATATTGGGGACGGGTTGACGTTTGGGTCGGCGGAGATGCAGCAGCGCTTTTTTGAATGGCTGGCGCTTTATGACGAGGTGGAGGGGACGAATCTGCGGCAGACCGGCCCGCCCCGCGACTTGGTGCGGCTGGCGCCGTTGCTCCGGCGCTTTTTTGCGCGGGTGACGGAAAAACGCGAGGATTGGAAGGGGATCACGCTGATCATCGATTTCCCGGAGAAATTGATTCCGCCGACGGAGGAATCCGGCGCGACGGTGGAGGAGCGGATGAACCTGGTGACGCTCCTGAAGTGGGCGGCCTCGCCGGAATTGCGGCAAATGGACGTGGGGGTGCTGCTGGTCACGGAGTCGGCGGCGAAGCTGCACACCGATTTGCTCCAGAATCCCCACGTGGCGCAGGTTCGGATTGACCTGCCGGATGCGGAGGAACGGTTGCGGTTTTTGCAGTCTGGTTGGGTGGAGGCGATGGCGGGGGGGCGTCCGCTGGCGGAGTGGAGCGATTTTACGGCCGCGGAACTGGCGCCGCGGCTGGCGGGACTCAATCTGTTGCGGATTCAGCATCTGCTGGCGGAGGCGGCACGCAACGGGACCCGCCTGACGACGGAACATCTGGCGGCGGGCAAGAAGCGGCTCATTGAGGAATATTGCCAGGGCCTGGTGCGGTTCAAGGATCCCAAACCCGGGGTGAGCCTGGACCGGGTGGCCACGCATGCCGCGGCCAAGACGAAGCTGCGGGAACTGGCCTGGCTGATCAAGAACGACAAGCGCGATGTGCTGGAGCGGGGCATTTTGGTGCCGGGCCGCGTCGGTGTGGGCAAATCCTTCCTGGTGGATTGTTTCGCCAGCGAGTGCGGCTTGCCGGTGATGGAGATCGCAGAATTCCGCTCCAAGTGGGTGGGCGATACGGAGCGGCAGCAGATGCGAATTTTGATGACCGTCCGGGCTTTGGGTCCGGTTATTGTCGTGGTGGATGAAGCGGACGCGGTGTTCGGGTCCCGCGAAAGCGGGGATGACGATGGCGGGGTGTCGGGTCGGGTGTTCGCGGCGTTTGCCGCGCATATCGGGGACGCCTCTTTGCGGGGACGGGAATTGTGGGTGGCGATGACATCGCGGCCGGACTTGCTGGCGATCGACATGAAACGTCAGGGTCGCTTTGGATTGTGCATTCCGCTCTTTCCGGCCCAGGGGCCGGAGGATGTCTGGGATTTGTTCAGCACGGTGGCCCGATTGAAAAAAATCACCCTCGGGGAAGCGATTCAGGCGTATATCCGGGCCAACCTGGGCGGGCGGCCCCTCACGGGGAGCGATGTGGAGTCGGTGTTGATCCGGGCCAAGGAACGCGCGGTGCTGGCCAAACGCGATGAGGACGTGCAACTGGCGGATCTGGAGGAAGCCGTCAATTCGTTCATCGATCCCCTGGACGCCGATTTGCTGCGGTTGCAGGAATTGGAAGCGGTGCTGGCGTGTTCCGACCGACGCTATTTGCCGGAGGCGTATCGCAGCGCGGAGCGGGGTCCGTTGGTGGAGGAATTCAAACGGATCAAACTGCGCAGCGGAAAGCGATAAAAAGGGGAGGATGGGGTGGCCAACGGGATTCGAACCCGCAACAACAAGCTCCACAAGCTTGGACTCTACCATTGAGCTATGACCACCAGCCGGAAACGATCTTAATTTCCCGCGGGTCCGACGTCAAGCGATAGTGCAAAGCGTTTTTGGGGCGGATTCCGGCCCGGGCGGAGCCCAGCGGGGAACCTTGCACTTCAGCGTCGGCTGGCTTAAGCATTCCGCGTGGCAGAGGCAGATTTTTCCGATGCGGCGCTGGTCTTGGTGGGGCATGGATCGACGGTGAACGCCGATTCGTCCGCTCCGGTTTACCAGCATGCCGATGAGTTCCGCCGGCGCGGCGTGTTTGCGCAGGTGGTGGAGGGCTTTTGGAAGCTGGGACCGGGGATCGCCGGGGTGTTGCGCGGGGTTTTTGCCAGGCGGGTGTTCATTGTGCCCGTGTTCATCAGCTCAGGATACTTTACCGAACAGGTGATTCCGCGGGAGTTGGGGCTGTGCGCCAACGGGGAGCCGAACTTTGCGCGGGTGCAACAGCGCGGGGAACAAACCCTTTATTATTGCCAGCCGGTGGGGACGGCCGACCGCATGACGGAAGTGATCCTGGCCCGCGCGCAGGAGGTCGTGCGGAGGTTTCCCTTCCCGCGGGTGCCGCCGGTGAAGTCCACGGCGCTGTTTATTGCCGGTCACGGCACGGGCAATAACGAGAACTCGCGGCAGGCGATTGAACGGCAGGTCGAATTGATCCGGGCGCGCCAATTGTATGCCGAGGTCCATCCCGCCTTCATGGAGGAAGATCCCCGCATAGCCCAGTGTTACGCCGTCGCCCAGGCCAAATACCTGGTGGTGGTGCCGTTCTTCATCAGCGAGGGATTGCACACCTCCACGGACATTCCCGAGTTGTTGGGGGAGGCGCCCCGGTTGATCCAGGAGCGGTTGCGCCAGGGCCAGCCGGCGTGGCGGAATCCCACCGAGCGACAGGGCAAGCTGCTCTGGTATGCGGGCAGCGTGGGCAGCGCCCCGGAGGTGGTGGAAGTCATCTGGGAGCGGGTCCGGCAGGCGGCGGAACCGGGAATTGGGAACGCCAGTGCTGGGTGTTGACCGTTTCCACGATAGTGGAAATTTGTATTTTCCCGCTTCCATCCCACCGCGCGTTTGCCTTAAGGTTGACCGATGCACTGGCAGAAAATCGCATTGATCGGCGTGGGTTTGCTTGGTGGCTCGCTGGGGCTGGCCATCAAGCAACGCAAGCTCGCCGTCAAAGTGGATGGCCATGTGCGGCGCACCGTCAGTATCGGGGAATGCGAGCGAATGGGAGTGGTGGACCATGCCACGCGCGATGTGGGCATGGCGGTCAAGAATGCGGATCTGGTTATCCTCTGCACGCCGCTGGGCAAAATGAAGGAACTCACCCGCGAATTCCTCCCGCAGCTTAAAAAGGGCGCGATTGTCACCGATGTGGGCAGTGTGAAAGGCAGCGTGGTCGAGGAGTTGGAGCCGTTGATCACCGCCGCCGGCGGGCATTTTGTGGGGAGCCATCCCATGGCCGGGGGCGAAAAGACCGGGGTTTCCGCGGCGCGCGCCGATTTATTCCAAGGGGCGATTTGCCTGGTGACTCCCACGCCGCGGTCCAACGCCGAGGCCGTCCAGAAGCTGGAAGAATTCTGGCGTGACCTTGGCTGCATCGGGGTGCGCATCAGTCCGAGCCAGCATGACGATCTCGTGAGCCGGTCCAGTCACTTGCCGCACGTGGTGGCGGCGGAATTGGCCAATTACGTTCTGAGCCCGGCGCATCCGAAGGAGCAGGCGCTGGTGTGCGCGAACGGTTTCCGGGACACGACCCGAATTGCCTCAGGTTCGCCCGAGATGTGGCGGGATATCGCCCTGGCGAACCGGAAGAATCTGAGCCGGGTCTTGGGCGTGTTCATCGAGGACATGGTGGAATTCCGCCTGGCGCTCGACAATGGTGACGCGAAGCAGATCGAGGAATTTTTTGAAAATGCGAAAGCGCGTCGTGATCAATGGACCAGTGCGGGAGATTCCGCCGAATGATCCGGCGGCGGTTCCGGTCGGTGACCGGATCGGCCCCCTCCAGCCAATTCTTGCATGTCCCTGCCTGAACTCATTGAAATAGTTCCCCCCACCCAACCGGTCAGTGCCGGCATCACGGTGCCGGGCTCGAAGAGCATCACGAACCGGGCGCTCGTGCTCGCGGCCCTCGCGGCGGGCGAGACCACGTTGACCGGGGCGCTGTGGAGCGAAGACACCCAGGTGATGGTGGACTGCCTCCGACAACTCGGTTTCGCCGTGACTGTGCAACCGGATCCGGCGGAAGCGGGTAATTGCACGATTGTGGTCGGCGGTTTGGGCGGTACCATTCCCCGCGGTGGAACGGAAGCCGCGCCCCTGGAATTGTTCGTGGGCAATGCCGGCACGGCAGCGCGGTTCCTGGCCGCGTTTGTTTGCCTGGGGCAGGGAGTCTACCGGCTGCACGGCGTTCCCCGGATGCATGAGCGTCCCCAAGCGGCGTTGTTCGCCGCCTTGCGCGAGCTGGGCTATCAATTGGATTCCGCGAACGATAAGTTGCCGGTGGTGATCCATGGGACTGGACCGCGGCCACAGTCGGCGGGTTGCACCGTGAGCGTGGCGGAGAGTTCCCAATTTGCCTCGGCCATTCTTTTGGCAGGCAGCGTGGGTGGCTGGAAAATCAACGGGCTGACCGGCACCGGCGAGGCGGCCGAATTGCCATACGTGGCCATGACCGAAAAGCTGGTGGCTGAATTTGGCCGGCAGCCGGGACGCTTTGCGATTGAGGCGGACAGTTCCAGCGGGAGCTATTTTCAGGCGGCGGACTGGATTTTGCGGCGCAATGCGGGCGCCGAAGCTTCGCGGGTGCGGGTGAACAACTGGCCGGTCACGCGGCTGCAAATCGATTCGGATTTCAGCACTTGCCTGGATCGGTTCGATGCCGCCCGGACGGCCGGTGAGGCCGAATTGGTCATTTCCCGCCGGGATGAATTGGGGGACAGCATCATGACCGCGATAGTGCTCGCGCCGCTGGTGGGTGTGCCGGTCCGGTTTGTGCACCTGGGCCGGTTGCGGGTGCAGGAATCCGACCGCGTGCTGGCGCTCCATGATGAATTGACCAAATGCGGCGCGCGGGTCCAGTTGGCCGACGGCGGGGAAACGCTCGTGATCTCCCCGGGGGCGAGCTTGCACGGGGCGGAGATCGAGACGTATAATGATCACCGGCTGGCCATGTGCTTCGCAATTCTGGGATTGCATGTCCCGGGCGTTAAAATCAAGAATCCCGCGTGCGTCAAAAAGACCTTTCCCAATTTTTTCCAAAAGCTCGCCACGCCAACGCCGGCCGGGCTGGGCGTGGCGATTCGGGATGGCCACTCCGGACGGCTGTTGCCGGTCGCGGAATTGGCGGCGGAATAACGGCGCAGTGAAATTTTCGGAGTCCCATCCCCCCATCCCATGAATCCGAGCAAGCACCCCATCGTCATCGCCCTCGACGGCACCAGTGCCAGCGGCAAGAGCACCACGGCCAAGCTGGTGGCCAAGGCGCTGTCCGCCATTTACGTGGACACCGGGGCGATGTATCGCACCCTGGCCTGGCATTGCCTCCAAAAGGGCGTGGATATCCATGATGAGAAGGCAGTGGGCGCACTGTGCCGCAAGTGGAAGACCACGCTGGAATGTGTGGATAACCAGGTGCGGCTGCTGGTGGACGGCTATTACCCGGAACAGGAAATCCGGACGGCGACGACCAGTGCCGCCGTGCCCGCCGTGGCGGCCGTCCCCAAGGTGCGGGATTGGATGAAGAAACGGCAGCGGGAATGTCTGCAATTCGGGGACCTTGTGATGGAAGGCCGGGACATCGGCACGAACGTGTTTCCCGAAACGGATTTCAAATTCTACCTGGATGCCTCGCTGGATGAGCGGGCGAAACGCCGCGCCGCGGAAGGCGTGGAGGAAAATCTGGCCGCGCGGGATCAACGGGACAGCCAGCGGGCCAGCGCACCGCTGATGATCGCCCTGGGCGCCATGGTTATCAACAACTCGGGGCTCACCCGGGAAGCGACCAGCCAGTTGATCATCGATGAAGTCCACCGGCGCAAGGGCGCCGGCGGCCGTTAAGTCGGCGGTTGTCGGTAATTTAGGGGACTCGCCAGCCGGCCCATTCCGTGGTTTATTGAACCAGTAACCATGAAACATCTTCTTTTCAGGCCAGTTCAGACCCAAGAGGAACGGGCGGGCGGCGCAGCGGGATTTACTTTGATCGAATTGCTGGTGGTGATCGCCATCATTGCCATTCTCGCGGGAATGCTTTTGCCGGTGCTCGCCAAGGCCAAGCAGCGCGCGCAGGCAATTGTCTGTGTGAACAACACCAAGCAAATCACCGCGGCGTGGATCATGTACGCGCAAGACAACAACGACCGGTGCGTCAACAATTACGGAGTGGATCAGACGCAGGCCGAAATCGCCAGCCGCACCTACCGGACTTGGTGCGTGGACAACATGTCCTGGGATCTGAACGAATCGAACACTAACTACACCGAACTACGGCTCGGCTTGCTGGGGTCATATACGAGCGGCACCGTGGGTTCCTACAAATGCCCGGCGGATATCGAACTGACCACGGCACAGCGCAACGCGGGCTGGACCGCCCGCTGCCGCAGCCTGTCCATGAATGCCTTCCTCGGCCTGTTTTCGCCCGATCCCAACGACACGGCCGCGACGGGGCACAACGAATTTGCCAGTGGCTTCCGGCAGTTTTTGAAAATCAGCCAGATTCCCACGCCCACTGATATTTTCGTGCTGCTCGACGAACATCCGGACAGCATCAATGACGGTTACTACCTCATCTCCGGCGGCAGTTTCAATGGCATCGGTGCCCCGTGGGATTGGAGCGACCTGCCGGCTTCCTTCCATAATGGTGCGGGGGGAATCTCCTTTGCGGATGGTCATTCCGTGGTACACAAATGGGTGAGCTCCTCCACCAAGCGGCCGGTGACCAAGCAGGGATTCGGGGGGATGAGTGTCACCACCGGCCAGCAGCAGGACTTCCAGTGGCTGGCCCAGCGCACATCCATCAAGTTTCAATGATTGACCCCTGCCCCTGGAAAGGGGCAGGGGCCAGTGGCATCAAGCGGCCCCACCGAGGCTGGCGTCGGAATCCTTGATCACAAAACGGGCGCGCAGTCGCGCCACTTCCGTGGCGAGTCCGGCGAGCCGGACGGAGTTCAGAACCTCGTTGAAGTCCTTATACGCCGCCGGGGCCTCGTCTTTCGGATACTGGCGGCAGTTCGTCAGGATATCGTGAGCCGTGAATTCCGCATCCACGGTGGTTTGATCCAATTCACGAATGGCGGCCTTGCGGCCCCGGGCACGGCCTGCGCCGTGATTGACGCTGAAGCAGCTTTTCTCCGCGCCCGCATCCGCCACCATCACGCATGAACCCGCGGTCGGATTGCCCGGTAACAGGATCGGGTGCCCGGTTTCATAATACGGGGTATCCTTGAGTGCGAAATGCCCCGCCGGCACCGCGCGCGTGGCCCCTTTGCGATGCACCCAGCACTCCTGTTGTCCGACCAGCTCGCGCCGGGCGATATTATGGCTGATGAAATACACCAGCGCGCCACGGGTACCGGGAATGACCTCCTGAAACGCTTCCAGCACCAATGCGTTGATCAACAGGTGATTCACCGTGGCAAAGTTCGCGCCGAGCGCCATGTCGTCGAGGTAGTTATCCGCTTCCGGGGTGCCGAGCGGGGCGTACACGAGCTCCCGGTCGCCGCCCGGGAGCGGGATATCCCACTGGGCGAAATGGTGTTGCAAGGTGCGGAACTGGTCCGTGGCCAGATGGTGACCAAACCCGCGGGAACCGCAATGGGAGAGGAACGCGACCCCGCCATCACGGAGACCGAAGACCGCGGCCGCCCGGCGGGCGCGATCGTTATCCGCCACCTGCACGGCTTCGCACTCGCCAAAATGATTGCCCCCGCCATAGGAACCCAATTGCCGAACCTTGTCGGCGAACTTCGGGAATTTGCCGTCGCTGGTGAGCCGATCCAACCGGGCGACCAGATCTTCCCGTTCCTGATTATGTCCCACGTGGAAAGCGTCCTCGCAACGCAAGGCCCATTCCGGGGGAATACCCAATTCCCGGCACACGCCGGCGGAAGCGCCTTCCGTGACCACCCGGCGACCGGTTTCCTCGGTCACCGGACGGCTTTGCTTCACATTTCGTTGGCCTTTACCCGCGCCGGTCGGAGTCCGTGCCGTGATGGCATCGATCAGAGCGCGGCGGACGGTCTTGTTCGCCACCGCGTCCGCGGGCAGATCCAGTTGCAAGAGGCTCATCGAGCATTTGATATCTACCCCGACCGGGCCCGGGTAAACGTGCGTCGGCGAAACCAGCACACAACCCACCGGGGCGCCGTAACCAGCGTGGGCGTCGGGGTTCAGGACCAGGTCGGTCACACCGGGGCCACCGCGGGAATTGAGCGCCTGTTCGAGGCAGCGCGCATCAAAGCCATCGCGGATCGCGGCGGTACCGATGACGGTGATCGGTTTGCCGCGGTTCCCGGGAGCGGGGAGAAAGCCGGTGGCTTCGCCGGTCGGCTGGATGGCGGGTTTGGTAGCGGCGTCATTGATCGGATTGTTTTGCATAAAGAGAAACTTGGTTTTCGTTACTGGAGCTGACTAGCAGCCGGTGTGCCAGCGGGTGATTGCGGCGTGGCGACCAGGTTTTCCGCCAATGAAATCAGGCCAAAGCAGTGGTTTGGACGGTGATGTGGATCGGGATTGCCCACAACCGATGATTAGCGTATCGTCTAAAGCACAAGCGGATAAGCTATGAATTCCAAGAAGCGGGTTATCATTGGACTCCTGGGGAGCGTGCTGGATGCCGGGTTTCGCGAGGACCGGTGGCAGAAGTGGCGTCCCACGGTTTCGCTCTGTCAGCAGGCGGATTGGCCGGTGGATCGTTTTGAACTGCTGTATGATCCGCAATTTCAAGACACCGCCAAGGTCGTCATGGCCGACATGGTCCGGCGGTCCCCGGGCACGGAAGTGCGGGGAACCGCGCGGGCATTGGCGGATCCCTGGGATTTTGAGGAAGTTTATGCGGCGCTGCACGAATTCGCGCGGGGCTACCCGTTTCAGCCGGACACGGAGGATTACCTGGTGCACATCACGACCGGGACGCACGTGCAGCAAATCTGCCTCTTTTTGCTGACGGAATCGCGGCATTTTCCGGCGCGGCTGGTGCAGAGCTCTCCGGCGGACCCCCGCCGCCGCGGTTCGGGCGGGCGCCACACGGTCATTGATCTGGACCTTTCCAAGTACGACCGGCTTGCGGCGCGCTTTGGCACGGAAAAGCGGGATGCCAGCATGGTGCTGAAATCCGGCATCGCCACGCGCAACCCGGCGTTCAATCGCCTGATTGACCAAATCGAGTTGGTGGCGATTGAGGCGCGTGACCCGATCCTGCTGACCGGTCCCACCGGTGCGGGAAAATCCCAATTGGCGCGGCGGATCTATGAATTGAAGAAGTCCCGGCACCAAATCACGGGCCCTTTCGTGGAGGTGAATTGCGCGACCTTGCGCGGGGACGCGGCGTTGTCCGCACTGTTCGGGCATGTGAAAGGGGCGTTCACGGGAGCGGTCAAGGAACGGGCCGGACTCTTGCGCATGGCGCATGAGGGTCTGCTCTTCCTGGATGAAATTGGCGAACTGGGATTGGACGAGCAGGCAATGCTCTTGCGCGCGGTGGAAGAAAAGCGGTTCCAGCCTTTCGGCGGCGATGCGGAAGTCAGCAGCAATTTCCAATTGATCGCGGGCACCAATCGATCCCTGGCGGAGGCCGTGCAGGAGGGCCGCTTTCGGGCGGACCTGCTGGCGCGGATCGATCTCTGGACGTTTCAACTGCCCGGTTTGCGGGAGCGACCCGAGGATGTGGCGCCCAACCTCGACTACGAGTTGGAACAATTCACCGCGCGCCAGGGGCGGCGGGTGACCATGAGCGCGGAAGTGCGGCGGGAGTTTCTGGAGTTTGCCCAGTCACCCGCGGCGTTGTGGAGCGCCAATTTTCGCGACCTGAACGCCTGCGTGACGCGACTGGGCACTTTATCCCCCGGGGGACGGGTGACTCCGGAGGTGTTGCGGGAGGAAATGGGCCGGTTGCAGGCCGGTTGGACCCCGCGGGGCGGCAAAGGGGAAACCACGGATATCCTGGGCAGCGTGATGAGTGAGGAGGCGCGGGCGGGGATCGACCTGTTCGACCAGGTGCAACTTGCCTTTGTAATCCGCACCTGTCGGGATTCCGCCACGCTCTCGGAAGCGGGTCGCAAGTTATTCGCGGCCACGCGGGGGCAACGCAAGACCGCAAATGACGCCGACCGGTTGCGCAAGTACCTCGCCCGGTTCGGGCTGGAATGGGGGATGGTGAAAGGCTGAGTCCGCGCCCGGGAGGGGCGCGGACTCAAGCAGCAGCAGCCGGCTTAATAGGAAATGATGCGATAGAATTTCCGCGGACCACTTAGCGGCACGGTATAAGGGGAGGTCGTGGAGTAATCAATCTGCCAGGGACCGGTGAGGCTGGTCGCTTCTTCGAGCGTGCCGGAAGGCCAGGACAACTGCAACTGGCCCCCAGGCAGCAACAGGTAGGTCAGGCTGACCGATTCGCCGGCCAGGAATTCCACCTCAGCGATTTGGGCGCTGTTGGCGGTGAGATTGTTCTTCACATTCGTATAGGTCAGGCGGTAGGTCAGGTACGCAGTGGCATTGACGAAACCGACCTCCTGGTTGAAGAGGTTGATCGGGTCGAGTGCCTGGCCAGTGTTGTTGCGGTCATCCGGAAGGGTGAGCGTGCCGCTAACGATTGGAGTGAAGGTGCTGCCATCTTGCGAGCCTTCCAGCAGGAAATCCGCCGGATCACGTTCGGGAGAATCATTGGCGGTATAGAAGCGCAGGCCCGTCACGGTGGAACTGCCCAGAGAGGGGGTGACCATGGCACCCACCGGACCGACAAACGGAGGGAAGCCGGTGCCATTACCAAAGTTGAGGTATTTCTGGGTCGTGCCGTCAATAATGTTGCCCACAGTTTCGGCGACCGGGGTGCTGCCATTGACCTGGCTGGTGGGATCACCGGGCACGGTGACGGGGGAGCGGGAGGTCACGACGTTGAGTCGCGCCACGCTGCTGGTCACGGAGCCGAGGGCGTTGCTTGCGATGACGCGGTAAAAGCCGTAATCACCCAGGCTGGCGGGGCTGACGGTCAGATTAGTCGTAGCGGAGCCGGAAATGCTGTTGGCATCGGTGAGATTGCCAAAGGTAAGATTATCGGAAGATTTTTGCCAGAAAGTGCTGAGCGGTGGGGTGCCGGAAACCAGGGTGGACAAGATGACCGCAGTGGCGGCCTGGGCGTTGAGCGAAACCGGCTGCAGTCCGATCACCGGCGGCACGGCCCCGCCGGTGCCACTCATCGCGAAGAAGGCGGCGACCCCGGAGGAGGTGTTGCCCGCATCCCAGGAAAGGCTCACATTGGTAACGGGACTCGTGGTGTCGGCGAGGGTGATGTCCAGGGAGTAGAGGCGGGGATTGCCGCTGCTGACGCCATCAAATATGCCGGAGGTGGCGTCGACGCGGCCGTTGGCCGTCACCGCCACCGGAGTATTGAAGTACCAGTCCGGTACCGAGACGACGCCGGTTTCGAGCGTGCCATCGAGATGACTGACGCCGTAATCCACCAGAATGGGTCCATGTCCCGCCGCCGCGAGGAAGGAGAGGGCGGCGTAAGTGGCGTTGGTGGCGGGAACGAAGTTGGCGGAGATGGTGGCGTCCACATAACCTACATTGTTCGTGCGGTAACTGGGGGCCATTTTATATTGATGATCCAAGGCGGAGGCACTGGCCACGGTGGAACCAGCCGCGGGCAGACCGGTGGCCGTCGCGGCGGTATCAAAACCGGCCGCGTACCAAACGTAGGCGGTGTTGGCGGTGCCGTTGTCCATGGTGGCGGTGGTATAGGCCCCGGCCGGGGGCAAATGCTGGGCCCCGGCCTCAATGATCACATCCTGGTTATAGCCGGAGACCGCGATGGGCGAATACGCGCCGCCGGAGAGCCCGCTGACGGCGAAGATGCAAGCGTGGCCGCCGGAGACGCGGTTAAAAGTAATGCTGGTGACGGGGCTGGCGGGATGGGCGAGGGAGACATCCGCGGAGTAAAGGCGGGGATTGCCGGAGTTGACGCTGTCGAAGCCCAGGCTTACGGCATTGACCCGGCCGTTGGCCGTGTAAGCGACGGAAGCGCCACCAAACCAGTCGGAGGCGGTGAAGTTGCCGGTGTCCGTGGTGCCGTCCAAGTGATGGACCACAAAGGCCACATTCGCCGAGCCATTCCCGGAAGCGACGAGGAAGGAGAGCCCGGTGTAGGCAACCGGGGTCACGGCCGCAAACGTGCCGGTCGTGACCGAGGAATCAATCAGGATGACGTCGTTGGTTTTGTAACTGGGCGCCATGCGGTAGCTGTGCGTGCTCGAGGCGGCACTATTGAAAGAACTCCCGGCCGCGGGAAGCCCGGTGGCGGGTGCGGAAGTATAATAGCCCACTTCGTAGAAGGTGGCCCCGGTGTTGGAGGGCCCGTTGTCCACGGTGGCGGTGGTTGCTGGAAGGGGACGTTCTACAACCATATCCTGGTTGTAGCTGGCCTGGGTCAGCCGGATGGGCGCGAAATCGGCGGATGCCGCATAAGCCAGCAACATGGTTCCGGCAATTAGCGGGTAGGTACGGGCTCGGATATTTGGATTATTCATAGCTCACTGGCGGTTCCCGGATCGAGTTATGGGCGGCCCAATACCGGAATCGTCTGCGGCAAAAACTGATCGGGTTTTGACCTCGGTGGGGAATTGGCCGGGTCGGGTCGCAACAATCTTGAGGGTTTACACTTCCGGAAAGGAAGGGTCAACTGGAAACCAGTTCGCCAACGGCCAATGCGGAACCGGGAAGCAGGCCCGCCGCCGCACTCACCCTCCGTTTCTATCAGGGATAGCAAGCCGGTTGTGAAGAAAGCAACCGGAGGATGCGAAATTATTTCAAGCCCGAAGCGGGCACAAAGCGTTCATCGGTGAGGGTTTTCAAAAAGGCGACAAGGGCCTGCTGGTCAGCCGGGCTAAGGTTTAAGCCCCCTTCCGGATGTTTGGCCAGATTCGGATCCAGTGTGGGACTGCGGGTGACGCCAGTGCAATAGTGCGCCACGACCGCCGCCAGCGTGGGGAAACGTCCGTCATGCATATACGGGGCGGTCACCGCGACATTGCGCAGGGAGGGCACTGCGAATTTTCCCCGGTCCCCGTCGCGCTGCGTGGCGATGGCCCGGCCGGAGTCCTTGGGAGCGGCATCCAATCCGTTATTGGCAAACGCCTGACTTTGAAACAGGGGCCCGCCATGGCAGTGGAAACAATCCGCCCCAAACTGGCCATGGCGCGGGTCGTACTCGGTGTGAAACAACGCGAAGCCGTGCTGCTCCTCCGGGGACAACTGGGTTTCGCCGGCGATGACGCGGTCAAACTTGGAATGGTGCGAAACCTGGACCAGGAGGAATTGCTCCAACGCGCGGGCGAGGCGGTCCGCGGTGATCGCGGGGGTGCCAAATGCCCGGCGGAAAAGCTCCGGATATTCCGGCGCGCGGTTCAATTTGGCGACGACATTCGTCAGGCTTTCATGCATCTCCAGGGGATTTTGGATAGGCTGCAGCACCTGCTCACGGAGTGAGGGGGCGCGGCCATCCCAGAAGAACGATGACTTCCAGGCGAGATTCAACAAGGGCATGGCGCTGCGGGCGCCGCTTTGGCCTTCCGCGCCAATACTGACGGCGCGGCCATCGGTGAACGCCTTGGCGGGCTCATGGCAACTGGCGCAGGATTGGAAGTCGATGGCCGAGAGGCGTGCCTCGTTAAAAAGGCGCCGTCCGAGCGCCACGCCTTCTTCCGTCAGGGGATTGTCGCGCGGCAAGGCCGGGCGCGGGAAAAAGGCCGAGATGGTCAGGCGATACGGATGGGCATCAGGGGCCATGACGATGGTGCTTAATGCTTCAGCGGGGGCGGGAACGGCGTCCACGGGAGTAATCGAAGTGCCGGCGGTTTGAACCAATCGAAAGGCTGAGACGACATTTTCCCGCAACTGATCGGCCAGGAAGTCATTGGTGCGGGAATGCGTGGAACAGTTTTCGGCGGAAAGGTGGAGGGGCCAGGGTTGGGAAAACACCTCCTGGAAGTCCCAAACCAAACGTAATTTGGCCAAAGTCCCCGCGGGGGCGGGAAGGGGAACTTCCACGCGCATCAATTGGCGGTCGGTAGCCAGGTGGAAGGAATACCCGCCGGTCTGGCCGTCCGGTTGCCGCCAATTCCCCTCCAGGGCCAGAAAAACGTAGCCACCCTGCCAGCCCCAATGCAGGCCGTTGACGCTCGGGTGGAGAGGGTGGTTCGGAGGGTAGTCATTCGGACTACGGTGGTTGACTTCCGGAGGCAGGCCGAGGGAAAACCGGAGTCGATCCCACGGGCCAGCCGGGGTGGCAGGGACAGTGAACCCCAGTCGTCCCTCGCGCGCCGACAGATAGGCGAAGAAATTGGTGGCTTCCCACCAGGAACCGTCCGACCGCCGGAGACCCACCCCCGAGACGAGGCAATCCAGCCGGGTCACCGAAATGACCTGGCCCGCTGAAGTAACATTCGTCAGCGCATCCAGCACCAGGGGTTGGCTGCGGAATTCGGGCTGGATCTCCACCCGCAGCGGGACTTCCCCGGGGGAACGGAGCGTGGAGAGGAACATGGCCAGGGCCAGCAGGCTGCGCCGAAAGGACAGCCCAAACGGAAGGCCTGGTGAGGTGTGCGCCGAGGTCATGCGATTTTGCAGGCTCGCTCAGTTGACCACAAAACCATTCGGAAGGCTGTAACTGACCGTTTGCGTGGGATTGTTGGGCGGACCGGGAAATGCCACCGTCACCGTCTGGGGTCCCGGAGTTGCGCCCGCGGGAATCGTGATGCGCGTGGTGACCACGGTCTGGCTGACGTGCGCGCTGACGGAGCCGGTGAGGGAACCAACCGTCACGGAATTGATGGGAGCATTCTGCGGCGGGAGCGGCGGGACGGCATTGGGGTCGAGGTTGATGGTCAGGGTAAGAGTGTTGCCATGGAGGCCGGTGGGTGGGGATACACTGAGAATACCACCGTTGCCACCGCCACCACCACCGCCGGTGGTCGAACCGGTGTCATAGGTCGCCAGGCCGGTGAGGGCCACGCGGTAGAATTGCCGGCCGGTGTTGGCGAGGTTGCTGCTGGTGAGGCTGGCCTGGTTGTTCGTGGCGGCCACCGCGGTGGCGTTCGTGGTCCAAGCGCTGAGGTTGGTGGTGGATTCCACCCGATAGGTGCCGCCTTCAACCGCGCTCCAGGTCAGCGTGACGGTGGTGTCGCTGCGCCGGGGTGAATGCAGGACCAAAGCCGAGTTGGCCGCACCGAGAAAATTTGTGGTGACCGTCTCGGTGATCGTGGTTACTGAACCACCAGTGACGTTGCCATTCAAGGCCCGGCCCACGTGGTAGGGGAAGAGGGGAGTGCCGGTGGGATCGATGGTGATAAAATAGGCGTAGGTGCCATTCGGATAATCCGGGGTGATCCCGAAGCGGCCGTTGTGGGTGTCGAGATCGAAATCCACGCCGACTTGATAAAGCTGGCCGGTGGCCGGGTTGGTCAGGTCGCCCTGGTAATCATTGTCCTCAATGTAGCGTCCGAAAGGATAGCTCGGGGAGACGGCGGTGCCAGATTGGAAAACCGACGAACCGTAGAAGCGGGCGGCCCAGAGCGGGAGGGTGTTGCGACCGGCGGCGGTCAGGTTCACGGTGCCGTGCTGGCCGTCACGCGGGACGAATCCGCCAATCATCCGGCGCACCGGGCTCGCCGGGTTGGTGGGATTGGAATAGGCATAAGGGCCATAGACCGGGTAACCATCGGCGGCCCAACCAAGGATGGGCGAGTGGCTGGGATGGAGGTTGTTGGTGTTCTCGCTGTAACTTTGCGTCGCCGCATCGAAGAGCACATTGTCGCCCAGTTGATAGCGCAGCGCGACCGGATTGGCGTGATAATGATGCGAGCCGGTGTTTTGCTGATGGGCGAAACCGGGGTCAAAGGTTTTGCCCTCGTTGACCCAGGCGTCGCGATTCCAACTCCCGGTGCCTTGGGCGTCGGCGGAACCATTCCAGTAAAAGGCGTCGCGGCAATCGTACATGGCGACCCCGTCCACAAAATAGCCGATCACCCCCAAGCCCGTCAGGTTGGTGGTGGTGGCCGCCACCGGCGCGCGGGGAAAGCGCCAGGTGGCATACTGGTTTACCGGGAAATTGGGAAACAAAGTGGTATGCGCGGCATCGTTGTACCAGGGGCCCATGACGTGGGTGGCGAGTCCGCTGGAGCGGACGTACACCCAATTGGCGGAGGAGTCGATCTCGGACACGCCGGAATAGGCGGGCTGGGCCTGGGTCTGGCTGCCATTGCTCCAGGTGGTGGCGGAGCTGCGGGCGGCGCGGGCAGCGTCATTGGTGTAAACGCGCGCGTAGGCACCGGAATAGGTGGTCAGCCACGACGTGATGAGCGGATCGGCCGCCTGGACGGGGTGCAGCGGGGACAGGGTGAGGGTGACGAGAGCCAGCGCAGTGACGACGCTGGCGCAAGCGCCGGAGGTGCAGCTAGTTTTCATAAGCGTTTTAAGTTTGCAGCAATCTGCAGCGCTCAACAAACCACTTCCGTGTTAAGCCTTCATTTGCGACGCCACTGGAATTGTTAAGGGATTGTAAAATAGTTCGCCCTTCTCGCGACGAAAGCAGCGGTGCTGAGAGCTTGGCAGGCCCGGGTGGAACTCTGCGCATTGAAAAAAAGGCCGGGCAAAAGAGAAAAGATTTTCAATAATCGGGAGAATCTGATGCCGGAAGCAATCAGGCCGCAACCGCTCTCGGCACCGATCATAATTTGCTCTGGAACCACCCGGAAAACTTGAAAAACTCCGATAGCTTAGGAAGGCAAGCTGGGAGGATGGGGCCTTCTGATCGATTTTAGAAATTAGGCAGGTAGGTCGCGGGCGGATTGTAATGGGAGATTGCCGCCGTCAAAAGGGATGCTGGTCGCGGACCGAAACGGCGTACATAGGCAGTATCATGACAAATACTTTGATCATGTTAATAACATTAACCCCGAATAATGTGTTGACTTTACAATCTGGATTCTTAAGACTCGCTCCGAGTCGTCCCAATTTCAGCTTTGCCGCACCAAACTTTTCTATGAAAAATGTCCGTGCTTTCCAGCGGGTCATCCTGTGTTCGCTAATCATTCTGAGCGGGTTGTCCCCCGCCCGGGCTCAGCAATTGATCTATGATTTCGGCGATGCGCCGACGAATTACCCCACCCTGTTGTCAGCGGGGGGAGCCCGCCACAAAGTCGCCGGCCAGCTTTATTTGGGGTTGATGGCGGATGTCGAGACCAACGGCCAGCCGACGCTGCTGGCGAATGGGGACGATCTGGCCGGGTTGGCCGACGAGGACGGCGTCAGATTCCTGACCCCGATTGTTCCGGGAGCACTGGCACGGGTGAATGTGCTGGTTACTGGTCATGGCCGCCTGGATGCCTGGCTGGATTTCAACCGCAATTTTGTCTGGGAAGGCCCGGAAAAGATCTTCAACAGCATCCCGGTCAGCAACGGGGTGAACGCGCTTTCGTTTCCGGTGCCGACCAATGCAGTTTATGGCCGGACTTATGCCCGGTTCCGCTTGAGCACTGCCGGAGGATTGGGAACTGGTGGGCCGGCAGCCGATGGGGAAGTGGAGGATTATGTGGTTAACATTGTTCACACCAACGCGCTGCCTCATTTGGGAACGACGATCAGTTTAAGTTCGCCGGCCATCACGGTTGGCGATGCGGTGGTGGTCACCCTGAGTGTGACGAATTCAGGTGGTGACGCACTGGGGGTAGTGGTGACCAACCGTTCCGATGCCGGCTTGGTCAGCGACGCCGGGGTAATGGTGAATGCGGCGTGCGACAATAGCGGTCCGGCGATGTGGAGTGTGGATTCGGCCAACAACCAGTGGATATCGCTCGGCTCCCTGCCGGCGGGGTGCTCCGTTTCGCTGGTCAGTACGGTGCGGGTGGATTCCGCCTCCTTTAATTCCCTGGCCGGCGCGAATGAGTTGCTGACCTATTCTTCCCATTACGATGTCAGCACCTCCACGGTGGATTTTGTCATCACGAATTTTGTCCCCTCCTTTTCCACCACCGTCTCCAATGTGGTCGTTAAAACCAAAATGGACTTCGGTGACGCTCCCGACACTTATTCCACCACCTTGTCGCACAATGGCGCGCGGCACCGTATCACCGCGCAGAATTTTCTTGGTCACTATGTTGATCCCGAAAACGATGGCGTGCCCAGCGTGCCAGCCAATGCGGATGATCTGATCGGCGCCCATGATGATGAGGATGGCATCACCTTTACAACGGCCATCACGCCCGGCGGCCGGGCGACCAATTCCGTTTACACCACCGGGGGCGGCAAATTGGATGCGTGGGTGGATTTCAACCATAACGGCATCTTCGACGCCAGCGAACAGGTTTATTTTTCCGTCCCGGTCCCCAACGGGAGCACCAATCTTTCGTTCGCGGTTCCGCCTGGCGCACTAACCGGCGCAACTTACGCCCGGTTCCGGTTGAGCACCGCCGGTGGTTTGTCCCCGGCTGGCTATGCACCGGACGGCGAGGTGGAAGACTATTGGGTTACGATCGGAAATACCGCCACGCCGGACATTTCGGTGACCATGGTTCCCAGCACCTTTGCGACCACGTGTACCAGCAACCTGGATTTCACCATCACGGTGGCGAATAACGGCCCCGGCAATGCCAACGGTATCCTGATTTCCTTGCTGTTGCCAAATTTTCATCTGGTTCAGACGACCGGTCCCGGAACCTTTACGAACACGGCCGGTGGGGCGTCGCTTTACCTTGCCAGCCTGCCACCCAATGGGACGGTCATGTATGTGGCACGCTCTTTCTTTGATGTTTTTGAGCACGATCTCGTGCCCCCGGGGGATTTAAACACCGCAGCGAATACTGTGACGGTGATTGCCACCGCGATGGTATCGACAGGGCAACCGGATTCGGCTCCTGCCAATAACTTCGTCTCGATTCCCTTGACGGTCACCAACCTGTTGGACTATGGTGATGCCCCCACCCACCTGGTTCCTTGGAATTATCCCACCTTGCTCATCGACAACGGCGCCCGGCATGCGAAATCGACAAACCATCTGGGCGCCCTGATCGATTATGAAGCCAACGGCGCGCCAAGTTTGAACGCGGATGGCGACGATCTGGCCGGACTGAACGACGAGGATGGCGCGTTTTGGAGCACCTTGACTCGCGGCGTTGCGGGTTCCGTGACGGTGGCACCCAATGCCAATGGTTTCGTCAACGTGTGGCTCGATTTAAACGGAGACGGCGATTGGTCCGATCCGGGTGAACACGTGATCGTGGATGCATTCGTCCCCGGTGGCGGGCCGACGACGCTGACGTTTCCCCTGCCCGCGACGGGTTACACGGGGATTACCTATGGCCGTGTCCGCTACTGCAGCTATCGTGGACTTAATTTCGATGGTTATGCCAGGAACGGAGAGGTGATTGATCGAAAGCTGAATCTATTGGCCCCGCTGAAAAGCACCTCGGCGAATGGCAAGTCGCTTTCCATTGCCGGCCGGGGCCAGGCGTTGCTTTCAGTGAATGGCAATGCGGTAACGGTTTCAAATCTGGGATCCAGCGGTCAGGATGGTGCCTATATGCACGTCGAGGACTGCGGCGACCTCCCCAAGACCAATGCTTGCTGGTACACCAACGCTCTCCAGAACGTGGACGTGGATCTTGGTGGCATGGACACGAGCTCCGATGGGAGTGGCATTTACCTGCGCTCCCGAGGCTATCATGGTACCAACCAGACGCTGGCCGTCCTGGGCGGCATCCGCATTTGGCGCACCAACGGCGTGCTGACTTTTAACAGCACTCTGCCGGTGATCGAGCCGCCAGACGCACTGCCGTCCGCCACACCGACGCCGTTCCCGATGCGGGTCCAGGTGTATGGCCCCAATGGTTTTGTGGGCAAGACCACCTTCGACGTATCCGCTTCGGGCAGTTTTACCGGCACGGGCAATCCGATTCACTTCAATGCCACGGCGTATGGCCGGCCCGCATTGGCGGTGATGTTCAGTTCCGCGATGAGCCTGACCATTGCGAATCATACCCTGACTGGCACCACCTTCCGGTTCTCGCCCGCGGATTATGCGCAGGCGCGTGACCGGGGATCGCTGGATTTCTCCGCGGACGAACTTCGGGGCGGACTCGACGACAACAACTCGGTGGCCGACACCACGCGGCTCACCGTAAACGGCGGCACATTCTCGCTCAACAACACAGTCCTGCGCAATGAATACCTGGCCTCGGCCTTTGAAAGTGTGATCGTCAGCGGCTACACTCCGGCCGGTTCATTCACGGTAACTAAGAGTTCGCTAGGCGGGGCTGAGGTGGGTGATGATTTTGCCATAACTGACCATCTGCAAAACGTTCCGTTGATGTTACAAACCATTGGCAATGGCGTTCAATTCAGTGTCCCGGGAGTACTGGGGGCGGAATATCAACTCCAGAGTAGTTTGACCGTGTCGGGTGGCTTCACGGATTTGATCGCAGCTCCGATGGTCTCCGCGACGGGTAACGCTTCTTTGCCGGTGGGTACCGTGAACAACATCAAGATCGAGCACGAAGGCTTCTACCGCGTGAACATTGTTTACTGATGCTTCCGGCGGGCGGGTGCCGAGCGCCCAAAGAGCACTGCCGATGGGGAATGTTTTTGGCAGTGCGGTGGGAGAGCAGGTTGGACAACTCGCCGGACGCTTTACGTTGCGAGACGGGGATACAAGCGCGCGGCGATTAAGACCAACAAGATCGTCGTCAGGAGCATTACCGTATAGTCGAGCGGCAGGCCGAAGCTACTCGCGCCACCGGCCAGCATGCAGGTGCGCAGGGCATCCACGACGTAGGTCAGCGGATTCAGGTGCGAAATGGCTTGCAGCCAGCCGGGCATGATGGCGGTCGGATAAATCGCGTTGCTCGCAAAAAACAGGGGCATGGTGAGAACCTGGCCGACGCCCATGAAACGTTCGCGCGTTTTCACGATGCACGCGATCAGGAGCGAAAAGGTGGAAAACAACGTCGCGGCCAGCACGACAATCACCACCACGTTCAGCAGCGCGAGCGGACTCCAGTTCAACTTCACGCCCAGCAGGAGGGAGAGAGCGTAAACGATGGCCGCCTGCGAGAGCGTGCGGATGCCTGCGGAAACGCCCTTGCCGAGGACCAGTGCCGCGCGCGGCGTCGGGCTAACGAGGAACTTTTGCACGATGCCAAGATCGCGTTCCCAGATGACGTTGATGCCGAAAAAAATGGCCACGAAGAGAACGCTTTGGGCCAGGATGCCGGGAGCAATGAAGTCCAGGTAGGGAACCTTGCTGGTGGGCATCGCCCCGCCACGGGAGAATACCTGGCCGAAAATCAGCAGCCAGAGGGCCGGTTGCAGGGCCCGGGTGACGAGTTCCGTGAAATCGTGCCGCAGCTTCCGCAACTCAAATTCAGTGATGACGAATGTCTTCTCAATGAAGCGGGTCACGGGAAGGAAAAAGGCAGCGGCCATAAGCTAGCCCAAGCGCCCGGCGGTGGCGCGTTCGGCGGCCACCGCCCGGAGGTTGTTGCCGGATTCCACGGCAGTGCCGGCATAGTGGACGAAGACATCATTTAGCGAGTGACCCGGCCCCAGGGAGGCTTCGAGTTCGCGGCAGGTGCCGAGCGCATCCAGCTTGCCGAGGTGCAGGATCGCGATGCGATCACAATGGGCTTCCGCCTCTTCCAGGTAGTGGGTGGTGAAAAAGAGCGTGGTGCCAAAATTGGCGCGCAGATCCATCAGATGTTTCCAGACCGCATCACGCGCGATTGGGTCCAGGCCGACGGTTGGCTCATCGAGAAACAGCACCTTGGGTCGGTGCAACGTGGACTGGGCGATCTCCAACCGGCGCACCATGCCGCCGGAATATTCGCCCACCAACCGTGGCGCGTCCGCGGTGAGGTTCATGAATTCCAATGCCTCGGCAATGCGCGCCTTCACCTCACGATGCGGCAAATCGTAAAGTTTGGCGAAAATAAGGAGGTTCTCGTAGCCGGTCAGCGAACCGTCCACCGAAACGGCCTGGGGCACATAGCCGATGGCGCGGCGCACGTCGACCGCGTGGGTGGCGATGGAGAAACCAGCCACGCGCGCTTCGCCTGAAGTGGGTGGCAACAGCGTGGTGAGCATCTTGATGATGGTGGTCTTACCCGCGCCGTTGGATCCCAGCAAACCGAAAACCTCCCCGGTGTTGACGGCCAGCGTCAAGGCATCCACGGCGGTGAAGGCGCCGAAACGGCGGGTCAGGTCTTTGATTGCCAGGACAACTTCACTCATGATTTGACCGGAGGATCATGTTTCCCTAACCAGGGCAACGCTTGGGCGGAAAGAAAGATCCTCCTGGAACCATATTGCTTGTTGACGCGGTTCCGGTGGGCATAAAGAGAATTCCACCCTGGCGGAGGAGCCCAAGGAGCGAGACACCGATGTTTGAACTCCGGAACTGGGAATGGCTCTTTCAGCGAGGGAAGGTCCGCACGCTCCCGCCGCACGAACTCGAGAGAACTGGCGGTATACCAACTAGCGTCCATCTTCTGGAGCAGATCCGGCTTGAGTAGTTTCGTTCCCATAGGGCAAAAATTGGTTTGTGCAATGCTCACCGTGAGCGAACAACAAAATGTCGGTTTTTGCAAAGTTCAACAAGGAGGTGAACCCCCCATGCTTCGGGGCACCCGAGTCAGAATTGTCGGGGCGGTGGCCAGCGCGGAAGCACGGCTTGACAATAGAGTCATACGTACGTATGATTACGAGGTGAAGGCGCAGAAAATCGCGAAACCAGGCGGGGACCGGGAGACGGCGGAAAGGCTGCTGGATACGGCGGAGCGTTTGTTTGCCGAGCATGGCTTTGATGGCGTGGGCATGCGGGCGCTGGCGGACGTCGCGGGCGTGAATCTGGGCGCGGCCACCTACCATTTTGGAACGAAGGAAAAACTTTACAGCGAAACGTTTCTGCGGCGATTTCGTCCGGTCGGCGCGGCGCGCCTGGAATTGCTGCGCGGGGCCGAGGCGGCGGCCAACGGCAAGGCTTTGTCGGTGGAAACCATCGTGGAATGCCTGGTGCGCCCGCCGTTTCTGAGCGTGCTGGAGCACCATGACTTTCCGGTGCTGCTGGCCCGCAATCTCTTCATGCCGCCGCCGTTCATGCGGACAATTCTGGAAAAAGAGATGCGACCCAGTTTGGAACCCTTTTTTGCCGCGCTGGCGAAGTCACTTCCCAAACTGCGGCCCGACATCCTACAAATGCGCCTGCTTTTTTCGGGGGGCGCGTTGTTGATGTTCGCGGGGCAAGCCGGGCAGATGTTGCGGCAGACCGCCGGCGATGCCCAGTTGATGGAGTTTGCGCTGAAGGAATTGGTACACTTCATCGCCGCCGGGTTGCAAAGTGAATCGGCCGCACCAAAGGAAATCAAAATGCCCACGCCCTTTCCGTTGCAACGGCCCAGGGTATGAGGCCAACCGCTCCAAAAATTTGTCCGGCCAGAAGCTGAGGCCAGATCACTCCAATCATTGATCAAAGTTGAACATGAAAAAGAAAATCCTCATCGCCAGTGTGCTGCTCGTGATTTCCACGGGCCTGATCTGGTGGTATCAAATGAATCACCGGACGGGCGCGGGCGGTTTGACGCTTTATGGCAATGTGGACATCCGGCAGGTTGACCTGGGATTCCGCGTCAGTGGCAAGCTGGCCAAGCTGGTTTATGACGAAGGCGACCAGGTCAAGGCGGGTGCGGTGATGGCAAATTTGGATGACGAACCGCAGCGTAACCAGGTGGCAAGCGTGAAGGCGCAGGTGGAATCACTCCAGGCGTTACTACGCTTGCGAGAAGCCGGCAATCGTCCGCAGGAAATTGCCCAAGCCCGGGCACTGGTGACGGAGCGGGAAATAACGGCCAACAATGCGGAGAAATTCTTCCAAAGGTTGGAAGAAATGCTGGCGGTCAAAGGCGTTTCGCGGCAAGACCGGGACAATGCCGAGGCCACCTATCGTGAAGCCGAGGCGCGACTCAAGTCCGCCCGGGAGAATCGCGCGCTGTTGGAAGCGGGCTTTCGGGCCGAAGACATCGCGCAAGCCAAGGCCAATCTGCAACAAGCCCAGGCGGCGCTCGCCACCGCCGAGTTGCAGGTGAAGGATAGTGTTTTGACCGCGCCTTCCGATGGTGTCATCCTCACCCGCGCCCAGGAAGTTGGAGCGATTTTGCAGGCCGGAACGCCGGTTTTTACGCTCTCGCTGGTGAACCCGGTCTGGGTTCGCGCCTACGTCAACGAACCGGACCTGGGCCGCATTCATCCCGGTCTGAAGGTGCAAGTTTTCACTGATTTGGCCAAGGACCAACATTACGATGGGAAAATCGGCTTCATTTCGCCCACGGCGGAATTCACTCCCAAGACCGTCGAGACGGCGGACTTGCGAACCGCCCTCGTCTATCGCCTGCGCATCGTGGTGGAGAATCCGGGCGATGGTTTGCGCCAGGGAATGCCGGTGACTGTTAAAATTCCGCTGAACTGACGGCAGTTCCTAAAATCACGATGAGCGACGCCCTCGTCATCCTCAAAGCGGTCCGGAAAGTGTTCCCCGGCGCGAAACAGCCTGCGTTGGCGGATTTGTCCGCGGACTTGGGCGCGGGGCGCATCACCGGATTGGTCGGGCCGGATGGCGCCGGCAAGACCACGCTCATGCGTTTGATGGCCGGATTGCTGGCCCCGACCTCCGGCGCGATTCGCGTGGGCGGATTTGATCCGATGGAAGACGCGGGCAAAGTGCGCGATTTCATCGGCTATATGCCGCAAAAGTTCGGCCTCTACGAAGACTTATCCGTGCAGGAAAATCTGGATTTGCACGCCGATTTGCGCGGCGTGCTGGGTGCGGAACGCGTGACCACGTTCAAGCGCCTGCTCGAATTCACCGATCTGGCGCGGTTCACCGCGCGTTTGGCGGGAAAGCTATCCGGCGGCATGAAGCAAAAGCTCGGGCTGGCCTGCGCGCTGCTCGGGAATCCCCGGCTGCTCTTGCTGGACGAACCGAGTGTCGGCGTGGATCCCATTTCGCGGCGTGAGCTCTGGAAGATGGTGCACGAGCTCATCGGCCAGGGCATGGCCGTGGTCTGGAGCACCGCCTATCTGGACGAAGCCGAATTGTGCGATGAAGTGCTGTTGATGAACGAGGGACGGCTGATTTTTTCCGGGCGTCCGGCGGATTTAACCAAACGGATGCACGACCGCAGTTTCCAAATCCGCCGCTTGACTGGCAACCGCCGTCAACTGCTCGCCCGCGCGTTGCGCCGGCCGGAAGTCATGGACGGCGTGATCCAAGGTCGTAATGTCCGGATCGTGCTGCGGGCCGGCGCCGCACGTCCGAATTTGCAAGAACTTGATGCCGGACCCGAGGCCGAACTCGTGCCAGTGGCGCCGCGCTTTGAGGACGCCTTCATCGAAGCACTGGGCGGCGGACCGGGTGGCGAGTCGGTTCTGGCGGAGCGCATGAAACCGATTCCGGGCGACCACGACACGGTCGTGGAGGCGGTGGAACTGACCAAGAAGTTTGGCAGTTTCGTGGCCACGGAGCAGGTCAATTTCGCCGTGAAACGCGGGGAAATTTACGGGCTGCTGGGGCCGAACGGCGCGGGGAAATCCACCACTTTCCGCATGATGTGCGGCTTGATCGCGCCGACCTCCGGTAGGGCGCGGGTGATGGGCATTGATCTGAAAACGAGCGCCAGCCAGGCGCGGCAACAGCTCGGCTACATGGCGCAGAAATTCTCCCTCTATGGCAATCTCTCCATCAAACAAAATTTGAATTTTTTCTCCGGAGCTTACGGGTTGAAAGGGGAACGGCAAAAAAGCGCCGTGGCGGAAATGGTGGAGGTCTTCAAGCTGCAACCGTTCCTCGACATGACGCCGGTCACGCTGCCGCTGGGTTTCAAGCAGCGGCTTGCGCTGGCCTGTGCGGTAATGCACGAGCCGGCGATTCTGTTTCTCGACGAGCCTACTTCCGGCGTCGACCCGGTGACGCGCCGGGAGTTTTGGACGCACATCAACGGCGTCGTGGAAAAGGGCGTCACGGTCATGGTGACCACGCACTTCATGGATGAGGCGGAGTACTGCGACCGCATTGCCTTGGTATTCCGCGGCAAGATCATCGCCGCCGGAACGCCGGATCAACTCAAGGAACGGGTCGCGACCCCGGAGAATCCGGACCCGACGATGGAAGACGCCTTCATTTCCCTGGTGCAGCAACAGTCCACTGAGATCACGACATGAGCGCGCCGCTATCGTTCCGCCGTTTGCGCGCCCTTTGCCGGAAGGAGACCTGGCAAATCCTGCGGGATCCGAGCAGCATTCTCATCGCGTTTGTGCTGCCGGTGGTGCTGCTGTTGATATTCGGTTATGGCATCAACCTCGACTCGAACACCGTGAAAATCGGATTGGTGCTGGAAGACAAAAGCCCGGAGGCCCGCCACTTCGCGGACAATCTGTACGGCTCGCCCTATTTGCTAGTCACCACCGGAGAAACACGGGCGGAAATGGAAAAGGCAATGACCGAAGGGCGGGTGCGGGGTTTTGTGGTGGTGCCCGTGGATTTCACGGAAAAGCTCCAACGACCAGGCGACACCGCGCCACTGCTGGTGGTGGCCGATGGTTCGGAGCCGAACACCGCCAGTTTCGTGCAAAACTATGTGGCCGGCGCCTGGAGCGGCTGGATGCGGCAGCGCGCCGCCGAACGCGGGGTCACCCCGGCGGCCGGCATCAGCATTGAAGCGCGCTTCTGGTTTAATCCGGCCGCCAAAAGTCGCAACTATCTGATTCCGGGTTCGATCACCGTTATCATGACGGTCATTGGCGCGTTGCTAACCTCGCTTGTGGTGGCGCGTGAATGGGAACGCGGCACGATGGAGGCATTGCTGGCCTCGCCAGTCACCCGGGCGGAATTATTGCTGAGCAAGGTGCTGCCGTATTATGCGCTGGGGATCATCTCGCTGGCTTTGTGCGTCGGGGTGGCAGTCTGGATCATGCACGTGCCGTATCATGGTTCGCTGCTGGCCTTGTGGGTCATCGGATCACTGTTTCTGGCCAGCAGCCTGGGGCTCGGTCTGCTCATGTCCACGTTATTGCGGAACCAGTTTGACGCGGCGCAGGCGGCGCTGAACGCGGCCTTTCTGCCCGCGATGATGCTTTCCGGGTTTATTTTTGAAATCCGCAGCATGCCGGCCGTCATTCGCGGCGTCACCTACCTGATGCCGGCCCGTTATTTTGTGACGGCGATGCAAACGCTTTTCCAGGCTGGCGATGTGTGGCCGATTCTGTGGCGCAGCGGGGGCGCACTCGCACTGGCGGCCGTTTTCTTCATCGGTCTGACGGCGCGCAAAACCCGCCGCCGATTGGAATAAACATGTTTTCGCGCATTCTAACCCTCGTCATCAAGGAACTCCAGGCGCTGCTGCGGGACCGGCAAAGCCGCGCGCTTCTGATCATGCCCGTGGTGCTGCAACTGGCGCTGTTTCCCTTCGCGGCGACGTTGGAAGTCAAAAACAACACGCTGGCGGTCTTCAATGAGGACAGCGGTCGGGAGTCCACCGAATTGATGCAACGATTAGCGCGGGCGAAAGCCTTCACCGAATTGCTCACGTTGCATAGTGAAGCCGAGCTGCGCCACGCCATTGACAATCAGCAGGCGTTGATCGCCCTCCGCTTTCCGCCGGGATTTTCCCGCGACATCGTGGCCGGCCGGCCGGCAAAACTGCAGGCCATCCTCGATGGCCGCCGTTCCAACAGCGGCCAGATTGCCCTCGGTTACATCCAACAAATCATCAATACCTACACGGGTGAAAGGTTGGCCGCCGGACAAAAAAAGGCCCCTTCCCAATTGGTGGTCCGGACTTGGTTCAACCCCAATCTCGATTATGTCTGGCACATCCTTCCCAGCCTGGTCGCCATCATCACCACCTTAACGACGCTGATTGTCACCTCGCTCTCGGTGGCCCGCGAGCGCGAACAGGGAACCTTCGACCAATTGCTCGTTTCACCACTGACTCCGGGCATGATTATGGTGGGCAAAACCATTCCGGCGATGCTGGTGGCCATGACGCAGGGAACTGTCATTTTAATGGGAGCCGTCTTTCTCTATCGCATCCCCTTCCAGGGGTCGCTGCTGCTGCTCTACGGGAGCATGATTCTATACATTTTGGCGCTAGCGGGCTTTGGCTTGTTGATCTCCTCCGTCTGCGCCACGCAGCAACAGGCCTTTCTCGGCGTGTTCAGCTTTGTGATGCCCGCCATCCTGCTTTCCGGCTACACCTCGCCGATGGATAACATGCCACTGTGGCTGCAATATTTGGACTGGATCAACCCACTGAGTCATTTCATCATCATTGTGAAGGGGATTTTCCTCAAAGACGCCGGCTTCGTTACGTTGCTGCCGAATCTATTCCCTCTGCTGGTCATAGCGGTTGCCACCTTGGGAGTCGCCGACTGGATGTTTCGTCGGCGTTTGGGATGAAAATGCGCGCGAGGATTCAACCGAGAATAAATTCATGAAAGCAAGCCTTCTTCTCCTATGCGCAGCCCTTGCCATGCTCGCGGGCGGTTGCCGGGTCGGTCCGGATTATCACTCGCCCAAAACCGACGTGCCCGGTCAGTGGGGCGCCCCACTCGCGGGTGGGGTGACGAACCGCGAAGCTTCCCCCGGCGGCTGGTGGAAAAATTTTCAGGAACCGGAACTCGATTCGTTGATCGAACGGGCCGTGAAAACCAATCTCGACCTGCGCCTCGCGGAGGCGCGTGTGCGCCAGGCCCGGGCGCAGCAGGGATATGCCGAGGCCGACTTCGGGCCGAAGGTGAATGCCGCCGGCACGTACGCGCGGCAAAAGCAAAGTAAGAATCAACCCATTCTCGGAGCCATTCCCATCCCGCCCAACGTGCCGTTTGAGAACAATTTCTACCAGGCCGGTTTCGATGCCTCCTGGGAGATTGATATTTTCGGGGGCAAACGCCGCGCGGCGGAAGCCGCCGCCGCCGAAGTGTCCGCCATGGAGGAGAGTCGCCAAGGCGTGCTGGTGACCCTGCTTTCCGAAGTGGCACGAAATTATTTCCTGATGCGCGGCTCGCAGGCGCAACTGGGCATCGCCCGGCAGCAGGTCAAAGCCCAGGCGGAGACCGTCGCCATCACCCAAAGTCGGATGGATCACGGAGCCGCGACGGAATTGGATGTGCAACGCGCGGAGGCTTTGATCGATACGCTGCAAGCGCAGATTCCCCCGCTGGAAAGTGCCATCGAAACCTCCGTGCATCGGCTCGGCGTTTTGCTCCACCTGCCGCCGGATGCGCTGCGACAGGAATTGTCGGTGACCGCCGCCATGCCGGCCTTGCCGCCCGAAGTGCCCGTCGGTTTGCCGTCGGATTTGTTGCGGCGGCGGCCCGATGTGCAAGGCGCGGAGCGCCGCCTCGCGGCGGAAACCGCCCGCATCGGCCAGACCAAGGCCGACTTGTTTCCGAAATTCTCCCTGACCGGTTCCGCCGGTCTGACGAGCGTGAGCACCAGCGATTTCTTTGCGCCCAGCAGCCGCACTTTTGCCATCGGTCCGACCGTGCAATGGCGGATATTTGATGCCGGCCGGGTTCGTGCCAACGTGCGCGCCCAAACCGCCGTCCGCGACCAAGCTTTCCTGACTTTTGAAGCAACCGTCCTGCAAGCGCTGGAGGACACGGAAAATTCCCTCGTTGCTTACGCCAAGGAACAAGAGCACCGGCAATGGCTGGACAAGGCTGCAACCGCCAACCAGAAGGCCGTGAACCTGGCCCGCCAACTTTATGAAAAGGGGCTGGGCAACTATCTCAACCTGTTGGATGCGCAACGCACCTTATACACCGCGCAAACGCAACTGGTGCAGAGCCAAACCGCGGTGACCGTGAATCTGGTCGCGTTATACAAAGCGCTCGGGGGCGGCTGGGAAGAAAAGCGCTGATGGTCCCGGCCAGGTGAACCGGAAATATTCGCGCTTCCCGGCCGGGAGGTTGAGGGGGGTTACTGCGGCATCCGCGTGGCGAAATCGATTTTCACGGTGGCGTCGAGGGGGGCGGCAGGGGCGACGACGGAGGAGGGAAGGGCGGCGGCGGGATGGCCCTGCCACCAGGCGATGCGGGCGGCCATGTTCCAATCGGTGGCGTGGGGACTAGTCAGGAGCAGGGCGTGGAGTTCCACGGCGGATTGCGGGCGGAGATTGGGCTCCTTCTCCAGGCAGCGGAGCAGGGTTTCCTCGAGTTCCGGACTGACCGGATTAGTGGTGCGGCGACTGGGTGGGATGACGGCCTCAGTCAGGTGTTTTTCGAAGAGCTCGATAACGGAGTCGGAATCGAAAACGTATTGGCCGGTGAGGAGGAAATAGCCGAGGGCGCCGACGGAGTAGATGTCGCCCCGGGGATCGCTACGGTCGGTATGTTTGATGGCCTCGGGAGGCATGAAGCTGGGGGTGCCCTCCAGGCCGTTGCCGACCTGGGTGTGGATGCGTTTTTTCGTGCCATCGCGGTATTCGCGCACGAGACCAAAATCCAGCACCTTGATGCAATCGGGAACACCGCCGCGGTGGCACAAAAAGATGTTGGCGGGCTTGATGTCGCGGTGAACCAGGCCCAGGGCATGGGCTTCGGCGAGAGCGTCGCAGACATTGGTCAGAATGTGAATGACGCGGCCTTCGGGCAGGAGCCCGTAGCGGGCCACCAACTCGTGGAGGTTCATGCCGCGCAAGTATTCCATGGCGTAATAGAAGACGCCTTCCGGGGTGTGGCCGTAGTCGAAGACCTGGATGGTATTCGGATGCGTGAGCTGGCAGGTGAGGCAGACTTCGCGTTCGAAACGTTTCAGGGCCTCCGAGTCGGCGCGGTCAGGCAGGAGTAGTTTGACGGCGGTGTCGCGGCGCATGAGGGCGTGACGGGCGCGGTAAACGACCCCCATGCCGCCTTCGCCGATTTTTTCCTCAAGGGTGTACTGGCCGAGTTGTTTCAACTTGAGTTCCACCTCGGTCAGGCGTTTCCGCCAGGTGACGTTGGCGTAGCTAAAGACAAACATGGCGGTGGAGCAGAAGACAAGGAGCAGGAACAGAAAGACAAAGATCAGTTTGATAACCTTGAGGGAGCGGTAGGCCTCGGTGGCGTCGATCTGCGTCGCGACGCCGAAGCCATAATGCGGCAGCCAGCGCCAGGCGCCCACCACCTGGGTGCCCCGGTAATCCCGGGTGGGTTCCAATTCCTCGCCTTCGGAGCCGGCCACCGCGCTGGCGACGATGAAGGTGAGGGGCTTGCTGCCGTCCACCTCCGCGGCGCCCGGGTCATGCAAGCGGAGATTGAGTGCGGAGGTGGTGTTGGTGGCATCCAGGAGGCCGAGGGCACGCAATTGGTCATCGAAGCGGCTGCGGGAGATCAGGAGACCGCGCTGGTCGAAGGCGTAGGTTTCGCCGGATTCACCAGAACTGGCCACGGAGAGAATGCGGGAGAATTCGAGGTTGGGATTGATCACCAGGGCGAGGGCTCCGACAATTTTGCCGGCGGCATCGCGGATGGGCGCCGCGACTTGCATGAGCGTGAGATCGCCGCGCCGGCCGCGGGGCGGCCCGCCGGATTGACCCAGACTCCGGCCCGGAGGGCCATTGGTGTCGCCCGGCCCGGGGAATCCGTCGGGCGGCGGCGGGCCACCGTTCGGTCCGGCCCCGGGGTTTTCTCCCGGCGGCAGGCCTTCCGGCCGGGGAAAACCGGCGAAGGCAAAGTCATTGGAGCCGTCGCGATTGGGGGGGCCTTCCAAGGTGGGGAGATCGAAACGGCGAAAACCATTGGTGCGGCCGCGACCCTGACCGGCGGTGTCCCCGGAAAATCCATTCCGATTCCGGCCGCCCCGGCGGTTGGGGCGGTTGGGGGGCGGTTCCGGGCGGTAGGGAGTGATGATGACGGCCTGGCCGGAGGCAAACAATGCGGCGAACTTGTTGGTATGGGCTTCCACCACCGGGAGGCCGACGAGCCAGGGGCCGCCCTGGCCCACGTTGGCAGTGATATAAAAGTTGGTATTGGCCTGACGCACCAATTGGGCGGCGTCATAGCCGGCTTGTTTCAAGCGGGGATCCAGGTAGCGGCCGAATTCACTGAAGCCGTTGCGGGAACCACCGGCGCCGAAACCGACGCGATTGGTGGCCGCGTGTTCCAGGATGGCGGTGCTCAGCTTGCGGACCTGGGGTTCCTCGGCGAGCATTTCCGCGAGCCGGATCTGGTTGGTCATCCAGAATTCGAGGGCGGTGACATTGGCGGTGAGGGTGGCCTGCAACTCAGCGTGCAATTGCAGTTCGACCGTCTGCCGCAGCCGCTCGTTGCCCCACCAGCCCACCACGGCCACCAGTCCGGCAATCAGCAGGGGCAAAATCCAAATTGGCTGTTTAAAACGGCGGGTCATGCAATCGGAAGGGTGGCAACCAGATGAAGGGGAATCACTTCGCCGACTCCCGCAGTAATTCCGCCAGGTAATCCTGCCAGAGGGCGGCGATGGTGTGGGAGCCATGGCCGCGGGTTTGGTCACTGAGCGGCAGGAGCGCGGCCCGGCCGTGTTTCACGCGTTTGATCTCGCGTTCCAGGATACCCAACTCGGGCGGGTTGATCAGGTCATCCGCGGAGTTTACGGCCATCAAGGGGGCGGTGATTTTCTCCAGGTAGGGGCCGGGATCGTAATCGCGCGAAGCGGCGAGGGCGTACATGACATCATTGGCATCCAGGGCTTTCAGGGAAGCGTCCACGGCGGCGTCAAACATGCGATCGGCATCGGCCCGCGTGGGGGCTTCTTTCTGGCGGAGGACCGGATTACTGGCCATGAAATAGAGGACTTCGGCGGCGATGCGGAGGCCACGGGGTTGCTGGTGGTATTCGCCGTCCTGCCATTCCGAATCCGTGCGAATGGCGTCGATGATCATGCGCCGCCAGGCGCGGTTGCGCCCGGAAATCTGGGTAGGGAGACTGGCCAGGGGGAGCAGGGCATCCATGAATTCGGGGTGGGTGCCGCCCCAGAGCCAGGTATGCATACCGCCCATAGAGGTGCCCATCACCAAACGCAAGTGCGTGATATGCAGGCCCTCGGTTAGGAGTCGGTATTGGGCGGCAACCATGTCCCGGTAACCGTATTGCGGGAAATGGGCGTGCAAACCGTCGCTGGGTTTGCTGGATTGGCCGTGGCCGAGGTTGTCCGGTAACACGATGAAATAGCGGGTGGCGTCGAGCAGTTGTCCGGGGCCGAACAAGGCGCCGGCAAATTCCGCGCGGATGAAATTACCGCCCTGGCCGGTGGTGCCGTGCAGGATCAGGACGGCGTTGGTGACCACGCCCCGCGCATCCCGCAGCGGAGTGCCGACGGTGCGAAAGTGCATTCGCAATTCGGGTAATTTTTCCCCGGTTTGGAACGAGAAATCGTGAATCACGAAGTCCGCCTGCTTTGGCGTGGGATATTCCGCGGCGCGCGTGGGGACGGGGGACAGGAGCAAAAAGCCGCAGCCCAGGAGATGAACTCCCACGGTCCGGAGCCAGGAGCAACCGGGGAACGGGACGCCGCCAGCGTTACGCTTCATGGCGTCAGGTTAGGGCATCCGGGGCGGGTTGGAAAGCGGGATGTCGGCGGGACGCCGCGAGGTTGACGCCGTTGTCGATTTGGGTAGAGTTGGGCAACCAAATTCCTTATGAAACTCATCCGGGGTAACTTACATAAATTCCGGCTGGCCGTCTGGCTGGCGCTGGTCACACTGACGTTGGTTACCGCGCGGGCGGGTGACCCGGAAGCCGCCAAAAAGGACCAGGCGGCCATCCAGGGGAAATGGATTTTGACGGCCGGCTCCCGGGACGGGACGATGTTTACCCCGGAATTCATTGTCAACTCCACGCGGGTGGCCAAGGGGGATGAGGTCACGGTGATCATTCGCGGCCAGCTCATGATGAAGGCGAAATTCACGCTGGACCCGACGCAGAAGCCCAAGACGATTGACTATGAAGTCAGCGGCGGTCCCTACACGGGCGCCACCCAATTGGGCATTTATGAAATTGACGGGGACAAGGTGAAATTCTGCTTTTCCACCCCGGGCTCAAAACGGCCGACGACGTTTGTCACCAAGGCGAGTGACGGCCATACCCTTTCCTGCTGGACGCGGGAGACGCCCCCGGCCAAATAAGGGCGCGGGGACGGGCGGCGGCGGCTAGAGGGAGCCGTCGGTCTTGGGTTGGGAGCCCTTGGAATTCATGTACCGAACCACCGCCTCGGTGCGGGTGCTGACGTGTAATTTCTCAAAAACGTGTTTCAGGTGGCTGCAGACGGTATCGATGCTGATTTCCAGTTTGTCGGCAATCAGTTTGTTGGAGAAGCCCTGGGACAACAGCACCAGGATTTGTTCCTCGCGAACGGAGAGGCGCACGGATTCATCCCGGGTTTTGGCCTTGAGCCGGAAGGATTCGATGACCCGGCGGGCAATCTGGCTGGTCATGGGGGCGCCGCCGCCCAGCACATCGAGCAGGGCGGCCCGCAAATCGGCGGGTTTCGTGCGTTTCAAGAGATAACCGTCGGCGCCCGCTTCGAGCGCGAGAAAGACCAGTTCCTGGTCATCCATGGCGGTGAGAATCACGATCTGGGAACCGGGCAGCAGGGCTTTCAAGCGCACGGTACATTCGATGCCCGACATGCGGGGCAGAAAGATGTCCATGAGGATGACGTCCGGTTGGTCCGCGGGGATGACGCGCACCGCCTCCTCGCCGGTGCCACAGGCGCAGACGCAAGTGAAATCCGGAAATGAATTGATGAGTTGAACCCAGCTTTCGCGGACTTTGGGTTGATCCTCGACCAGGGCGACGCGGATGGGCGGCCGGGCGGCGGAACGGGCTTGCCCGCGAAGGGGGGCCGACTTGGCAGATTTAACACTTGGTGGGGTCATGGAGCGAACTCTGGGCGATCACAGATTTAGGTTTGGGCGCCGCGGTGGGCGGGTGAGCTGACGCGGGGCGGCTGGGTCCCCCCCACGAGCGGCGCTGCCGGTGGGTGAGGGGGACCAAAAATTCAATGCGGCAACCCCGGACGGGTTGACTGGTCAGCACGCAGGTGCCTCCCAATTCGCGCATGCGTTGCGACAGGTTGGCGAGGCCATTGCGGCCGGGTTTTACAGCGGCCGGGTCAAACCCGCGGCCGTTGTCCTGGACGATGACGAGCAAGCGATTGCCCTGGCGGCGGATCTGCAGATTCAACTCGGTGGCGGCGGAATACTTGACCGCGTTGTTAAGTGTTTCCTTGATGGCCAGCAACAGGTTGCGGCGCAAGGGCAGGTCAAACTCCGTGGCGGACATCTCCGGGTCCACCTCAAGGCGGCATTCGATCGTGGTTCGCTGGAGGAATTGCTGGGCGTAGCCGCATACGTAAGAGGCGAAGTCACGCAAGGTGTCGCGCTGGGGATTCACCGCCCAGAGCACTTCATCCATGGCCCCGAGCACCTCGCGGGCTTCCTCGCAAATCTGGTCAATCTGGACACGGGTGCGGGAATCGTCCGGGAGGCCGTTTTTGGCAACTTCGCCGTGGAGCACGAGTTGGGTGACGCGGGAGCCGAGATCGTCGTGGATATCGCGGGCGATGCGGGAGCGCTCCCGTTGGAGCAGCCAGCGTTCCTCCCGGTGGAACGCGAGCTGGGTCATCAGGCGGAAACTGATGAGGATAACGGCCCCGCACAGCGAAAGGATGCCGATCTGAAACCAGCCGGTCTGCCAGAAATGGAGGTGGATGGGTTGGAGCGCGGGCATGACGTTGATGTTTTGCGGAGTCTTCCACCAAGGCGGGGAGCCGAAAGCGGCGCGGATGGTGGCCGCGGGCCATTGGCGTCGGGGCTCGGTCAATTTTTCCCAACCCGAGGTGCCTTCGGGCACAATGCGCCAGTCCTCGTCAGACTTGAGTTCCACCGTGGTGCCATCTGCGAACTCGAGGCGCAGACCCAGGAGCAGACCGGCAAAGCTGAATGAATTGAAGGCCTGCACGGCCAGGACGTGCCGTCCCGGGATGAGGAGGGGGGTCAAATCGTAAAGAAACAATTCGCGCCATTCGGCGCCGCGACCGAGTTCCCGGCCATCAAGAAACAGAATGAACTCGTTATCCGCAGTGATGCGAAGCTTGGCCCGGGTGATGGCATTGGATTGGGGCAGGTCAAAGGAGCGCCACAACTGGCAGCTCTGACCGTCAAAGGTATTGGAGGCCCAAATCCAGGAGCCCAGGCCATTGGTGGCGTTGTAAAGATAGAGGGAGGCGCGGGCGAGGCTGGTGTCCGAGTTGGTGCCCTCCTGCGCGGTCACGGTGGGGGTGACGCCGGGCATCCGCAGGAGCAGGAGGAGAGCCAGGACCCCGGCGGGGGCCGGGGAAGGAAAGTGCGGAAGCAAACGCCGGAAACCGGGCGGAAAGGCGCGCATTGGCAGTGGCATAGGCTGGAAAATTAGCGCCCTTTGCCGGGTAAGCCAAGGCGCGGCAGTGGCAATCCAAGAAAAAGGCGCCCGGAAATTTCCATTTCCGGGCGCCCCGTGGAGCAGCGGCTTGCGCCGGGCTGCCGGATTACGGAATCCGCAGGCTATAGAACAGGGCCGCCGAAGTGGCCGTGATCGGGACCGCGTTGGAGAAGGCGCCCGAGCTGTCGAAGACGCCGGTGCTGTTCGTGGACCAAGCCGCGAGCGGGTTGTTGAGGTTGGTCGTGGAGAGCCAGGTATAGCCGGCGCCGGGGGTGCCGCCGGTGCCTGCCAGGATCAGGTTGCCGTTGGCCGCATAGGGGGCGTTGATGGTCGGATGGGGCGCCGGGGTGGCGACGCCGAACAAGTCGATTTCGCCGTAGCCCGAGTAACCGTTTTCGCCCGTCGGATTGGTGAAGTTGACCCGGAGCTGGCTAACGCTGGAGGCCAGGAACGGAGCGGACGCCGGGGTGATGGTGACGCGGACCGCGGACTGCACCGTGCCGGGCAGGGAGGGGTTGTAGTTCACACTGCCGAGGGTGACAAACGTCCCGGGGTTGGCGGCCGTGGAGTAGGAGATGGTATAATGTTGTTGATCGCGGCCACCGTCGCTCCAGCCGCCGTAGATCACAATGTTGCTGAGGCTGTAACCGTTGGCGTTGGCCGGGAGGGTGTAAGTGACAGACTGGCCACCGGCTCCGGTGCCGCAGGTTACCATGCTCGGGCTGCCGAGGCCGGGAGGATTGATGTTGCCGAACTTGCCATCCGTGAGCACGGCGACCTTGCCCGAACCCGAGTCGGCACTGAAGTTGCCGGTGCCGACCGCGCTGGGAGCCAGGCCGCTGATCAGACTGCCCGCCGAGACCTTCCAGGTGGGCGAGAAGGTATCGATGCCAGTCCCGGTCTGGGTGGCAATCGAAGTGACGAGGCTGTTGGCCGGCGCGGGGGCGGGATTGACGGTCAAAGGCCGGGGCGTGGTGGTGGCCACTCCGAGGGCATTCGAAGCAATCAAGCTGTAACCCGGCGTGGCGCTGTCAGAGAGTTGCAGATTCGACAGCGTCAGTGTGGGGCCATTGGCACCGGGGACATTCACCGGGCCGGTGCCCGTGTCCTTCTGCCATTGATAGGAGATCGGGGAATTGCCGGCAATGACAGCGACGTAGGTCACGGAGCTGCCGACGACATCTGCGGCCGTAATCGGGAGGGTGTCCACGGAGACCACGGGCGGGATGGTGATGGCAGCGGAGGGAGTGCCGAATACCGCCAATTCCGCATAGCCCTGATAACCATTTTCACCGGCGGGAGTGGAGAAGTCGAACTTGATCCGGTTGACATTGGAGACGAATGCGCCACCCGCCGAGGCAAACAGCGTCACACGGTCGGTGGTGGGCACACTGCCCGGCAGCGTGGGATTATAACTCGCACTGGTCAACTGGATGAATACGGTGGGATTGGCCGCCGTGGAATAAGAAACGGTGTAGGACTGCTTGTCGCGGCCGCCGTCGCTCCAGCCACCGTAGGTGACAATGTTGGTGAGATCGTAGCCACTGGCCGAACCGGTCAGGGTATAGGTGATGGTTTTGCCCACGCCGCCACTGCCCGCGGTGGCCATGGTGGAGTTATTGCCGCTACCCACGAAGCCAAACTGGCCGTCCGTGAGGACCGGCAGACCACCGGCGCCTTCGAGCGCAAAATTGCCGGTGCTCTGGCCGGTGGGAAGCTGGCCGGCGATGAGGCTGCCGGGGGTGATGGTCCAGGTGGGGGTGAAGGTGGAGCCACTGCCGGTCTGGTTGGCGGGGGCGGCGATGATGCCATTGCCATCCGGCGCGGGCAGCGGATTCACGACAAAGGAACTGGCGCTGCTGGTGGCGGAACCGGAGGAGTTTACGGCCTGAAGGCTGTAGCCGGGGCTGGCGGTGTCACTCAACTGGAGGTTGGTGAGCGTAAGAGTCGTGTTGGTGGCGCCGGGGATGGGAACTGGGCCGCTGCCACGATCGACGCGCCATTGGTAGGTCAGCGGGGTGGAACTGCCGAACGCGGCGACGAAGGTGACCGAACTGCCGACCACATCCGAGCCCGTGACCGGAATGGTGTTTTGGGAGACGACGGGAGCGGGGGCTGAGCGCACGCCGAAAACTTCGATTTCCGAATAACCGGCGAACCCGTTTTCCACGCCCTGATCCAGCACGCTGAAATCAAATTTGAGGGCGGCGACGTTCTTGGCCATGGCCGAGCCATCCGGGGCCACGATGGTGGCGCGGGTGGCGGACTGAGCGCTGGCGGGATTGGTGGGGTTGAAATTGACGCTGACCAACTGGTTGAAATTGGTGGGGCTGGCCACGGTGGAATAAAGCACCGCGTAGCGCTGCTGATCACGACCGGCATCGCTCCAACCACCGAAAACGGTGATGTTGGTGAGGTCATAGCCGGTGGAGGAGGCTGGCAGGGTGTAAGTGATGGTGCTGCCAGCGCCGCTGCCGACCGTGCCGCAGGTGACGAGGTCAAGGCTGCCGTTGCCGGCGGGAACGAACGCACCCGCCGAGCCATCGGTCAGGACGGGAGGCGTCCCCGAGGCGCCCAGGCTGAAGCTGCCCACGCCGACACTGCTGGGGGAGAGACCGGAGATCAGGTTGGTGGCGGGAAGGCTCCAGGTCGGGGTAAAGAACGTGGCCCCGCCGAAGCCCAGTTGGGTGGCAACGTAAACATCGACGTTGTTGGTGGGGGTGGGCGTATCATTGACGTAAAAGGTGCTGCCGCTGCTGTAAGTGATGCCCAGGGCATTCGAGGCCACCAGATAATAGGTGCCCGAGTCAGTCAGTTGCAGGTTGCTCAAGGTCAAGGTGGCATTGGTGGCATTGGGAATGTTTACGGCACCAGAGCCCGTATCGGCCTGCCATTGGAAGCTCAGGGGGCGGGTGCCATCCATGAGGGCGGTGAAAGTAATCGAGCTGCCGACCATATCCGAGCCAGTCGTGGGGAGGATGTCGCGGACCAGGATTGGGGCGCCTTCCGTGGCGGTGATCAGGACCGGGGCGCTGGTGGAGGAGCCGAGGCTGTTAGTGACGACCACCTGGTATTGGACACCCAGACCGGGGCTAAAAGCGGAGGTGTTGACGGCGTAAGTCGCCGCGGTGGCGCCGGGGATGGCGGTAAACGTGCTGCCGGTGCCGTTGTCCGACCACCATTGGTAGTGGAAGGGAGCCAGGCCGGCCGGGTCTTCGGACAGAGTTACCGTGGTGCCGATGAACACGTTGGTGCCCGGACTGGCCGTCACCGGAAGGGCGGAGGCGAGGTTGGGGGTCGGCGTGGCATCCAGGCGGACGTTGTCAAAAATGATCTGGGTCCCGTAATCCCCTTCGAGGAGAACGGTCAGGTGCCCGCTGACATGCTGGCCCGTGGTGAACACCAGGGTGCTATCGGCAAAGGTGCCCTGGACCAAAACGCTGGAATCCACCGTGGTGGTGGCCAGGATTTTGCCGAAGGCGTTCACCCCGTTCACGAGCGCAATCTGGCCCACGCCACCCGGGGTGACGAGGCTGGCGCCGATGGCGACGGTCAGGGTATAGGTGGTGTTCGATTGGAGCAGTCCCAGATCCTGCCAGCAATAGCCGGGGTGGGACAAACCGATGACAAAGCAATTGGTGCCATCCGCGGGCGCGGGGAGGGAGTTGGTGTCACCCGTAGTGCCTAAAAAGTCCGTGTCCGTGGAATTGAGGGTGTAGAAGCCACCGTTGCCGGAGGCGACCCAGTTGGTGCCGACGCCGCCAGTAGTGCCATCCGCGAGGATTTCCTTCTCAAAGGAGAAGTCGGGAATAATGACAGGGGTGGCGGTGGCCACGCGACAAAGGGCGCCCAGGAGAAGCGCGGCGGCCAGCCGGCGGAGCCCGGTATTGGTTAATTTCATATATTAGGTGTTGCAATTGGTGCAGCGCGGCACGCGATCGAAAAGCAGTCGATGACGCGCTCCGAACGGGCAGCCAGTTTGTGATTCGTGGTCCATCCTAAGCCAACCCGGGCAAGAGTCGATACCCGAAATTGGTGAACCGCCCATCACCGAAACAGGGGAGGGTGGGCGCGGGCGGCGTGGTGCGGGGCGGACGGGCGGGGGCGGTTCATTTCGTTTGCGCGGGAGGCGCGCCGGCGCGCCTCGAAAAATCTCAGCCCGAATAGTAGACGACCGGGTTGTCGCTCCGGTTGGGACCCACTCTCAGTGCTTGAGGATGTGTTGGGGGCATGGTTCCGGCGGCGTCGCGGGTGACGCTTTGCCCCCGGCTGAGGAAGGGCGGGCTTGCCGCCCGCCGGGAAGGAAGATTTGGGGGCGCGCGGCCCGGCTAGCGCCCTCGTTTTCCCTATTTTACCTCGCGGACCTGGACGGCATCGACCACCTGGTCACCCCCGGTGATGGAACTGACGATGACGACGTGGCTGCCTTTGCGGATCAGCCGGCGATGGAGGAGCAATTGGAGGGCGGAGGCGATGTTCTTGTCCAAATCCAGCGGATCGAAGGGCATGACGAGCGGGGTGACGCCCCAATTCAGGGTGAGTTCCTCGGCCACGTCCTGACTTTCGCCAATGGCATAGATCATGGAGTACTTGGGCCGCAGCCAGGAGATGGAGCGGGTCATGCTGCCCCGCCGGATGAGCAAGACGATGGCGGTGGCGCGGAGTTGGTTGGCGATGACCACGGCCCCTTGGGCAATTTTTTCCCGGGGGTCGAACATTTCGGCATGTTCCGAGTAATGCGCCCCGCCGCTGGCCTCAATGCGGCAGGCAATCCGGTCAAACACCTCGATGCATTTTAAAGGGTATTTACCCACGGTGGTTTCACCGCTCAGCATGATGGCATCGGCCTGCTCATACACCGCGTTCGCCACATCGGTGACTTCGGCGCGGGTGGGCATGGGCATCTGGATCATGCTCTCGAGCATGTGGGTGGCGACGATGACCGGGCGGCCAATGCGCAGACAGGCCTTGACGATCTTGCGCTGGATGATGGGCAATTCCTCATAGGGCACCTCGATGCCGAGATCGCCGCGGGCCACCATGATACCGTCCGCCTGGCGGATGATGGACTCGAGGTTGCGAACCGCTTCCTGGTCTTCAATCTTGGCGATTAGGAGCGGGGGGCGCGGGGAGTCCTGCACGAGTTTGCGCAATTCGCGGATATCCTTGGCCGCCCGCACGAAGGAGAGGGCGATGTAATCGACGCCCAGTTCGAGGCCAAGTTGGACATCCGCAATATCCTTCTCGGTGAGGGGGGGGAGGCTGACTTTGACGCCGGGGAGGTTGATATGGCGGCGGCTGCCGAGGCTGCCCTCGGTGAGGACTTCGCATTCCACCTTGTTGCCGGCCTTGGCCAGGACCTTCATCTGGATGGCGCCGTTATCCACCAGCACCACGTCGCCCACGCTGATATCGTTGATGAAGTCGGCGTAATTGACGTCCACGGAGTTGATTTCCTCGCTCCGGGCGCCCCGGACGGTGAAAGTGAATTTCTGGCCCGGGAGCAATTTGAGCGCCGCCGGCAGATCGCCGGTGCGGATGGCGGGGCCCTGGGTATCCATCAAAATACCGATGAGGCGCTCCCGGGCGACCGCGGCGGCCCGGATGTCCGCCACCACCCGCCGCACCCAGTCATGCGGGGCGTGGGACATGTTGAGGCGAACAATGTTCAGGCCGGCGTCAATGAGCCGCCCGATCATTTCGGGCGAATCCGTGGCCGGACCCAGCGTGGCGATGATTTTGGTTTTTCTCATGGGGAGTGGCGGGGGCGGGAGCCGCCGAGAGACGGTAAATAAAACGGCTGCGCCAAGTAAAGCCGGGAATCGCGGCGCCGGGCCTTTTCAGATGGTTGACGGAGTGTTTCCGGTCGTGCCCATCGCCGGTGCCGGCAGGGAAGCCATGGCCAGCCGGAGAGCGTTCGCCAAGCTGGTGGAATCGAAGGGCTTTTCCAAAATCTGCCGGATCCCGAGCCGGGCAAGTTCAGCGGGATCGATGGGGTTTTGATAGCCGGTGGCGAGCAGGATGGGCAGGGCCGGGCGGAGGTCGCGGATGCGGCGGGCGAGTTCGGTGCCGGTCATTTGGGGCATCGTGAAATCGGTCAGGACGATATCAAAGGAATCCGGGGTTTCGCGGAAGGCGTTCCAGGCGCGCAGGGGACTGTTGAAAGCGGTGACGGAGAACCCGAGGCGGGCGAGCAGTTTGGCCGTGACCAGGGTGATGGCGGGTTCGTCATCCACGAGCAGCAGACGCTGGTGGCCCGTCACTGGGGGCAGGGGGACCCGGTCCGGGAGCGGCGCAGTCGGGCAGGGAGGGGACGCGGGCAAATGGATCGTGAACCGGGTGCCGATTCCCGGTTGACTGGCCACGGTAATCTGGCCCTCATGACTGCGCACGATGCCGTGCACCACCGCCAGGCCGAGGCCGGTGCCTTCCCCCGCGGGTTTGGTGGTGAAGAAGGGCTCGAAGATGCGTTCGACCGTGGCCGGGTCCATCCCCTGGCCGGTGTCGGCCACGATGATGCGGGCGTAGCGACCCGAAGGAAGTCCGGCGGGAACCCCGGCGGCGGGTGCTTCAACGGAGACGAAGCACAAATTAATTTCGAGGCGGCCGGCCTGGCCGCGCATGGCATAGGCGGCATTGGCGCAAAGATTGATCAGGACCTGGTGGATTTCCGTTTCATTGGCCAGGACAACCTCATTGGTCGTTTGGAATTCGGTGTGGATTTCAATGGTCGCGGGCAGGGTGGGGCGGACCAATTGGAGGACCTCGAGCATGACCGCTTCCAGGCGGAGGGGGCGGCGCTCCGAGGGGGCGCCGCGGCTGAAGGAAAGGATCAGGCGCACCAAATCCCGGGCGCGGGTGCTGGCTTTTAAGATCGCGGCGACGTTCTCCGCCATTCCCGGATGCCGGGAGGCGAGCGGGCCGAGCAACTCGGCGTTGCCCATGATGGCGGCCAGGACGTTGTTGAAGTCATGGGCGACGCCCCCCGCGAGGCGGCCGATTGCCTCCATTTTCTGGGATTGGCGAAGTTGCAATTCCAGTTGGGAACGGAGTTGTTCATCCTGTTTGCGCAGGGTAAGGTCCGCCGCAACAAACAAGTAGCCCGTGGTCTTGCCTTCGCCGTTGGTGAGGCAACTGGTGGTCACCAGCACGGGGACCTGGTGGCCATCACGGCAACGGTAGGACCACTCCTGCTCGTCGGTTCGGCCCACGCCGGTGCGGGCGGTGAGGAGGGCAAAGCAACTGGCGGGCGGCGTGGGTAAATCGGGAGGCAGCGATTGGGCCCGGCGCTCCAGTTCAACCGGGTCATGCAGTTTTTCGACCAAGGGCTGGCCCAGCAATTCGCCGGCGGGGTAGCCCAACATTTTTTCGGCGGCGCGGTTCATGCTCAGGATGCAGCCTTGCGAGGAAGTGGAAAGGATGGAAAAACTGGCGGCATCCAAAATTTCCTTTTGAAACGCACCCAAGCTGCGCAGGGCGTCGTCCGTGTGTTTGCGTTCGATGGCAATCCGGGCGAGGGAACTGGCCAACTCCACCACTTCAAGGTCCTCTTCGCCGGGGGTTCGGGGCTCCCGCGAATAAACCGCAAAGGTGCCAAGCGGCTCATTGGTATGCGCCAACAACGGGGTGGACCAACAGGCACCCAATTGGAATTTTGCGGCGATTTCGCGAAAATCCGCCCAGAGGGGATCCCGGGCGATATCGGTGACGATGACCGGCTGCCGCCGGGCCACCGCCGTGCCACAGGAGCCGACGCCTTCGCCGCTGCGCAGGCCATCGATCAGACCGTTGTATTCCTCCGGCAGACTAGGGGCGGCCCCGTGGCGGAGAGTTTTTCCATCCGGGTCCAGGAGCAGCACGGAGCAGAGCATTCCGGGGGACTGGGATTCGATGAACCGCGTCAGGCGGGTGAGGATCTCCGGGAGCGGCGAGCCGGTGGCCAGGAGCTCGAGCACTTCCCGTTGCCCCCGCTGCAAGGCCTCGGCCCGGTGTCGTTGCGAGACGTCGCGGGCGATGCTCTCGACCTGGTCGGGCTTGCTGCCGCGGCGCATCAAATGGCTGCTGATTTCCACCCAAAACCGGTTGCCGGAGGCACTGATGAGTTCCAGTTCCTGGGGCCGGGTCGAGCGGCCGGAACAAACCTGCTGCCACCATTCGCGGTAGTCGGGGATTTGCTCCGGGGGGATCAGGTCGGCCAGGGAGCGGATGCGCAATTGCGGGAGCTTGAAGCCGGTGAGCTTTTCCCCTGCCAGATTCATGGAGACGAACCGGCCGTCGATTTCCTGGGTGAAAACCAGATCGCTGGCGTTGTCGAAAATGACTTGGTATTGCCGTTTAAGATTCAATTCCCGCCAGAATCCCCGGGTTCCCCAGGCCAGCGACAAGACGATGACGCCCCCCAATAGGGGAAGCAAATGGCGCGGGGAAAACCAGTTGGCGGCGCGCGTCACCTGGATGTCGCCGGGTCCGGACAAGCCAAGGATTATGGATTTGGGATCCTGGTCTTCGTCGATCTCGAGATCGCAGACACCGGTCAAGCGGAGCTGGCAACCTGGCTCCAGACTTTTCAACAAAGCGCGCGGGGGTTCGCCGGAAAGCTGGGCGCGGAAGAGATTCGAGGTGCCGCCGGCAAGCGACTGCAGCAAGAGTTCGATCGAATCACCCCGGTTGATGCATTCAACCAATTCTCCTTCCACCCGGACCAGGCGCGCATCCCAGTCCCAAGAAGGCGTGTTCGTAAAATTAACGAGGTCGGGGGCGGGTCGGGGGCCCGAACCGAGTTTGCGGATACGGGAGTGGCGCAACTTCGGACTGGCCCGGCCAATGGCCGGAAAGCCCAGCACTTCCACGCGGTCACCCGGTTGGAGGTGTTCCGGTGGGTCGGCGAGTTCGATATGGGCGGCACCGGTGGCATCTTGAATCACGAGCAAATTGGTAGCCTCGTTCAAGGTCACCACGCCGGCCACCTTGATTTGGTGACCGAAGTGGCGAGTGCCGCTGTAGTTGAGGGCGTAGGCGAGTGGTTGGGTGGCGGCGGCGAAGGGTTCGGGCGAGGCTGGTTCCAGCACCCGGATGCCGGCCAGGTTCTGGATGAAAATGCGATAGCCCACCAATTGTTGGCGGGCGTTAAAACGGGTGCCGCAAACACCCTGCAGCCGGACGCGGGCGTCGATGAGATGGGTTGGCAGCGGGCCGGCAAAATCGGGGATAAAGGCCAGTAGTTGTTCGGAGACGGAGAATTGCAGGCGCAGGTGGCCATTCGCCAAGGCCAGGCTGCTGATCACGGCGTCCATTTGGATCCATTGCGAATCCTGCCGACCGCCGCGCAAGTCGTCCATGGTAACCAGCCTGGGGGGCGGGGGCGGTTGCCCGGGCAAAAGGCTGACTTGCCGGACGACGACAATGGGGGCGAAGCCGCTGCCGATGGCGTGGCCGGTCACGGCAACTGTGTCGCCAAACTGAGGGCGGACCGGCAGCGGCGTCAGGTCGATAAACACGCCGCCAGTTTCGTCGGCCAGGAACGCAGTATCCCAGGCAGGATCGGCGTAGGTGATGTAGCCTTGGAGGCGCGCCGCATTGCTCCAAGTTTGCGGGCCAGGCACAAAAGTGAGCACTTGCTGCGCATTCGTCAGCCCGGCCGAGAACGCGACCGGTGCGGGGGATATGACCGCGCAGCCGAGGGCAAGCAAGAGAATCCAATGGAGCCTTTTTTCCATGGTTATAGTTGGCCAAGTCCGCCCCCCTGAGATGAAACGCCCTTGGTTAATGGTTCAAACGATCAGAAATAGGGAGCGAGTCAAAATTGCACTATTTTCGCGGAGGGTCATTCACAAACATGATTGGGCTTTGTCCAGACCGTGGCAAGCGCAAATCGAGGAGATCCCGCTGGAAGCAAGGAAAGCCCCATCGGCTTCTACCGTGAGCGCGCGAATGGGCGGCGCGGGAGAAAAGTCCAGGTTGGCGTAGCCGGACGCACCAGTTCAGATGGGCGCCCGCGACTGCCCACCTATGGCCGACGCTTCCAGGATTTTCGCTAGCCTGACTGTGCCCGGGCAACTTAGTGATCCTACCATCGTCCGCTGCCGCATGGGCGGGGCGTTAAAACCGGCGTAAGGGAGTCGCGTGGGAAAAGCCGGGAGCACAGGAGCCCGGAGCCATCAGCCGGCGGGCTTCGTTGATCACGTAATCCCATTGGAAGGCCGGGCCGGGATCGTTCTTGTTGGTCTGGACGTGAAAATGTCCGAGCACCCCGCCATAAGCCTCCAATTGGTCCTTGGGCAATTTGACGGTGATGAGTTCCCCTTTGTCGTTCACGGGGTAGGCGCATTTGATTTTCGGAAACACGGTGCACAGGGTGGCGGTGAGCCGCGCCAGCGCCGCGTATTGCTCCGGAGTGAAATCATACTGGGTCAATTCCTCCCCCTGAGTGACACCATGAACGGGGTCCGGTCGGGCCGGATGGCCCACGAATCCCTGGGTGCGGATTCCGCCGTCGCCCACATTTGGAGGCAGGGTGATGATCGTGGTGCCATTGGTTTTTCGATACCAGACGTTAAACGGGTCGCGTTCCCGCGCGCTGTAGGCACCCATATTGGCAATTTCAATTCCCACGGAGCGATCATTGGAGGTGGTGGCGTGCCAGGCGCGCTCTTTCAAATCCAGCGTCTGGTAAATGGTGCCATCCAGGTCGAGCATGAAATGGACGCTCAAATCCCGTTGGTCCTGCAACACCCGGAAGCACGTCCGGCTGACGCCGCAAACATCAAAATGAATGACAAATTGGTCCACCACGCTTTGCAACAAGGGCAGGTCCCAACCACCGCCGCGCACCTGCTCAATCTGGGCGGGGGTCAGTCCCTTGGCCCGGAGCCCATAGCGGTTGGGCGTCCGCAACTCACGGGATGCCTTCTGGGAGGCTTCCCAACTGGACTCCTCATAGGGTCCGAAGCGCCGTTCCACCCGGTAGGCATCGTAGCCGCCTGGATCCAGCCAGAGCACCACCGGAGTTCCGGTGTGAAAGAATTTGCCCGCCACCACAATTTCATCCCCTTTACGACCGGCCGGGGTTCCGGACCGGGGGTAGGTGGCGCAGCCGGTCAGGGCCACCAGCAATCCCAGGGTAAGCACCCGGCCGAGTTGGGAAAAGTAGCGTTCGATCTGGCAGGGCCCGGCATTCTCGCAGCACATACTCATTACGGCATCATCCGTATCCGCTTGTTCCCCGTCAAGTCCGCGCCGTGGACCGGGCGAATCCGTGCGCAATCCGGGTAAGAAGTTCGCCAAGGAAGGGCCGGACAAGGCAACCGCAATCCGCTGCAATGGGCCGGTACCGCTTATGAATCCGAATCCAATTCCCCCCACCTTTCCGTGCCGACGGATCGCCGGCAACGGTCCCTTCGCAGCGCTGTTGCGACGACTCACCGGCCTCATCATCTGGCTGGGGCTGCTCGCCGGTCCGCCGGTGGGGCGCGCGGCCGGGGAGGAGGAGGGTTTCGTGCCTATTTTCAATGGTCACGACCTGACCGGCTGGGATGGCAAACCCGGTTGGTGGCGGGTGGAGGAAGGGGCGATCACCGCCGAGAGTACGCCCCAAAAGCCCTGCACCAAGCACAACTACCTGATCTGGCGCGACGGTCAGCCCGCCGATTTTGAATTGCGGCTCCGGTTTCGATTGGTGGGCGGGAATTCCGGCATCCAGTTTCGGAGCCGCGAAGTCCCGGATTGGGATACCAGCGGCTATCAGGCGGACATGGACGCGGAAGATACTTACACCGGCGGCGTGTATGAACACACGCGCGGGGTTATCGCGCCCCGTGGTCAGCGCGTGTTAATCGCTCCGGACGGGAAACGGGAGATCACCAACCTGGGCGACCCCGGGGAGTTGCGGAAGCACTGGAAGTTGACCGAATGGAATGATTACCGGGTGATTGCCCGGGGGGCCGAAATTACGCTCTATATCAATGGAGTGATGACGGCCCAGACGGTGGATCGGCAAAAAGATCAGGCCGCCAGCCGGGGTATTCTGGCCTTTCAAATGCACCCCGGACCGCCGATGAAAGTGCAGTTCAAGGACATCCGGCTGAAGACTTTAACGAACAGTCCCGTCCTTCCCGCGGCACCGCGCGAACCGGGGGCCACGGCGGCTGAACAGATCAAGATTGCCAAGGATTTTAAAATTGAGCTGCTCTATTCCCCGCCCAAAACCCAGGGATCCTGGGTGAGCATGTGCGTGGATCCAAAAGGGCGGCTCATCTTCTGCGACCAATATGATCTGGGACTTTACCGGGTCACGCCGCCGCCGCTGGGCGGAGCGGCGAGCGACACTAAGGTGGAGAAAATCAAAGCGGACTTGAGCGGTGCCCAGGGATTGGTCTGGGCCTTCGACAGTCTTTACGCGCTGGTGAGCAAAAACGGGAAATTCAACAGCGGGTTGTATCGGGTGCGGAGCAGCCGGGGCGATGATGAACTGGATCAAGTGGAGTTGTTGCGCCCACTGGAAGGCGGTGGCGATCACGGCTGGCATGCCCTGCTGGCGGATCCGGAAGGCAAGTCTATTTATGTGGTCGCAGGCAATGCGACCCGGGTGCGGAAACCAGAGCATTCGCGGGTCCCACCGATTTGGAGTGAGGATCACTTACTGCCCCGCCTGCCGGACGCGCGGGGATTCATGACCGACGTCCTGGCGCCGGGTGGTTGTTTCTACCGGGTGGATCCCGAGGGAAAAGACTGGGAGCTCATCTCCAATGGCTTCCGCAATCCCTATGATGCCGCCTTCAACCGCCAGGGGGAGTTGATCACCTTTGATGCGGACATGGAGTATGACATGAACACCCCGTGGTATCGCCCCACCCGGCTCTGTCTCGTGACCAGCGGGAGCGAATTCGGCTGGCGGAATGGGGCGGGCAAGTGGCCAGCCTGGTATGCGGACAGCTTGCCGGCTTTTCATGATGTAGGTCCCGGCTCGCCCGTTGGAATGACTTTCGGGTATGGCGCGCGGTTCCCGGCGCGCTACCAGGAGGCGTTGTTCCTGCCGGACTGGAGTTATGGCCGGATACTCGTGGCCCACCTGCAACCCGCCGGTGCCAGCTACCGTGCGGAAACCGAACTGTTACTCAGCGGCGCCCCCCTGCCCACGACCGATATTTTGGTGAATCCAAAGGATGGCGCGCTGTATTTCGTCACCGGCGGATGGCGGATCCAGAGCGGGCTTTACCGCGTGACTTACACGGGAACGGAATCGACCGCGCCGGCAGTGACCGTTGATACGGAGGCGGAATTACGCGCCCTCCGGCGGCGCTTGGAAGCTTTTCACGGCCATACCGATCCCGCGGCGGTGCCGGCGGTCTGGCCGTACCTGGGCCATCCGGATCGCTACATCCGGTTTGCCGCCCGGGTGGCCCTGGAGTGGCAGGCTCCCGCGCAATGGCGCGAGCGGGCCCTGGCGGAAACCCAGGTGCCGGCTTCTTTAACGGCGTTGCTGGCCCTGGTGCGGGTCAGCGCGCGCGACCAATTTCACCGCCAGCCCGGCGATCCCGTGCCCGAGACCAATTTGCAGGGACGGGTGCTGGCCGCCCTGGAACGTCTGGATTGGGAACGGCTGACGCCTGCCCAGCAGGTTGAATTAATCCGGGCTTATGACGTGACCTTCACGCGCCTGGGCCAACCGGAGATAGGGAATCGGGAGCGTTTGGCCGCCCGATTGGCACCCCATTTTCCCGCGGCCACCCGGGAGTTGAATGCCGGGCTGTGCGAATTGCTGGCCTACCTGCAGTCGCCGACACTGGCGGCCAAAGCCGTGGCGCTCGTGGAGCGGTCGCCCACGCAGGAAGAACAGATTGAGTATGTGAAATCACTACGACTTTTGCGGACCGGCTGGACGCCTGAACTGCGCCAGCGTTATTTCCAGTGGTTTGTGAAAGCCGGGAGCTATCGCGGGGGGGCCAGCTTTGCCGGGTTCCTGCAAATGATCAAAAAAGACGCGCTCGGCACGCTTACGGAGGAAGAGAAAGCACCGCTACAAGCCATACTGGCAGCCCGGTCCACCGGCTTATCCCCCTTGCAAGCCATGCAACAGGGACTGTCCGGTCATGCCTTCGTCAAGGAATGGCAGGTCAGTGATCTGGCGCCGCTGGCGGAGAAGGGCTTGCATGACCGGGGCTATGAGCGGGGGCGGCAATTGTTCGGTGGTCTCGGCTGCTTCGCCTGCCATCGTTTTGCCAATGAGGGCGGTGCCGTGGGGCCCGATCTCACCAGCGCGGCGGGGCGCTTCAGTGCCCGGGATCTGCTGGAGTCGATCATCGAACCCAGCAAAACCATCAGCGATCTGTACGCCGCCATCAACATTAGCCTGGACGACGGTGATATCCTCACGGGCCGGATCGTGTATCTCGGCACGGATACCGTGCAGGTAAACACCGATCTGTTGAACCCGGGGGAAAGCACCACGGTGAATCGCAAGCATATCAAGTCCATCACCACCTCGCCGGTTTCGCCCATGCCCGTCGGGCTCTTGAACCTGCTCTCGGAAGGTGAGGTGATGGATCTGCTGGCCTACATTCTCTCCGGCGGCAACGCGGCGAACCCCATGTTTACGGAAGCCACGGCCCATTGATGCCTCCGGTCCCGTTGGTTGGACCGGAGGCTCACGCGAGCATGCCCAGCCGCTGAAATATGGCGTCGGCTTCGCCCAGTTTGGCTTTCGCCGCAGCGAGCGCGCCCGCTTGACGGTCCAACTCCGCGACGAGGCGGAGGGTTCGGGCGCGCTCCCCTTCCGCACCGATTTGATCGAACAGCCGGAGGGCTTCCGCAAAACAGGTGGCCGGATCATGCGCCCGCGGGGGACCGGCGGGTGCGGCCGCGCTGGCCTGGCCGCAAATCCGCCAGGCGCCCGCGAGTTCCAGCGCGCTTTCGGCCGCCTGCGCCAATTGCAAAGCCTTGCCGGCGAAGGTCAGCGCCTCGGCGACCTTTCCTTGTTTCAGGCAGGCTTCTGCCAACAGGCTGTGGGTTTCGGCCAGGAACGAACGGCCGGTGTTGGCCTCGGCCACGACCTGGCGCAAGTCCAATTCCGCCGCTGGCAATTGATTGAGTCCCAGCCACGCGCCCGCCAGGTTGGTGCGGTAGATGAGTTCACTCTCCCGGGCGCCAATCTGGCGGGCCATGGCGAGCGCCTGTTGATACAAATCCACGGCCGCCGCGTAGTCGCCCCGGGCCCGCGCCGTCTCCCCCCGGTTGCTCCACATGGAGGCGGCATTGCGCAGGTCCCCCGTCGATTCCCAAATTTCCCGACCGCGTTGGAAATAGTCGTCCGCTTCCCGGAAATGGCCCAACTGAAGGTGGGCCACGCCATGCAGCTTGAAGCTGCGGGCCAGACCGGCGTTGTCGCCGGATTGCCGACACAACGCTTCTGTTCTTCCGGCCAGAGCCAGAACCGCGGGGGCGTCCGCCAACCGGTAATAGGCCCACCCTTTGAGATGCAGAGCCTTGATTTGTTCCTCCGCCCCGCCGGCCGCTTGGGCCAGAGCGAGGGCCTGGTCGGCGGCGGCAATGGCATCCCGGTTGGCTCCCTGGCGTTCCCGCAGAAAGGACAGCGCGTTCCAGGCGCGCGCCTGGGCGATGCCGTCAAGGAGCACCTCCCCCAGTCGGCGTACCTCCTCGGCGTGCGCGATGGCTTCCGGGAAGCGCGCCAGCGCGCCCAGACACTCCGCCAAAGCCAGATGCCAATCCAGACGCCGCGGACGGAAGGCGGCGGCTTCAGTGCCGTCCGGGGGCAGCAGCCCCAGGGCCCGGGTGTAGAGTTCGGCGGCGATCTCCGGAGTGTGGCTGGCGGTGGCTTCCCGACCGGCCCGCGCGTACCAATCCGCCGCTGCCTGCGGATTTTCCCCTTTTTCGAGATGGCCCCCCACCAGCGCGGCAGTTTCGCCCACCCGGTCGCCCGCCGCCGCCATCAACCAATCTGCCACCTGGCCGTGCAGTTGGCGCCGACGTTTCTTCAACACGGTTTCGTAGGCCACATTCCGGAATAGTTCATGGGTGAACGCAAATTCCGTGGCCCCCAGCATGCTCGAGGTGGGGCGGCGGACGATAATTTGTTTGGCGACCAGCGAATCCAGGGCGCCGCCGATTTCTTTCCGGGTCAGCGCGCTGGCCCCGGTGGCGGGCTGGCCGGGCCCGGATTCACCGACGGGGTTCAACGGCGCGAGCGCGGTGTTCCAAAAGATGCGTCCCACCACCGAGGCCCGTTGGGCGAGTTCCCGTTCCTGGTTGGAAAGACTGTCCAGGCGCGCCTGCAGGACGCCGGTCAGGGTGGCCGGGAGCATGGTTTCCGCCAACCGTTGCGGTTCCACCTCCCAATGGTCGGGTCCGGGAATGATGGCCCCCTGTTCGATGAACATCTTCAAGGCTTCCTCCACGTAGAACGGATTGCCCTCGGCCAGAACGACCACCCGCTCCAGGAGTTGGGCCGGAATTTCTGCGGCTTTGCAAAGTACCTGCTGCACCATTTCCCGGCTGTCCACCGGGCGCAGGGGGCCGAGTTGCATCCGGGTATGGTGGGAAAACCGATCCCCCCAATCCGGGCGGCGCTCATCCAGGGCGGGGCGGGCCAGGCAGACGATCAGCAGCGGGGCGCCCGGGCAGGCGCGCGCGATATGCAGGAGCAAATCCAGGGAACCGTCGTCGCTCCACTGGAGGTCATCCAGGATTACCAACGTGGGCGGGGCTGGCTGCCCCGGAGGGGTGCCGGGCGGTTGCGTGACCGCGGCAAAGAACTGCCCGGCGCAGTGAAAGGCCCGCTGGCGCATCTGCTCGGGATCATGCAACAGCCCCTGCAAGTGGGGACTTTGGGAAAAATCCAGGCGCAGCAATTGGCCGATGAAATGGGCCACCTTTGGCGTCCGGGTTTCCGCCGTTTCCGCCGGACCGCCTTGCGGCATGAACGAGGCCACGCCGGATTCCAGTTTCGTCCGGGCAATCATCAATGTGTCCGTGTCCTGGATATCAAACCGCGCCGCCAGCAAATCGCGCATCAGCGCAAAGCTGGAACCGCGCATTTCCGCCGTGGCCCGCCCGCTGAAGAGTTGCACGCCCCCCGGGAGGGACTGCGCCCATTGTTGAAATTCGTGCACCAGGCGGGTCTTGCCCAACCCGGCCTCCGCCACCAACGTGACCACCTCGGGTTCGCGCCGCTCGCTCACGCGCCGGAGGATTTCCTGCAACTGGTTCAGCTCCAGCATGCGGCCGATCAATTCCGTCTTCACCCCCGCAACGCCGCGGACGTGCTGCGCCTCCTGGCGCGGCCGGGCCCGGGCGACCACATAAGCCCGGATCGGTTCCGTCTTGCCCTTCACGGAAATAGGGGCGCAGGCGTGCATTTCGAACAGGCCTTCCACATGCCGGAAAGTGTCATGCGAGATCAGGACGCCGCCGCTGGGGGCGTGGCTCTGCAGCCGGCTGGCCACGTTCAAAGTCTCGCCGGTGGCCCGGAATTCCCCTTCCCGCCCCACGGGTTGGATCACCACGGGGCCGGTGTTGATGGCAATGCGCATCGGGAGCGGCTTCTGCTGGCCCCGGAGGGCGAGGTCGCGCAAGGAGGCCTGCACGGCGAGCGCCGCCCGGATCGCATGAGCGGGGCTGTCCTCCTGGGCCTGCTTCACCCCGAAGAGCGCAACCAGGGCGTCGCCGATGTATTTTTCCAGCGACCCGCCCTGGGCTTCAATGAGTGGAGTGATCCGGGACCATAGGGACCCCATGTAGTCATGCACTTCCTCCGGATCGCGTTGGTCCGAAAAAGCCGTAAACCCTTCAAAATCGGCAAACAGCACGGTGACCAGCCGGCGCTCATGAACCGTGGCCCCGCGGTTGAGTTCCTCCGGCGCGTTGGTCGCAGGTGAAATCGTCCCGCCACAGGCCGGGCAGGCGGCGGCCTCCGGGGGCAGCACGGCGCCACAGTGCCGGCACCCTGCCAGCATTTCCGCACCGCACGCGCCGCAATAGCGCGCCCGCGGCCGGTTGGCCGATCCGCAATGCTTACAGTCCATAGTGGTGGCGCGACGGGCGAAGGCTTTTGGAACTGACCGTCATCCCGTTGTCCGTGATCCCAGGTTGCATGCCGCTTATGTAACACCCGCTCCGCCGGAAAGGAAATGACAAGCCGCGGCGGTGCGGGAACATGATTCCCGCACTGGCGGGACGGTTGAGGATTGACGAAGGCCCGCGGGACGGGGAAATTCAACGGCAACGCGGACGATACGCCCGCGCCCCGTATCCGGCGGGTTTCCCAATTCTACAAGCAAGCATATGAACATCGTGAAACAGATGGCAAAACGGTCCACGGCGACCGCGACCGCGCTGGCGCTGGCAACGTCCCTCCTCGCCGCTTTCGCGGACGAGCCCAAAACCGTCCCCGCCAGCCCGGCGGCAGCCAAGAAGGAGTCCAAGACCGAGAAGTGGGACGTCATGAAGCCGCCCGGTATTGAAACGGCGAAAACGGCGACCATCGACGTGACCGCCGGCACCTGGATGAATGTGGATGTGTCGCCGGACGGCACGCTGCTGGCCTTCGATTTGTTGGGGGATTTATATGTGATGCCGGTCGCGGGCGGGGAAGCCCGGGCGGTGACCAGCGGGCTGGCGTGGGACATGCAGCCGCGGTTCAGCCCCGATGGCCATTGGCTCGCCTTTACGAGTGATCGAGCCGGGGGCGATAACATCTGGGTGATCCGGGCGGATGCCCAGGCCGGACAAAGCGCCCAGGAGAGTGGCTTGCGCCAGATTACCCAGGAGTCTTTCCGGTTGCTGAATTCCCCGGCCTGGACGCCGGATGGGAAGTACATTGTGGCCCACAAACATTTCTCGTCCCGCCGCTCGCTGGGTTCCGGAGAAATGTGGCTCTATTCGGTGGCGGGAGTGGACGGCGGCGCCAGTGATGGACTGCAAATGACCGTGAAGCCGAATGAGCAAAAGGATGTGGGGGAGCCGGCCTTTTCGCCGGACGGACGCTACCTGTATTACTCCTGGGATGCCACTCCGGGCGGTGCATTTGAATATAACAAGGATAGCAATGGCCAGATTTACATCATTTCGCGGCTGGACCGCGTGAAGGGGGAAACCGAAAGCTGGGTGACGGGGGCCGGCGGGGCCGTGCGGCCCACCCCCTCGCCGGACGGCAAACGGCTCGCGTTTGTGCGCCGCGACCGTTTCAAAACCTGCCTGTACGTGCAAGACATCGAAACCGGTGAGGTCCGCCAGTTGAACGACAATCTGGAACGGGACATGCAGGAGACCTGGGCGATTCATGGCGTTTATCCCACCATGGCGTGGCTGCCCAATTCCCAGGCCATCATTTATTACGCCAAGGGCGGCATCCATCGCCTCGATCTGGCCACCAAGGCCGTCAGCGACATCCCCTTCCACGTCAAAGGTGACCGCCAGATCATGCCGGCGGTGCGTGTGCCCATCGAAGTGGCGCCGGCGGAATTTGCGGTGAAGATGCTGCGCGGAGTCACGGTTTCGCCCAAGGGGGACGCCGTCGCCTATTCCGCGTTGGGTCATCTCTACGTCCGCGCGCTGCCCGCGGGGCAGCCGCGGCGGGTGACGACCGACAGCCGGCATTTTGAATTCATGCCCGCATGGTCGCGGGACAGCGCTTCGCTGGTCTATGTGGCTTGGGACGATGAGGAACTCGGCAGCCTGCGGGTGGTCAGCGCCGGCGGGGGCGAGGGCCGGGTGGTCACGACCAAGCCCGGACACTATGTGGATCCCGTGTTTTCCCCCGACGGTTCCAAAATTGTTTACGGCAAGATCACCGGCGGTCACCTGCTCGCGGGCATCCATTCGCGGGACCCCGGGGTGTACTGGGTGCCGGCCACGGGCGGCGAAGGCCAGCGCATTACGCAAAAGGGGACCAATCCGCAATTTGGGGCGGACAATGACCGGGTGTTCCTGGTCACCAGTGAGCCGGACAAGGAAAATGACAATCTCAAACTTTTCAGCGTCAATCTGAACGGCACCGAGGAGCGCAACCATCTGGCCAGCGCGAACGGCACGGAAGTGCGGGTTTCCCCGGATGGCACCTGGGTGGCCTGGGCGGAACGGTTCAATGTCTATATGACCCCGCTGGTGATGATCGGCCGTTCTTTGGACGTTGGCCCCAAATCTGGCAGCGTGCCGATCTACAAGGTGACCAGCGAGGCGGGCGCCAATCTTTCCTGGTCGGGCAACAGCCAGAACCTGCATTGGTCGCTCGGGCCGGAGTTGTTCACGCAAAGCGTGGCCGAGGCGCTGGCCAAGGCCGACCAAAAGGCCGCCGACAAACGCAAGGAGCAACTTGCCAAGAGCACTCCCAAACCTGCGGAAGCCAAGGCGGGCGACCAAGCCGGCAAGGAACCGGAAAAGGCGGAGAAGAAGGAAGACGCCAAGCCGGTGGGCTTGAATATTGCATTCAAGCAGAAGGCGGATCTGCCGGAGGGCGTCCTGGCGCTGGTGGGTGGACGGGTCATCACCATGCGGGGCGATGAAGTGATCGAAGGGGGTGTGGTTCTCCTCCAGCAGAATCGGATTGTGGCGGTGGGCGCGGGCGACAGCGTGAAAATTCCGGACGGCGCCATCGTGCTGGACTGCTCCGGCAAGACCCTGATGCCCGGACTGATCGACGTGCACGCGCACGGTGCGCAAGGCCAGGACGGCATCACGCCGCAGCAAAATTGGGGGCGGTACGCGGACCTGGCCTTTGGGGTGACCACGGTGCACGATCCCTCCAATGATTCCGAGAGCATCTTCGGCGCCAGCGAAATGCAACGGGCGGGCCTGATTGTGCAACCCCGCACCTTTTCCACCGGCACCATCCTTTACGGCGCGGCCGGTTCGTTCAAGGCGCAGATCGACAGTCTGGAAGATGCCCTATTCCACCTGAAGCGGATGAAAGCGGTGGGCGCCTTCAGTGTGAAATCCTACAACCAACCGCGGCGCGAGCAGCGCCAGCAGGTCATCGAAGCCGCCCGGCAACTGGGCATGATGGTGGTTCCCGAAGGCGGATCGCTGCTCGAACACAACCTGACCATGGTGGCCGACGGTCACACCGGCGTGGAACATTCGCTGCCCGTCGAGCGGATTTATCCGGATGTGGCCCAATTCTGGGGCGCCAGCGCCACCGGTTACACGCCCACGTTGATCGTCGGCTACGGCGGCCTGGATGGGGAACATTATTGGTATCAGCACATGGACACGTGGAAACATGCCAAATTGCTGAACTTCACGCCCCGGCAGGTGATTGATCCGCGGTCCCGCCGCCGGCCCATGGCCAGCGACGAGGACTACAACATCCTGCGCAGTTCCTCCATCTGCAAGACGCTGTTTGACGCCGGTACGACGGTACATCTGGGTGCCCACGGCCAATTGGCCGGTTTGGGTTCGCAGTGGGAACTCTGGCTCATCGCGCAAAGCGGGATGCGCCCCATTGATGCGCTGAAATGCGGCACCATTAACGGCGCCAAGTACCTGGGACTCGATCACGACATCGGTTCCCTGGAGCCGGGCAAACTGGCCGATGTGCTGGTGCTGGACCGTAACCCGTTGGAGGACATCCACAATTCGGACTCGGTGAAATACACGATCCTGAATGGGCGCGTTTACGACGCGATGACGATGAACGAAGTCGGCGCCCGAAAAAAAGAACGCCGTCCTTTCTTCTTCGAGCGTCTGCAGTCCTCGCTGGCCGTCACCAAAGAAATGGCCGGTTGCGCCGGCTGTGGTCTTCCTGGTTGCGGTCTGGCGGGTGCGGGAGCCGACGTGCCGGAACCGCGTCAGTATCGCTAAGAGCGGGTCGGGGCACCCGCGGTTCGGATTGATCCCGGGTGCCCAGTCGGCTACGAATCGACCGCTGCGCGGAGGATCGGGGCGGACTGACGATTCGCCTCGTTGGGCCACCTTGCTGGCCGCCAGGTCGAGGGCCTTTTCCAAAATCAGGCGTTGATTGGGGGAGAGCTCGCGCAGTTCGACCCGGACAGAGGTTCGCTTCGGATCCTTTTTGTTGCAGCGTCTGCGATTCATCGATGAGACTGTTCGATCATGGGTGAGGCGCGTCGGGGTGAAGTTGGTCAATGCTTGCAATCAAGGCTGAACGTCCTATCATAAAAATTCATAGGGAACGGTTGTTTTATGCGATTGATTCTGGGAACTGCAGCCGCGGGCGGGGTAAAGGTGCCGATCAGGGGGTGGATGTCTATCTGCCGGCCTGATGGTGGTATTTGTATTTGTCTTTCCATGCCGGTTCCCCCTCGCCTCCGCACCCCTCCGGAATCCGTTTTCCATGACTTCGCGATCTGAATCCAACGGCTCGGAATTGGCCGCCCCGTGGCCCGAGTCAGCGGCGCACCTTTCGGTCGCCATCTTGAATGCGATTCCTTCGCCGGTGGCTTTGATCGGGGTTGATGGAATCATTTTCGCCACCAATGACGATTGGGCGCGACTTTCCACTCAGCAACTACCCGCCGGATGTGCGACGCTGATCGGTAAGCATTTTCAAACCGCCGGGGAGCAGGTGACCGCGGAATTCGCCGCAACCGCCGGAGCCGTGGCCCGGGGGTTGGCGGCGGTTTTGCAGGGAACCGCGCCCGAATTCTCCCTGGAATACCCCGGGCGTAATGGGGGGCGATCGGAGAGGTATCAGTTGGTGATTACACCGCTGAAAGAGAGCCGGGGCATGGGGGCAATGGTGACCCTGACCAAGGTCACGGGACCGTCCCTGGCCGAGGAACCGTATCGGGCGATATTTGAGCAGGTGGAGGAAGGGTTGTTCCGGTGCACGCCGGACGGAAAGTTCCTGATGGTGAACCCGGCTTGCGCCCGCCTGCACGGTTATGACTCAGCGGAGGAGATGCTCCGCGGTTCGGCCGGACTGACCCGCGGGGAGGGGCCGCCTTCCCCCGACATTCTGGAGTTTCTCCGGCGGCTGTGGGAAAAGGGTTCGGTCGCAGGGTTTGAATGCCAGACCTGCCGACGGGATGGTCGGCGCTTTTGGGTCGCCATTGGCGCCCGGGCCGGGTTCGCGGCGGACGGCATACCCGGTTATTTCGATGGCTCCATCCAGGACATCACGGATCGGCGGCGCACCCGCCAAGCGTTGTTGGCCAGCGAAGGCCGTTATGAGGATCTGGTGGAGATCGCCCACGATCTGGTGTGGACCGTGGATCCCGATGGGACGATTATTTTTGTCAATCAATCCTGCCGGCGCATTCTGGGGTACGAACCGGAGGAGATGGTGGGCCGGAGTTTCGTCGATTTCCTGCCGCCGGGCGAAGTTGAGCGGGCAGAAGCCGCCTTTGCGGCTGCCTTGCTCACGAACAATGCCGAATTGAGCTATCTCACCTGCATTAGTCGCAAGGATGGCCGGGTGGTGACCGTGAGTGCGAATTCTCGGGTCATGCGGGATCCGACGGGCCGGGTCATTGGAGCGACCAGCAACGCGCGGGACATGACGGAGAGCCTGCGCGCCCAGGCGGTTCTGCGGGAGTCGGAGGCCCGGTTCCGCAGCTTGTTTGAAGAGGCCGCGGTGGGAATGTGTTTGCTGGGGGCGGACGGAAGTTTCCTGCGGGTGAACGATCGCCTGGGGGAAATCCTGGGCTATCCAACCGCCGGGTTGCTCGCCTTGAGTTGTTTGGCGGTCACGCATCCCGACGATCGCGCCCAAACGGAAACTGGAATCCGGGAGATTTGGGCCGGGCAGCGCACAACGTTCGGCATCGAGAATCGTTTTCTCCGTCAGGATGGCGTGGCCATCTGGTGCAAAGTCAAACTTTCCCTGCTGCCCGGCACCGGCGACACGCCGGCGGGTTTTGTGGGTGTGATTGACGAAATCACCGGCCGCAAATTGGCCGAACGGGAAGCCCTCCGGGCCACCGAGACCCTGGCCGGAGTCGTCAAGGCCCAACAAGAACTCAATGATTCCGCGGGATCCACCGGGGACGTGATGATGAGCATGGTGGGTTGGGCGCAACGATTGACGGAGGCCGCAGGGGCCCTTATTGAGGTGGTGGAAGGGCAGGATTTGGTATGCGAGGCCGCCGCCGGAGAGGCCGCCGCAATCATTGGCCGGCGATCGCCACTGGCGGGAGGGTTTGCGGGCGAAGCGGTGCGCAGCCGGGCGGTGATTTATTGTGAATCCGTTCCGCAGGATCCCCGCACGGATGTGGCGGTAGCCCGGGATCTGGCAGCCCAATCCCTCATCGCGGCCCCGTTGCGTGTCGATGACCAGATCATCGGGGTGTTGCAGGTTTTCTCGCGGCAGCCGCGGGCTTTTTCGCCGCGTGATTTGAACAACTTGCGGATTTTGGTGGAAACGCTGGGCGGAGTGCTGCACCGCCGCCGGGCGGCCGGGGTTTTGGAGGCCAGTGTGGCCGAATTCCGCAACCTTGCCGAAGCCATGCCCCAAATCGTCTGGGTGACGCAACCCGATGGCCGCTCCACATATTTTAACCAAGTTTGGTTGAATTATACCGGTTTCACCCTGCCAGGGAGCCTGGATGAGGGTTGGCTTGGGTTGATTCATCCCGCTGATCAGCCCCGGACCCGGGAGGCCTGGCAAACGGCGATCAGGACGGCCGGTGCCTATTCCCAAGAAGCCCGAATCCGGCGGGCGGACGGCGAATATCGCTGGTGGCTTATCCGGGGTGTGCCGCAACGCGATGCGGAGGGACGGGTGCGCAGCTGGTTTGGCACTTGCACGGATATCCACGACTTCAAGCTGGCCGACCTGGAAATTAGGAATGCAAACCGGGCCTTGAAGATGCTAAGCGGGTGCAATGAGGCGCTGATTCATGCGACCGACGAGTTTGAACTTCTGCGGCAAGTCTGCCAGTTGGCCGTGGAAACCGGTGGCTACCGCATGGCCTGGGTAGGTTATGCGATGGCCGATGAGGCGCATTCGATCCAGCCGATGGCCCATGCGGGCCCCGCTACGGAGTATCTGGCGCAGGTGAATCTCAATTGGAAGGAGGGCCACCCCTTGGGGCAGGGCCCCGCCGCCCGTTGCATCCGGTCCGGACGGGTCACCGTATGTGCCGACATGGCGGAGGACAATGGATTCGCCCCCTGGCAACTGATCGCGGCCCGGCATGGTTTCCGTTCCCTGATCTGCCTGCCTTTGCGCGATGGGCAACACACTTTCGGCTTGCTGACGCTCTACTCTGGGGACGTGGACCAAACCGGAGCGGCGGAACTCAAGCTATGGGAGGAACTGGCGGACGACCTGGCCTTTGGCATCAACCATCTCCGCCGGGAGTTGGAGCGTCGCAAAGCCAATGAGCAGTTGGAGGAGCAGGCGGCACTGCTGAACGCCGCCTCCGATGCCATCATCCTCAAGGACATGGCGGACAACATCCTGTTTTGGAACCATGGCGCGGAGCGGGTTTACGGTTGGACGGCCGAGGAAGCCAGGGGGAAAAAATCCCGTGAACTTTTTCTCCCGGATCCGGTTCAATTTGAGGCTGGTCTGGAGGTCTTGCGAAAACAGGGCCAGTGGCAAGGTGAGTTGCAAAAATTAACCCGGCAGGGTCAATACGTGCCGGTGGAAGTGCGGTGGACTTTGGTGCGGGACGATCACGGGGAGGCCAAATCCATTCTCGCCATCAATACCGACATCACCTTGCGCAAGAAGATGGAGACCCAGTTTCTCCGCGTTCAGCGCCTGGAATGTATCGGGACCCTGGCGAGTGGCATTGCCCATGATTTGAACAACGTGCTGACCCCCATCCTGGTGGGCACCAAATTGCTCGAGGATAAAGTAAGCGGGGGGGAACTGGAGTTGCTGATGGCGATGGCGTCGAGTGCCCAACGGGGGGCCGAGCTCATCAAGCAGGTCCTGACCTTCGCGCGGGGGGCGGAGGGCCGCCGCATCCCGGTAAACCTAAAACAAGTGGTGCGCGATGTGCAGGATATCATCCGGAACACGTTCCCCAAAGGCCTGAAATTTTCGTGTTTCTTGGAAGAAAAACTCTGGCCGGTCTCCGGTGATCCCACCCAACTTCTCCAAGTGATCATGAATCTGTGCGTCAATTCCCGTGATGCCATGCCGACCGGCGGGCAGCTGGATCTGCGGTTGTCCAACCGGGAACTGGACGAAGTTTTTGTCAGCCAGCATCCCGGGGCGATCGCCGGCCCCTACGTGTTGCTCGAAGTGGCTGACAATGGCCCGGGAATACCGGAGGCCATCCAGGATCAGGTATTCGAGCCCTTTTTTACCACCAAAGATTCCGGCCACGGGACCGGACTCGGGTTGTCCACGGTGCTAAATATTGTGAAGGGCCACCAGGGCATCGTCGAGTTGGTCAGCCGGCTGCGGGCGGGCACCCTTTTCAAAATCTATTTACCAGCCCTGGCCCCCGATACTGCGGTCGCTCCGCTGGTGGTGCCCGCGGGCGTTTTGCCCGGCGGCCATGGCGAACTCGTCCTGGTGGTGGACGATGATGATGCCGTTCGCCAGGTGGTGCAGAAAACGCTGCAAAACGCGGGTTACTCCGTGTTACTGGCCGCCAACGGCGCTGAGGCCTTGTCCCTTTATGTCCGGCATGCGCAGGAAATTGCCCTGGTCCTGACCGATATGGCGATGCCCATCATGGACGGTCCGTCGACCATCGCGGCCCTGCGAGCCATCCATCCGCAGATCAAGATAATCGGCTCCAGCGGCCACGCCTCAAAAGGCGGTGATTCGAAAGCCTTTCGCGCGGGCGCTGATCACTTCCTCCCCAAACCGTACTTGGCTGAGACGCTGCTCCGACTGGTCGCCGAGGTGATCGCGGAGTGAGGTGCCCGAGGCTGTTTACGGCTGCCGAGCCAAGGCTTCGGCCAACTGCTGAAGCGTGGCGGCGAACGGGGCGGGGGCAAAATCGGGGATTGATTGCGCTTGCCGGAACAGGAGATTCAAGGGTGCTTCCGCGGTGGAATTGTGGGCGCCGAGCAGGCGATCCAAGGCCAGCACCAACCGTTCCGCGCGGCGGGCTGCGGCCTCCCCGGGTTCGGCGAGGCCGGAAAAATCGCTGGCGGAATGCGCCAGGCGGGCCAGGGCTTCCCGCGTCAAGCCATCGTTCCAGGCGAGTTCCGCCCCCATTCGCGCCAAGGCATCGGCGGTCACTTGTGCCAGCCGCAGGGCTTCGGGCGTGGGTTGCAGCGGAATTTTGGCCAGGGTAGGCAACTTCGGTTGGAGGCCATCGAGCTTTTGCAGTAACCAGACCAGCGCGCCCCAGCGCGCCGCGAGTTTGGCATCCTTGCCAGGTTCACTCTGGAGCTGCCAGCTCATCTCCCGCAAGGCCACGGCCTGGCCCACAAACCAGACTTGCGCCGGCGGGGCGGAGGTCCGGGTTTCCCAGTGCGCCGGTTCGGCCACACTCTGGCCATCCAACTCAAATTGCAATTCCGGGTGGCCGGCTTGCAGCAATTCCCGGCTGACCACCTGGTGGCAGGCGGCGCACGTGTTGGCGCGCACGTAGAGATTTTTCAAATCCCGCAGGCCGGCGGCCGTCCGGTCTGCCCGCGTCAAATCGGACCGGGTATGCGTGCGCAGCCAGCCTTCCGCCGCGCCATGACAACTTTCACAGGATATCCCCTCGGTTGCTTGCAAGCCCGGGCCGCGGCGGGCGTCCGGCACTTCCGTCAGGGGCGCATGACAGGTCGTGCAGCGCGGGTCCCGCGCGGGTTCCGCAATTTGCAGCGTCTCCCCGATCTGGTGCGAACGGGCCGAGCCCAGCGTGGCGAACGGGCGGCGGGAGTGAAAGTCCTTCACCGACCAGACCAGGAACTGGTTTTGGTGCGGGCCGCCACCGCCGTGGCAGCCCGAACTGGCGCAGGCATTGGCCCCGAGAAAACGCGCCGGCAGCTCCGCCCCCTGAAGCGGCACCCACGGCATTAACAATCCGAGGACGACGAGTTGACTTATTGTTTTACTCACGGCGTAAAATCGTTTATGGAGGAGTCTGCGTGAACGCAACCCTAACGGAATCACTGCAGAAGGCAAGCCAACTTGGCTGGAGTTTCAAACTGGGAATGCTGCTGCTGGCTGGGTTGTTGACGTGGCTGACCCTGGAGATTTTCCGCACCCTTTTGCGGCTGGTCGGGGAACGGGCCCAGGCGCGGCTGGCGCTGGCCGAACTGCAGATCCGCTTACAGGAAACCCGGCGTCGCAGCCAGGAAGCCGCCACGGCGCAGACTGGTTGGAACGGCTATCGGAAATTCACCGTGGCCCGGAAGACGGTGGAATGCGAGGATGTTTGCGCGTTTTACCTCAAACCCCACGATGGGCGGCCGCTGCCCAGCTTCGAGCCCGGCCAGTATCTGACGTTCCAACTCGACCTGCCCGGCCGCGATAAACCCCTCGTGCGCTGCTATTCGCTCTCCAGCAGTCCCCACCAAAAGGAGCATTACCGGGTCACGATCAAGAAAGAGAAGGCCCCGCCCGATAAGCCTGAGGTGCCCCCGGGAGCCAGTTCGAGTTATTTCTGCGATGTTCTCAAGGAGGGTGACTTGCTGAATGTCAAGGCACCCATGGGGCACTTTCACATTGATATGGCCAAGACCAATCCGGTGGTGCTCATCGCCGGCGGGGTCGGCGTGACTCCCATGCTCAGCATGGCCCAAGCCATCGCCGCCAGCGGGTCGAAGCGTGAAGCCTGGTTTTTCTTCGGGGTCCGGAATGGCCGCGAGCACATCCACAAGGCGGAGTTGGAGGAGTTGGCGACCCGGCACGAAAATATTCATCTGCAGGTTTGTTACAGCAAGCCCGGCACGGGCGACGCCCGGGGGCGGGAATACCAGCATGAGGGCCGCGTCAGCATTGAGTTGCTGAAGGAACTCCTCCCTTCCAACAACTTCGAGTATTATCTCTGCGGCAGCGGCGCGTTCATGAAAAGCCTCACGGACGGGCTGGCGGCCTGGGGGGTGCCGGACAAGGATGTCCATTTCGAAGCTTTTGGTCCGGCCACGGTGAAGAAGAAAGCCGTCACGCCCTCCGCCACCGAAACGGAGCACCTGGCGAAAATCAACGTCACTTTCAGTCGAACGGGCAAGACCGTCCGCTGGGAGCCGGCCTCGGAGAATCTGCTGGAATTTGCGCGCGATCAGGGAGTGAAGATTGATTCCGGGTGTTGTGCCGGCGGCTGCGGCTCCTGCCTGGTGGCCATCAAATCCGGCGCGGTGGATTACCTGAAAAAACCCACTTCCGAGCCCGAAAGCGGTTCCTGCCTCACGTGCGTTTGCCGGCCCAAAAACGATCTGGTCCTGGACGCCTGAGATGAGCGCACCCGCCATCATCCTCGAACGTCCCCAACGCTGGGACGCCGCTTTTGATCCCGCCCTGACGGAGGCTGATGTGGACCGGTTGCTGGCTACCGCACCGTTCAATGCGATGCAGCCGCTGGCTTTTCCCAAGCGCACCCCGCTGCGGGAAATTCTGCGCAACGATGCGAAGCTCCACCGTTTTCGCCGCGGCGAGATCATCGTCCGGCAGGGGGATTATGGCAGTTCCGCCTTTCTGATTCTGAATGGGGCTACGCGCGTGGTGTTGAAGCCCGACCTGCCGCCCGCCCTGCTGGGGCGGCATGCGCCGGTCCGCAAGGGGCTATTCCGCACCCTGGCCCAATTTTGGAACGGCCGCCGGCCGCCGGAGAGTTTTGCGCGGTCGCGTTTACAAGCGTCCGCCGGTCTCGGGGCGCGGGTGGCCGACCAGGAGACCCGGGTGTTTCTGCAGGATTTGCCGCGGGTGCTCAATGCCCATCGCACGGAGCAGATGACGGCCGGCGATTTTTTTGGGGAGATCGCCGCCCTTAGCCGCATGCCCCGTACCTCAACGATCTTTGCCGATAGCGACACCGCAGAATTGCTGGAAATCCGCTGGCAAGGCCTGCGCGATTTGATGAAGTACGATGACGCACTCCGGCGCCACATCAATCGGATTTACCGGGAGCGTGCCCTGGCCTCCTATCTGCGGGCCACGCCGCTCTTCCGGCATCTGGACAAGGAGCGGCTGGACCGGGTGGCGGAGGCGGTTGAGTTTGCCACCTTCGGGGACTACGACTGGTCCGGGGATTATAAACGGCTGGCCCAGGCCGGCGCCGTGCGGCCGGAGAAGGAGCCCGGGATCGTGGTGGAGGGTGATTACCCGAACGGCGTCGTGCTGTTGCGCGCCGGATTTGCCCGGGTGAGCCAGAAGACCGGCGGGGGCGAGCGCACCCTGAATTACATCGGGGCCGGCCAGATTTTTGGATTGCGGGAAATCGCCCACAACTGGCGCGAGAAGAATCGGCCCGTGAATTTCCAGTTTTCCCTTCGGGCGATTGGATACACGCATTTGCTCATCGTGCCCACGCGCGTGATGGAGGAGATCGTGCTGCCGTCGCTGCCCGCCCGGGAACTGCCGCCCCTTTGGCCCGCGGCGGAGTTGTCCGCGGAGGAACCGCCCCCCGAATTGGCCCGCCGGGAACAGGTCGGGGCGGAAATTCTGGAATTTCTCACGGAAAACCGGTTCTTCAACGGTACCGCGAGCATGGTCATTGACCTGGACCGCTGCACGCGGTGCGATGACTGTGTGCGGGCGTGTGCCGCCACGCACGACAACAATCCCCGCTTTCTCCGGCACGGTCCGAGTGCCGGGGGGATCATGATCGCCAACGCCTGCATGCATTGTGCCGACCCGGTCTGCATGATCGGCTGCCCGACGGGGGCGATTCATCGCGAGTCCTTTGCCGGTCAGGTGGTGATCAATCCGATCACCTGCATCGGCTGCAAATCCTGCGCCAATAATTGCCCCTACGACGCCATCCGCATGGTGGAAATCCGGGATCAAAGCGGGGAATTGATGGTGGACCAGGAAATGCGACCCATCACCAAGGCGACGAAATGCGATCTCTGCGTGGAGAATCACGGCGGACCCGCCTGTGAACGCTCCTGTCCCCATGGCGCGCTGACCCGGATGAACCTGAACCAACTCGACGAACTTTCCCGCTGGCTCGGAAAATGAAACGCCATCGCCGCCAATTATTCACGGGCTTGCCGCTGCTGTTGGTGGCCACGGTGGTTACGGGTTATCTCCACCGGCGCCACGCCGGGGCATTGCCCGGTTATGCTTTTCTCACGGGTTGGGTCTTGCTGGCGGCCATGTTGGTTTTGACCTTCTACAACGTCTGGAAAAAGCTGCCCTTCCTCCCGTTCGGCCGGTCCGAATTCTGGCTCCAACTCCATCTCTACCTCGGCTATTTCACTGTGGTGCTGTTTCTCGTGCACCTGAATTTTCGTCCGCCACGGGGTGTTTTTGAGATCGTGTTGGCGGCGTTGTTCACGTTCGTGAGTGCCAGCGGCGTGGTGGGAATTCTCCTCAGCCGCGTGCTGCCGCGGCGGCTGGCCACACGCGGCGGCGAAGTCATCTATGAAAAGATTCCCGCCCTGCGCGTGGCTTGTCGCACCCAGGCGGAAGCGCTGGCGGTGGGGCCGGACAGCCAATCCGTCGTGATCGGCGAGTTTTATTTGCACCGGCTGGCGGATTTTTTTGCCCGCCCCCGGAATTTCTGGTGGCACCTCGCCGAGTCCCGGCGCCCGGTGGCCGCGTTGTTGCGGGAATTGGAGGACGTTCAGCGCACGGGCAGCGAGGCGGAGCGGGTTGCCCTGGCCAAACTGGCGGAGTTGGTCCGGCAAAAAGATGGTCTGGATTATCATCGGTCCGTCCAGCTCAGCCTGAAGCTGTGGCTGTTCGTGCACATTCCGCTCACCTACGGGTTGCTCGTTTTCACCGCCCTGCACCTGGCGTTGGTGTACGGCTTTTCCGGAGGAGCGCGGTGAACAGCCCCAACTCCGCACCCCAGTTCGACGCCCATAATTACGCGCGTCCCAATCAGAAATGGACCTGTGGTCATGCGTGCGAAGGCCGGGCTTGTCGTTCGGGCCCGGATGCCTGGGGTCGCTGCCAGGCCACTTCCGAGTGCCGGCCCGTGCTGGAGACCAAACCTGGTGAAACCAAGGGGCGCTGGCGCTGTACCCGCACCGAAGGGGCTTGCGACGAGGGACCCCTCCCCGACGGTACCTGTTGCCGGCCGATCCCCAAATGCGCCCCGGTACCCACCCTGCGGGTCTGGCGTGGTCGGATCACCGTGGGCGTGGTCTGCCTTTCCTCGGCGCTCCTGCTTCTCCTCACCGGTCACCCGGTCTGGCGAAATCGTTTTATCAATCCCGGGCCGGTTTCCCGGGTTCATTCCAGTACCGCGTTCACTTCCCGGGCGCTGACCAACGGAGCGGCGGGAAATTGCGCCGCCTGTCATATTGCCGGGGACCGGGGACCGGATGGTATTCTCCAGGCTGCTTTGCAGGCCCGGCCGGGAATGCTGGAATTGGGCGAACTGATCAGACAGCCGGCCGGTCACCCCACAGGAATGGACACCGCGTGCCTCCGTTGTCATGGCGGGCGGAATTTTCATCAACCCACCGCGCCCCTTGTCTCCTGCAGCGTTTGTCACGCGGAACATCAGGGCCGGGTGATGGCTGCCGCGCAGGACCAAAACTGCGGCTTTTGCCATGCCAATTCCGCCACCATGACGGTGGCGCGGCGACCGGCCGTCATCCATCATTTCGCCACGGATCATCCGGAATTTCGCTTCCGGACCGATCAGCTCGCGGACCCCGACACGTTGCGTTTCAACCACGCGCTGCATCTGACCGGGGCCACCATGCCCCGGCTGCCCGGCGGGAGCAAACTCGATTGCGCCTCCTGTCACCAACCGGATGCCACCGGCGCCTATATGCGCCCGGTCAAATTCGCGGATCACTGCCGGGTGTGCCATTCCCTCCAGTTTGATCCGGACACCTCGCAACTCCAACTCCCGCATGGCAGCGCCGGGTTTGTCAGCGCCTTTTTACGGAGCCTGTCCAAACAGTACGCCGATCTGGCGGCGCGCGAGCATCCGGCGGACGTGACGACATTTGTCCAGCAAAAGCTGGCCGGTTTACGGGCCACGGTCGGGAGCGGAGAGGAATTGGAACGCCGGGTCTTTTTCAGTAGCTCGGTGGCCGGACCGGAGGCCCGCATCGGTTCCTTGAGCGGGGCCACGCGGGCGATTTTTCCGGGATGTGCCTATTGCCATGAGGTCAAAGCGGCGGCCCCGGGAAACGCGATCATCACCCCCCCGGTGCAGACCGAACGCTGGCTGGGTCGGGCCCGGTTCAACCATGCCAAGCATACCGGGGTGGAGTGTGCGCAATGCCATGACGCGCGTCACAGTCAGGCCACGGCGGACATCCTGCTTCCGGGCCGCGCGGCGTGTGTGGTCTGTCACAGTCCGGCCGGCGGGGTGCGGGATGCCTGTTCTGAATGCCACACTTACCATCAGCCGCCGCAGATCGCTGCGCGGTAAGCCGGGGAAAGAGAACCTTTTCCCGGAATTAGAAACGCACGGTCAGGTTCAAGCCGCCGCCGAGATCCAGCTTTCCGTAATTTTTCGCCAGGTAGCCGTCTGTGTGCAGGGTATCGTAACCAGCAAAAGCGCGCAGTGTGACATTCTCACCCAGGGGACAATTGAGGGCCAGGCCCACGGAATTCAGGACGTCATCACGATGGGTCTGCGTGTAATGCGAGTATTGTAAGCGGTAATATGGTTGCAAGATGGCGTTCCGGCACACCTGCCAACTGCCTACGAGGACGAGGCTGTGATCGTTGCGGTCATTGTAATTGTCAGGGTAACCGGGATTCGGGGTCACGGTCGTTTCGGTAAACCGGTAATCCCCTTCGTATCCGAGGGAGATTCCGACGTTGGGGCAGAGGAGGAAGTCGCGCCGCAGACTCCAGCGCGGAACGTACTCGCGATAAAACTCGCGGTAATTTCCCGAGTCCAGCAGGCGGCGAAAATCCGCCCCGGCGCCCACCACCCAGTTCTCACAACGCCAGGCCAGGTCGCCGAACGCGGTGCCCGCGCTGAAATCGAAGGTGTTCAATTTCACGTCTTTGGTTGAAAAGGTGGCGGGATCGATAACGGTTACCCGCCCGGAGCCGATGAGATCATAGTTAAACCATTGTTGCTGATAGCCCAGCCGGGGGGTAAGCGCACCGTCGGCCACCTTTACCGGCCCAAGACTCAGGGCGGCTTGGGCGGTGCTCACCAAAACATCCGCACCCTGCCGGTTATGATCCGTGAGGAACGCATTGTCGGTATGGAAATACTGGGCATCGGCGAAGGCCTCCCAATGGATGCGCCGGGCTCGGGCCAGCAGCACGGATTGGGGACCCACATCGTCGGTTTCGCCGTCAAAAAGTGACGGCACACTATTGGTGTCCCGTAGAGCCAGGGCGGTTTCCGTAAGTTGCCGGCGTTGTTGCATGCTGTCCGCCTGCAGATTGGCACCGGCCATTTGCGCGTGCAGCGCGGGGCCGGCCAGCGAGAGGCCGAGGGTCAGGAGCAGGATTGGTTTTTGCATGGTGCTTGATTTGTTCATGGCGGGTCGACGGGTTATGCGCGGGAGTCCGGGTCAGCCCGGGGGGAAGCCGATGACCGTCAGGCCGCGCCCGCTGGTTCCGCCGGATGGCCCCCGGGCGGCTCCCTGCTGGCCGCTTGGTTTACCAAACAAATTATACAATTGCTCGGCGGAGCTGGGTGCCGGCAGCGCATTACCGTAGCTCCCATGGTCCAGGGCATTCAATCCGTTGGCGGGAGTGGGGGGATTCAAGTAAACTTCCGCGGTCCAGCCGGTGTCCTGGAGCCGGCCCGAATCGATTCTGGCGAGTTGCTCACGGATGGCCGCAAAAATCAAAGGCAAGGAGGAGAGTTCGTGGGTGAACCCCTTGATGAGTTGTGAACCGTCCACCAATTTTCCCAGATTGATGAACACCACTTCGCTGAAGCCTTTACCCCCCGGCAGCACGAACACCAACTGGCCGGCCTGCAGGGTGACGGAGCGACCATTGAGCAACCGGACGCTCCCCCGGCCTTCCAGCAGAATGACCTTGAAGCCGCCGTCCGGGGTTGCGGTGACCATCAAGGTTGTGCCCAGCACCGCCGCCGCCGCCCCGCCGGACTTGATGGTGCCGCCACCCAGTCCTTTGGGCGTATGGAAGAGCAGGCTGCCTTTCTCCAAGTTTACGGTCCGTCCCTGGTCAGAGTAAGAAAACACGGTGTTGGCCCCCACGCGGGTGATGGTCTTGTCCGGGGCCGTCAACTCCGCCCGGGATTGGGCGCCTGTGCGCACCCGGTCCGGGGCTTTCACCACTTTGGCGAGTTTGGCCGGGGTGGCTGCCCCATCCGTTGCCAGGGTGCTGACATCATTGATGATTTCGGTGTAGGTGCTTTCCACCAGGGTACCGGCGGAACAGGAAAGCGCGCACCCGACGGCCAACGTCAGCAGAAGAAAGGTTGTTTTCATTCGGTCGTTGAATTATTGATGGAAAAGCTAACGCCACTTGCCAACCAGTGTCAAATCCCACTCCCATCTTTGGCCGGGAATCCCGCCGGTTCCAACCGGGACGGAGTCCTGTCATTCTGGCCTTGTGTCTGACTGTCACGCTGGCACTTGGAGTGGTCGAATTGGGTGGGCCCGCCGTCTTGCGCGCCACTTTGGCCAATGCCGAAAACTACTTCCAGGATGCTTTTCTGCGCGCCGGCAGATTTACCCGGGCCAATCCCGACCTCGTTCTTATCGGGATTGACCGCCCCAGCTATGACGACACCATCCTGCCGGCGGAGGCGGAAAAGGACGCCATTCTGGCCGGTTTACGCACGCGCTACCCGTGGCCGCGCCAGGTCTGGGCCAGCTTGATTTCCCGGCTGGCCGGGGCGGGAGCCAGGGTCATCGTGCTGGACCTGGTTTTTGCCTCGGAGTCGGAAGGGGATGCGGAATTGCGCGCCGCCCTGGATCAGTTCGGGCCGCGCGTGGTGGTCGGCAGCAGCCTCGATTTTGCCACGACGGATCGCGGTGCCACCCGACGGTTGATCACTCCGACCCCGGCCCTGGTCCCGGATCGTGTCGGCCAACCTGGCGGATTCGACCCGCGGGTGGGTTATGTCAACATCTGGCCGGATGAGGATGATGTTTTCCGCCGGGTCCGTCTCCGCGCGACGAATCATGAATTGGGTGATCTGCTCGCCGCGCCGCCTGCCGCGGTTATTGGGTCACTGGATGCGCGAGCGCTGGCCGGCGCGGGATTCACCAACCGTACCTTCGGGAGCGCCGGCCGCACCCGGATCCGGTTTACCGGTCCGCCCGGTACGTGGCCGGTCATTCCGATCGGCGATGTGCTCACCCCCAGATTATGGGAGGGAAATTACGGTGGGGGGAAATTCTTCCGGGACAAGATCGTGCTGGTCGGCCCCACCGCGAATATTTTCCAGGATTTGCACCGCACGCCATTCCGGGTGGAAATGAGCGGCCCGGAGATTCACCTGAACATCCTCAATGCCGCGCTGCAGGGGGAAGCCCTGATGGAATTGCCCCCCGCGGCCACCGGCCTGTGCCTCGCCCTCGCCGGCCTGGTGGCCACCTGTTTCTGTCTTTTTATTCGGTCCCCCTTCCGCCGTCTGGCCCTGCTTTTCGGGCTTTCCTTGGTGGTGTTTCTCGCCGTGCAATTCGCCTTCAATCGGGGGAACCTGGTCTTGCCGCTGGTCGGCCCGCTGCTGATCCTGTTGCTTTCCGGCATCGGTGCCCTGGCCTACGATTTCACCGTCGAACGCCTCGAACGGATGAAACTCCGTCACACCATGGGACTGTATTTTTCCCCGCGGGTGCTGGACGCGGTGCTGGCGGATCCCGGTTCCATGCGGCCCCGTCGGGCAGACGTCACCCTGTTGCTTACCGATCTCCGGAATTCCACCCCCTTGGCCGAGGCCTTGGGACCGGCCGGAATGTTCGCCTTGCTGAACCGCGTCTTCGAAGCCCAGACCGGGGCCATTATGAGCGAGGAGGGCAACCTGGAGCATTTCCTGGGGGACCAATTCCTGAGTTACTGGGGTGCGCCCAATCGCCAGCCGGATGCGGCGGATTGTGCCGAACGGGCCGCGATGAAACTGATCCGCGCCATGGAAGATCTGCGCCAGACGCTCAGTCCTGAAGTTCAGAAATTGTTCGGGTATGGGGTCGCCCTGCATAGCGGCCGGGTGTTGGTGGGCAATAAAGGCTCGGCTCTCCGGCTCGATTATGGACTGGTGGGAGATGCCGTTAACGAGGCCGCCCGGGTGGAAGCGCTGACCAAATATTACGGCGTGCGGCTGCTCGTCACCCGCGCCACTTTTGCGCAGTTCAGCACGCAGGGGGCCCGCCGGTTGGTGGATCGGGTGATCGTGAAAGGAAAGTCCGAGCCGGTGGAACTCTTCGAGTGCCAAAACCCCTGCACCGTGGCCCGCTACCAGGAACTGTGTACCCGTTACCGGGGGGCATACGACGCCTATTTTCAGGGGGATTTCGCCCGGGCGCAAAGGCAGTTTCTCACGCTCGTTACTGAATTCGCCGATGGCCCGTCCCGCGCCTTGTCGGAAAGGTGCGCCCACCTGGTTGGCGAGCCCCCCGCGCAGTGGACCGGCATTTGGAAAATGGACGCGAAGTGATCCTGCGGGAGGGGAAAGGGGATTTCAATTCGCGGGCGGATCGACCATGCGCTCGCCTTCCATTTGATAGAGGCCGACGAGATAGCCATTTTCGCGGGTGGCACCGACGTGGAGGGTTCCCTCAATGCTGACGGGTTGGTCCATGACCGCCTTGATGCTTTTGCCGCCGGTCTTCACACTGATCCATTCGTTGATGCGTGGCGCATTGCCATAGCAGCACATGGACTGGTCCTTCATCAGCAGGAATTCGGTGACTTCCCCGGCATCCACTTTCAAGGGCAGCATGAAACCCTTGATGGCAAACCGTTTGGCATCCAAGGCCTTGACCACTGCGGGAATCTGCGAGTTTGCCTGCTCCAGTGCGGCCGTCTGGTTGGTCGGCGCGCCATCCTCGGGCAGGACAAAATTATACGCCGCCAGGCGGTCAAAGCCGAGGGCGGGATAACCGGTGGTTTTTGTCGCGACGGCCGCGACGGGAGGGGCAGAAGTTATGGCGGGTGCGGGTGCGGCGATCGGGGTCACGGGGCTGGCTGTGGGAACCGGGCGGCTCGCAATCTGCTCCCCCACGATGGGTTCACCGCGCGCCGGTGTTGCCGACGCTCCGGGCCGGTCCGAGCCTGCCGGACCGCAGCCGGTCAGCATTCCGACCCACATTCCTCCGGCCAGGAGGAATGCCGCTGAACGAGAAGTGAACATAAAATGATTCTGACGGACCCAAATATAGACCTTGCCCCGGCCAATGGCAATGATCTGGCGAAGGGCTGGTCCCCGGCCGGTTGGCCGGTTGGCGGCGGAGCTTCAACGACCACTTTTCCGGCGTGACCCAGGTCGACACCCGTGGCATGGTGTGGCCGTGACCGACACCGAAGCACTCAGGCTCCTGGAACAATTTCGCGCCGGCGGCGTCAGTCGGGAGCAAGTACTACACGCCTTCCAGGCCGCGCCCATTGCGGACCTGGGTTTCGCCCGTGTGGACACGCAACGCGCGCTACGGAAGGGCTTTCCGGAAGTGATTTTCGGCGCGGGCAAGACGGCGGACCAGGTGGTCCAAATTGCCGGCAAAATTCTGGAGCGGGATCCCCGGGTGCTCATCACGCGGGTGGGCGAAGAACACGTGCAGGCGCTGCGCCCGGTGTTTCCCGGAGCGGTTCACCATGTGGCGGCGCGTTGCGTGACCATCGACCTGGCTCCCGCTCCGCCCCGGCCCGGGGTGATTGCCGTGGTTTGCGCCGGGACGAGCGACATTCCGGTGGCCGAAGAGGCGGCGGTGACCGCGGAGATCATGGGCAACCGGGTGGACCGGATCAACGATGTGGGCGTGGCGGGACTGCACCGGCTCTTCAGCCGGTTGGAGATCATTCAGAACGCGAATGTCATCATCGTGGTGGCGGGCATGGAAGGCGCCTTGCCCAGCGTGGTGGCGGGTTTGGTATCCAAACCATTGATTGCCGTGCCCACGAGCATCGGGTACGGGGCGAATTTCGGCGGACTGGCGGCCTTGCTGGGCATGCTGAACAGTTGTGGCAGCGGCGTGACAGTGGTGAACATCGACAACGGGTTCGGGGCCGGCTACGCCGCCAGTCAAATTAACGCCCTGGTGGAATTGGCGGGGCGATCGGCGCTTTAACCTCGTCCCGGGGTGGTGGCAGGTTACCGGAGCACATGGAGCATTCGAAATGAAGACCTTATACCTTGATATTTTCAGCGGCATCAGCGGGGACATGTTCGTGGCAGCGTTGATCGATTTGGGCGTCCCGCCCGCAGTGTTGGAGCGGGAATTGGACAAGTTGCACCTCGCCGGATATCACCTGCACATCGGACGGCAGACCAAGGCCAATATCGCGGGGGTGAAGTTCGACGTGCATTTGCACACCCATGACTCCGGGCACGAGCACGCACACCATGCCCAGGAGGACGAGGCGGGACACGCCACGCATGCACCTGGTCACGGTCATGATCATGGCCACGATCATGGTCACGCCCACGATCACGGTCATTCTCATGCGCACCAGGCCCACGCGGGCGAACCGGCGCTGCCTTCCCATGACCATGAGCATGAGCACGGGCACGGGCATGACCATGACCAGGCTCATGGGCACACGCCGGCGACCAAGCACGCGGCGGACGGTCACACCCACGATGACAGCCGCAGCTTTGCCCAAATCCGGGAATTGATTGCAGCGAGCGCGCTCTCCGTCTGGGTGAAGGAAAAAGCCTTGGGGGTTTTTCAGCGAATTGCTGTGGCGGAGGGGCGTATTCACGGCCAACCGCCGGAGGAAGTCCATTTCCACGAGGTCGGGGCCGTGGATTCCATTGTGGATATTGTCGCCGCCTGCGTCGGCTTGGAGGCGTTGGGACGGCCGCGCGTGCTGGCCGGTCCGGTGGTGGAAGGCACGGGTTGGATTCACTGCGCGCACGGGCGGTTTCCCATTCCGGCGCCCGCCACCCTGCAAATCCTGGGTGCCCGAGGCATTCCTTTGACCCAATGCGAAGAGCCCCAGGAATTGATTACGCCCACCGGGGCGGCCTTACTGGCGGAGTTCGCCGAGAGTTTTGGTCCGATGACGGGCCTGGTCGCCGAACGCATTGGTTTCGGTTTGGGCACGCGGGACAACCACACCCGACCAAACGTCCTGCGAGCCATCCTGGGTGAGACCGCCGGTAATTCGACCTCAGACAATGATTGGGAGATCGACACGGTCGCCGTGCTGGAAACCAACCTGGATGACATCAGCGCCGAGTGGCTGGGCTTTTTTGTGGAGCGGGCGCTGGGCGCCGGCGCGTTGGATGTGTTTCACACTCCGATCCAAATGAAGAAGAACCGGCCTGGGGTCCTGCTGACGGTTTTATGCCCCCAGGCGGAGGCGGACCGGTTCAGCGAGTTGATCCTGCGGGAAACCAGCGCCTTCGGGTTGCGGAGGTCCACCGCGGAAAGGCGCAAATTGGCGCGCGATTTTGCTCAGGTGTCCACCCGGTTCGGGGAGGTCACGGTCAAACTTGGCAAACTCAACGGCCGGGTGATCCAGGCAGCCCCGGAATTTGAAGCCTGTCGCCGCATCGCCTTGGAACAGGGCGTGCCGATTCGGGAAGTTTACGAAGCAGTCCGAGACGCGGTGAAGGTCGGTTGAACGGGAGGGGTGGCGGCCGGAAATTCATGGGGTGTCGTCCCGGGCCGGTAGGCGTGACTTCGCAATCTGGTCCGTGGGAGTTCCCGCACTCTCAAATACTACTTTGCAACCTCCCTCGCCGCCCGATCGGTGCAACCATTTTCCAAAAAAAAGAGCGGGTTCCGGACCGCCTGTTGCGATCCGGAACCCGCGTGAATCTGGCTCAGAAGCCCGGGCTTACTGGATCAAACGGAAGAACGTCGGATTGGCACCGACGGTCAGCGTGACGGAGTTGTTGCTCACGCCCGCGACCGTGCCCCAAACCGCTCCAGCGCCGAGACCGGTCTTGCTTTGGAGCGTCCAACCGGTGGCGGCGGCCGACCAGGATACCGTGATCGTGCCGTTGTTGTTGTTGCGGATCGACAGGGCGATCGGCGTCACGACTGGCGGTGCGGAGGGAACCACCACCGGGATGCCCGAGGCGGAAGCCCCACCGAGGGCCTGCATGGCGGCGTCGCTCAATTTGCCGACACTCACCTGGATGCTCTTAACGGTCACCGTGGCGTCGTGGTCATCGCCATCGCCATCCGCAAACAGGAGGACGGTGGGTTGCCAGGCGCGGCGCGCGGCGTCCAAGGCGTTGGCGCTGCTGACCCAGTCCTGCGCTTTCACGCCATCCACCCACTTGGTGATCAGGTTTTGGGTGAGATCGACCGCGAAGGCGATCCGGTGCCAACCCGTGGTGATATTGCCATTGTTCATGACATAACCGCCGGAGCCCTGGCCCATGGTGCCGTTCTGGAGGAACAAGCTGCCGTCCGTGGTGTTGTTCGTGTTCTGGCAGTTGAAGAACGGCAGGGTGCCGCCGGAGTAATACATATCCCAAATGATGGTGTATTGGTTCACCTTGGTGCCGCCGCCGTTCGGGGCGATCTGGTGCTGCATGATATAACCGAAGTTATTGTTGCCGTTCACACCGGCGCCACCGGGCACCTTCATGACGTGAGCATCCACACCGCCCAGGAGGGGAACGCCCAGGGCACTGCAGGTGCCGAACTGGCTGAGCGTGGCCGTGGTGCCCGAGGCACCGTCCAGGAACTGTAGGTCCTTGCCCACCGTGGCGGCCAGGTTGCCGAAGTTGAAGTCCCACTGGCCGGTGACACCCGTGGCGGGAGCGGCCACCGGGATGGCAGTGCCGGTCGGGGCCCCGAGGGCCACCAGTTGGGCATCGCTCAGCTTGCCATTGCTCACCTGGATGCTCTTCACGTAAACCGTGGCGTCGTGGTCGTCACCATCGCCATCCCCGAACAGGACGACGGTGGGTTGGAAGGCCCGGCGGGCCGCGTCGAGCGCGTTGGCGCTGCTCACCCAATCCTGGGCCTTGACCCCGTCCACCCACTTGGTGATGAGGTTTTGCGAAAGATCCACGGCGAAGGCGATGCGATGCCAGCCGGTGGTGATATTGCCATGGTTCATGACATAACCGCCCGAACCCTGACCCATGGTGCCGTTCTGGAGGAAGAGGCTGCCGTCCGTGGTGTTGTTGGTGTTCTGGCAGTTGAAGAACGGCAGGGTGCCACCCGCGTAATACATGTCCCAGATGATGGTGTATTGATTCACCTTGGTGCCGCCGCCGTTCGGGGCGATCTGGTGATTCATGATGTAGCCGAAGTTATTGTTGCCGTTCACCCCTGCGCCACCGGGCACTTTCATGACCTTGGCATCCACGCCGTTGATAGCCGGGATTCCGAAGGTGGAGCAGGCGCCGAATTGGGTCGCCGTCGCGGTGCTGCCGCTGGCGCCGTCCAGATATTGCAAGTCTTGACCGACGGTGGCGGAGAGGTTGCCGAAATTAAAGTCCCATTGACCGGTAACCGTGCTGGCGGGAATGGCCTGCGGGATGGGCGTGCCGGTGGGAACGCCCAGGGCGACCATTTGCGCATCGGTGAGACGGCCATTACGGACCTGGATGCTGTTGACATAGATCGAGGCGTCGTGGTCGTCGCCGTCGCCGTCCGCAAACAGCGCGACGTTGGGCTGCCAGGCCCGGCGGGCCGCGTCGAGCGCGTTGGCGCTGCTCACCCAATCCTGGGCCTTGACCCCGTCCACCCACTTGGTGATGAGGTTCTGGGCGAGGTCCACCGAGAAGGCAATGCGATGCCAGCCCGTGGTGATGTTGCCATGGTTCATGGTATAGCCACCGGAGCCCTGGCCCATGGTGCCGTTCTGGAGGAAGAGACTGCCGTCGGTCGTATTGTTGGTGTTCTGGCAGTTGAAGAACGGCAGGGTGCCGCCCGCATAATACATGTCCCAGATGATGGTGTACTGATTGACCTTGGTGCCGCCGCCGTTGGGGGCGATCTGGTGATCCATGGTGTAACCGAAGTTCTTGTTACCGTTCACGCCCGCACCCCCCGGCACAAACATGACCTTGGCGTCCACGCCGCCGATGGTGGGGATGCCGAACGAACTGCAGGTGCCGAACTTGGTCAGCGTGGCGCTGCTGCCGCTGGGGCCGTCCAAATAAACCAGGTCCTTGCCGACGGTGGCCGCGAGGTTGCCGGCTTTGAAGTCCCACTGGCCGGTGACCTGGGCCACGGAGGCGCCGCCCACCACGATGGTGAAGGACCAGGTGTTGGTGAAGAACTTGGGCGCGACTGCGTTATCGCTGTAAACCAAGGTCATCGTGTTGGTGACCGAGGTGCGGCTGGCGTTCGGATTGTAGAGGATGGAGGTCAAAGCGCCGGCCTTGGTGACGGAGTTGGGCGTGACCTGCGCGCCGTTGAGGAACAATTTGATCGAGCCGGAAGCCACCTGGAGATCATCGTCACTGAGGACGACGGAGATGGGAGTTGTCGCGGAATAACCGGCACCACCGGGTGCGGGGGAAATTTCCGAGATATAAGGTTCCCGCTTGACGGTGCTCACGCGGAATGCGGGGATCGTGCCGGCGGGATCATTGATCGCAATCCGGTCGCCCGTGGCGGAATCCACATAGTACCAGCCCAGGTCGGCATGGCCATTGACCTGCCAATGAACGAGGCGGAAAGGATAAACGCCACTGACGGGCGCCACGAAGGTGAATTCGTTGGTGTTCTGGCGGTCACTGAAATTGCTACCGGTGCGGACATACTGGCCGACCAGGGTGGAGAACGCGTCGCGGGGATTGGCGCCGCAGAACAGGGCATAACCGTCATCGGCGCCCGGGGGATCATCCACGCGGCCGATGCCGACATTCACGCCGAAAACATAGCTTCCGGCGGCCAATTGGACGTAAGCGAGCACGTCATCGGCGAAGTTATCGGTGCTGCCGTTCAAGCCCGGGATACCGGGGAAAGTGTAAGTCGGGAGGGTGGGAAGATGATAAAAGGACAGGCCTTGATAATCAAAAGTCGCGGTTCCGGGGCCGCCTTGCAGCACATCCAGGAAGGCGGTGCCGTCAGGATTGAACGCGCTCAGATCGGCTTCATTGGTGAAGGCCACGCCGTTCGTGTTCAACAGGGTGCCATCCAGTTGCTGGAGGGCGCGGGCGAGGCTGTTGGCGACGCTGGCATCCACTGGCGCCTGCGCGACGCGGTAGATCATCCCCGGGGTGTTGACGGCGCTGAGCGGCAGAACGGCGCTCGCGGGCAGGGGGGTATAAGGGCCAACGAAGAACGCATACTGAGCGCCCAGGTTGTCCGCGGCGGAATCCTGATAGGTCAGCGCCACAAAGTTGCTGGAACCGGAGGCCAGAAAGCCGGGGACCTGATAGGTGATCGTGGTCGTCGGGGCAGTGCGGACAACGACGGGAGTCACGGTGGCACCATTGAACTTAAGCGCGATCGAGCCGGGAACGACCGTGGCCACCCCGTCCTGCAAAACGATTTGCAGCAAGGGATTGGGAGCCACGGTGGACCGGGCGGGAAAACGCAGGTCATCGGTGGGCGCTTCCGAAACCAGGTAGGGATTCGGCGGGGGGCCGGTCAAAATTCCCGAGGCCACCGGGGTGCCGAGGGCGGCAATCAGCCCGGCGGGCGCGGCGACGTCCTGGAATTGGAGACTCGCGATGAAACCGGACTGGCTGTTGGTGTTCGCATCATCAAACAGGGTGATGCCGGAGCCCACGGAGAATCGGCCGTCCAGACCACCGGTGGTGGCCTGGGAAGCCACCTGGGTGCCATCGAGGTAAAGGGAGGTGACGCCGCTGCCGGGAGTGGTGTCCACGCTCACGGCGATCCGGTGCCAGACATCGGGCGTCACGTTGCCGCCGGAGGTGCCACCGTTGATGCCGAGGGTGTTATTGGCGTTCACTAGGATCTCGCCACCGAGATCGGTGGCAAAAAGCGCACGGGTTTTGCCGGAGGAGGCTGCCGGGTACAGTACGTCCAACACTATCGTGTATTGGTTGCAGTAGGCGCCGCCGCCATTGCCCGCCGCGCCGGAATAGGCGAGGTAGCCGCCGAACTGGTCATTGGGCAGAGCGGGGAAATGCATCACGTTCGTCGCCTGGCCGCCGATGCTGGCGATGCCATAAGAAGTAGTAGTGCCAAAAGTGGTGGCCGCCTGGGTATCGCCATCCCAATAATACATATCCGAGCCGATGGTGGCGGGGATGGTGCCGGCCGGGTTCCCGGCTTTGAAGTCCCATTGGCCGGTGATGGACGCTTCGCTGTGCGTCGCGAGCGACAGCACGGCGGCGGCCAACGCGCCGAGGATTCCTGATGTTCTAATTGATTTCATTGTTTCCTTTGATTGGTGGTGGATGCGGGGTTTGCGTGGTGCAGGAGTTGGTTGGAGGCTGATGTCCGGTTTGCCGGGAGGTCGGAATCGCAGGCAGAACGTGCCGCCCAAATGAACTAGCAATGACTTTCCAAACTGGCTTGCGCGGTTCTATTGAGTTGACTAATCGCCAAATTCGGCCTGATGGCAAAATGGACACAAGCGGCCCCAGCCGCTCCAGAATTCGGTATAACAAAAAGCATTCTTCACATATTTTGCGTTCTGTCAACCTGCTTTTGCCTTTTCTCCAGCCGAGCCGATCCCGGGGCCGCTTACAGAGATGCGCGGCCGTCGGTCACTCCACTTCCTGCGAAACGACGAGGAGAACATCCTTTTCGCGGCGTTCGAGGAAGCCGGCGAGCGGGTTCAGGCAGACGGAGTAGAAGAGTGTCGTCAATCCGAGGAGGACCAGGGAAGCGGCCACATCCACCAAACCCATCGGCCAGCCCAGCCACCGGTTAACTCCGAACGCCAGGGCGGGGGCCAGAAAGGCCGGGGCCATCAACACCGGGAACAAGAGGTGGGTCAGAAAAATCAGCACCATGGTTTTGGCCGGGACTTTACTGGGTTTGAGCGATCCGGGCGCCATGCGATAGGGTGCCAGGCTGGAGGCGAAATTACCCACGACGCACAAGACGAGATAGAACGCCCCCATTTGCACCAGTCCGGCCAGGACGAGCAGCGGGGTCAGGTGCAGCATGAACGTCAAGGCCACGAGCAGCAGAAATCCCAGGGCCAGCACCACCGGGGCCAGGGCGAGGTTTTTTCCCAACAAAACCCGGCGCCGCGACACGGGCAACAGCACCAGAGCCCGGAATCCTTCGCGGTCGAAGCCGAATTGGTTGCACAGGATTTGCAATGGTCCCAGCAGACTGAACAGTGCGCCGCCTGTGGCGATAAAGAGTTTGGCCGTGTCTCCCGGGGGCGGGAAGGGATGCGATATCATCATAATACCCAGCACCACGATCACAATGACATTGGAGAGAAACGCCATCTTGGCCTCGGGCGCCCGGCTCAGGGAACGGAAAAACGCCAGCGACAGCGCGGCTACCTCCTCCGGCACCACCGGGATCTGCCGTTCCATAAAATTGCGTTGGGGCGGTCCGGTGACCGGGGCGGGAGTCAATGGTTTGGCCACTCCCGCCGACTCCGAACCCTGGTAAAAGCGCATCGTGGAGACGTAGGCGCGGCGCATTCCGGCGAGGCCGATGGTGAGCGCCCCCAGGGTGGCCCAAATGGCGGGCCAAACTCGTTGGTCCGCCAGCCCCTGCGCCCCTTTGGATAACCATAAAAGCGGCACATAATTATGCACCTGCAAATAGAGCGCCCAAGGATTGGGTTGGGTGCCGGGATCGATCACGGCCAGTTGATTGGTTGGCGAGGGCGCGTTGGTCGCGAGGGAGCCATTGGTCACCATGATGCCATTGGTCGGGGAACCGGGAACCGGAACGGCCACCAGCTTGGGCGGGGCGGTCTTATGCTGCCAGGGTCGCCAGATGACATTAATAAAGAGGTTGGGCAATTGGGCGACCAGCACCAGGCTCATGGTCATGGTCACGATGACGGTGCGCCGCCGGCGGGGATTGACCATCAGCACCATCAACCAGCCGCGCAGGTGATAGGCCCAGGCGGTCACCATAAAGAGGAACGCCAGCACCAGCGGGGGCAGCAGGGCCATCCGCCAGCCGTGGCTCCCCAGCAAGCCCAGGGACAAGCCCAGGGCGGCGGGGAGAAAGACCGCGACGGACAGGGAAGCCAGGGAGGTGAGGTAATTAATCACGAAAATCCCGTTGAGTGAAACCGGGAGGTGCAGCAGTCGGGACAAATCAATCATCTCCGAGCGTTGCAATTCCGTGATGAGGCTGACCATCCAGATAAAAAGAAAGGCCATCACAAGGATGTCCCACACCAGCATGATCACCTCCGGACGGGCGGTGGCCAGCCCGAAGACTCCGCCGAAGAAACCACCCAAGCCAGCCGCCACGGTGATGATGACGCCGGCCACTGCGGTGATGATGGCCAGGGCGGGCCCCACCCCCTTGGTGCGCCGCCATTGATTGGTGGTCAGGCGCCAGCGCAGCCAGAGAATGGTCTTCAGTTGCTCCCAGTCAGCGTTCATGGAATCAGGACTCCAGCCAGCTCAACTTCTGGCTTTCGTGGTCATCGCCACCCACGGCCTTGATAAAGGTTTCCTCCAGCGAACCGCTTTCCCGTACCGCTGCCATGGAACCCTGATACACCAGTTTGCCCTTGGCGATCACGCCCACCTGGGTGCACAGCTTCTCCACGATTTCCAGCACGTGGGAGGTGAGAAACACCGTCGCCCCGCGTTCCACCACGCGCTTCAAGATGTCGCGTAACACCCGGGAAGCCACGGCGTCCACGCCTTCAAAGGGTTCATCGAGAAAGAGCAGTTCCGGATTGGGGATCAGGGCGGCAGCCAGGGCGAGTTTCTTCTTCATGCCGTGGGAATACTCCATGGTGAGTTTCTTCTCCTCGTTTTCGAGACTCATCATGGTGAGCAACTCCTGGGTGCGTTCCCGCACCACCCCGGGCGGCATGAGATACATGCGCCCGATAAAGGTCAGGTATTCCCGGGCGGTGAGATTGTCGAAGAGTGCCAGATTTTCCGGCACCACCCCGATTCGCCGCTTCACTTCGCGGGCCTTGCGGCGGTCGGTGAGGTCCTCCCCCAGTACGCTCATGGTGCCGCCGGTCGGGGCGAGGAGCCCGGTGAGCATTTTGATGGTGGTGGATTTGCCGGCCCCGTTCGGGCCGAGAAAACCATAAAACGTCCCCCGCGGCACCTCCAGATCCAGCCCGTCAACGGCACGGACGGTTCCAAATTGGCGGGTGAGCCCTTTGGTAGCAATGGCGGCAGTCATCGGCCCCGATCGTAAGCCAAACTTCCACCCCGGGCGAGTGGAATCCGGCAGCGCGTTTGTAAACGTAAAGCGCTTTCCGGGGCGCCGGCGCCGGTCGGGCAGCTCCCTGTGCGGCTAGGGGCGTTCGTTCGGCGCACCCGGGTGAGTCTGGGTTGGCCCTTCCGGCGGAATGCCGCAGAGGCGGCAGGGATCTCCGCGGCGGGCCCGAAAAATCCCAGTGATAATAAATATGGCGGCGGCGATACCACCCCAAGTCAGACTCTCGACGGCCGCCTCCCCCAATGCCTTGCCCTTGGCCAGGTTCACCAGCAAGAGAAGACCAGCGGCGATGAGAAAATTGATCAGGAAACGGCGGAGCCAAAATCGTGTGTTCATCTTGTGGCGCGGGTTAGGGTGGGCGGGTGGGGTACGGTAGCTCGACCAAATGCTCAATTAGCTTTTCAGGCTGGGATGCGTCATCAAGCCGGGGTGAAAGGGTTGAGCAGGGTTACTCCCGTGTGAGCCACATCGGTCACGTTGCGCGTGACGAAGGTCAGGTCATGCACCAAGGCGGTGGCCGCGAGCAAGCCGTCGGTGGTGGCCAGAGGACGGAGGGCAGCCAGGCGGCCCCATTGGTCCGCCACCGTCGGGGTTATCGGCAGCAGGTGATCACCATAGGCATGCTTTAAACCAGCGAGCCAGTTCTCCAGTGCCCGTGCCTTGACCGGATCATTGGTACGGGCCAGTTCGACACCTTTGCGAATCTCGCCCACCACCAAGACACTCAGAAATAACTCGTCGTCGGCGACCGAATCAAACCACGCGGAAACATGGGGATTGCTGCGCGGACCTTTCCGTCGCTCACTCAGGACATTGGAATCCAGCAGGAAACCCTTCAAAAGTCCACCTCGCGGTCGGCATGAGTTTCCCGTTCGCAGGCCTCATTCGGCCCCACATCGGGCATCATTTGCAAATAGTCCTTGAAGGACGGCCTTTGGTCAGCCTTGCCGAGCAGGGCTTCGCGTAGGATGCGACGATGCTCCTCTTCCATCGACACCCCGTGTTCGCCGGCCTGCTGCTTTAGCTTCCGAACTACTTTTTCCTCAATTTGGCGAACAATCAGTTGTGGCATAGCGATGGGGTATTCATGATTCCGTTACTGCTATCAATGCTAGCACGTTTGGGTGGAAGCTCAAGCAGGAGATTTTCCAGAAGGAGATTTCCGGCCTGCTCCGACGGCTGCAGTTCAAGTTGGATTAAGTTTGTTTAAGCTGGACTCGTTGGCGTGGCCCGGGCGGGTCGAAGTTGGATTATTGAGACCCGTGCAATAGAGTTACACCGTTGCGGAGCGGTGGAGCGCGGCGTTCACGCCGCTTCAACTCACCAAAACCAAGCGGGCTCGGCTTTTTCAGCGCCCTCGCCAGGTGGACGCTGAAGCGGGCTGAAGCCCGAGCTCCGTCACCATATTGCACGAGCTTGAAAAAGTGTCCGGAACCTGGACTCGGGCGGCAAGGCAGGAGATGGATTGGCCGCAAGAGGCGCAAAAATCGCAAAAAGGGGCGGGGATTGGTTAACCATGGGCATGGGCGACTGCGGGGGCGATGGGCACACGACCTGACCGAATGAATGCGAACTTGCCCTCCGAAGCTAGCAAGCGAAGGATGGGACTCCCAACCCTGGCCGCGCGCCGGTTTGCGGCGCGCGGCGGTGGCACCAGTTTGCTTCGGCTTTTGTCAAAGAGCGGGGACGTGCGCCCGGATAGGCGCGGCGACCAAAATGGTTGGGCCGATTGTCCTGGCCCTCATCAAGGAATACCACAACGCGGGAGAATCCATATTCCTATGGGAGGAATTTAGGCGCGGTTTTCTTCTGTTGCCGGGGAAAAAAGTGGGCTGAATTCCCGGGAGGTGGGCTTCGGCAAATTGGAGCGCCGATGGAATTGCCCGTGGGGGCTACTCCCCATGGTGAAGGTGAACCCGGGGGTTTACCTTTCCTCATACTATGGCGGGTGAACCCACTGGTCATAGGAAACAAAAAAACTTTATGCATCTTTTACTCATGCCGGTGCTGGCCAATTTCATTTGGGTCGGCGGCGGCTCGGTTGGCCTGCTGCTCGTGATCGTGGTAGTGGTTTTGTTGCTGCGGGGTTGATCCAGCAGGTCGCTTCTCATCATGAAGGCACCGCGGCTGTTGGTAGCCTGGTTGGGGTTGGCAGGCTGGTTGCTGACGGGATGCCAAACGCCGCCGGCCCGGCCCGCGCGAGCGAGTACGGCTGCAGAAGCGACGAGAAATAATTGCTGCAGCCTGCTGCATCAACTGTTGGACGAGCAAAAGGACGTCAGCCTGCTGCGCTTCATTAAGCGGGAACATCCGGATGTCAAAGAGCTGGTGAAGCGGATTGCCACGGTTTCCGGGACCGGCGCAAAATTGTTGGAAGAACTGGCCCGCCACGATCCTTCGCTACGGTTGGACGACCTCCGGCTCCCGTCGGGCGAAATGGCGACCCGGGAAGCCATTGCGGCCACCAAAAAGAAGGAGTTGCTGGGGCACAGCGGCGATGAATTCGAGTTGGCGCTACTGCTGACCCAGACCGAGGCGCTCAGTTACGGCTGGCATCTGGCCAAAGTGGCCAGCGAAAATGATTCGCAGCCGGAACGGGCCAAGGCTCTGGCGGGGATCGGCCAGGACATGGAGAAATTGTATCATGAGGTATTCGCCCTGCTGCGGGCGAAAACAAGGTAGGCGGCAAACAACCACGGACGTTGCGCGAGGCAAAACTTGCGATTTCGCAGGGAGAAAAATTCAGTGGGAACAGGTGTCCGCCTTCATTTCATCCAATCCTTTGAACGCGGTGATTCTTCTCAAATCGCTCACTCGCTCGCTTTCCCAAACGTAGCTGGGACTGCCGTCGGTAATCCCGTAGCGGCCAACCGCGTAATCGTACTCAGCGCGGAGGAGGGCGTCACGATTCGTCGTGATGGTCGTCTGGATGAAAGTCAGGTTGTCCGGCGAAAATCCGGCTTGCTGCGCGAGCACTTTCCAATCACCCTGCCCGTTCTTGGCGCGCAAGTGGAGGTAGGTGGTGAAAAGAGTTGGCGGGAAATGGTCCCGCATAACGATCTGCACCAAGTCTTCCGCCACCTCCGCATCGCCATGCATGGAGGTGAAGACATCCTGTCCATCCTTTTGATTGCGATAAACAATATAATGAATGTCCAGCTGAGGCAGCGTTGGGTTGTTGGTGGAGCTCATAAAATTCAGCAGTTGTTCCTCCGCTCGTTGACCAAAGGGGCAAAAGCTCATCACGAACAACTCCAGAGTACGCTCTTTTAGATCGAGAAAATCTGAGATCTCAAATTCTCCCGCTGCTTTCATAAATCCGTTGGCGACGATCCACTTGTCAGGGTAGGATGCAATGTCGGTCAATTTGTTGCCGGTAATTTTGAACGTGTCAGTCCTGGTTTTCAGCATGCAATTTGTGCCTTGCTGAATCAGGAGACCGGAAAGTTTTGCTAAGTCCCAAACGGGGTGCGCCTGCGCCATCTCCATTTTTTGGGTTAGCAGCCTGTTGAAATAATCGTCAAAAAGCGCGATAATTGTATCGCCTAATACTATAAGTAAGCTAATATGTTGATGTGTTTGAAACGCATTGTTTGCCACCTCAGGAACTCTTCGTTGCGACTTCCCAGCTAGTGCG
>CAIXFN010000077.1 GCA_903918755.1 uncultured Pedosphaera sp.
CTCCTCGCCGAAATCAGCGACGAATGGCTCAGCGAGAAAATTTACCTCAACATGGATAACCAATACCCAGCTCTCAGTTCAAAATGCTAAAACATTTTACAGAAAAAAACTTGCGCGGCCTTGCTGGGCGATCGTGATGGGTTTCGTCGCGCAGTCGGGATCGTTTGGTGACGCCATCTATCACTTGTTCAAGGACCCTCCCCCATTCGGCTATTGCGGCAATATGGTCACCGATTCACTTGGATTGATTCTCAGTATCGGTCCTCCACTGAGCGCTGTCGCAGTTCTCTTGCTGGGTGCTCTTTGGTCGCGGGGGATGGGTGGCGTGTGGTCGGTTGCAACAACTGCGGCGCTGACCCTGGTTTGCACTGCGGCGTTGATCATTTTTGGCGTTTACTACTATCGCGGTGCCTTGGCCGGGTCGTATTTGCTATCCGACACGGTGTGGTGGATGAGACCGGTTGGGCGATGGTTTGGAATATGACGGACTTGCCCAAGCCGCGAATTGGATTTCCCAGCGCGTCGAAATCCAACCGTCTACCAGAATATTCCGGAGGAGCCTCAAAATGAGCAAACTCGACGATCCATTAAACCGTTTGCGCGCGGCACTTGCCGCAAAGCAGGATGGATTCTTCGCTGAAGCGGAGTCTTGTTTGGCAGACCTTTCTCAGCTCAATGACCCAGCCGCGATACCCGAACTTCTTCAACTGTTGGATGCATCCGGTCCTGACGAATTGATGTTTTCCATCCTACACGCGGTTGAAAAATGGGATGATCGCATTTATGGCAAAGCATTGCTCGATTCCGTTGAACGCTTGTGGGAAATGACTCCCAGCTGGGCGCAAATCTTGCATATCAGGGTAATGAATTCGCCAAGTACCGCGGCTGTATATTTCGACCTGGTAAAGTCGGCGCCGAGTGCGACGCGAGGAACAGTTTGTAGTATCTATGAGGCAATTTGCGGACAACGGCCAAGATTAACTGACAAGGTTTCGCCAATCCTCGTGGAATTGAAAAACGGCCTGGCTCAGGCAGACGAAGCTTTACGAAACAGGCTGCCAGCGCCCTGATAGGTTGCTCCGGAGGGTCCGCAATCCGATGTGGATAATCACCGCCCGGTCGCCGGACCGCCCGCGGCGCAACGGAATCCGGAGTGGGACAATCCCGTGTCCGGGGTGCATTTCATGCGCGCACCCGGCCGATAGCCGCCACAATACGAATCATTGCAGAGGTAGGAACCGCCGCGCTGCACCCGCTTCTTCGTGCCCGGCTCTTCCGGATCAAAGCTGTCGGTCGGCCCCGGCGGATCCTGGGCCGGACTTTGCGCGTAATAATCCGAGCGGTACCAATCACTGCACCACTGCCAGACATTGCCGGCCATGTCGAACAGGCCAAAACCGTTCGCGGGAAATGAAGCCACCGGGGCCGTCCCGCCAAAGCCATCTCCGGCGGTATTTTCCTTGGGAAAACGGCCCTGCCAAATGTTCGCCAGCCATTTGCCGCCGGGGGTTTGCTCGCTGCCCCAGGCAAATTCCTGGCGATCCAATCCGCCCCGGGCGGCGTATTCAAACTCCGCTTCCGTGGGCAGGCGCTTGCCCGCCCACTGGGCGTACGCCACGGCATCCAGCCACGCCACTTGCACCACGGGGTGCTTTTCGCGTCCCAAAATGCTCGAATTCGGGCCTTCCGGATGCCGCCAACTCGCCCCGGGCACATAACGCCACCAAGACATCGCATCGGTCAGGGCCACTTCATTTTCCGGGGGGGAAAAAACCACCGCCCCCGGCACCAGCAATTCGGGTGGCGCCCCGGGAAAGTCCTTGGGATCGGGCTTGCGCTCGGCCACGGTCACATAACCGCTGGCCGTGACAAATCGCTCAAACTCCTCGTTGGTGACCTCGGTGCGATCCAGCCAGAATCCGGAAAGGCTGACGCGGTGTTGGGGCATCTGGTCCGAGCGCCCGTCCGCCGTTCCCATCCAAAACTCGCCGGCGGGGATCCAAACCATGCCGTTGGTGCTGAAGCCAGTGGCATTGGTGCGTACGGGAGAAATCGCGGGCGCATTAGTGGGGCGCCCCAGCGACGCTGGGGTAGGTTCGCTGCGAGGAATGGCGTAGCTGTTTTCCCGTTGTTCCCGGGTTTGCCGGACCAACCGGATCATCCACACGCCCCACAGCACCGCCCCGAGCCCGAAGGCCGTGATGATGACGGTGGGCACCAGTTGCCACGATTTGCCGGATTCTTTGGTCATGCCAGGGGAGGATTATTTCATTACTCCCCGGCGGAACACAACAGGCAATTCGACTGCCCGGTAAACGCCCCGCCCTTTTCCCCGCACCAGCTCAGGGGCCGGTGTACCGCAACCGGAAGAACTTGGCGTCCGCCAGGCTGCCCAGCGGCTCCGGATGCTCAAAATAAAATCCGGCCGCCGACATCGCGTAGGGCCCGGGGATGGGCGTCCAAGTCGCTGGTGGATTGAGATCCAGCGTCGATTCCAAGGTGTATTTGGCAAAATTCGCGCCCCAATAAACCACCACCGCATCCGGGTCCATCCGGATGGCCAGGGGCGCCCGGGTGATCGACTGCGGCAACGGCGGCGCCACAACGACAGTACCGGCGAAGTCGATGGGATCGCCGGCCGTGGTGGGCAGGCGGGTGGGGAAATCCAAACAATCGCAGGAAGTGAGATCGGCCGTGAGCGGAATCACCCACAGGCCATTCGTGCCGAAGATGGTCCCCGCCCCCACCAGGGCGTTGCCGCCGGGCGACCAAAGCGTGCCGTGCGGAAAGCCATCGCCGCTCCGCTGGAAGGCGGTGATCTGGCTGAGGGGCGTCCCATTAGTGCCCGCCACATAAATGTCGTGGCCAATGTCCAGCGAAGAGTAGGTGTTGGCTTGCACCAAACTGAAATGCGCTCCATCCGGTGCCCAGGCTGGCCAGCGGCCGCCCGTGATGCTGAGCGGCAGAATTTGCACAGCGGCTAGGTCCGGGGTGGTCACCAGGACTCCCCCCGTGCTGTGATCAAAAAAGGCCACCCGCCCATCGGCCGGACTGACCGCGGGTGCGTATTGACTGCACTGCGTGGGGAACCCGACCGGGGTCGCCGCGCCGGTCAGATCAATCTGTTTCAAGCCACAACCATTGTCGAAATAAAGCAACGTTCCCGTCCGGTCCCAATCCAAGCCCACCACCGTGGTCGCATTCGAGTAGAGCAACATTTCGTCGCCCGTGCCGAGATTCCGCACCCACAAATCGCCATAGATGCCATAGTTGTCCAGGGGTGGCGTGGTGCTGCGGAGGAAGGCCAGCCACTTCCCATCGCGGGAGGCGCGCGGCCGGGAACCGGTGGTAATCAGAGCATCCCCGGTGCCGTCCAGATTGATGGCCCAGATGGAGAAATTTGTTCCGGCTTTTCGGCCGTAGAAAACGGTGCCTTCGCTGGAATATTGCACCAGCCCGGGATTGGTTGGGGGTACGGCGTTCGTGTCGGGCGGATTGAGCGTAAAAGCCGGTTGCGGTGTGGGGGTGCCACCCGCCGCAAAAGTGTAGCGGGCGGATTCCAGCCGGGAACGTCCCACCAGGCTGTTCGGAATGGCATAGTATTCCACAGTGGTGTCCTTGCTGACGGCGAAGGGCACGGTGTAATTCTGCCAGCCTCCGCCTGCCCCGCCCGCCTGTCGGTAAAAAACGTTGTCACTGTGCGGCTGCGACACGAGCGAGACGGTGATCGGACCCGCATATGCTCCGGGGGGAGGCGTGATCGTGACCAGCAGTGGATCAGCGGCTTGCGGCGCGGAATAGGTAAAGATGGAAATGTCCTCGCGATATTGTTCCGCCAGGGCAAAAACCGTTCCGGTCGGCGGAGTGCCAAGGTCCGTCGTCACATCATTCCCCAATCCCGTGGCCGGACCGCCGTCGGTTTCGGTGAGCACCGAAAGACCCGCCGGCAGTCCGCTGATCATGATGCTCCAATCAGCCGCATTCAGGGACGCGAGCAGTCCGGGAGTGGGGCTCACGAAGGGCTCCCCTTGAAACACCCAGACATTGGCGCGAGTGGTGTTCCGGGTCACCGGTGTCAGATCGCCCGAACTCAATTGGGTGTAGTTGACCCCATCGAACTGGACCACCTGACCATGGCTCGAAACTCCCCCACTGGTCGGAGCATCGAGCAAAGCAAACTTACCGTCCGCCAAAGGAACAACGCCGCTGAAGCGAGCCCCCGCACTGCCAGCGCCGCTGCGATACGCCGGTGCCAGCGTTGGCACCCCGCCCGCCACCGTGAGACCTTGCACGCCATCCCCAAATTGAATCATGGCGGTGCCATCTGTCCCCATGGGCACATAATAAACCCGCTCCACGGCCTCATCCAAAGTCACCGCCACCTCTGGACCGAAGTCGTAACCAGTCCCACTGTTCACCAGGGCCTGCATCACCAGATTGGACTGGCCCGGAACATAAAAGAAAATGCGGGGCATGGTCTCCCCATCGAACAGGCCGAAAACATACTCCGTGCCGGAAGCCAGGTTGGTTTTCGTTAACACCTGGGCAAAAGCATCATTGGGCGAGAAAACTTGAAATTGATCGTTCGAGCCCCGCTGCATCATCGCCGCCAGGGTCGCGGGATTATCACCAGGATTCAGGGCATTCCCCCGGGCCACCGGACCTGGCGCTGACCGGCTCCCTTGCTGGGTGGGGGGAGTTCCGGCGGCCAGACCAAACAGTTCCAGCAACGCGGCCCCACCTGGCAGATCATTGTCATTAGAACCCGCGAGCAGAAAATCATAAGTCGCCACCGCCCCGAACGGCGCCGGCATCCCAATCAGCAACGCCAGCCCGACCCCCGCCGGAGTGATCGTGACCGGCGCCGGGGCATGGTTGGCATCCGCCAGCCCCACGAGATTCACATTATTGAGTTCGGGCGAGGTCAGAGCCACCGCATCCAGGGTTGAATCCAGAAACCGCCCCACCGCGATGGCACTGGGTCGCGCTACCCCGGTCGCCGCGCCCCCGGCCCACGTCAATTGACCGCTGGCATCTTGATAGCCGACCCGGGCGTTGCCCGTGAGTTTGTCCACCACCAGCACATCGGGAATGCCGTCGCCATTGAAATCCCCGGAGGCCAGGAATTCGGTGGCGGTTTCATAGACGAAACCGCCCGCCTGCGCGGGTGCGGTCAGGGCCACGGCCGCGCCAACCAACCCGGCCAGGCACCCCGGCCAGACCCGCAAGAAAGAGGTAATTAATGCCTTCATAAGCCTGCGATGTTACTGGGCTGGAATCTCCACTTCGCCCGCGTTGATTGTTTCCACAATTTCCTTCTTGTCATCCATTCGCAGGACGAAATAGCGATACCGGGCACCGGCCACGACGGGTTGCTGATCGCGCAAGTAGAAGAATGCCCGGGTCTGGTCGTTCGCCGTTTCATAACTGACCGCGATCAGCTTGTCCGGAATCGTGATGAAAACGGCGTTGGGTAAGGTTCCTTGCTGCTTCCAAGGGATGCTTTCCAGCAAGGGACTCACCTGGACCACGTTGCCCGAAACCCGCGGGAAGGCGGCGTTGGCCACTTGTTGACGATAGAGCACAATCGGAAGCAAAGGTTGATTCTGGCGCGCCGGATCCATCGACAACCGTTTGAACACAAACCCGTTCGGATCGATTAACGGGGCATCCGAGGGCTGCGGACCGAGGGTGTACTGAATTTGGTTTGTGGTGCCCACGGTCGTCATCTGCCCGATGGAGCGGGCCAATTCGGCGAAGCGCACCCCCACCGGATAACGCCGATCCAATCTTTGAAAACTCTGGGCATCATAATAATACATCAGGACTGCGGCCACCCGGGGATAGATGGGCGGGAGGCTGTCCGGAGCCGGATTGTCAAACCCGGTGATATCGGGCAGCGGTCGCTCCGGCCAGGGCACCGTCGGTAATTGGACCGGCGGCTTCCAGGTGAACTTCCATTCCGGGCTGGCGTCCCAGACCTTGCCCTGGGCGTCCACGGACGCCACCGTGATGCGATAGGTCACATTGGGCACCACCCCGACCGATAGGGAGAATTGCGGGCCCGGTCCAAAACCGGATCCGATCAAAGGCGTCAATTGCGCCGCGCCATAACTGCTGGATTTCCCGGAACCGAGCCCTGGCACAAGACCAAGGAAGCTGGCATGGGAATTCCAGGTCACCACATCGGTCAGCAGTTTGTCCGCCACGAAGACATTCTTCTTGCCATCGTTGCGGTCCACCATGACTTGAAACCGGGCCACGCCACTGGTCGGACAAAACCAATTCAACCGGACTTGGGGGTTGCTCAGGTCGCCAGCTTCCGTTGGCTGGGCCAGGACCGGACGCGGCGGTGGCGATGGCGCCAAAGGTTTGCAACCCAGGAAACTCATGGGACTTCCATTACCGTGCTCATCCAGCAATTGCACAAAATAGCACAACTGGGCCGCGGCCGACGGCATGGCATCGTCCTTGCAAACGATTTGCTTGGTGGGGTTCGCCGAATCAAAAGGCGCGGCGGATTGCGCCAGCAACAGCAGCGGCCCGCCATTGACACTGCGATAGAGCCGGTATTCCCGGGTGCGCGGGGTCAGGCCAAACTGGATATTGATCGGGGCGACCGGCCCGTTATCCGCCGCCCGGGCGACATGTTGTTCGCAATCCGGCAAATGCGGCAATTTCATGACGCAACCACGGATGGGCGGCAGTGGCCCCAAAATGCACGCGGGATAGGAAACCCAGTACATTTGGTTGGTATCGGGCCAGACCACGCCATAAGAGGTCCAAACCGTGTTGCTGGTCATGATCTCCACCAGCATCGGCGTGCCGGCCGACACGGGAAATTTCATCCCCACCGTCCCGCTGGGATCGGGCGTGGGATTCATGGCGTAATAGCAGGCAATGCCTCCGTTTAAGGTTGAGAGCAGCGGATCGTTGGCGCTAAGCGCCGTCTCCAGGATTTGCCCGCCGTAAAAAACATACTCCCGCCGCTGGCCGGAGGGCACGACGGTCGTGATGCTGGCGAGGGTGGGAGCGGAGGTCAGGCCGGTGAAAGTGCCCACCACACAACCAATGTCGTAGCTGGGCGCCGCGCCCTCGACCCGCACGCTGTAATCCATCTGGGCCGTACTGGCACCGGGGGCGAAATAAATGGGCCCGTATGTTCCCACATACAGCCCGGAATTGGTCACCGAAAACTGGACCCAGGCCACCCCCAAATCCCGCCGCTGGCAGGTGAAGCGAAAATTCCAGTTATTCGCGTCCGGAGGGTTGGTCAGATTATTGACCGCCTGAAATTGAACCACCGGCGTGCCGCAACTGCCAAAGATCGCCCCTGTCGTCGCCGGGGGTGCCTCGCGCTGCCGGAGCACGCCCCAAGCCGGAGCGCTGTGCGGGGACAGCAAAGGATCGCATTTTCCCACGCTGACCGCCCGCACCGTGTACCAGTAATTGCTCACTCCGGCCGTCGCCGGTGAATCGGGCCCGTTATCGAGAAATACCCCCGTGTTGGTCCCGGCCACATCCGCCACGATCCCCACGCGGTTGGCCGTGGGATCAGCGTCATTCCGCAACGCCCCCGCGGGGTTTTGCCAGCGGTAGATCCAATAGTGGGTGATGAAGTTGGTGCGATCCACATTTTGCTGCCAACTGATTTGAAAGCGTTGTTGATTCGTCACCCCGTCACCCGCCAGCGGCAGCACTTGCACGTTGTTCAGGACCTTGGCGCCGGTGGGCGCGAGCGGCGGACGCCGCCGACACGCTTGGGCCAATCCACCGGGCGAAACGAGGCCATCGCGGCCCAAAACATCGCGGGCCGTCACAAAATAGTAGTACTGCGCGCCATCCTCAAAGGCCGTGCCGCCGCGCGAAAACCCATTGTCATCCGAAAAGAAATAAGTGCTCAAATCAGCCGGATCATCCGCCGCCCCGGCGCCTGAACCCGCGGAGAAATCCTTACCCGCCGTGACCGGCGCCCGATTGACCTGGATAAATTTGCCACTGTTTTGCAGATCGGTCAGCGCGGGCGGATTGACATCGTAGCCGGCGGCGACCGCGTCCGCCTGGGGAATGCGCCACAGATTGTAACCGAAACTCAAGAGCGAAAGCCGGCGTAATTCATCCGGCGAGCCCCACCGCAGGCGGATCTTCAGATGGTCGGACGGGGCATTGGTGACCACTTGGAAAGGCTTCCCGGGCGCCGGAAGGGTAACCGGGAAGCCAGGATTGATGGTGACTCGTCCCGCCACATCACCGGCGGCGCCCGTCGCCGGATTCACCTCGCGAATTTCGTAGGTGGTAACGCCGGAAATCGGCTCGGCAAACCCCTGCCCGAGGCTCAAGGTCATCCCGGGATTGACCCGGGCCAGTAACGCCACCACCTGGGCCACCGCGGGATCCGATCGACTGCGATCAAGGGCCGTCACTACTTTTTGCGCCAGGGTTTGGTTGGTAATCCCCGGAATCGCGTGCAAAAGCACTTCCAAAGCATGATTCAGGCCCGTCAAATCCTGTCCCAGGAAAACCGATTGATTCAGCAATGCATCCGCCGTCGCCGCATCGCCCGCTGGATAAATCTGACCGTGTTGCGTAAACGCCCCGGCATCGGCCGGGCGCCCGGATTTGCCGTAAACAGCGAAGCGGCGGCCTGCCAACAGGCCGGGCTGCGGCGAGCCCACCAATACGTAAGACCAATCGCGGCCCGTGTTGTCGCGGATGGTCGTCCCCACCGAAAACACCAGGTTGCTGAAGAGATTCTGGGCCAATCCGGTTCCCGGCAGCAGGAGGATCGCGGCCAGGAAACATCCGGACCACCAAGCCGCCCCGAACCGGGCCCTCCCTTGCCTCAAGTTTTTCGTTTGCATCAGTAATCAATGTGAAAGTCCAAACCACCATCCGTCACCACCCCCCGGATTGAGATCCCCTTGCAACCGGAGACGCAGAAGGGACAATAACCGATGGAACCGCAAACCTCGGCGGACCCACTGAAATCCAATTCCGGACCGCCCGGACCGATGCCGGCCGCGACTCCCATCGTCGTTTCCACGTGGCCGCTCAGCAGACACAACAGGGATAGATCAATCGAATCCTTCTGGCGGAAACCGATTTTTCCCGTGTGCGCCCCGCCTTCATAGTATGTGGCGCACGTCACCTCGGCTTCGATATCCAATAGGCAGCTGGAGATGCCAAATAATATTTCTGAGAGCGACAACCCGCCGCCATATTCAATGTAAATACCCGTGAAACTCACCGGATTACCCAGCACATCGCCCACCTCCGGATCCACAAATTTCAAGGTATTCAGGTCGCACGCGTGGCCCGCAAAAATTCCCGCGTGCACATCCACCGGCACGCCAAAGACCACCACGCTGCCCGCCACTTTGGCGGCCAGATAATTCTCGATTTCCCCGATGGAAAATGTGGCCCCCACTTCCTTGATACTGCACCCCTTGAAGTCGGCCTTGCCCTTGATGTCGATCAAGCCGCCGACCCCCAGCACCGCGCCGCTTTGGAGAGTCCAGCGGGCTTCAATGGTGAGTTTGAGGGGCGGACCGCCACCACTGACTCCCGCCCAGTTCAGCGGGATGTCCTTGGCCCCCAAGGTGACTTCCGCCGCGGGGGCTCCCGGGGGAATGCAATCCAATGGCGTGGACGCCGAATCCAGTTCCTTGATGTCCAGGTAGGCCTGAAAGGTCATGGCGTCCGGCAAATTCACCTGAATGTTCCCATCCAGGTGGATGCGCCGGAGGGAATCACCCTCAAAAGTCGGGGCGCCGCGGATTTTGGCCGAGGCCAGCGATTTCGTCATTTGGCCAATGCCCTTCAGCGCCTGAAGCACCCCGTCATTGCCTTGTCCCACCTGCTTCTCAATGCCATCGCGAATGGCCCGATTGATTTGATCAAAGAGCACATCCAGCAGTTGATCCAGCAAAGAGCTGCCCTCGCCAAAGAATTGCCGAAAATCCTTCTGATAGCTCCCCACGATGGGCGACCCCAGGAAAGCCATCGTGAGACGTTCGCGAATGGCGTCTTTGGCAGCGATGGGATTGGCCGTGAAGTAATCCCCCGTCGGCGTCACGGAAGTGGCGCACAGATCAGCCACCGCGCTCCCTGCCGCCTGCAGGAACGGCTGCACATTGACCGTGTTGTGCACGACATCATCCAACGCCCGCGGCAGGTCGCCCGTGGCGGAATTCAAGGTGGCCTTCACCTCCGCGAACTGCGAACGCAGATCTTTGAGTTCCAACTCAATCTGGGCGAGCGTAGGTTCCAACTCCGCCGTCAGGTCCGCCGCCGCCTGATCGGCAATATCTCCAATCAATCCCAACTCCGGCAATTGGTCCTCGACCAGCTTTTTCACCAGGGTGCTGATGACATGCCGATCCCCCTGCGCGTCCTTTTCCACCACGCGCAGAAACAGTCCGATCGTGTCGTCGACATCGGAATAGGTATGCTGAATTTTCCCGAGCACCCCGTTGACCTGGCCGATGGCCCCGTTAACGGTGCTGATGGCACTCCCCAAACCGTTGACGGGATCGGTGACAATGCCACTCACCTTGGCTTGAAAACCGCCCGGATCGTTTTTGTAGGCGGTCGCCAATTGATTGTAAATTTGGTCCACGACGGATCCCCCCGGTCCGGAGGAAGACAACAAGGGGCCGGCGGGATCCGCCAGCAACGGGCGGAAGAAAGGTCCGGCATCCTCCCGCAGCACGGCTTGCAAACTCTGGAAACCGCTGCTGGCGCCGGAAGTATCCAGATCTTTCGAAATAGCCTTGTGCAAGGCGTCCGTCAGCGAGTTGATCGGTGAAAATGCCTCATCCACGGCATCATTCACAAAATCCAACACTTTGATCCGCGGCAGGGCCAGGGTGATATCCTGGGCAAAATCAAAATCCACCTTGCCCGGGGTCAGTTCCTTCAAGTTGCTATCGACATCAATCACCGGCAGGTAGGCGGTGTCCTTATGTAAACCGGTAAATTTGTGCAACAACGGACTCCAGGAAAGCGCGTAATCAAACTTCGCCACTTCGATCCAATCGCGCTGCGCCCGTGGGTGGTAATCCTCTGTTTTGGAATTCCGGTAGGCGTCTACATTCGCCAGGGTCTGGGGAAAACCGTCATGGTTCAGATCAAATTTGGCCCCGGTGAAAAAGTCGTAATTATTGCTGTCGCGCCAGCCCAGGTTGAGCCCTGAGCCGTCGGCTTTCGGCCAGCCGCCCATGACATAGACTTCGGACGAGTTGGTCCCGGTGGGCCGCACATGCAAATGCACCTTCACTTCCCCGAAAAAGGGCGTTTTGATTTTGCCGGCGATATTGTAAAAGCCTTCATCGGGCCGGTGCGGGCTGGCATAATTGTTAAAATACGAATCCCCCGATGTGGCCAGTGTAAAGGTGCTGTTGCCCGGCCCTTGGAGGTTCAAAGCGGGTGGCGGCGCGAACCGCGAATTGCAGCCTTGCAACGCCATTGCCGCCGTCGTCAGGTTGCCATCCGCCTGGAAACCCAGGAGGGCATGGAAGGCCTGCGGGATAAACGGCAGTTTGGTTTCGACGCCCAGCACCAAAAAGCGGGTCGCCGTGTCGCACACTTCGGTGGCCAGCGGACGGAAATCAATGGTCTGCGGAACGATGTCCGTGTTCCAGTAGGCCATGTGGTCGGGGGGGCTATTCGCAGGCACGCGGGCGGAATCCAGCCCTCCCCGGCAAAAGAACTGCATGCGCTCAAAATTCTGGGTAAAGTCCGCCGGATACGGCAGTTTCACGCTGCCATCAGTCCGGGACTCGTGGGTCTGGCTGTCCAAAAAGGAGAGGCGATAGCTGGTGAAGGTGAATTTATAGCCATACAGCGTAAGGTTCGGCGGAAAGGAGGCGGCTTCATGAATGCCACTGACCCCGCCATACCGGACATAATACTTGGCCCGATCGGTTAGCGGATACGAGTCGATTTGGACGCCGGCGAGGTAACTCCGGCCGGTGGCGGGACGGCGGAAATTCAAGCCCGCGTAATTCGCCTGGCCGTTCGCGTAGTCGGCCGGATGATCCGGACTTTCGCGTAAATCGGGCGTTGTCGCATTACCCACCCCGGTGAAAAGCATTGCGGGAGCCTGTTCCTCCGGTGGCAGAGCAAACTGCCCCCCCAGAACGAAGGTTCCTGGCATCCGGTACACGCCGGCACTCACGGGACTGGTTTCCTGGGCATAGCTGGTCCCGCCGGCGAATCCCCACTTCAGTCCGGCGGGCGGGATCGCTCCAAATCCTAGCAATCCGCCTTCCGGAGTGAATTGCAAACTTCCGCTGTCCGAGGTGAATGCCAGTGAGGTCTTCCCGATGGTTGCCCCGCTGCAATTGGTGTCGCCACAATCCTGCGAATAGACCACCGGCACCGCTCCCACCACCGGCAAACTGCTGGCACTGGGGTCAATCTTATCATTCAGGATGCTCAAAAAGGCCCCCGCTCCCACAGTGATCTGGTTCCCGGAGACCCGGCCCGCATACGGGAAATGCGGACGCAATTCCGGGGGATTCAAGGCCACTTGCGTGGTCAGTTGCGCCACGCCGTTGGTGTCAGCCGTCACCACGACGGAGGCGCCGGCCGCCAGGCTGAGATTGCGGTAGTAACCGTCGTTGGAAACCCGCGTCGCCGAGCTGGGATCCGTGAGGGTGGTGCGCACCCCATCCAGAAAGTCATCCTCACTTTGGCGGGCAAAATACAGCGGATTGGGCCCTGGCAACAGAATCTGGCCGCCGTTCACCACCCAATGCAGCGAGGAGGCGCCAACCCAAAAGGGCTTGGTTTCCTCAATCGCCCAAAGGGGTCCCGCCATGACCAGTTCGGCCGACTGCGGATGCAGACTGGCATCCAAAGTCTGGTTGAAAAAAGTGATTTGATTGGTGGCCACATGATTCGTTACACCGTTGGCCACCGCCAGACCCAGGGGCAATTGCAGTTGTACGGTCCCGTGGATCCCCACCCCGCGCGCCATGACCACATTGGTGCGGATATAGCAGATGTTCTGGCTGCAATCCACATCTGGGATTGGCCCGAACAAGCTGATGCCGGGCAGCAATTCCGTGGCATTCCCATCGTCCCCCAGCACCGCCACCAAAGTCGTGCCGTTGCCATAGTGGTAGGCGGGATTGGCTACCAGGGTGCCGGAATTCGCATTGACCGCAAGTTGGGTGTCGAAACCGCCGATGTCGTTGTTGCCTCGCGCCGGATTGTTTCCCACGGAGGTGAAGGTGGTGTCGTTGCTGTCGAAAAACAGATGTCCGTTAAAATGCAACCAAGTGCTCAGCGTCAAGTCATTTTCCTCGTCGGTTACCATCGTGCCACCATCGGGCAGGTGCGAAAAGACCACGCTCGCGGAATAGCGATCGCTCACGGATTGCAACTGGTTCGCCGGCGTCACATTCAACACGGTCGAGAAGGTCACCACAGCACCCGGATTTGGCGGTGCGGAGGCATTGTATGCGCTCAGGGTCAGCGCATTCACCAACGCCGCGGGTGTTTGCAAGGGCACCGCAACACTCCCGGCATCCTGCACCGTCGCGGCCAGCGTGGCGGTCACCCCCAGAGGCGCAGGGGCATCGCCGTAGTCGTAAAAACGCCGGAGCGTCGCCTGCGCGGGCACCGGAAAGGAACTGTAAGCGGGACTGTTCTGAATCGACCACAGCCGCCCGTAAGCCGCGTAGTCGAGGGAACCCAGCAAATACTGGCTGCCGTCCCCAATGCGGGCGAGCGATCCCGTCCGGGTCAACACCCCGCTGGCAGTGCCATCGGACAATCCCGCCAAATCCGTGGCTACATTTCCACCGGCTTCATCAAATTCATAGGCGGATACCAACCCTGGCTCGGTGCCAGTCAGGGGTAAATGCGCATACTGGTTGATCTGGGCGGGCGTCAGGGCGGTATTCCAAATGGACGCGTGGTCCAGTTGCCCATTGAAAAATTGCCCGCTTCCCCCCACATAAGTGCCCAGGCGCACATCAGTCAAAGTCATGGTTGGCCCGGGATTATTATTCCAAGGTTGGGTGTTCACCAACTGACCATCGATGAACGTGCGACCGGAGGTGGTATCCACCACGAAGGCCACATGATGCCACTGGCCATCCGCGACAAACCGGTCGCTCGCGCTGGAAAAACCGGGCTCCACATAGTCCGTCAAATCCGCGTAATACCACGGCGCGAGTCGTCCCGCGTTCAAGGCCAGCGCCCAACCGGCTCCGACTCCTCCCTGGTATTTGGTCATGATGCCGGGATAGGCACCAACGGCTTGGCTGGTCTTGATCCACGTCATCAGCGTGATCGGAAGCGAATTCTGGGCGTCTTGATGCGGAATATCGATCTGATCGGAGATTCCATTGCATTTGAGGGCCGTGCCCGCCACCGGCGCCAGCACGACGGGTGCAGTGGAGGGGATCCAGGGCGGTGTTCCCGCGAGACTGAGCGGGTGGGCATTGTTCACCGCATCCCGGGCGACATTCCCCAACCCGTCGTCCAAATGCCACAACGACAGCAACCCGGCTTCCTGGCCCGAAAGCACCCGGTGCTTCATATAATTCAGCGCATCCAAGCTCAGCGCCTCGCTCCAAATGGAAACCTCATCGATTTCGCCCCGGAAGGATGGAACAAAATTATCCAAACGACCGATCAGCAGGGGTTCGGTCGATGTCGAAACTCCCGGTGAGCGGGTCCACCCGCGGGCATCCCGCTGGCCGCCATCCACCACCACCCGCGCTCCATTGCCATCCACCACGAACGCCACGTGATGCCAGGCGCCATCGGCAATCAGCCCCCCGTCCAAGCCCTGACCGCCATCCCAGACATAATCGGAAGGATCCCGAAAATACCACGCGCGCACGTGCCCATTGTAAAGGTAAACCGACCAACCGTTGAGGGAGGAGGATTTGTAATGGCTGGCAATGCCCCGGATGAAAGTGTCCTGATTGGTGGTGCGGACCCAGGCCGTAACGGTGAGTGGAAAGGAGTTGAACGCGGCGCCCGCGGTGATTTGCGCGAACGCATTGGTGCCATCAAACCTCAAAGCAGTGCCGGCCGCCGCGGCGCCCTCGCCCATCCAAAAGCATCCGCAAATGAGAGCGCTGATGGCAAAACTTCGAAACCATATTAATTTCTGTTTCATAGGACACTGAATTCAGAACTGCCTGGCACGGCCCTTCACCTAGGTAAGAAGATTAGCGAATCATTGATTACAAAAAATTTCAAGTTTTTTGCTTTTGCCGCTGCGCTCCGCCCCGGGCGTACCGGGCGGGCGACAATTTGCCCTTTGAACTTCAATTTTCCGGCCTTATAACCAACGCATGTCCACCGGGACCATGCCACCGCTGAATGCCGCCACGCGCTATTGCGCGGTCTGGGGGCATCCCATCCGCCATTCGGCGTCGCCGGCCATGCAAAACGCCGGTCTCGCCGCCCTCGGCTTGGACTGGCGCTATCTGGCTTTCGATGTCCGACCGGAACAACTGGCGACCGCGCTGGAGGGCGCCCGGGCCATGCGATTTATTGGCCTCAATCTCACCGTTCCCCACAAACTGCTGGCTCTGGAATTGGTGGATGTGCTGGACGAGTCGGCGCGGATTTGGGGCGCGGTCAACACCATCCGCTTTGAAGGCCGGGATGAAGCCGGCATCTGGCGGCCTTTGGCCGCCTTCGCCGACGCGCTCCCGGAGTCCGTGCGCAGTCACGGGTTCAATACGGACGCCGGCGCCCTCGCCACCTCGCTCCGCGAGGATCTGGGCATCGCCCTGGCAGGCGCCCGGGTGCTGCTCCTCGGTGCCGGCGGCGCCGGCCGGGCGGCGGCCTTGAAACTGGCGTCGGAAAACGTCGCCTGCCTCTACCTGGTGAATCGCACCATTACCAAAGCCACCGAACTGGCGTCGGAGATTCAGACGCGTCACCCAGGCCTGCGAGTCCAGGTGGGGTATCCGACGGAAACCGTGGATTTGGTGATCAATGCCACCTCTTACGGCCTCAAACCCGGCGATAGATCGCCGCTGGAGGGCGCGGATTTCCGACTGACCCAGACGGGTGCGGTTTACGACATGATTTACCGCCCGGCCGAAACCCCCTTGCTGCGGGCCGCCCAAGCCGCAGGCTGTCGGACCGCCAACGGACTGGGCATGCTCCTGCACCAGGGCGCTGACGCCTTGGAAATCTGGACTGGTCAACCGGCACCGCGGGCCATCATGCGCGCGGCCTTGGAAAGGAATATCTATGGCGTTTAGCGCCTACTTCGACCCCGACACCTGGGCCCGTGTCCCGTTTCATTTCTGGTCGGTGGTTTTTTTTGTTTTTGGCACGGTGGTGGGCAGCTTCCTCAACGTTTGCATTCACCGCATGCCGCTCGGGGAAAGCGTGGTTTTTCCGCCCTCCCACTGTCCGCATTGCCGGTACGGCATCCCTTGGTTTCTCAATCTGCCGCTGGCCACCTGGCTTTACCTGCGGGGCCGCTGCGCGAACTGTGGGGCCCCCTTCTCCATCCGCTACTTTTTGGTGGAATTGCTCACCGGCGTGCTCTTCCTGGGCAGTTGGCTGTGTTCCGGTCACGATTCCGCGGCGGTCGCCTTCGTGGATTGCATTCTGATCGCCGGGCTGATCGTCGCCACCTTCATCGATCTCGAGCACCTGATCATTCCCGATGAAATCACCCTTGGCGGCGTCGGGGCAGGTCTTTTGGCTTCGTTTCTCGTTCCCCGGTTGCATCAGGTGACTTCTCTGGCGGACTCGCTCCAACAAAGCTTTATCGGCGCGCTCTTCGGGGGTGGGTTGGTCTATGGCGTGTTACGCGCGGGTAAATGGGCTTTCGGCCGCGAAGTCATCCCCCTGCCCCCCGCCAGCCGGGTCATCTTCAGTGAAACCGCCCTGGTTTTGGATGATCGCCAGATCCCCTACGAGGAGGTTTTTTATCGGGATTCCGACGTCGTTAAACTGCGGGCGGAACGGGCGGAGTTGTTCGACCGCTGCTATCTGGACGTGGAAATCCTGCTCAGCCCCTCAAAGCTGTACATCAACGAAGAAGAATTTGAACCCGAGAACGTCCCTTACCTGGAAGTCACCACCTCAAAACTTTACCTGCCGCGGGAGGCAATGGGGCTCGGCGATGCCAAGTTCATGGCTGGTATCGGGGCTTTCCTGGGCTGGCCGGGAGTGGTGTTTTCCCTCTTCGCCAGTTCAGTTTTGGGTTCCATTATCGGGATCACCATCATCGCGGTCCGTCGGCAATCGCGGTCTACGCAGATTCCCTACGGCCCCTATATCGCGCTGGCAGCCCTCATCTGGATCTTTGCCCACACGGAAATCGTGCGGCTATTCCACTTGTGGATCGGGCGCTGATCCCGAACCGACTCGATCCACAATCGCCGGTGATTCCAACTCCCCGGCAGGTTGGAATTGAAAATCCAGGCCGTAGATCGCGGACACCCGGAAGCGTTCCTCCAGCAAAGTCATCGCCCGGCCACACAGCACCGCATCCGTGAGGTAGCCGACCGCAAACCAGGTCGCGGTCAACGCGCCCAGCGGCAGCCCATAGCCGGCCGCCAAAAATCCCACCAGGGCAAACACGCCCGCGCAGATCAGCATCGGCAGCAGCAGCACATAAAGCAGGGTGTTCAAGGTGGCCCGCATGGGATTGCGAGCCGTCAAACCCTGCCACAATCCCACCCAGCAAAGCGCGTAAGTATCCGCGAGGAAAAGCCCCATCCCGGCCGTGAAAGTCACCCCCCAAGCCCCTTCCCCGCCCCACCATCCACTGGCCCCGATGCCGGCATTCACCAGCAGTATGTCCACCAGTAACAAGCCGAGGATCGGCGCGAGGAAGCGGCGCTTGAGGTAGGTCAACCATCCCTGCAAAAGGAATGCCTCGTCCAACGGGGTGCACAGCAGCAGTTCGAGCGCCCCACTTCCGCGATCATCCGCAAATCGGCGTCCCGCCTCCCAGCCGATCCATAGTTTCAACACTGCATGGAGCGCGTACATCACAAAGAAAACGCTGAAAGCGTTCAGCCACTTCTGGTGCATTCCATAGGCCCCTCCCAACCACACGCCCAAGGTGCCCACTAAAAATAGCCAGATGCCGCCGTTCCCGCTCCCGCTACGGGCCGCCAGCCAGAGAATCGGGTTTTTCGCCAGCAACCGTTCCCGCCGGGCCCGGGTCATGGGCCGCCGCCAGTCCCACCACGGCCGTCGCGACCATCCCGGTACCGCCGGCAACACCGTCGGAGCATCCTGCCAACTGCGCGACAGCAAAAACCCTGCCAGCAAAAAAGCCGTCCAGATCAAAATCTGGTGCACCACCATTGTGGCCCAAAACTCGCCGCCATGACCGACATAATGCGCTTCCGGCACCAACCAAACCGCATACGCCGGACTGGCCGTCAATATCCAGGAGTGGGCCGGCATCACTCCACCGGCGAAAAACAAGGCTAGGCCCGGCAAACCAATGGTCAATCCCAGCAGGGCCAGCACCGCTCCCGCCAGCGCCTTCCGGCCATCGTGACACAGCGACGAGGCCAGCATCCCCCCCGCCAAAGAAAGCAGCAGCGTGCCGCCCAAGACCACCGCCGTCCGCAAAAACTCCCCGCCGGTCACTCCGCCCATGAAAAAGGAAATCGCCAGGATGGGCAGGATGGCCAGCAGGCAATGCACCGCCGGCAGCGCCATGGCGACCAACTTGCCGGTGACCACATGAAATCCGTTGAGATTGGTAAGGAACAACAACCCCATCGTCCCCGCCCGCTTCTCTTCGCTCAGGCAATCTCCCGTCAAAACCGGCCCGGTCATGAGGCTGAAGCCGAACGCGAGCAACGCCAGCGGCACGAACAAGGCGCGCCCCAAAGTCACCGGCGTGCCCCCGGAGGACACATTCACCGCCACCACCCCGAGACTGATGATCGCCGCCCCCACCGCCGCCGCCGTGCGAACCCGATAGGTCAACGACCGCCGCGCCAGCCGCCGCAACTCCCGCCCCACAATGGGCAAAAAACTGATTTCCAGACTCCAATTCATTGGCAATAACGGGAGCAACCTGACCCCAGCTCCACTGAAACGACACCGACCGGTATCGAATTTGTATAATTATCCCGCATTGTAGCACCGTTTTTCCCGGAAGCCAAAACCGGTTCTTCAACCTTGGCAATGCGGGAAACTGCTTCCAATGCTGTGGATGCACCAGGCGCTGCGCGCGCCGCTCGTTCACGGCCCGGTGATCGCCCCTACATACCGGCCCAGCCAGTACCCCAGCAAATACTCATCGCCCGGAAATTCCGTGGTGTCGTCGCCCTGATCGAGGATGAAGGGCTGGGTGTTGATGCGGGCCATGAGCCGCTCACCGGGCGGGAGCAATTCCATCAGCTCACGCCCCCTGAAATTTGCCGGCAACTTCGTCACATCCTGTCGCTGGGAGTTTTGCACCCGCCAGGCGATGGTGTCGCGGGGAGTGCCGCGCAGGGTCCAAACGGAGCCGGCGGCGTCCACCTCCTTCACTCCACAGGCGGCCGCGATGAAGTTCCAAATGGGATAGCGCTCCGGACTTTCAATCTCCAGATGCTCCCGCACCACGGTTAAGTATTGGGCGCGCAGTTCATCGGTGAAAGCGAAACGGACGAGCGGCCAATACGTGAAGAAAGCCAGTTCGTCATCACTGTGATTCCATTCGTTACCCATGTCGTTTCCTTCGTGCACAAATCCGACGGTGGGACCGATGAGTCGCAGCGAGCTGATAATATTGGTAAGGTAGCCGTATTTCGTGAACATTTCGAATGCTTTGTCCCGGTAACGCGCCTGGCCGGTCATCGCATAGGCGAGCTGCAGGCTCGCCGTGAGTTCGGCGCTGTTGAGCTGCCGATCGTGGATCGTCGGCGGAAACCAATTCACGTAGGCGGGATTCCAACGTCCCCAGAGAGTCGGCTTGCCGTCCACGTCCACCAAATAGAGGTCATGGGCCAGGATGTGGTCCACGATTCGCACGTAGTTGGTCGCGATCCGGGCGCGTTCGGCGGCGTTGGTCGCCACCAACTCCCACATCACCGCGTGCGCATAGGTCTGGGAGCAGATCTCATCGCTGCTGGTATGCCCTTTCCATTCCCAGCCGGGATCGGGGGCGTCGCGCCACCGGTCGGGATCCGAGAACTTGAAGCCCTTGCGCTCCATAGTCCGCGCGGGAAAGCCCGTGTTGGTATGGATGCTCTGCAGGCGCTCCAGCGCGGCGAAGGACTGCCAGGCCTGCGCCCGGATTTCCTCTTCATGGGTTACCGCGTACCGGGCGCCCAGTGATCCGATATAATAGCTCGTCCAACCGCCATCGTTATCGGTGTCGATCATCTCGCTCGAAGTGATGTCGCCGGGCACCAACATCCGGCGCTCGGCGGTCAGTCCATATCGAATGTTCCGCGTCCGGATTTTGCGGTGAAACCATTCGGCCTTGGCGGCCAGCGTGGTTTGGCGGAACTCGATCTTGTTGAGGCCCGTTTGCGTCAGCACCCAAACCTGCCCCTCCCGGTCCACACTCAACCCGACCACGTGATCGTCGCGCAACCAGCGTTTGCCAGCGTAATAGCGAAAGTACGGCGGCGCAATTCCCGGGGCCGCTGGCGTGGCGTAAGGGGAGTTGGTCCCCTGTCGCTCGAAAAATGCGCCGCGGGTGGAACCATACCAAACCCCGTCTGGAACTTTCGCCCGGGCCGTCAATTCGGACCACGGCATGCCCGGCTGGGCTTTCAGGGGTGGCGACTGGTTTGACCAACCCGCGCCGGGGTCGGGCTTCAGCGCGCCATCGGCGCCATTCGATAACCAACCATCGTCAAACCGGTACGCCAGATCGCCCTGCGGGGTCAGGGCAATTTCTTTCGGGACCTTGCCGGTGAGCGGTCGGTAGCTGCGGTCCAGCGCCAGAATATCCCCGTCATAAATCCGGGCTACCCCCTTGTCGGTCAGCACGTAAACCGTGCCTTCTTTATCCACGCAAACCTGCTTGAAGGCCGCGTTGGTGAGTTCCGGAGCATGGCGGATGCGCACCGCGACATCCTGCCAGAAAGGAGCATCAGGAATGGTCTCCGCCCCACCGGCCGCGGACAGCATCCCAACCACAAACCAGCAAAAACCCAGTTTCGCGATTGTCATGGGCACAAGTGTACCAGATTCGCCAGGCGCTTAAACAGGCGAAACCCACCGCCCCACTCAGGTGGTAGGCGGAGGCGCGAAGGGGAAATTATGTCAAAGCGCGAGCCGCCCGGAGCAAGGAAAACGCTGCCGGGCGGGCGCAAGCCACGACTGGCGGCTCTGGCTGCTTTCTCTCCAGCAGGCCGGGCCAGCCGCCGGTTGGTTTTTAGCACGGGATTTTGCAAGAACTTCAAATAAGCAGACGAAGGTAACCGGGAAGCTAACCGGAACGATTCCAGCTCACAGGGGCACCGGTCAGCATCAGAGACTTGGGCAGGCCACAAATCGCGCTCGCCATCCTATCGTCGATTGGAGCAACCCATTGCGGCAATCAAAAGCGAACCATACTGTGGTTTGACGCGTTTTACGTTTTACGCGCCGTTCGATTCGTGGGGCCAGCGAGCGGCGGAGTCGGTCGCCAGGCGTAACGGACTCGCTTGGACCCTTCGTATAGGCGCGTCTAAAAATGTCCGCAAATCGTTCCCCAAAAAAACTTGCGAAAAGGCCTGCATCGTTAGATATTTACCCGCAAATTGTGCTACAGTTGCGCGACCACATCTTTCAACCATAAGAAGATTGCGTGCTCTTGGATGAGCCAACCGCGAAACAAAATTCCAATAACGAAAGAACTCATTTGAATACACTCGGTTATCTATTCGCCGCAAGTTTCATGTTTGCGACTATGGCTCATTCGGCAACGAGCGATTTAACCCTTACTTCGTCAAGTCAATATCTTGTTGATGCGTTCAATTGGAATAAAAGCAAGGCATTAAGCTGGGTTGTAACAGGTCAATCGAACAATATTCCATGTTTCCGGGCCGCCTATGCCGACAGAGATTGCTTTTGCATAAGGGATGCCTGCCATCAATGCGAAGGCGCGGCTTTGTTGGGGCTTAATAATGAAACTCTAACCATGTGGAAGACATTCGCCCGCTTACAAACAGCGACACGGGGATATTTTACGATTTGGGAAGTAAATTTCTCCGGCGGCATATATCCTTGTGGCGGTGGAGATTATCAGAGCGACACGGTTTTTATTCGCATGATACCCGGAATGCCTGAATTGGTTGAAAAGGCATATACCCTCTATCGCTGGAGTGGCGACGAGAGCTGGATAAAGGACACTGCCCTGACGGACTTCTATGAATTCTCGCTGAACAAGTGTATCGGGTTAATCGACGATAACAATGATGGAATTGGCGAGGGACATTTTAATGATATTCAAGGCCCCAATGGGTCATATTGCGAAGGATCCGCGCATGGCTACGGTGTCGGCGGAGATAATATCTCTGCTACCTGGGCGGCTTATAATGCGTACGCAAAACTGTTGACGGCCATGGGGAAAACCCGGGAGGCGAATACTTACCAAGAAAAGGCGAAGAATGTCAAGGCACACTACGACAAGGATTGGTGGAAGGCCGGTGAAAACTGTTATTATTCCGGTCGGAGCATAGGTCTTGACCGATGGTTTACCGAATTTAATCAGTGGAGCAAAGAAACCTTCATGTTCCAAGCGACCAAATGCATCGCAGAACCAGGCGCGAGAGCCAATGCATTACTTGATAGAATACATAATAACTATTTGTCCTGCCGAACAAATTATAATTTTGAATCTTTTACCTACTTGCCGGAATCTTTTTATAAATACGGACAAAATGACCGTGGCTGGTATTGGCTGAAATGCATCATGGATTCTCATTATAACTATCCAGAAGTCTCAATGACGTCCATAGGATTCATCGCCACCGGCATGATGGGAATAGAGCCGGACGCCCCCAGGCACGCAGTGGCGACTTTGGGTCGTCTCACTTCAGACGTTACCTGGGTTCGGCTGGATGGCATCCCGGTGGGCTCGCATAAGGTGCAAGTAAAGCATGAAAACAATAACAATAAAACCACTCTTGTCCATCGTTCAGGAACCCAGGATTTAATGTGGGAAGCTTGTTTTCCGGGATCGTACGCTGCCCTACAGGTTGACGGGGTCTCTACGGCTGCGCGTCAGAAAACTATCAACGGTGTGCCTGTTAGTTATACCACCATAACCATGGCCGTCGGCCAGCAGAAAACTGTAAGTGTCCCGAACAATCCAAGGGGAAACAAGGCGCCCTGAAACGAACCCCCTCGCTCCCGTTCAGGTGTCATAAAATTGGGAGTGAATGGAAAATGAAAATTGCACTGAATCCGTGGTGGGTGTTTTAGGGCGCACGGAGGATTGGTCTAATCAAGTTGGTTGGCGGATGCCCTTTCCTTATCTGTGTGTTTGATGATGTTTATTTGCTTCATCAGGCCGGACAGCGATGGTCGACGGGCAATTTCGGAATCGGCTGATTATACCGGGGGTGTCGCTTCGCTCGGAGGCTATACAGGGCACGCCGGAATGGCGGGCGGTTCTTTGGAACCCGGAGAGTTCACCACCCAGCATAATCTCCCCCTCTCGAAGGCGGCGGGAATCGTGCCCCCCGCCTTATGCTCGCTTCTCGCCCACCCCCGCCTTACCCAAACCTCATTTCGGCTTCTTGAACAGATCAAACAATTTACCGACCGGCGTGGCATTGGTGCTGGCATTTGTACTGGTGTTGGGCACCGGCGCATTCGTGGCACCCGCATCCGGCTTGGCTTTGCTCCCACCAAACAGATCGCCCGCCGCGTTCAGCAGAGAGCCAACCTTATCCACTCCCGCCCCACCAATCTCCTTGGTCATGCCCCCACCCACCTTGGCGGCGAGTTTCAGAATCGCGAGTTTGTCGAGATCCGTCTTGGGTTTGCCCAAGGTTCCTTTCATGGTGACGAAATCTGGCAGGCTGACATACGCGGTGTTGGTGACAGTGACGGCGTTCGCCAAACCGATTTTTCCCGCCGGTCCCGGTGCCAGGGCCACCTGGACGGGAATTTGGATGGCCGAATCGTTCAGGATCTCCGCCAGGGTAATGTCTCCCTTGGCGAGCACCTGAAAAATCGCGCTGCGAATCTCGGCCGGCTGCAACTGGACCTTTCCATTCGCGACCCGGGCTTGTAAGGAAAGGACATCAATCGGTGTGGCCGTCAATTGATCCGCCCAACCACCCTTGGTGCCACCGGTCCGTCCGATGATCCCGCCGATGATGTTGTCCACGGTCCCGAGGGGATTGCGAATGAGGTCCGGGATGCTTACCACGACATTGATCACGGAATTCAGCAGCGGTGAACGTACGTTCGCAACCGACAAATTCAGGTTCGTGGCCTGCAAACTCAAGTCCGCGCCCAAATGACTCTCCCAACCGGCGGGCGTGACTCCCGCGCCTTGCAGATGCGTCGCCACCGTCGCCGCGCCCGACAACTGCCCCTTGCGGTCGGGCACGAAGGAATTCACCAGGGGTGCCAGCGGAACCGCCGTGGCCTTGAAGGTAATGTCATACTTGTAGCCCGGCACGCTCAGGTCCAGATCCACCCCGGCGCCCACCGGCGCCTGATTCAGTGTCAATTCGCAGGGCTTGACCTGCACATGACTGCCGTCCAGTAGCACGGTGGTCTTCCAGTTGGCGATGTCCACCTCCTCCAGAAATAAATGCCCGATGCTCAGATCCAGCGTGAAATTCTTCACCGGCAACGTGACAGCATCCGGTTCCTTGGCGGGGGCGGACGCTTTTGCAACCACCGCCTCCGCGGGCGGCCGATTCGTCAACGCGCTCTTGGCTCCGGTGATCAACTCAAAGTAGTGACTCACATCAAGGGCCTCTGCCGTGAATTTCACATCCCCGGTGATGGCGGCGGGAACGGAATAGTCCACCTTGCCGGCCAGTTGCAACTCGTTCTTCGCGCGCGCGGTGGGCGGCAAAACCAGCTTGGCGGTCAGGGTCGCCTGTTTCTTTTGCGTGGTCAAACGGCCTTGGAAGTCCAGCGCCCCATTAGTGCCGCGGGTGGCGGGAGAATCCAGGAGCGCGGCGAGCGCGGCTTGCAATTGGAACTGGAGATCGGCGTCCTGGGTCTGGGCTTCGAAGGAACCACTCCCGGATACTTTCAGCGCCGATTGGCCATTGCGGGTCAACTCCAGTTGGTAATTGTCCAACTTGGCATGTTGGAACTCGCCGAGACTGCCCTTCGCCTGGATGCGCATATCCCCCTGCTTCACCCGGGCGCCCATCGGGCCGGTCGCGATCTGGTCGATACGCGTATCCACCTCGAATCCGAGTTGCCTGCCGGCTTTTTGGGCGAGCAATTTCACCGTCACATTCGCCACGGCCGTGGGCGCATTGGAGCCCGTGAACGCCGCCCAATCCGCCAGGGCAAAGTTTGTCACCACCAAATTGAGTGCCGCATCTCCCACCGCACTGGTGTTGCCCCCCCAACCCAAAGTCATGGGACTCGAAAGCCCCGCCTGCAGAAGCTGACGCGCGTTCTGCGTGCCGGCGAGATTCAAAGTCCTTACGACAACGGACGAGGCGGCCCGATCCACCGCAATCGAGTAATCGCCCTGCAGTTCCAGGGTGGGTGAAGTCTGGCTTTGGCGGGATACCTGGAAGTGGGCGACATTCCAGCGCCCCAGCGTGTTGATCAGGGCTCCACCCTTGGTGAACTCCACTTCATTGGTGGCACTGATCGTGGTGGTCCCAAAGTCCAAACCGCTGGCCGCCCCCGCCAGATTCAAAGCCCGCTTGTCCACTCCGACAATTTCCAACCGCAGTTTCCCCTCGGACTTGGCGGTGTCGAAGGGACCGCTCAACCGCACTTCCCCCAGGACCGCGTCGGCCCGGGTCAACCGCACCGCCAGTTGTTTCAATTCCGTGGGCGAAAGTTCGCAATCCAGCCGCACCGCCGCCGTGCCCAAATCCGCGAGGGACCCGCTGGCCTTTTCCACTGTCAGGGTGGTATTGCCGCGCGCCAGGGCGGGTTTCAAATCCGGGGTCAGGGTAATATCAAAAGCCCCCGCCAACTTCGCTTGCAGGGCGCCAGCCGGCGCGGCGGGTTGGGCGGCCTTGTCCATGACCACGACGGCCCCGATTTCCAACTTGCCAGCCTGGCCATTCTTGAGCCCGCTGACCTGGAAATTGAGTCCGCTCATTTCCGTGAGATCGCGCCCCCCGCCTTTGTAGCTCTTCGTCATCCGAAAGGTGCCATTATTGATGGCCACCTTTTTGATATCCACTTGCAAGGCTTTGCCCGACTGGCTGGGCTGCTTCGAGGGCGCTTTGCTCCCCTGGGCCAGGGCTTTCAGCACCGCATCCAGATTGCTGGTGCCATCCGCGTTCTCGATCAATGTCACCATGGGCGTCTCCACGCTCACTTCCTCCACGAGCAGATTACCGTGCAAAATGGCCCAAAGCCCATACACCGCCCGCACTTCCTTCACGGTCACCAAGGGCTCGCCACCATGGGGCTGGACTTTCAAATCCTTCAAAAGGACCCGACTGAACGGGCTGATCTGCGCCTCCGCCACTGTCACTTCCGACCCGATGGCATTGCCAACCCGCGGCAAAATCACGCTCTTAAAAAACGCACTGCTCGTCCCCACGAAATAGCCGATCAGCAGCAAAATCACGAGCCCGCCCGCGACCCCGCCGAGGATGCGCAGCCACTTCTTTTTCTTCACCACCGTCGGCTTGTTATTGGATTCAGACATAATGACAGTTTACGGGGACACTTTGGGCATGGCAACTGGTTCAATTTCGCCCGCCAAAGCCCAACATCATGCCAAAGTGGCGTTTTGCAATGGGCTGGCGCGGAAATTCTTGGGGGAAAATGGCCGTTACTTGGGGCCAAACAATCAGGCTGCCGCTGGGAGGGGTTCTTGGAACCCAGTTTCTGTCGTTCGTCTGGCCATAAGAGCTCCGAGGAAGCACACCCGCCGAGTTCGCCGGGCGTGCTTGCTTTGCTGGTTAGCCGATAAAACCTGTAGCCCTTTCCCAGCCGGGCTATTTTGCCGCCTCCGCAGCCTTGGCCTCAAAATCACCCGCGGTGACAATCACCAGCTTTTTCGGATCAAAGTATTTGCGCGCCGCGGCGTCCACTTGCTCCTTGGTCAACGCACTGATCTTCTTCTCCTGGTCCGCGTAATGGGTCATCGTGCGACCGGTGCGGGTGTATTCGGCCAGCAACCCGGCGATCGCGGCATCCGTGGTCAGGCGCACCTTTTGGGCCTGCAAATAGCCTTGTTTGGCCTTATCCAACTCCTCGGGCGTAACGCCGTCCCGCAATAGCTTCTCCAATTCCTCCTGCACATCCTTGGCCACATGCACAATGTTCTGCGGATTGCAGATGGCCGAAATGGTGAGCATGGCGCGCTGGTCATACGAGGAAACCGCCAGGGCGGAACCCACCGAGTACGAGAGACCATCCTGCTGCCGGATGCGGTTGGCCAGCCGGGAAGACAACGAGCCGCCGCCGAGCACATAGTTAGCCATGACGGTCGCCGGATAATCCGCATCATCATCTCGCATGGCAAACTGCAGCGCCCCCGTGTAGGTGGCGTTCGCCTTGTCGGGCGTGTTGATCTTATGCTGCGTGCCCGCCACCGGATCGGTTAGGGGCATGGCGATGCGGGCATAAGGCTTGGGCGCTTTCCAGCCGGCCAGCATGTCTTTCAACAAGGGCAGGCTCTTGTCGGGATCGAAATCGCCGATGATGGTCAATTCCCCTTCCCCGGATCCCAAATAATCGCGATAGAGCTGCACGACCTGCTCGTATTTGACCGCTTCCAGGCGCGCAATGGCTTCCTCTGTGGTGGGCACATACCGGATGTCATCCGCCGAATACGGCGACAGGGTCCGGCTCAACCAACGCCCCGCCAGCGTGGCGGGTTCGGAACGGTTTTGCTCCAACCCGGCAATGCGTCCGCGCTTCATGACCTCAAATTCCGCCGCCGGTAACGCTGGTTCATGGAGGACCTGACGCAGGATTTCCAGCACCGCGGGGAGAGTCTCGCGTTTGGCCTGAATGGAAAAGCTCACGGACCCCAGCGCGCCACCGCCGCCGCCGCCGCGACCGCCCCGGCCGCCTCCCCGCCGTCCGCCCCCACCCCCGCCACCGCCGAGGGTCGCTTCCAAACGGTCGAGTTCATCCCGCATCTCCTGGTAACTCAGCTTCTTGGTGCCCCGCAGCATTAGTTCCGAAAGGAAACCGGCCGCGCCTTCGACTTCTTTGAGATTCTTTTCATCGCCGTAGTGCAGCGTCAGGGAGAGTTGCACTTCCCCGCCGCGATTCTTTTTGGGCAGGAGCACGACCTTGACGCCTTCCGGCAGATCCATCCGCTTGACCCGGGCCTCGATGTTCTCGGGCGTGGGATCGAACGCTTCCCCCTGAGCCACCAGCGCGCGTCCCTTATAGTCGGCCACCAACCCGCTGAGTTCGGGCGTCGGCGGAATCGGCACCCGTTCGGGCTTCTCGGTGGGGAGGAAATAACCCACGGTACGATTGTTCCGCTTCAAATACTTGGCGGCCACCGTTTTCACCTGCTCCGGCGTCACCTGTTCGATGCGGTCCCGGTGCAGAAAATAAAGCCGCCAATCACCCTGCGCCGCCCATTCGCTCAGGGACACCCCCATTTGCGCGGTGTCCGCGGCCGCGCGTTCGCGGTTCTTTAAAATCTGCTGCTTGGCCCGGTTCACCGCCTCTTCGGAGACCCCGTTCGTGGCCACCCCTTCGACGGTGCCCAACAGGATATCCCGCACCTCATCCAGGGTCTGGCTGTCCCGCACCGAGGCCGAGGTGGTAAACAGGCCGGGATCATGATCGGCACTCGACCGGGCAAAGGCGCTGGTCGCTTTCTTGGTTTCCACGAGCGCCTTGTACAACAACCCGGAGGGTTGGGAACTGAGGACACTGCCGAGAATCTCCAGGGCGGCGGAATCCGGGTGCGGACCAGCCGGCTCATGATACGCCACCCCCACCTCGCCGCCATCCCCCACCCGCCGCAGCGTGACAAACCGCTCGCCGTCCTGCTCAGGTTCCTCCGTGTAGGTGGGATAGAGCTTGCGTTCGGGCCGGGGCAACACCCCGAAATATTTCTGGACCAACTCGAGCGCCTTCGCCTCCTTAAACTTGCCGGCCACAATCAGCACCACATTGTCCGGCTGATAAAACTTGCGGTAAAAGGCCTGCAAATTGTCGATCGGCACGCGCTCGATGTCGCTCCGGTTGCCGATGGTGGACTTGCCGTAATTGTGCCAATCATAGGCCACCGAGCTGATGCGCTTCATCAGCACTCCGGCAGGGGAATTCTCCCCGCGCTCAAATTCGTTGCGCACTACGGTCATTTCGGAGTCCAGGTCGGATTTCCGGATGTAACTGTTCACCAGCCGGTCGGACTCCAGATCCAGCGCGGATTCCAGGTTGCCTTCATCCGCCGGTTCGGTTTCGTAGTAATTCGTCCGATCATCGGAAGTGCTGCCGTTGAACTGCGCGCCATGTTCCTGGAGGAATTTGGGCACGTTCGCGTGGCGCGGCGTGCCTTTGAATACCAAGTGCTCCAACAAATGCGCCATGCCGGTTTCCCCGTAGCCCTCATGCCGCGAGCCCACGAGCACGGTCATGTTGACGGTGAATTTGGAGCGCGAGTCATCGGGATACAACAGCAGTCGCAACCCGTTGTCGAAATCGTATTCCGTGATGCCTTCGACCGAGGCCACCTTTTTGGGCGGACCCGGCTCGGCAAACAAGGTGGCGGTGGAGAGCAGCATGGCAGCGGAAGCCAGGCCGGGCAGGAGGACAGGCAAATAGCGCATAAAAACTCCAATCTTGGTCAACCGTCGAATTCCGAACGTGGCGCAACGCTAGACAACCCGCCGTTCCGGTTCAAGCAGAATTCCCACGCTGGCAAATCGGGGATCTAATTATCCGCGCTCAGCTCCGCGGTGTAGCCCGCCTCTACCGTATCCAGAAACAGTCCCTGAAAGAGACCCGGAGCCAGTTTGGGCAACTCCACGGTAAAGATGTGTTCGCAATCCGGCGTCAGCGCCGTCAAATCCGCGTACCAGCCCACAAATGTGTTTTTGGGATTACTGCGCACGATGGACGAATAGGCCGGCACCACCGGCACCGCTACTCCGTCTACCTTGAGCGTCACTCCGGTCATTGTTTCATCGTTGGGTTCGGCCACGTTGATGAACAGCAGGAGGCGGTCGGAATTCAGCCAGGTCGCGGCCCGCTCGGTTGCGGTGTAGTCCACCGGCCATTGGCGTTTCCGCGCGGCGAGTTGGTCCCAAAGTGCCTTGGGTAGCGTGTTGGTGGCGGAATAAACGCCCCCGGCAAATGAAGGCTCATACCGGCCGATCGGCATCCGGGAAGGCATCCGCACACCAGCGAAACGCACGTTCAGGCTGGCAAATGAGTTGGTCTGTTTGAACGGGACCGCTTTGCCATTCACTTGGACGGAACTAATTGCTTGGCCGGCCGGTAGCGCGACCCCGAGCGCCCGTCCGGAACCGGTTTCACCCGTCACTCCGCTGATTTCCAACACCCCATCGCGCAAGGCAACTTTCCCCGCACTCCCCAAAAGGAGCGGTTGCCCGACAGTTGCCGGCGCTGGCACAACCTCCAGCACCATCGCTTCATTACCGGCCATTTCCAGGTTGACCAGGTCTCCCATTTTCCAGTCAGGCCGACCCGGCGGTAGCAGGGTGCGCCCCTGTTCCGCAGTTGGGTAAAGTTGGTGAATTTCAAAATGCTCACCGGCGATCAAGCCGATCGAGTCGTCCAACCGGAAGTGGACCGGCAGACGGCGGTAATTGGGATTGAACAGAAAGACGAAACCATGGCCCTTATCAAAGGCGGCCGTGCCATCCACCAACCCAACCTGCGGCGGTCCGAGAATGGGTTTGAGGTGGCGCAAGACGTCCAGATTCTTGTCCGTCCAATCGAACCAGTCGCGAAACCATTTTTGGTCGGTGGCGCTGAACGCCGCAAACTCCCGTTCATCGCGGGCGGGAATAAAGTTGATGACGAGGTTAAACGGCGCGGTGGCGATGGCGGAAATGACGGAATATTTCCAGCCGAGCAAATCCCAGTCCGCCGCGCGAAAACGATCCCGCGGACAGTCGCCGCCCAACTGGAGTCGCGGGGTCTGGTGGGTCATATAGCCCGGGATGATCTCAATCGGCGCAAAACACTCCTGCCGGTAGTGCCAGGCGGCGCGCCGCTGGCGATCGGCCGAGACACGGCTCCAGTGCAGATCGGGAAACGCCGGAAAGCTTTCCGGTTGCTCGTCCGTCACCAGCGGATGCGGGTAGGTGCCCGCCAGCCAGGTCCAAATGCCAAAACCATGATATTGCTGCCGGCCGTCCACGACCACGTCCGGAATTTGGCGGCGCAATTCCGCCAGGATCCGGCGGCAACCGTCCCACTGGGCGTATTTGCTGCTGACGGTTTCATCATAGGCGATCCACCAATGATCGAAGGAGAATCCGCCGGCCCCCGTGTGCTTTTGAAAGTCCACCAACTTGCCCACGAACCAGTCCTGAAAACTCCGTTGGCCGGTGTCCGCGCCCAGATACCCGCCCGGTTGGCCATTCGGCACCCAACTGGTCCATTCCTTTTGCTGCAAAAACGGCAGCGAAGGGTAAACGTAAGCCAGGAGGCGGAGATCCTTCGTGCGGGCGTAATCCACCAGTTGCTGGACGGTGGCCGGCAATTTGTCCTTCGCCGGATCCCATTCGCCCTTGCGCAGTTTCTGGCCCATGCCGAACCAGAGCAAATTCTCCCAACCCCACGCGTCGCGGTTTTCCGCCAGCGAAGACTCGGCGCTATTGGCCGGCGCAAAGAGTATGTTCCGCGCACCGACCGCGGCCGCTTGATCAATGATGCGCTGGTATTCCGCGCGTCCGGTCGGCGTGGCGACGTCCACCTGGTAATCGTTCACACACCAGCCCACCATGACGCGTTCGGAACGGTGCGGCCGGACCAGCAGAAACTCCCGCACGCAGGCAATCGCCGCATCCACTTCCGCCACATCCAGACGTGGACCAACTTCGAGACTGTCCGTCTGCAAACGCCATTCGGGAACCATGTGCGCGGGTTGCGAGGGACCGGCGGTGTGGTAAGGTCCTACGCACAAACGATCCGAAACGTAGGCGTTGGTCCCCGCGGGCCAGACCACGTCGGGTGAATAGCCCAGCGCCACCTGGGTCCCCTGCCGTTTCCACTGGCCGAAAGGGTTTTGCAGCGTGGCAAACACCCCGTGCTTACCGTCCCCGCTCGCATTGGTGTACCGCAAAAAAGCGAATTCCCGCTGGCGCAGTTCATCCCCGGGGAGTTGCGCCAGTTGATTGCGCAGGAGGTCGAAGCGGCGCACCCGGAAGCCGCGCTCCCCGGAACCACTCACCGTGACCTGTTTGGAAACAAAGCGCCAACCCGGCTGCAGTTCGTAGTTCACGCGCACCGTCCAGCGGCCCGAATCCATCCGGTACACCCGGTTCGTCGCGGAGGACGCCTCCAGGACCGGCTGGAGATACTCGCTCTCCACCACGTCATCCCCCACGAACACCGCCACCTCGTCGCGCGACCACCGCACTTCTCCCGGGGTCCCGACTTCCCGGATCGCCAGCAGTCCTCGAGAATTAAAATCGGCGCGCACGAGTCCGTTATCCAGCGCCACGGCTCCGTGGAGCGCCGCGGTTTGCCCGGCGAGAAAAAGTGCGGCGGCGACGGTGCCGAAGCGGCGGAATGAGCTTTGGAAAGGATTCATAAAACAGCGTAAAACCCGGTTAATACCAACCCGATTTTCCGCCGCTATCGCTCCCCTTGTCAAGTTCGCTTAGCCCGTCGGCAATGCGGCGAGGAATTCGCCCAACCGTTCGCTCTTGGGAGGGACCAGGGTGATCCGGGCCTCGCCGGCCAGGAGACTTTGCGTTTCCAGGATGTCAAACAAGGCCCGGGACACCTCGGGATCCCGCGACAACCGGTGCAATGCCTGGCCGACGATCTCCGGACGCATGGCGGCGGCCTTGGCAAACTCGATCGCCGCCTGGCGTTCCGCCGTGCTGGTGATGATGCTGACCTGGTTGGCCCCGCTCTGCTTGATGGCGGAGGTCACCTGCCGGAGCCGGTTCACCACCTTTTCCTCGATCTGCCGGATCATCCCCAAATCCCGGAAATGTACCTTCCGGATATAGACCGAGCCCAATTGATAACCCCATTCGTTCGATTGCGCTGAAACCTCCGCCCGCACCGTCTGGCTCATCGCATGGCGATTTTCCAGCATGTCCGCCAGCTTCATGTTGCTCAGGCAGCGGACGGTGGAATTGCTGACGTTCGCGGCCAGGGAACATTGTGGGTCCGTGTTCTTAAACAAGTAAGCGACCGGATCGCTGATATACATTTCATACCAGATGCCGATGCCCATGGGCGCACCCTCCTCGGAATTAACCGGTTGACTGCGCAGATACTCCTGATCCAGCCGGAGATCGATGATATGGCGGGAACCAAATAAGCGCACAATCGGCGCCTTCCAGCCCAGCTTGAACAGCAGGATGTGCAAACCCGGCTCATCAATGATGGCCACGACTTTTCCGAAGAGAACGTAAACGTGGCAGCGCTGTTCCCCCACGGTGGTGAATACGCCCAGCAGCCGCAACAGCAGCAGAGCAGAGGGCAGGAGAATAAATCCCGCCACGAAGGTTATCCCCGCGGCGATCAGGAATTGGAGCATGGCATTCATATTTGCGCCTCCACGATGGCTTGCTTGGCCTGCCGGAATAGCTTCAACCGCACATTACGCACGTACGAGGGCAAAGCCTCCGGTCCATTTTGTTTGAGTTCCGCCAACTGGCCCGCCAGAGAATTCAACGGCTCCACTTCGGCTTGTGCGTTGAGGGTTTCGATTTCCACGGCGCGCTTGGACTGTTCGATCCGCTGATCGGCCCCCGCCTGGGCCAGACTGATGTCCGAGGAAACGGCGTTGTGGGCCGTGTTGATCGCCGCCAGCGCGGATTCAACTTCCGGCGGTGGATCGATGCCGGTGATGAGTGAGGCGTCCAGCACCACCCCGTAACGGGCGGACGAGCAGACGCACTCACGATCCATGTGCTCGTTGAGGTCGCGCAGGTTCTTGCGCAGATCATTAATGGAAATGCCGGTAACCGCCCCCGATTCGGTCGCGGCCACTTCCGCACCCTCCGCCGGCTTCGGCGCCTCAAAATTGGCAATCCGTTCCCGCAGCACGGACACAAAATACCCCATGATATGGGCGATGGGCTGCTTTACCCCGAAGATGTATGCGTAGAGGTTCCGTTCCGATACCCGGTAACGAATCTGCCCGGTCAATCCGGTATTTAGTTGATCCTTCGTCACCGCCTCCAACAGCGTGCCGCTTTGGTTGGCGTCCGGATTACTCGGATCATACGCCATGTTCAGCGTCTCCGTGGCAATGGAAACCTTGTGGATCCGCTCCCAAGGCCATTTGAAATACGGCCCACCGGGAGGAATAACCCGCACTTGGGGATAGCAATAGCGCTGCCGCTCTTCCTCATTCAGCGATTCCGCGATGGGGTCTTCGATGGAAGTGGCTCCCTCGAGTCGCTCGGCGCGGCCAAAACGCGTTTTGACCGCCCGCTCGTTTTGGGCCACGGAATAAAAGCCACCCAGAATATACTGCACAATAAACCAGGCGGCGAAACCGACCAGACAACCAAGTAGTATAGGCATAGGCTTGAATGGTTACTGCGTGTTGAATGGGAAACCAAGGAGCTGCATGGACAAAGCTTACCCGCATTGGAAAGGCTCATCCATTGTAAAAAAAGCCCCCATTTGTAACCATCCCTGGGAGCGCCGATGCCCCCCAGAAAATCAAAAAGGCGGAAAGGGGTAAACCAGCCCCCTTTCCGCCTTGGTTTATCAACGACTTCCGAGTCGATCCGGCTTAATCCTTCTCGAGCAGAAACACCTTCGCGGACTTGCGGCCCAGCGTGGATTCCAAGTCCTGCAGCGAAGCATACTGCGCCGGACTCACCACCGCCGGGGAAACGTCCAATTCATGGGTGATCACCCGGCGACCCGGGGTATCCTGGGATTTCACGCGGGCCATTCCGCCCCCGGCGGGAGCCGTGAGATTTTGATCCTCCGGCGAAATGATGATCCGGCGAAAACCGGGCGGCAAATCAATCGTGGTGCGGATGGTCTCCTCATTCTGCCAGGAGATGAAATAAGGCAGGCTGCGATGATCCGTGCCGCCGGGAAAGAGCGAGGGCGCGAAGGGCAGATCAAAATAGAAGTACTTGCCATCCGCCACGCCGTAGCTGTCGAGCTCGACCGTGAACGACTCCACCCCGGGGTAGCCCTCGAATGAGGTTTGCAAATCCGCCACGGGACGGGCGCCTTGGGCCACCCCGGAGACTTGCTCCTGGAAATAGCGGCGGCGTTCTTCGGGCGGCAGTTCCGAGAAAAACCGGTTCCGGGACCCAAATTCCGCTCCAAAATAGCGTCGGGTGATGCCGATGCGGGTTTTGCCATCGTCAGCGAGTTTCAGCGCATAGTCGACTTCCACTCGCGACCCGGCGCCCGCGACGGGATGGATGACTTCATAGTCCTGGCTGTCCAGGGCTATGGCCAGCCGGTCTTGATGCGCTGTGGCGCCCAGCCGGGAATATTGGTCCGTGTCATTCAGATAATAGGTCTCCCCCGCCACCTTCACCCGGATCAAGGGCACATTGAAGGTCTGGGGCAGCGGGAAAACCAATGCAGTGTTCGTGATCCCCGCAACCGCGGGAAGCCCGGATGCCAGCACAAACTCGGGCGCAAATCCCGCCGCCTGCAAGAGCGAATGCAGGAGAATGGCCTGGTCGGCCACATGCCCATAGCCATCCGCCAGCGTGGTGTCCGCCGCGGACAATTCGCTGAGTGGCAGGTCGGTGAAGGTGGGGCCGGCGCGGCGGATGGACTTGGCCACAAAATCGCGGATGGCCACGACGGCGGCCCGGCGATCCGCCGCCCCGGCGGTGAGCTTTTTGGCCAACTCCGCCGTTTTGGCGTTCTGCCCGGAGCACCGGACCAGGGTCGTCTTCAATTCCGTCAGGTAGGTCTTCAGGTCGCCGGCGAAATATTCCACGCCCGGCATGAAATTCCATTCGGGTGGCTGTTGCCTTTCCGCAGGCAAAGCGGCGACGTGCTCCACCCGCCATTCGATAGTGCGGATGCCCGCGTTGGTGGTCGCCTCTTCGTGGACGGCCCCGGTGTCCCCGGTCAGCAGTTTTTGGAGCGGCAGGTCGGCCGGCAGGGAGAGTCGGAAAGACTTCTTCGCCAGGTTGTCAAACAATTGGAACGACTCGAAGCCCGATTGATATGGCCGCCCTTTTGAGGTGATTTCAAATTCCGCCTCAATGGTGGAGCCAATGTCCACACCCGGGAGATTGGCGACCAGGGTCTTGCCTCCGGTATAGCGTTTCGCCGAGGCATTCCAGCCCGCATCCATCCTATTGATTTCGCCCGCGGAGATCTCCTGCCGTTTGCCGTCCTTGGAGGTGACCACCGCGCTGACCAGCCGCGCTTCCTGGCATGACGGATTGTAATCAAATTTGATTTCCGCCTCATTCTTCTTGCCGGCGTAATTCAGGACTTTCTTGGTGTATTTGATCCGGGAAACCGAGGTTTGGGTATCCTTGATTTCCAGGGATTTACGGCTTTCCAAAACCTCCGCGTTGGAATCCACCGGCGGGGCAGCTGTGCCCGCCGTCCTGATCGGCTTGCCGGCGGACGGGGTTCCCGAGGTGTTCATAATAGGGGCCTTGCGCTGGTCATAGTCCATCACTTGCAAGGTTTTCTTCAGGCTCTGGTATTCCGAGGGGCTGAACTCCACGCCTTTCAACTTGAGCTCCCCGGTACCCACCAAGGTCTGGTCCTTGAATTCCACCCGGCGGGAATAGGCCAGAGTGGGATCCTCCACGGGCACGCAACTGGGCATGGACGCGGCCCCGGAAAACTCGGGGCTCAATTTGACCGCCACATCTTCGCGCAGTCCGCAGGCGATCATCGTGCGCAGGGGATATTTCCGCTTTTCCAACCCCGCCCCCTCCAGAATGAAACTGACAATTCCGACTCCCTTCCCGATCCAGGGCATGTTGACGACCGCTTTTCCCCCGCCAGCCGCGGTCATTCCCGGAACGGAAAACTCCAATTCCACCTGCAACGCCGTGGAGATATCCGCCATATCGGCCGGGCTGATTTTGACGTTTTTCAATGTCGCTCCGGGCATGGCCTGCTTGATCCGGGTCTCAAAAAACCGCCGCTGATCATCCGGCTTCATCTGGGAAAAAGCCTCCCGGTACGCGTTGTCGTTAATGCCATCAAAGCCCAATTGGGATTTGGCCTGCACGGTGCCATCGGCTGTCAGCACCGCTTCGGTTTTGATCCGCATGAGGTTCTCATCCGCCGGAAAAATCTTGCTGGTCTGCAATTTTTCCCCTTCCGGCCGGCAAACCAGGAAACTTTGATCGCATTCATAGGAAGGCAGGAGGTCCTTGGTGTTTTCCGCGGTGGGGTCCATTAATTGGTATTCCCCGGGCCGGGTTTCCACGGCCACGATCGCATGATTGAAACCCGGATCCGGGTTTTCGCCGTCCATCTTCGTCCCCACGTTGACCAGGATGGGATAGGCCGGGAGGCCGGAAAGCCGGAGCATGGAGACCAGCAGCGCGGCCTTGTCGCGGCATACCCCGTATTTGTTGTCAAAGGTGAGTTTGACGTCATGGGGTTCGAAGCCGGGGCGATCCTTTTCCGGCGTCAATCCCATGTAACGGACGTCCCGGGAGACATAATGAAACAACGCCTTGATCTTGTCGGAATCCGATTTCGCGCCCGCTGTCAATTCCGTCACCTTTTGCTTCATTTCCGGCGAAGTGGCTTCCAGGTGGGGCTTGGAAAGTTCCCAATACCATTTCGAAACGGCCTGCCAGTCCGGGGTGGTGCTGATGGCCAAACGCTGCAGCGTGTTGGCGTAGGGAGGCATGCCGGGCTCGTCAAACATCCGCGACACATTGTTGACTTCCCAGTGGTGGATCATCCCCTGCCCCTCCAGAGTCTGCGCCGAGTAATGGACGGTTCCCGGCACTTCGTCCCGCATCAGGGTGTGCTTCAGCGGCTTGTCCGCCGGAGCATGCACTTCGTAAACCGAGTGCCGGATGAAACCGGAGCCTTCAAACAGGCTCGTCTCGGAATATTCTCCCGGAATAATCGACCGCTGAATGGTCGTGCGGACGACGGAGTGGACCACCACGCCGATTTCCACCTGGGGGATGTTCACTTCGAGAATCTTGCTATTGGGATCGAAGATGTTCATCGCCATCTGGCTTTGATCAATCATCTCCTTGGAGTTGGCCGCCACATCCACCGTCTGGACCTCTCCGTTGGGCTTGATCACCTCCAGTTTAACCACCTCGACAGTGTTGTACGGGATCTGGAAACCCAGCTTCAGGGTCCGGTCACCCCGCTTGCCCTTTTCTGTCAGTACTTTTGTGTAGGTCTCGTCCTGGCACTCCGCCGTCCCGTCGCTGTGGTAAACCCGGATACTCTTCTGCTCCACGGTGGCGTCATCACAATCCGGATATTTGGCGACGGTGACTTCCCCCGCTGCCTGCAGACACAGTTTGGGGTCGAGCAAGGCCCACTTGGGGCCATCATAAGAGCCCGGGGCGTCGGCGCGGAGCGACGTGGCCAAGCCGAGCAGGGCGAAGCCGCAGACTGCCCGGTATAAAAACCAATGATTCATCTTCATAATTCTTGTGGTGCGAGGTGCAACTATCCCCCGCCAGACTGGCAAAACCAGGATTGCCCTGTCCAGTCAAATGGGAGCGTTGCCCGGGGGCTAACATCGCCTTTTATCCCCGCCCGTCAAATCCCTGCCGACCGCAAATTGATCGTGACCGCCAGCCCTTTCGGGACGCGGTTATGGCAAGTCACCGAACCCTGACAGGATTCGATGCAGGTTTTGACAATGGACAATCCCAATCCGACTCCGCCGGTCTCCCGCGCCCGGGCCAATTCCGGTCGGTAAAAGGGGTCAAAAAGTTGGGCCAGGGATTCTTCCGGCACCCCGGGACCGCAGTCGCTCACCACGATTTCCACGAATCCTTCCGGCTGTGCCCGGGCGGCGATGGTGATCGGCCCGCCTTCGCCCGCATAGCGGATGGCATTGCGGATCAGGTTGGCGACGGATCGCTGCAATAAATCCGGATCGGCCTGGACCGTCAGTTCCTGTGGAATTTCCAAATTGATTTGCGCCGACGGCGTGCTCTCGCGCCGAACCGCCAGGGAAACGATTTCGCTCACGTTGACCGCCCGCAGTTTGACGGCCGCCGGCTCCAAAGATGCTTTGGAAAACGAAAGCAATTCATTCACCAGATTGGTCATCTGTTGCACCTCATCCCGTAAATCCTCCAAATACACCTTGTCCGGATCATTGACCCGCTGTTCCAGAATCCCCAAAGCCAGTTGGATGCGCGCAATCGGGGAACATAGTTCATGGGCAATGTCGCCCAGGAACCGCTTTTGCCCGGTCACCAGGCCGGATAATCTTCCCGCCATTTGATTGATTGCGAGTCCCAGCCGGCCCAATTCATCCCGGCGCCCATCGGCGACTCGGGCCTCGAATCGTCCGCGGGCGATTTCCTCCGTCGCCGACGTGATCTGGGAGATGGAACGGGTGATGCCCCGCACCAAAGGCAGCCAGAATAAAAGCGAAACCAGGATCACCGCGCACCCCACCTCCACCCACGGCAAAAAATCAATGAATAACCCATGGCCCCGAATCGAATCGGAAACCGCCAGCAGCGTCATGGGAATCGGCCCCATCCGGTCCCCTTGCGCATGCCGCAGGCGAACACCCACCCAATAGCGACTCGGATTTTTTGAGTGAACCATGAACATCGGCCGCCCGGCGCCTGGAGGCGCATCCTCCAACTCGGGTCGGGGGCCCAGGTTTCTCCCCCCCGGGGGCCCGAATCCCGGCCCGCCGGGGGGCCCCTCCCGGTCTTCAAATCCTCCCCCGGGGGGCGGGCCTGCCCCAGGCGGGGGTCCGCCTCCCGGACCACCTGGCGGAAATCCGGCACGGCGCGGTGGCAGTCCGCCCTTGAGATGCTCCACCACCACGGGCGGCAAAAGCGTTGGCTCTCCGCCGATCTGCACGCCGGTGTTGTAGAAAAGCAGAAACCGCACCTGATAATTCGTGCTATACTGCTCGAGCACGGCATTCCATTGGGACTTCTCCTGGCGGTTCAACTCGCCCCCGATGATCTGCGAAAGATCCTGAATCGGGTTGCCGGCGCGCCCCATCAATAAGGAATCCAGCCCGAACCGGAATTGCACGCCCACAAACGCAAAGCAAATCAAGCCGAGCAAAAGGATGTTCAGGAAGAACCAGAGCAGAATCTTCGCGTACAATGGAAAGGCGACTCTCATTGCGGGCGCCTTATTCCGGGGTTTCCCCAGGCCGGATGAACATGTAGCCCGCGGACCGGACGGTCTTGATAAAGTGGGGCGTCTTCGGATCATCCCCGAGCTTTTTGCGCAATGCGGAAATATGCACGTCAATGGAACGATCAAAAACGTCGTAATTCCGCTCCCGAATCTCATCCAGCAACTGTTCGCGGGTCTTCACCCGGCCGCGCGCCCTGGCCAGGGAGGCCAATAGATCGAATTCCACCGGCGTCAGGTCCAGCGTTTGTTCCCCCAATAGCGCCGTGCGGGAATCGGTATTGACCCGCAGGGCTCCCACCACCAACTCCGCTTCCGCCAGCTCCTCCGTTCGCGCCGCCGTCAGGGTGGCCCGGCGGGTCACCGCCCGCAGGCGCGCGAGCAATTCCCGCGTGGAAAAAGTTTTCGGCAGATAATCGTCCGCCCCCACCTCCAACCCCACAATGCGGTCCGATTCATCGCCCCGGGCCGTGAGCATCAGCACCGGAATGTCGCTCTTTTGCCGGATGCGCTTCAACACCTCAAAACCGTCCATGCCCGGGAGCATGACGTCCAGAATGATGGCTTGAAAATTGCCCCCCAACGCCTGCTCCAACCCCTCCGGTCCCGTATGGGCCAGCGCGATTTCATAGCCCATCGGTTCCAGGTAGGCGGAGATCAGCCGGCACAACTTGCGGTCGTCATCGATGACCAGCAGGCGGGTCTTGTCGTAGGACCCGGCAGTGGCGTCCTTCGCCTTGCCGGAGTTGGGTGCGGTTGGTTGCATATTCTGTATGCGGCTGACCTTAGCTCTGCCGCCCGGGAAAGACCCGAACTTTTACAAGGCCTTAACAATTCTCTCCGCCAGGCAAACACAAACTTAACCTGCGCGCAGTCTGATGTAATGAAAGCAGTCACCAAAACGGTGCTGTCGGAAACTTGCAAAAACAAAAATAATATGCAAACAAGAACGCTCGCCTTCATGACCGCGGTCACCCTCGGAGTCACCGGACTTCTGGCCACCGCGCAGGACAATGATACCCCATCACCCGCGGCCAATGCTGCCACGGACGCTCCCGCCGCCCACCCTGGTCCCGGCCCCCGGAACCAGCGTCCGGCAAATCGCCCTCCGCGTTCCCCGCTCGAAGCCGCGCTCGATACCAACGGGGACGGCATCATCTCGGCCGACGAAATTGCGAATGCGCCTGCGGCGCTGCGGAAGCTTGACCGGGACGGAAACGGAAATCTGATCATCGCCGAATTTGCCCCGCATCATCCGCATCTCGGGCCGGAGCAGAATCAAGCCGGCTTTAACCCACCGCCTCCCCGCCGGGAGCCCGCCTTGGACGACCCCGCTGGGTTGGCCGCATTCGCGGCTCACCGCTTCGCGGGCGGACCGGGTGAACCCGGTTCTGAACAGCGGGGACAAGGGGCCGGACCGCGCCGGATTCCTGGTCCCCAAGGTATGGGCCACGGCAACCCGGAAACTGAACACTTCGATGCCCGTGGTTACCAAGGGAAACCATACCCGCCCATTGAACGGCCGGAAGACTTCGGTGGTGACCGCGCTCCCTTCCCTCCCCGGCCCTCGGCCTTCCCCAGAGGCCCCGGAATACCCCCGCAAGCCCCCGGGTTTGGTCCGGAGCATTTTGGCCGGCCGGGTCCTGGCCCCCGCGACTTTGGCAATCCTGATCTGAATTTCGCTGACGAAGCCGGTCGTCCTGCTGGCCTCGGCCCTCAAACGCGCCCGTTCCGCGGCGAATATCGCGGAGCGAACCGTCCGCCGGGCGAACGCGAACACCAACTCCGCGAAGAAGGCCGACCCGCCGATTTTGCTGCGCCCCATCATCCTCCCGGCCCCGCCGGTGACCGAGAGGAGCTTCCTCCTCAGTCGCCGTCTAACGTGCCCCCGCCCCAGAATTGAGCCAATAAACCGCGCCAGCCAGCCGCGCTCAACCTGATTCCGCTCGCATCGACACCGTGCAATAAATCGCCAATACGGCTTCATTTCCCACGACCCCGGCAGGAACTCACTCCCAGTTCCTCCGGGGTTTGTCCGTTTGTGAGCGCCCGGGGAGGAGACGGACTACGCCCCAACCGAAAGACCTCAAATTTCACCTGGCCGCAAATCAAAGAAAATATTCTGAAAGGTTTGGAGCGATGCAGCGAATTCTCACCGAGTGCCAAACAGAATTGAATCAATGGATCATTACCGAACCACCTTCGCTGGGGGAATTTTCGCAGTACCACCAAAGGAGTATTGGAATTATCTTGAACTTTTCCCGAGGAATTGCTAGCGTGTAAACCATAAACAGAAAGCACTATTGAATCCGATAGAATTACTTCAAGTGAAAGCCATTTGCGCCAGTGAGGAAAAGATCTGTCCGTTCGCTTGCCTCATCGTTGCCCCCCGGATGTGGTCTGACAACTGCGCTTGAAACAAATTTGAAGAATTGTCGGTCTTAGCGTAAGCGACGAAATTCCGAATCGGAACCTCTCGCGCTAGCAGCCTGTTGAAATAATCGTCAAAAAGCGCGATAATTGTATCGCCTAATACTATAAGTAAGCTAATATGTTGATGTGTTTGAAACGCATTGTTTGCCGCCTCAGGAACTCTTCGTTGCGACTTCCCAGCTAGTGCGC
>CAIXFN010000078.1 GCA_903918755.1 uncultured Pedosphaera sp.
AGAGTCAAACAACCCAAGCCCAAACACCAATCGCTGACGGATTTCCAGGCTGCTTTGGGCGAAGATAACTTGGCCATGGCCATGGCCTTTGTCACCCGGCAGCGGCCCAAACTGTGAAATCCCCTTCATGCATACGCGCTGCGAAAGCGGGGGGTTGGGTGTTTTACGCTTGCGCCGGGGCGGGTGGTTGGTAAAGTTTGGGTAACAAATGAGCAGGCCGGCCGTCACTGGCGGCTTTTTTGCTTTAAGAGCGGCGTGGTTGAAAGCACATCGTGAAAATATTTAGTGGTACATCAAACCGGCCGCTGGCCGAGGCTATTTGCGCCTACAACGGAATGGAACTTGGCAAGTGCAGCGTGAGCGCATTTCCCGATGGAGAAACGTTTGTAAAAATTGAGGAAAACGTCCGGGGCGAGGACGTGTTCATCATCCAGTCCACCTCCCCGCCGACGAATCATCATTTGATGGAAATGTTCATCATGATGGACGCCGTACGGCGGGCGAGTGCGACGCGCATCACGGCAGTGATGCCGTTTTACGGCTATGCCCGGCAGGACCGCAAAGATCAACCGCGGGTGCCGATCACCGCAAAGTTGGTGGCGAATCTACTCGTGGCAGCCGGGGCGAACCGGGTGTTGACGATGGATTTGCACGCCCAGCAAATCCAGGGATTTTTCGACATCCCGGTGGATCATCTTTATGCGGCGCCGGTGATGTATGAGTATTTGCGCAAAAAGAAAATCCCCAACCTGGTGATTGTGAGTCCGGACGTGGGCGGGTTGAAGATGGCGCACGCGTTTTCGCAGGTGCTCAATGCCGGCCTGGCGATTGTGGCCAAGCGGCGGACGAGCGCGACCGAGGTGGAGGCGATGACCGTTATCGGCCAGATCAAGGGAAAGAACCTGGTGCTGGTGGATGATTTGACGGAAACCGCCGGGACGCTGACCGCCGCGGCGGAGTTGCTGAAGAAGAAGGGGGCGAAACAGATCCTGGCGTGTGTATCCCACGCGATTTTGAAGGATTTGGGGCTGGAAAGATTACGCAAATCAAGTATTGACGAATTAATCACAACTGATACAGTCCTCCGCCCTGCCAGCAGCGGGATGAAGATTAACACGCTGTCGGTGGCGGGACTGTTGGGCGAAGCGATCAAACGGATTCATAGTAATTCGTCGGTCACGTCGCTATTTGAATTTAAGGGCGGGCGCACGAGTTGAACCGTGCGCCGGATCGCCTGGATCGGTTTATAAAATGAAATCTGTATCACTGAATGCGTTTCCGCGGACATTGGCCCGCCGGAGTGGAGTCAAGAAGTTGCGGACCGTCGGCCGGATTCCGGCCGTGATCTACGGCCGTCAAAAAGAGCCGCAGAATCTGGAAATTGATTCGAAGGATATCGACAATCTGATCCATCACTCGGTCTCGGAGAACCTGCTGGTGGACCTGACCATTTCGGCTGACGCCCGCCCCAGCCGGCTGGCCTTGGTGCAGGAAGTCCAACATCACGCCCTCAGCGGGAAGATGCTGCACGTTGATTTTCACGAAGTCGCGGCTGACGAAATGGTCAGCATCATGGTGGCGGTGGAAACCGCTGGCGAAGCCAGCGGCGTCAAGAACGGTGGCGGCGTGCTGGAGCACGTGCTGCACAAGATCAAGGTGCGCGCCTTGCCGAAGGATCTGCCCGAAGTCCTCACTCTGGACGTCACCCATTTGGAAATCGGCCAGGCCATTCACATTGGCGACATCAAGCCGCCGGCTGGAGTGGAAATCATCGGCGATAAACATATTTCAGTCGTGGCAGTGGCGGCGCCGTTGAGCGAAGCCGCCGAAGCCGCCGCGGCCGCCGAGGCGGGTGCCACTGGCGAAGTCGAGATGATCAAAGAGAAGAAGGAAGACGGCGCTGCTGCTCCCGCCGGGAAAGCCGCACCGGCCGCGAAAGCCGCCGACAAGGGCGGGGAAAAGAAAGCCGAAAAGAAGAAGTAAGCTTTCGAGCAATCCGCCGGCGGCGCGAGTGTCGCCCGGCCCCCGGCCATGGAGAATATGCGGCTTATCGTGGGCTTGGGCAACCCCGGGGCAAAGTATGCCCGTACCCGTCACAATGCGGGTTTCCTGCTGGTCGAGCGGTTGGCTGGATGTTGGGGCGCGAGCTGGACGAATGAGAAGAAGTTTCAATCGTCCATCGCGCGGACCGAGCGGAAGGGTTTGGTGGTCTGGCTGTGCCGGCCGCAGACCTTCATGAATGCCAGTGGCGAAGCGGTGGCGGCAGTCACTGCCTTTTACCGGCTGCCGCCAGCACGGTTGGTAGTGGCGGTGGATGATGCCAACTTGCCCATGGGCGAGATCCGGTTGCGGGAGCGCGGCAGTAGTGGCGGTCACCACGGGCTCGACTCGATCGAGCAACAACTCGGGACCCGGGAGTTTGCGCGGCAGCGACTGGGAATCGGGCGAACAGCGGATGGTCTCCGCGAAATCACGGGGCACGTGTTGGCCCCTTTCAGTGCGGAAGAATCCGGGGTAGCGGAACGGATGCTGGATGTGGCGGCAGGGCAGATTGAGTGTTGGCTGGATGCCGGTATCGGCAAAGCGATGAGTCAATTTAACGGGGTCGTAAAGGTCCCGGAGTAACAAAGGAAAACTGATTGAAAAGATACGAAGGTTTGTTCATTTTGAACACGGCGGGCAAAGAAGAAGGTCTGAAGGACGTGATCGACAAGCTGTCCGCGGACATTAATCTGGTCGGCGGTCGCGTGGAGACCGTCCAGAAGATGGACAAACGGAATTTTGTCCGGGTGGCGGACAAGAAGCACCCCTCGGGCTTCTATGTGAACATTATTTTTGAATGCAAGCCGTCGGCGATCGCCACGCTGCAGAGCCGTTTTGGCCTGGGTGAGGATGTGTTTCGTGTTCTTTTCACTCTCGCGCCCGTGCCCGTTGCCGCCAAGTAAGGTAGCCGCATGGCCAGCTACAATAAAGTCATCCTCGCCGGGAATCTGACCCGCGATCCGGAGCTGAAGTACACTTCGACCGGCATGGCGATCGCCAAGATTGGCATCGCCGTGAACCGTAAGTGGAAATCCGAGACCGGGGAGATGAAGGAAGAGGTGACTTTTGTGGATGTGGATGCGTTCGGCCGGCAGGCCGAGACCATCGGCCAGTATTTGAAGCGAGGGCGGCCGATTTTGATCGAAGGCCGTTTGAAGCTGGATCAGTGGGACGACAAACAATCGGGGCAAAAGCGCAGCCGTTTGGGTGTCGTCCTCGAGAATTTCCAATTTTTGGACTCGGGCAAAGGCGGGGAAGGCGGCATGGCGGGCGGACCTCCCGCGGGCGGTTCCAGCCCCAGTGCCCCTTATCGTTCCTCGGCCCCGCCCGCCAGCCGTACCCCGCCACCTCCGCCCGATGCCGACGGACCGCCGCCGGAAGATGACGACGTTCCGTTCTGAGCCGTTGTTCACCGGATCGCGCCGGTCTCTCAGCCTATTTAAATATCTCCCAACCCAATTTTTTCTATGCCAAAAACTGAAGTTATTCTGACCCACAACATTATCGGCCTCGGCGGTGAATCCGACCAGGTGAAGGTCGCGGCCGGCTACGCGCGCAACTATCTGATCCCGCAGGGTCTTGCCATCCCCGTCACCGGTGCGAACAAGCGTCGGCTGGAATCGCTCAAGCAACGCCGCGCGATCCGCGAGGCGGACGAGCTGAACCACATGACGGATCTGGCCCGCAGCATTACCAAGCTCACCGCCGTGATCGCCGTCAAGACCGGGGAAGATGGCAAGATGTTCGGATCGGTTACTTCCGGCACCATCGCCGACCAGCTCAAGACGCAATTTGATGTGACGCTCGACAAGCGCAAGATTCATGTGGAAACCCCGATCCGCAGCTTGGGCGAGCATGAAGTCGAACTCCGGTTGCACCATGACGTGGTTGCCAAGCTCAAAGTGCGCGTGGAAAGCATCACCCCCGCCCCCGCGGCTCCTGTCGAAGCTCCCCGGGCGGAATACGTCTCGGAAAAGCGGAGTCGCCGCACCCCGGCCGTCGTCGAAGCGCCCGCCCCCGCGGCGGCTCCCGAAAAGAAGGCCCGCGGCAAGCGCGAATAAGCGGCCGACTCAAATTCCACCATTTTCAATCAGAAAGGCAGCCTTTGAAGGGCTGCCTTTTTTTGCGCCCCAGCTGGGTCAACGCAGTCGCGGCCGGATCAAGCCGGTCCAAATGGCATAACCTGCCGAGGTCATATGGAGGCCATCTTCCTGATATAATTCCGGTCGGGGGCGGCCTGCTTCACCCAGCATGGGCGGGTAGGTATCTATGAAGCCCAACCAGGGATCCGGAAGGGAGGCAATGGCCTGATTCACGGTCAGCGCCTGCTCGTGGAGTTGCCAGCGCTTCAAACTGGGTTTGATGGCAAGGAACAGAACCTTCGCGCGCGGCAGGCGGGCATGCACCAGGACGGTGAATTCATGGTAGTCGGCCACCACCTTGGCGGCGGAGTGGCCGTCGGCGAGGTCGTTGTCACCAGCGTAAAACACAATGGTGCGGGGATTATAAGGGAAAATAATGCGACTGGCGAAAGCGGTGACATCGGGTATGTGGGAACCACCAAATCCCCGATTGATTACCGGCCAGTCGGCAAAATCATTGGTGAGGGTGGACCAGAGACGAATGGTGGATGAACCCACAAAGAGTATGGCGTCGGCGGGCGGGGGATGCAGGCGATCAGCGTCCTCAAAAGCCTGAATTTCCTTTTCAAAGCGGGCCGGGGGCGAATTGGTCGCCGCGGCGGCGTTGGTTTGGGCCTCGGCCCGTGGTAGAACGGAAAGCAGACTCAAAAGTAGGGCAAGGGACCAATATCGGTGCGTTACGAATGGGGGCAACATGCTGCCAGAGTAATAGTTCGACCCACGGTCAAAAAGCCAAAACCAAAGGATTTAAGAAATCTGATTATTTTTTCAAATACTTTAGAACTTTTTGCGGTCTAATGCGTATAAGATAAGGTAAACGCTACACTCTGGCCCCGATGGGGACTTGGTGTATCTGCCTTGGTCGAAAGAATGGTCCCGCAATGCTGGATTAACCCAGGGGCGGGAAACGGATTGGGTCGGTGGTCGAATCTTAGCAGGAGTCGAACAAAGCTGCATGAATGCGCATGAAGTGACGGCGGGAGACGGTGCCCGTCCAACCATTCACGATCTGGGTACGGTCAATGGCGGCAATGGCGCGGGCGCCTTTGCGAAATTAAAGGTGTCGCCGGAGGCGTTGCGGATGCTGCCGTCCGATTTTGTCAAACGTCACCGGGTGTTACCTTTTGAGATTTCCCCCGGCGTGCTGCACGTGGCCACTGCTGATCCCGGCAACCAGCGGGTGATCGATGACATCCGCTTATTGAGCGGTCTGGAGGTGATTGAAGCCCCGGCCAGTGAGAGCGAGGTTTTGGAGAAGATCGCTGAATGTTACCAGATCACGGTCGAGCAGATGATCGAGAATCTGGATCCGAACCGCGGGTCGGCCGTCGAAAGCAAGAATCTCCATGACATTGAGGTGATGGCCAATGAGCCCACCGTCATCAACTTGGTCAACCTGATCATCTCCACCGCCATCCGGGAGCGCGCCAGCGATATTCATATGGTGCCGTTCGAGAGCAGCCTGCAATTGCGTTACCGGGTGGATGGGTTGCTGCAGGAGAAGCCGCCGCCGCCCAAGCAATTGCACGCCGCCCTCGTCTCGCGCATCAAGATTATGGCGGACATGAACATTGCGGAGCGGTTCATGCCGCAGGACGGACACATTCAAATCAATCATCGCGGGTTGCGGGTGGATATCCGGGTAGGGACCATGCCCACGGTCCACGGGGAGAGCCTCGTGATGCGGCTTTTGGAGAAGGGCACGAAGTTGTTGACGGTTGAGGAGTTGGGCCTGGACCCGGAGCGGTCGAGAATGCTCTCGCGGCTGGTGGAGAAGCCGCACGGACTATTCCTGACGACAGGGCCCACCGGCAGCGGCAAGACCACCACGCTGTATGCGATTTTGCAGGGGATTTACACTCCTGAGTTAAAGATTTTGACCATCGAAGACCCGGTCGAATATGAGCTCCCCGGGGTGGCGCAAATCCCGGTGCGGCCGAGCCGCAATTTCACGTTTGCCACCGGCCTGCGCGCGATCCTCCGGCAGGATCCCGATGTGGTGATGGTAGGGGAAGTCCGGGATTCGGAGACGGCGGAAATCGCGATCCGGGCGGCCCTCACCGGGCATCAAGTATTCAGCACCCTGCATACCAACGATGCCACCGGTGCCGTGACCCGGTTGATCGACATGGGGGTGGAAGCGTTCCTGATATCCTCCTCGCTGGAGGGCGTGCTCGCGCAGCGGTTGGTGCGAAAAATCTGCCCCCATTGCCGGACGGAAGCGCCGGTCTCCTCATTAATGCGGGACAAACTGGAGGCCTTGGGGGGACGTCGGCTGGCCGGACCCTATTTCACGGGCCGGGGATGTGAGGAATGCCGTGGGGTGGGCTTTCGCGGACGGGTGGGGATCTTTGAGTTGCTAACGATCACGCCGGAACTCCGGGAATTAATTCTCCAGAAACGATCCAACGCGGTACTGAAAACGACCGCCCAGCGCACGATGATCACGATGCATCAGGACGCGGTCCAGAAGGCGGCGGATGGCATCACTTCGCTGGACGAGATTTTGCGGGTCTCATCCGGAGATATCATGGAATGAGCTCGTTTCGTTACCAGGCAGTGGAAGCCGGCGGTGCGCCCGTGAAGGGAGTCATCGAGGCGGAGAATCGCAAGGCCGCACTGCAGTTGCTGGGGCAACGCGGGCTGTTTCCCTCGTTGTTGGAACCTTGTGCCGCCGGGACGGCGGCGGCGGCGGGCCAGCGGGGGCGGGCGGTGGAAGCCGTCCCGGAAGCGCCCGCAGCGGCCGCCGGCTGGCGGATTGGGGGCGGGGTGAAGCGCAAGGAAATCACCGCCCTGACCCGGGAAATGAGCGCCCTGCTGGGGGCCGCCATTCCGATTCCCCAGGCATTGGAAGGTTTGGGGGAGGGGGAGGAGAATCCGGCCTTGCGCGCGGTGGTGGTCCAAATTTCCGAATCGGTGCGCAAAGGGGCCTCCTTTTCCGTGGCCCTGGAAGAGCATCCCCGTTTGTTTACAAAATTGTATGTGAGTATGGTCCGGGTGGGGGAAGAGGCGGGGGTGCTGCCCAAGGTGATGTCCGACCTGGCGGAATTGCTGGAACACGAGGATGAAATCCGGGGCGAAGTGGTGTCCGCGGTGGCGTATCCGGCCTTTGTCCTCCTCTTCGGCATGGTGACCGTGGCGGTGCTGTTGACCGTGGTGTTGCCCAAGCTCTTCGGCATGTTGCAAGAGATGCTGACCATCCTGCCCCTGCCGACCTTGATCCTTTTGCGAGTGAGCGGATTTTTGCACAGTTGGTGGCCCTATTTGCTCGTGGCGCTGGGCGGGTTGATCGGCGGAGTGCGCTGGTACGTGCGCACCTCGAAGGGCGCCGAGCGATGGGACCGCGTGAAGCTGCGGATTCCGGTAATGGGATCCATGTTCCGGGCGGCGGCGTTGAGCCGGTTTGCGCGGACCTTGGGCACGTTGGTGAAAAGCGGGGTCTCTTTGTTGCCGGCCCTGAAGATTGTGGAGAACACCATTGGCAACCTGGTGCTGGCGCAGATGATCGCGCAAGTGGCGGAGGAGACGCGCGGCGGGGATTCGCTGGCCGCGCCCTTGCGCAAATTAAAGATTTTTCCCAAGACGGTGATCCAGATGATCGCGGTGGGGGAGGAAACCGGCCGGTTGGACGAGATGTTGCTCAAGGTGGCGGACATCGAAGAGCGCCACATGCGCGCCCGGACGAAGACCATGATTTCGCTGCTCGCACCGGCGTTGATCCTGGTGGTGGGGGCACTGGTGGGATTCATGGTGATCGCGCTGTTGCTGCCAATCTTTAAAATGAGCCGGGCGATTCATTGAGGCCGGGCAAGAGACAAAAACGACATGCATATGAAAACAACTTGGCGGGCAAACCGTTTGGGGGCGTTTACGCTCATCGAAATCATGGTGGTGGTGGTCATTCTGGGCATCCTGGCGGCAACCATCATTCCGCAATTCATGGGCACCACGCAGGACGCGAAAGTGGGGGCGGCGAAAGCGCACATCGCGGAACTGGAGGCGGCGCTGGGGCGGTTGAATATTCACATGGATCGCTACCCCACCACCGAGGAGGGCTTGAAGGCCCTGATTACCGCGCCGGCTGGTGAGGAAGGCAAGTGGCGGGGTCCCTACATCAATCTGCTCCGGGATGATCCTTGGGGCCACCCTTATCAATATAAATCCCCCGGGGTGAAGAATGCCACCCGGTTTGACCTGTGGTCGCGGGGAGCGGACGGGGCGGACGGGGGTGAGGGCGACGCGGCGGACGTCGGCAATTGGTAATTACGAATGTAAGCATGCGTGTCGTTCGTCAATTTTCCGGTGGGAAGCCGTCCGGCTTCACGCTGATCGAGCTGATGGTCGTGTTGATGCTGATCGGCATTATGACCGCGGTGATCATCCCGGAGATGCAAGGCACGTACCAGGACGCCATTTTGCGGGCGACCTGCCGGGAACTGATCAACGCGTGTGATCTGGCGGCCAGTCGGTCGATCAGCCTCAACCAGATCCACCGGGTGCTGCTGGATGTGCGCACCGGAAAATACGTCCTCGAAAAGCGGGTGCATGGGGGTGAGGCGGAGGGTGCTTTTGTGCCGGTGAAAGACGTCCCGGGAGCACAGGGTGAACTGGACAAGCGTATTGCGGTGGAGGTCCGGCATGCCAATGTCGGTCCGGCGCAGGAATATCAGCGGCCGGCGGCGGGGCAGGCGCAGATGGACCGAACGGCCGCGGCGGCGGGAGGAGAAGCCAACGGCGATCTGGCGGCGGAGGAGGGGATCACTTTTTATCCGGATGGCACGGCGGATGCCCGGGAGATCCTGCTGCGGGATCCGGCAGGCTTCCGGCTGGGTTTACATTTGAACCCGGTTACCGGCCATCTGCGGGTGATCGAACTGGAGCGCAAATGAGGCCACGGCAGTCCATCGCGGGTTTCTCCCTGCTGGAGGTGATGGTGGCCATCCTGATCCTGGGGATTGCCCTGGTGGGGCTGGCGCAAGGCATTACGACCGCCTTGACCTCGACCAAAGAAACGGAAATCCAGACCGCCGCCGCGTTGCTGGCAGCGGGTCAAATTGAGCTGCTGCGGGCGGACGGGGTGATCATTGATGGCGAGAAGGAGGGGGATGGCGGAGCCGAAATGCCCTTATACCGCTGGAAGCAAACCATCCGCAGCACCCCGATCAACGGCCTGCATGACGTGGTGGTGACGGTGCAAAGCGGCCAGACGGGCCAGTCGATTTACGAGCTGCAAACCCTGTTGTTTGATCCGCCCCCGACCACGACGGATGACGGCCTGGGTTCGGGCAAGCAAAAGGATCGGCGCAAAGACCGGCGAAGGGAGCGTCGGTGAAGTTGCGATGGGCCAAGCAACGGAGGGCGGGATTTACCCTGATCGAGGTGATCGTCAGCGCGGCCCTGATGGCGTTGATCCTGGTGAGCGCCTATACGTGCCTGAACGCGGGCCTGGAGAGCCAGAAGGTGATTGAGCCACGCGTGGAAATCACCCAGAACGCCCGGGTGGCGATGGCGATGCTGGCGGCGGATCTCCGCGAAGCCTGCCCTTTGTCCGCCGATTTTAATTTTCTCGGGATGCAGCGGACAATCGGCGAAGCGGAGGCGGATAACCTGGATTTTGCCACGCACCATCACACCGCCAAAGGGGCACGCGAAGCGGATTTTTGCGAAGTGAGCTATTTTGTGGAGCCTGACCCCAAGACGCACTATCTGAGTCTGTGGCGGCGGCGGAATCCGGTCATCGCTTACGACCCGCTCACCGGGGGAGCCCGGGAAGAACTGGTGAGGGGATTGCAGGGGGTGGCGTACGAGTATTATGACGGACTGGATTGGTATGCCACTTGGGGGGAGATCAATCCCGCGAAGGCTCAGAACTCCCAGCGGCCGGCGCCCAACCTTACCGGGATGCCAGAAGCCGTGCGAATCACGCTTTCCTTTGATGGCAACCCCGGGAAACGCAAGCCGGCGGCGGGGGAGCAGACGACCGGGAACGCTCCCTTGATCTTCCAAACCGTGGTGCGCCTGGAACTGGCGGCGGCCGCGCGGTTGGCCCCCGCAGGTGGAGCGAGCGGCGGGGGCACCAATGCCGCGCCGGACGTGAGCGGCGGCGCCGTTCCGTTGGGAGGGGGGAACTGATCCCATGCATCGGCGAGCCTCAGTTTTAGTGGCGGTTTTATGGTGCGTGGCGCTGCTTTCCTTGGTGGTGGTGGGAGTCCTGCACACCGCCCGGCTCGATTTGATGGTGCAGAAGAATTATGGTGACCGCGTGCAGGCGCATTACCTGGCGCTGGCTGGCATCGAGAAAGCGAAAGCGTTGCTTTATCAGGATGCCGCCGACCGGAAGCGAGCGAAGGTCAACCACAGCGGCGAGTTATATAACTCGGCCCGGGATTTCAAGGATATTACTTTGGGGCGGGGCGTGTTCCGGGTGTTCCGTCGCGGCCGGGAGGATGAAGGGGGTGGCACCATTTACGGCGTGGGGGATGAGGAGAGTCGACTGAACGCCAATACGGCATCCCAGGAGGCCCTGGCCAAATTGTATGGGATGACGCCGGATGTCGCCGCTGCGATTGTGGACTGGCGGGACGGTGACAGCACCGTCAGCCCAGGCGGCGCAGAAGCCGACTACTACATGGCGTTGCAGCCGCCCCATATGCCGCGAAATGGGCCATTCCAAACCGTTCGGGAACTCCTGATGGTGCGCGGCATCACCCGCGAATTGCTGCTGGGACGTGACCTTTACCAAAACGGATTTTTTGATCCCGCCGGGGACGATTCAAACAATGGCCAGTCGCTGGATGCGGCGGGGGTGCTCGACGCCGGTTGGGCGGGGGTCCTGACGGTGGATTCCGAGGCGAGTCAGCTCAACGCGGCAGGAGAGTCCCGGCTGGATGTGCAATCGGCCGACGAGACCGCGTTGACCGGCATCCCAGGAATCACCGCCGACATTGCGCGGGCCATTGTGGCTTATCGCGGCCGGAACCGCTTCGAGAGCCTGGCGAACCTGTTGGACGTAACGCCGGCGCAGAACGGCAACCAGCAGGCCGGCCCCGGGCGGCGGAACGCGAACAACAATCCCAACGGTCAGAATGGCGGGGGCGGCCCTTCGGTGATCAGTGAGAATCTGTTTTACGACATCGCCGACCTCCTGACGGTGGGTTCGGATTCCGGGACGGCGGGCGCGATCAATGTCAACACGGCGAGCCTGACCGTGCTGACCTGCCTCCCGGGAGTGAACGAGGCCCTGGCGCGGGCCATCATCAATTATCGTCGTTCCAGCGGTTATTTCGCTAACGTGGGTTATCTCCTGAAAGTGCCGGGGATGAACCGGGATATTTTCAAGCAAATCGCCGGGCTGGTGACGGTGCGCTCGGAGACGTTTCGCATTCTCAGCGAGGGCACGGTCAAGTCCACGGGAGTACGGCAACGTATCCAGGTGATTGTCCGGCTGGGGGCGGGAAGCATCGACACCCTGTCCTACCGGGAGGATCTCTGAAGCAAGCCAAAGCATGAACGCAACCAATGTGTATTTTGAACTCGGCCAACGGTCGTTGAAGATGTTGGCGGGTGAAACCGGGCTGGAACTGCCCCTGGAACGCGGAGCCGACGGGCGCTTGACAGCCGAGACTTGGCGCGCCGTGGTCGCGGGGGTGGCGGGAGGGCTGGCCCGGAAAGGCTGGCAGGCCCGGACCCGTGCCTTGGTGGCCTTGGGAGCCCGCGGGGTCTCCCTGCGCCGGATCACGCTGCCGGCGGCGGCGCGCGAGGAACAGCAGCGCGTGCTGCGACTGCAAGTGGAGAGCGAATTTCCACTGCCGCCGGATGAACTGGCCTGGGGGACCCAGCCGGTTTCCGGCCGGGGCGGGGGGACGGGAGGCCAGGAATTACTGGTGGCGGCCGTCCGCAAAGAGACCCTCGCTGAAGCCGTGCGGCTGTTTGCGGAATGCGGGGTGCAACCCTTGTTTACAGTGGGGGCGCTGGCGCAGGCAACGCTATGTCCGGTGGCTTTGGAGGCTTTTGCCATCCTGGATTTGGGACGGGAGACCAGCGAAATAACCGGTTTTGAAAATGGCGTGGCGGTGATGCTCCGGGTGTTGCCCTGGGGCGGGGAGACCGTCACCCAGGCCATCCAAAAGGCATTGGGAATCAGTTACAGCGAGGCGGAACGCATGAAGCTGCGCCTGAACCAGGAATCCCTGCCGGAAGGAGAGTTGGGACGGTTGCTGGAGGGAGCCATGCGCACGGCGTTGGAGTCGCTGGCGGCGCTGGTGAAACCCGCGTTGAGCGGACGTCGTCTTTTGCTGACCGGCCAACCGGCGCGGCAGCGAGACTGGGCGCCCCGCTTGGGGGCGTGTCTCGGCGCGGGGGTGAACTGTGAACTTCTGCCGGTGCCCGCCGGGCCGGGGCGATCGGCGGCGATCCTGGGGCTGCAACGTTCCGGGGCCACGCCGCCACTCGTGCTTCACCTTTCCGATACCGTGGCCGCGGGAAAAGTGGCCGAGCCGGCGCCGCTGGCCTGGGTGGTGGCGGGAGTGGCCCTGCTGGCGGGATGCCTGATCCTGCCATTCGCCGAAGCCTGGGTGCGGAAGCCCGCATTGGCCCGTCAACTGGCGGCCTTGCGGGCGGAGGAAGCGCGCCTCCCGCTGATTGACCGGGAGTTGGGTTTTCTCGAGTACCTGAACACCAATCAACCCGCCTATTCGGACGCCTTGACGGTCATTGCCAACGCCGCGCCCGGCGGAGCGAAGATCGAGTCCCTGGCCATGACCCGGCGGGGTGAAGTCAATCTGCGCGGGGGGATGCAGAATGCGACGCAGGTCACCGAATTTCGCAAGAAACTGATTGATTCCGGATTCTTCGCCACGGTGGTGGTGGAGGAGCAGGCACCCACGCCGGACCGGCAACGCGTCACGGTGCGGATGAGCGCCCAATGGAAGCCGGCGGCCGCCCGGGTTGGTCTGAAAATTCCGGTAAACGCTTCACCCAATGGCGGCGGGGGCGGCGCCGGGGGAATGCCGCCGGGTTTTACGGAAATGCCGGCCGGAATGCCCATGATGGACGGGCCGCCGCCCGAGGCCATCATGGCGGTGAGCACGAGCCGCCGGGCAGGCGGACCACGTCCGGGCGGGCCCGTGCTGCCCGGGGGAACCATCGTGGTGGCACCCGGAGGCGCGCCGGAAGGTGTCGCCTTGCCGCCGGGGGTAGTGACTTTTCCCGGGGGTGGTCCGCCCTCGCCGGAGATGATGGAACAGATGATGAAACAAATGGCCAACCAACCGCAACCACCGCAATAACCCCAGGAATCAAATGACGGAACGCGATAAACGGACGGTGGGCTTGGGCGCGATGGCAATCGCCATCTATCTGGCCTGCTTTTATGGTCCGGCAGGATGGCGGAAGCTCAATCAAACCCGGACGGAATACTTGTCCCTGGTCAAACAGGCACGGGAGGTGAAAAAGGAATTAGAGCCCTACGCCCGACGGGCGGCGGACATCCAACAATTGATGGCCACCTACAAACTGGACCCGGCAAAGTTGGTAAAGGCCAAGGTGGTGGCGGACGCAAGTGCCGCCATTCAGAAGGCGGCCAGCGGCGGCGTGCAACTAGGTCCGATCCGCGAATCCGCCGGCCGGCCGGCGGCCCGGGAACTGGCTTCCGTGCAGATGGAAGCCTCGGGGCCGGTGCCCGCGGTCCTGGCTTTCCTGCATCGCTTGGGAACCCTCGGTTATCCCCTGGTGGTGGAGTCCGTGCAGATTACGGCCGGCGGAGCGGGTGGGGGGCGGCCCGGGATGCCGGGAATGTCGGGAATGGGCGGTCCGCCGGGGATGATCAAGTTGACTCTGGTCATCACCATCCTGGACTACGAACAATGGAAATTGGAGGAATTGCGCCATGTATGAACGCATTGGACCGGTGTTGCGGATGGTCTGCGTGGCCCTGGCCGCGGTCCTGATTTATCAATGCTCCGGCCTGATTCTGCGCCACAATCCGTTGGCGAAGACCAGCATTCCCGCCGTGCCGACCCTGGCGGAAGCCACCCCGGCCACGGGAGCCGGGGCCGGAAAGAACCCGGTCGGGGCTGATCGGAATGCCAGGATTCCCGGCACCAATGGTGGAGTCGCAATCAGTGGCGGTGCCACCAACCAAGGGGGAACCAACGCCATAAAGGTGACGACCAAAACCAATGATCCAGCAAAGTCACCAGCCACCAACCACGAACCCGCCGTGGCGGCGGGAAGTGGCACGAATTCCCTGATTGCCAAAATGCCCGGCACGAATGGAACCGAGGTGGTGGGGAAGGGGAGTGGCAAGGCTGGGAGCACAAATGGGCCGGTTCTGGCCGGGAGCAAAACGGAGACAAATGCGCTGGCGGCCGGCCTAGGTTCCAGAAAAGCAGGGGGAACGGCGCGATCAGGAAGAGGGGGGCAACCGGGGGGGATGCCCGGGGTGGGGCCGGAGACCCCGCCGGAGGTCAAGGCCAGAATCGAGAAAATTTATCAAAGCGAGCTGTTTGGTCCCGTGAATCATCCCGTGCCGGCGGCATTGATTGGAATTGCCGGGGACGAAGTGTTCCTGCGGGCTTCCAACGGGCAGACGGGGAATGCCAAGGTGGGGGGGGAGGTGGGTGGTCTTAAGGTGTTAAAAGTGGGGGTCAACCGGGTCTTGGTGGAGGAGGATGGAGAGCAAAAGGAATTGTCGATATTTGCCGGCTTCGGCGGAGAAAGTCTGATGAGTCAACGCAAAGAAAAATCTGAATGAAAACTTTACGCAAAACGAATCTTAAATGGGGCCTGGCCACGGCGTTCGGTTGTGTCTGCCTGGTCGCAGCGGCAATGTATTGGAGCGCGCAGGCCGGTGCTCACGCCCAAAATGCGGAGCGGTCGCCGGAAACGAAACCCCCCGTAGGAACGACCCCGCCGATTGCCACGGCGGCTACTCCCGTCACCAACGGCGGGACTCCTACCGTCGTGGCCACCAACCTGGCGGCCACCCCAATTCCCATTCCGACCGGGACCAATGTCACCACTGCTGCGTCCGGAAACCCGGCGCCGGCCAGGGAAGGGACCAAGCCGGAGGGCAAAGAGGCAGGCAAACCCGATGCGGATGGCATCACGGTGTCGTTTCAGGGGGCGCAAGTGGACATGATCGTGCAGTGGCTCGCGGAAAAGACCGGGAAAAGCGTGATCAAGCATCCCCGGGTGCAATGCCAGTTGACGATTGCGAGCTCCAAGAAAGTGACGCTGCGGGAAGCCTTGAACCTGATCTACCGGGCGCTGGCTTTGGAAGGGTTTACGGCCATTGAATCCAACGAATCGATCATGCTGGTGCCGGAGGGATCCGAGCCCAAGCTCAGCCCCGTGCTGATCGAAAGCAGCCGCTCGGATATCCCCGAAGGCCGGCAAAAGCTGGTGAAAATCTTCCCCTTAAAGCACATCCCCCCGGCCGAACTGCGGGAGAAGTTGCGGGCGGTGCTTTCCGAAAAGGGCACCATTGAAGTGGATGACCGGGGCAGCCAGATCATCGTGACTGATTACAACGACAATCTGCGGTTGTTGGGCGAGTTGGTGAAGGATTTTGATGTGGTCTCGGTCTCGGACAATGTGGTGGAAATCTTCCCGCTGAAGCATGCAGATGCGGATGACCTCGGCAGCCTGTTGACCCTGATCCTGAATTCCCAGGCGGGCAATCCCAGCTCCGGGGGCGCTTCCTCCGGGTCTTCGCGAAATTCATCCCGGGGAAATATGAGCATGTCTTTCTCGCCGGGGATGGTGATATCCAGCGGGGGCAATGATTCCCCCCCGCCCAGTCCCGGCGGCGGCGTGACGCCCGGGTCCGGGAGCGTGGTGCGGATCTGGCCGGACCGAACCGCGAACCGATTGATTGTTTCCACGGCGAAATCCAAACTGCCCGAAGTGCAGCGCCTGCTGGAAATTCTGGACGCCGACAAAACTGAAGACATGTCGGTGCGGACGATTCCGCTCCGGAATGTCAAAGCCCAGGAGTTGGTGAAGGAGATTGGGCCGTTGTATCAGCGGATGCCGAAGAAAGGTCCCCGGGATACCGTGGAAGTGGCGGCGAACGACCGCTCCAACTCGTTGATCTTGCTGTCCAGCGAGCCGACTTTCCGGGCCATTGAAAAACTGATTGCCTCGCTCGATACGGAGGAGGCGCAGGAGAAGGTGACGCATACGTTCGAGTTAAAGAACGCCGACGCCCAGGATGTGGCCAAGCAATTGACCGACCTGAACCAGGACCAGGATAATGGCAACCGCTCGCGATATTTCTACTATTTCGACGATTCTCCGCCTTCCAAGGGCAAGAAACTCAGCGTGGTGTCGGACCGGCGGCGCAACGCGGTGATTGTGCAGGCGGCACCCTCCGCGATGCCGGGAGTCATCAAAATGGTGGAGGCGCTGGATGAACCCGTCACGGACAACAGCCTGGCCCCGCGGATCTACCCTCTGAAGTACGTCAGCGCGACCGATATCGAGGACGTGCTGAACGAACTCTTCCTGAAGAAATCCACGCAACGCAATTATTTCAATCCCTTCGGTGACCCCGAGGAATCCACCACGGGGGACCGCGACGCGGGCCGGCTGTATGGCAAGGTGCGCATCACGAGCGAGCCTTACTCCAATACCATCATTTTGACCTCCAACTCCCTGGAGAACCTGAAAGCCGTGGAGGAGGTGTTAAAACAGCTCGACCAGCCCTCGCAAGCCGGTGAAACCACGGTGCGCGTGGGGTTGCGTTTCGCGAAGGCGCCGGTCCTGGCGAACAGTCTGAACATCTTGTTTGCCAAAGGCGGAGCCCCGGCGTTGCGACCGGTGAACCAGAACGGCCAGCCGCAAACGCCCCAGCCGCAGCAGAATGGAAACCAACAATCCAAATCGGCTTCGAGCAATTTTGATCTGGAACAGGAAACCAAGGAAGATGGCTACTTTCCCTGGCTGGGTGGTCAGGCGGAAACCACCCGCACCTCCGATGGTCGGAATGTGGCGCGGCCGGTCAGCGACCTGGTCGGCCGGGTGCGGGTGGTGCCGGACCAACGGAGCAACTCGCTGCTGATTTCGGCGAATGCGCACTTCCTGACGGCAGTGCTTAAATTGGTGGAAGAGTTGGATGCGCCCACCGCTTCGGTCCTGATCGAGGCCCGCATTGTGGAGGTTTCGAGCGATTTCCTGGACAAGTTGGGCGTGCGTTGGGCACCCTCCGGTCAATCGACCTGGACGGCGTCCGACTATGACAACGCCTTCCTGGCCCACGGGGGCGGCGGGTATGCCACAGGCTTTGGGGGGACCACTTCGATCAACAACCCGCCGGGGGCGGCGAACACCGTGGCGACGGCGCTGACGAGTTTGCGCTCGGGCGTGCTGTCCAGCTCCATCAGCATGGACTTCCTGGTGCAGTTCTTGAAGGAGCACACGGATGCCACCGTGCTGGCGGAGCCGCAAATCAACATTGAGGACAACGAATTGGGCAAATTGTTTGTCGGGCAGCAAGTGCCCATCATCGATAACAGCGTGGTCTCACCTGGTACCGGCACGCTGAACCAGAGCCAGACCTTCTCCTACAAGGATGTCGGGGTGGTCCTGGAAGTGACTCCGCACATCAATAACACCGGGGATGTGGCCCTGAAAATCCACGCGGAGTCCTCGTCCATCGTGCCCGGGCAAACAGTGCTGGGGGGGGCGGTATTTGACACACGGAATTTTAAGACGGACTTGACCGCGAAGAGTGGGGACACGCTGGTGCTCGGGGGCATCATCCAAAAGCAGGTCAGCGATATTGTGCGGAAGACACCCTTCTTCGGTGATATTCCAGGATTGAAGTGGGCGTTTAACAAGAAAGACAAGACCGTTCACGAAGTGGAGTTGATCGTGTTCCTGCGACCCAAAGTCGTGCGCTCACCCACGGAAGCACGGGAGTTGCTGGAGGAAGTTAACAAGCGCGCACCGCTCGTCAAAAAATGGGAGGATGGCGGTCATTCCGACAATTTGAACGACGAAAAAGGCGACAAAAAGTCCAAGAAATAAGGGCTTCTGAGTGGGCGGCAGGATCTCCCGGGAGGAGAACCTCCCGCCGCTGTCTGCGGCTCGGGGGGGCGTTTTGCCGTGGTGCAACCGGCTGGGGGGGACGGGAGGATTGCCTGCGTGGGGTAATCCGCCGGTCCGGCGTTCGCGCGGACGGACGGGCGACGCCCGATGCCTGCTCTGGCCGCACGTTATCGGAATGCCAAAAAGATAAAAAGAGGGCTTGCAATGCTTGGGGGACGCGCCTACGCTCTCACCTCTTTTTGGGAAGACGCCGGAGAATGCGGCGGGCGGCATAAACCGTGGTTACCGCCACCACAGCTGAGAGTAATTTATGGCAGTTAAAATTCGGATGAAGCGGGTCGGGACGACGAATACGCCGGCCTATCGCATTGTTGTGGCGGACTCCCGGAGTCCCCGCGACGGTAAATTTATCGAGGAAATCGGTACCTACAATCCTTTGAAGAAGGAGGATAACTTCTCCCTCAATCTGGAGCGGGCCAAGTACTGGGTGAGCAAAGGCGCGCAGCCGAGCGACACCGTGGCGAGTTTCCTGCGGAAAGCCTTGAAGGCGGCGGCGGCCGCTCCGGCATCGGTTACGGCAGTTGCCGCAGTCTAAGGCCTGATTTCCGGGTATGCAGGCCTTTTTGGAATACGTGGTCAAAGGGTTGGTGCAGCACCCGGAAGCGGTGACCGTGACCCCGTTGGCGGGGCAGGGGACGACGGTGTACGAATTGCGGCTGCATCCCGATGATGTGGGCAAGGTGATCGGACGCCAGGGCATGACGATTAATGCCGTCCGTTCGCTGCTGCTGGCGGGAAGCGCGAAGCAGGGGATCCGGTGCAGCGTGGAGATCGTCGAGGACGAGCCACGTTGAAAGCCTGTCAGGGCGCAGAGTTTGGGCCGATCCGGGCATGAAAATCGACGTGCTCACCCTGTTCCCGGCCATGTTTGCCGGCCCGCTGGATGAGAGTATCATTCAACGGGCGCGGGATCGTGGGGTGCTGGCATTGGGAATTGTTAATCTCCGCGATTACACCCATGACCGGCACAAGACGGTGGATGATCGGCCGTTTGGGGGCGGGCCGGGAATGTTGTTGAAGCCGGAGCCGCTGTTTGAAGCCGTCGAGCAGTTGTCAGGGGAAAAAACGCGGGTGATTTTGTTATCGCCTTCCGGCCGGAAGTTTGATCAGGCGATTGCCCGGGAGTTGGCGGGGCAGGAGCACCTGCTGCTGGTGTGCGGCAGCTATGAGGGGTTTGATGAGCGGATTCGGGAGCACTTGGCCGATGATGAGTTGTCGATCGGTGATTATGTGCTGACGAACGGGGCGTTGCCGGCGATGGTGATCATCGATACGGTGACGCGGTTGTTGCCCGGGGTGCTGGGCGACGATGAGAGCGCGAGCGATGAGTCGTTCAGCGCGGGTTTGCTGGAGTATCCGCAGTATACGCGGCCTGCGGAGTTTCGCGGGATGCGGGTGCCGGATGTGTTGCTCTCCGGGCACCATGCCGAAATAGCAAAATGGCGGGCAGAACAGGCCCGGGCGCGAACGGCGGCGGTACGGCCGGATTTGATAAAGTGAATTTATGAACCAAGCATTACTTGATAAAATTGAATCGGAACAGTACCGCAAGCAGGCGGTCGATTTTTCCGTGGGTGACTCTGTGAAGGTGCATACCAAGGTGGTCGAAGGCGACAAGGAACGCATCCAGGTTTTCTCGGGCGTGGTGATCGGGCGCCGTGGCCGCGGTTTGAACTCGACGTTTACCGTGCGCCGGATCAGCTACGGTGAAGGTGTGGAACGTATTTTCCCGGTCAATTCGCCCCGGGTGGAAAAAGTGGAAGTGGAGCGCAAAGGCTCCGTGCGCCGCGCCAAACTGACCTACCTCCGCAAACGCTTGGGCAAGGGTGCCACGTTGGTGAAGGAAAAGGAAACGCGCCAGGTCAAGAAGGGCGCCGCCGCCCCCAAGGCCGCCCCCAAGGCCGCCCCCAAGGCCGCCGCCGCTCCGGTCGCCACTCCGGCGGCCTGATCCCGGGTCAATTCCGGCACGAGCAAGCGAGGCTTCGGCCTCGCTTTTTTTGCTGTACCCGTGGCACCGGGGCAACTCTTGCCCCCTTGGTCCGGGTGGCGGCACCACGAAATCCGCAATCGGCGATTCACCAATCTTTGATTGTCTCCGCCGGGGAATTTAATAGGCTTTTGGCAAGTTTATGAATCGCAAGCCATTCCGCCTGTTTTTGGGATTGACGATGTTGCTGGCCGCCAGCCGAGCCGGGGCGGTGCCTACCACCAACGGGCTATACGCCGTGTTCAACACCAGCAAAGGCACCTTCTACTGCAATCTGCGCTATGACCTGGTTCCTCGAACGGTGGCAAATTTTGTGGGTTTGGTTGAAGGCAGCAAGACGTGGCTGGATTACTCCAAATCCGCCTTGGCAAACCGGCCCTTTTACACCGGATTGACCTTTCACCGGGTGGTGCCGGGTTTTGTCATCCAGGGCGGCTCCCCCAATGGCAACGGGAATGATGATCCCGGTTACCAATTCCGCAATGAAATCAATGCGGCGCTGAACCACAATAGTGCGGGGACGCTGGCGATGGCCAATGCGGGAGGCACGAATTCCAACGGGAGCCAGTTTTACGTCACCCTCGCGCCCCAGCCCAGTTTGAATGGGAACTACACCGTCTTTGGCGGCGTGGTGGAGGGAATGCCGGTGGTCTCAACAATTGGTACGGTCGCGACCGATGCGAACCAGAAACCACTGGTGCCGGTGGTGATGAACAGTGTAAGCATCCTGCGGATCGGCACCGCCGCAGCAAATTTCAATATTGCCGCCGTGAGCCCGGCCCTGCCGGTGCCTCATTTCAAAGCGGCGGAAGTGCTCCGTCAGCCAGGGCATTATGCCTTGTCTTGGAGTTTCCTGGCAAATAACGATTACCGGGTCTGCTACACCGCCGACACCAAGTCGTGGCAGGGGGCTTATCTGGGGCCGTATTCCGGCGTATTCGTGGATAATTTCGTGGCGAGTTCCCCGTCCCAATTCTTCGTGGTGGTGGAATCCAAGGTGGATTAGCCTCCGCAGCCCGCGGGCGCAACCGCGGGTGCGGGAAGGCGGATGATCCTTGACGCAACTCAACGAGAAATGCGCCCGCGACGCCGATCTTACGGATACGAGAGCCGGTAAAACGCGGTGGGGAAAGGAGTGGGGCTATCCGTAAACAGGAAAAGTCCCCCTGCGGGAGCGTTGGTGGATAAAATGCCCAGGTAGGGTCCGGTAACGCCGTTGGTGGAACGTTGCACCGTGTACCCGTAGCCCGGGAAACCGGAGAAAGTTATCCGGACAACTCCCCCCTGCCGGCTGATGGCCGGGGCATTCGAACCAAAGAGGCCAGCGGAACTGAATTGCAGGAACACTTTGCCGGTGGCCGAGCCGCCGTGGCCATC
>CAIXFN010000079.1 GCA_903918755.1 uncultured Pedosphaera sp.
CCTCGGTGCGGAAGGAAAAGCGTTTGAACCGCATCACCTCCCGGCACTGCTCTTGCAGCCGGAGTTTCGGGTTGGGGATAAACCCCTCGGAAGGACGCTTCAGCCTTTGCGGCTCATCGGATGATGGCAACATGGCGGTGTTTTAACGTTGACGGGGCCGCCGATTCAAGTTTATTCTCGATTGTCAAGAAAAGAAATAGGCTGCAAATCAGCCGAGTTAGGCTGAATCCGATTCAGTCCAATTCTAGTTAGGCAGCATGAACACGCGATGAAATCGTCAGACAAAATCGGGGTTGTGGCGGCGGCTACGACGACAGTGGCGATTGCCTGTTTCGTTCTCTCCTTGTTGTCAGCAGGCGTCGGTCATGGTAGTTACTTGCCTTTCCCCATCTCCTTTCCGTATGCGTTTCTTTCTGTTGAGCTGTTCGGCGGCGACATCGGTTTGATTGCTGGGACTCTGATGTTCGCTCAGTTTCTTATTTATGGCATCGTGGTGAGCCGAGCATGGCTCGCAGACAGATTGTCCAAAGGCGCTGCTGCGGTCATGCTTACACATGGCGTCATTGCGTCGGTTTGCATAGTCATTTTTTATGCGAGTTGATTTGCAAAACATGCTGCCTAACCAGTCGCCGGAGCCAACCGCCGTTATCGCTGTCAGTTGTCCGAGAAGTCGCAGGTTGTCGAGAGTCATAGATCGGCGGTGGCTCAGCTTTTTTCGTTAGGCGACTATGGCCGCCATCACACCAGGAATTATTAAGGTCGGCGGCACGGATTACCGCTGGAGTATATTTCGCCAGCCGACTTTTACTAGAGACGAGAACCAGCACCACAAACTTTTGGGATTGGCGATTCTCGTTGAGTCGCTAGTGCCGAGTCGCCGCGAGTTGATTTTACAGTTTGACGTTCACCCGACTGCACATCGAGACATGCGGAAGCATCAGCGCTTTCTTGTCACAGATGGTCGTTTGGTCGAGGCTATCGAGGGCGCGATGAGTGCCGGTTGGGAGCCTGAGTCGCGAGGTAAGCGGTTTGTTTATGAAGCAGGAGCTATACAGTTACATTGAGTCGCCTAACCAGGCGCTGCAGCGAACCCGGCATGAGCGTCGTGGTTGCAATCGAAGCGTCCCGCAGGCCGGGTCGCTGAGCTTGGGTCGTTAGGCGGCTCGCACGCGTATGCAATTGCTCACATCACTAGTTGCTATTGGACTCCTGCTCGTCAGTGGGTGCGCACGTGAGACGGGCGAGAAGGAGATGCAGTTCACCAAAGGCACAGGTGACATGGGACAGTTCATCATCCAGCAGGCTCTCAAGCGAGATGCTCGCCCAGTGAGCACGAACGGCCTGCCAGCAGTTGCAGGTGATTGGAGCTACTCCGAGGATCAGTATGGCGTGGTGTTGCATTTGTCTCGCGAGCGGTTTTCCGAAGTGGAGACGTTTCTCCAGCAGGCTTTCGGCGCTCCTGCACAGGCGGCCACAGACACCACTGATGGCGGCAAGTTGGGCTGGTATTCTCCCAAGGCGATTGGAGTCGCCCTCCAGTTTGGCTACGACGCCAAGCAGACGCAGGTCATTGTCTTGCGGCCACAGCCTGCCAGCGAGATTATCAAGCGCATTCCAGAGGCGATGGAGAGGAGTGGTAAGTGATATGACGCCGCCTAACCATGCGCTGCAGCGAACCCGGCCTGAGCGCCGCGGTTGCAATCGTGGCGTCCCGCGGCCCGGGTCGCTGAGCTTGGGTCGTTAGGCGCACATGGCCATACTTAATCCAATCGAGCGAGCCGTCAGACGAGATCAATGGAAAAAGGCGCGTCTTTTGATTCGGAATGCTTTGCGCAAGCGGCCAGACGATCATTGGCTTCTCACGCGCTTGTCTCTGACCTACTACGAAGAGTTTGATTACAAGAGGTCACTGCGTTATTCCGAGCGGGCGCTGGCATTGGCTCCGCGCTGCCCTCTAGTCCTCTGGGATTACGCTGGCACGCTTGAGATGCTCGGTCAGTTTAAGAAGGCGGCCATTTACTATCGGCGTCTCGTTCGTCGCGGATTGCATTCCATCGCAAATGATGATTGCGGTGAGGGCATGGTGAGGGCACGCGGACTGTTGGCAGATTGTTGGTATCGTCTTGGCAATTGCGAGCGCGAGATGGGACGCAGATCGCGAGCTGTTCAGCATTTTAAGCGTCACCTTTCCATGCGAGGGCCGAGTTGCGGTTCGATTTACCCTGTGAGAACTGTAAAGCGAGAACTACATGAGCTGTGCGCCTAACAAATCGCTGCAGCCAACGCCGGTGGGCGTTGTCAGTTCCGCCTACGCGGGCCACGTCGTTGTTCCGGCGTGGCTCAGCTTTTTTCGTTAGGCCAAGAACCAGCGCCCATGACACCGACCAAGAAGGATATTGCGATTCTTGAGGAGTTGCTGCCTCACATGATGCGAACCTTGGTTCTTCGAGGGATAGTCACCGAGAGGAGCCTCAAGAACGTCAAGCGCCTTCAGAGTCTCTTCCAGCGGCACACCCGCACAGCATCTGAAGACTTTTCGATTCTTATCGCTCTACACGACGGCTTCCTTGCGGACGCTTGCGAGCTGTGGAGCCGAGGCCGCCGTTATCAGGGCATCGTCCTTTTTGCCACTGCGGTCGAGCAATACCTAAACAGTCACTACCGACTTGCACTTTTAACCAGCGGGCTGTCGAACGAAGAGGTGACCGCAATCATTCGGAGTCAGTCGCTTGATGCCAAACTCACATGGTTACTCAAGATATCCAGTGGCGACAAGCTACCTGCTGGTTTGGCTGCGAGATTGAGAATCGCCTTCGAGGTGCGAAACTCCATCGTCCACTACAAGGCTGTTCCCGGACACCCCGATAAGGGAGACGATAGCCACGACGCCATAGAGAGGCGCATTCGGGATCTGAAGCGAGTCAGCTTTCGTCGTGACTTCTCGAAGTTGCAGAGCTACCTCGACGCAGTTCTACTCCGTATTGATCCATCGTTCAGACTAGCCCATGATGCTGCCAACATACTCAAAAACTATTGGAGAGAGAGGAGACTCGCCAAGGCCGAACAAAGCGCTGGAGCCAACAGCGGGGGCTTGGGTGTCGGATAGAGCTTTCCTTAGCCCGACCGCAGGTGTCATACATCCTGCTGCCAACCCCCTTCGCCCCTTGCAGGATGTGCGCCACCTGCTAGTCTTTCGCCGTCTCAACGCTTGCCGCCGCCCCCGCTGTGGCTCAGCTTAGACGTTGGCCGAAGGCGTATGCGTAACCCACTTGCGATTGTCCTCGCCATCGTCGCGGCTGGAGTTTGCGCTCAACCGCTGATGACGGGGCTACAGAGCCTCGTTCTCCCTCCTGGGCAGCATTTGAGCGTCCTGTCTGCAACAGAGCCATTTGCCGCGCTCGCCTTGTTCGCACTCTGGCTCTGCGCGTGTGCCGGATTGGCAGTGGCAGCGGCCTGCTACCTCCGGCACTACTCCTTAGCAGTGCGGTGGGTTGTTGTGCTTCTCCCGATGCTGGCTGCCGGCTTCGTGGCCGCGCTACTCAAGGCTGCTCAGTTACGCGACGCGCAATCCGCTGCTGCAGTCTTCGGAATGCCGCCAGCGGTTTCCCTGCGCCAGACTTCTTTTCACATGATTCCCGCAGCGGCACTTGTGGCGGGACTGCTGGCAGTTGCGGTTGCGATCTTTGTTCGAGCGAGGAACGGCCAACTTGGCGCTTCACCGAATGGCGGCCCGGCTGAGCGGCTTGACAATTCGGGCGTCGGTGGCGGGCCGCCATCGGTGAGCTGAGCGTTGTTAGGTATCCTCGCATGTTGCACTTATTTACAGTCGCTGATGTGTTTATGATTGAGGGACGCAGCTGCGTTCTGGTTCCTGGACTGTCCACAGAACCCGGCTCACCAAACGTCAAGAGAGATGCACGGATTCGGTTGAAGACGCCTGCCGGCAGAGTTATTGATACCACCGTCAGAGCGATTGAGATGATTTCGTATCGCAAGCGGCCAGAGAAGATTTGCCTGCCGATTTTGTTGCCGGATAGCATTGCAAAGAGTGATGTTCCGATTGGGACAGAGGTGCTTTTACTTGAAGACGAGCATGAGATTGTCAAGACACCGGATGCCTAACACAGCGCTGGAGCCAACGGCTTTTACGTGTTTCGGTTTGCGCTTCGGTCGCAGGTTGGCGGATGTTTTCCGGCGCCGTGGCTCAGCTTTTGGTCGTTAGGCGACTTCGCGCCATGAGTAATCAGTTATTGTGTCCGTGGTTTCAAGGTTGAGCCGCCATACGAGGATTGGGAGCTTGAGTTGCACGACCCACCGCCATTGAAGGATTTGATGGTTCTTCCGGGGCCTAACACAGCGCTGGAGCCAACTCCGATTACGCCTGGCAGTTTCCGCTGCGGGTTTTTGGTTGCTACAATTTATTGGGCTGGCGCCGAGGCGGAAGCGGCAGTCCTGCTGAGGGCTTGCGGGTTGCGGTAGACGGTTGGTTCGGTTTGCTGGCTACCCACCTTCGCGACCTTCCTGCCCTGCGTAACTTTCAGCGAAGCAGGGGTAGCGTGCTTCGTGTAAAAAGTTTCACTCTCTCGTTCCATTTCCAGGCTCCAGAGGGGGAATCCTTCGGGATTGTGGTTGCCGGAGATTTCTGAATTTGAAACATTCGCTGGACGTGAACACCAAGGATTTTATCCGCCTCGGCGTGCCGTTGGGGGAAGCGACCCGGCGGGCGACCGATTTTGTTACCAAGTTTATTCTCCGTGGCGGGGACAAGACCCGTTTGGCGGAGGAAATTGCGGCGATTCTGGCCAATCCCGCCAGCTTCACCAAAGATCCCCTGCGCGGTGACTTTGCCCGGGTGTTGCTGACGGCTCCGCCGCCGCCGCGTGCCGAACCGGCGAAATACCGGCAGTGGGGCGAAGGGTTGGAATCAGAGGCGGTGCTGCAAATGGAGAAGGCTTGTCTCCTGCCGGTGGCGGTTGCCGGTGCGCTCATGCCGGATGCGCATGTGGGCTACGGCTTGCCGATTGGTGGTGTCCTGGCGACGGACAATGTTGTCATTCCCTACGCGGTGGGGGTGGATATTGCCTGCCGGATGAAGATGTCGGTGCTGGATTTGCCCGTGCGCCATTTGGAACACAAAACGGACCGGTTAACCCGGGCTATCGAGGCCGAAACCCGGTTTGGGGTGGGGGCTTTTTTCGAGGAGCGACGGGCGCATGCAGTGATGGACGCGGATTGGTCGGTCAGTCCCATTACGCAGGCAAACAAGGACCGGGCGTGGAGTCAGCTGGGCACCAGTGGCAGCGGCAATCATTTTGTGGAATTCGGTTTACTGACCACCCCGGGCAAGGTCGGGAATTTGGAGCCGGGAACTTATCTGGCGGTGCTTTCGCACAGCGGTAGTCGGGGGACCGGCGCGGCGGTTTGCGATCATTATAGTCAACTGGCGTTCCGGCAATTTCCGGACCTGCCCAGCGAATTGAAACGACTGGCCTGGCTGTCCCTGGATTCGCCGGAGGGGAACGAATATTGGGCCGCGATGGAATTGATGGGGCAGTATGCCGCCGCAAATCACGAGTGCATCCACCGGGAAGTGGCCGCGCACCTGGGTGCCGAGGTGCTGCTGCAGGTGGAGAACCATCATAACTTCGCGTGGAAGGAACGCCACGTTATTGGTGGGGTCGAGCGCGAGGTCATTGTGCATCGCAAAGGCGCGACGCCAGCCGGGCAGGGGGTGCTGGGTCTCATACCCGGGTCGATGGCGACGCCGGGGTTTCTGGTCAGCGGGCTGGGGAACCCGGAATCCTTGCACTCCGCCTCCCATGGCGCGGGCCGGACCATGAGCCGGAAATCGGCGAACGAAAAATTCAAATGGAAGGACGTGCAGAGATTCCTGCGAGAGCGGGGAGTGACCTTGATTTCCGCCGGTCTGGATGAAGTGCCGATGGCCTACAAGGACATCCACGCCGTCATGGACGCGCAACGCGATCTGGTGACGGTGCTGGGGCAATTCGATCCGAAGCTGGTGAAGATGGCCCCGGCCGGCGAACGGGCGGAGGATTGATCAGGCAGCCTGCTGATGGGTGAAATTCGAGGTGGTTCCGGCAACTCGGGAGTTTGGTGTTGTTTTTGGAAATCGGCCCACCCCATTATGCGCGCTGCACGGCAATGGACCCGCGAGCCGAACACCGCCGATTGGCTCCGGGACGTACTGTGACGAAGTTTCCATGAAATGCTTTAAACAAAACCAGTTGGTAGTCGGATCGCAAATTCCGGCACGTTTTCCGTTGTGCAACCTGGGTGCGATCGTGAGCGGGAGTCGACTCTTGCCCCTCGTTTTATTGGCGTGGTTTGGCCTGACGTCGCTGGCCCAGGCGGCCGAACCGGCGAAGATTTTCGCGCTGTTTCTCGGTGATCCCCAGATCGGGCATCACGAACCGGCCAAACGCTACGCCTGGATCAAACCCAAGCTGGAACAGGCGGGAATCGCGGTGGCCTACACGGACAAAATGGCGGACCTCAACGCCGCCAACCTGGCGAAATATGACGTCCTGATGGTTTATGCGAACATCGCCACGATCACGGCCGACCAGGAAAAGGCGGTGCTGGATTTCGTCAATGCAGGCCACGGTTTTGTGCCGATTCATTGCGCCAGCGCCTGTTTCGGCAATTCGCCGGCGATGATCCGACTCATGGGGGGGCGTTTCGCCCGGCACGAAACCAAGGTGTTCGCCCCGGTGATTGTGAACCATGCGCACCCCATCATGGCCGGATTTCGCGGTTACGAGACGTGGGACGAGACCTACGTCCACGATCAACACAATACCGTGGGACGAACCGTTCTGGCCATCCGGGATGAGAACGGCAGCCAGGAACCCTGGACGTGGGTCCGGCAGCAGGGGCAGGGACGGGTGTTTTACACGGCCTCCGGTCATGACGAACGGACTTGGACCAACGCCAATTTCCAGGAATTGATTGTGCGCGGGGTGGCCTGGGCGGCGGCGGCCAAGGGGCAGGGATTGATGGAGGATGTGACGGGGCATCGCTTGAGCCTGAACACGCGCGCGCCCTTGCAATATGAGCCGCGTCCCACCGTGCAGAATTACGAACACCGGCCGCAGCAGCCGCTCTACCAGTTGCCGCTGAGCCCCAAGGATTCGGCCAGCTACATCGAGGTCGAGTCGGATTTTAAGTTCCAACTTTTTGCAAGTGAACCGGAAATCGTCAAACCGATCGCCATTAATTGGGATCATCGTGGCCGGCTTTGGGTTCTCGAAACCGTGGATTATCCCTCGATCTTCACCGAACCGTGGCAGGGCCATGACAAGCTGGTCATTTGCGAGGACACGGATGGGGATGGCAAGGCGGACAAATTCACCACTTTCTTTGAAGGGTTGAACATCCCCACCGGCTTCACCTTCGTGAACGGCGGAGTGCTGGTGGCGCAGGCCCCGAACCTGATCTTTTTGAAGGACACGGATGGGGATGACCGGGCGGATGTGAAGCAGGTCATCATGGGCGGCTGGAGCAAGGGCGACACCCATGCCGGACCTTCGAATCTGAAATACGGTTTCGACAATCAGATTTACGGATGCGTGGGCTATTCCGGCTTCGTCGGCAATGTCGGGGGCGAGCACCTGGATTTCCGGATGGGGCCATGGCGACTGGCACGGGATTACAAGAAGATGGAATTTTTAGGACAATACAACAACAACACCTGGGGCTTTGGGTTCAACGAAGCGGGTGAGTTGTTCGGTTCCACCGCGAATAACGCGCATCATTTTTACACCCCGATTCCGATACCGCTCTTCAAATCAGTGCAGGGACTGGAAACGGACGAGAAAGCGCAACGCTCCGTCAAAATGGACGCGCACTACGCCGCGCATCCCATCACCGACAAGATCCGGCAGGTGGATGTGCAGGGTGGTTATACCGCCGCCGCCGGGAACAATATCTATACCGCGCGCGATTATCCGGAGAAATACTGGAACGTCTGCGCGCTGGTCAACGAGCCGACGATGCATCTGGTGCACCAAGGCTTTCTCAAGCGGGATGGCTCGGGCTGGACGGAGGCAGGGGACGGCATGAATTTGTTCGCCGGCGAGGACGAATGGATCGCGCCCGTGCACGCGGAAGTTGGTCCCGATGGCGCGGTGTGGGTGGCGGACTGGTACAATTTCATCATTCAACACAACCCGACGCCTTCGCGCGAGCACGGCGGATTTGACACCACCACCGGAAAGGGCGGGGCGCATGTGAATCCTCTGCGCGATAGCGAACGCGGCCGGATTTACCGGGTCGTTTACAAAAACGCGGCCACGCATCCGCGGATCACGCTGGATCCCGCCGATGGCCAGCAACTGGTGGCGACCTTGAAAAATGACAATCTATTCTGGCGGCTCACAGCGCAACGTCTGCTGGTGGAACGCGCCAAAACCGATGTGGTCCCCGCGTTGCTGGCGCTGGCCCGGGACCAAAGTGTGGATGCGGTCGGTATCAATGGCGGGGTCATTCATGCCCTCTGGACTTTGCAGGGATTGAACCAACTCGATGGCGCCAACGTGGAAGCCACAGCGGTTGCCGTCGCGGGCTTGCGCCATCCGTCGCCCGCCGTGCGGCGCAATGCCACCCAGGTCCTGGCTGCCAACGGCGATTCTGCAACCGCGCTCGCCGCTTCGGGCATCCTGCACGACAAGGATTTGAATGTCCGACTCGCCGCCATTCTCGCGGCGGCCAAAATGCCGCCTTCCGATCAGATTGGGGCGCAGCTCTTCGCGCAAATCCACGAACCGGAAACGGTGGCCGACAAATATTTGCCCACGGCCATCAAGATCGCGGCCGCCCATCACGCCCAAGGCTTTTTGGCGGCGGAGATCAAGTCCGGGACCAAGTTTCAAACGCATTCCGGGGAGGATTCCGCGCTGGATGCGGCCAACCTGGCTCCGAACCCCGGCTTTGAAAAAGTCACGGACGGCAAGCCCGAAGGTTGGGCATCGCACGTCTATCAAGGCAAATCGGAGTTCAACATTGTGCCCGGTGGCCGCACTGGAAACTGTGCCGAAATCACCTCCACCGAGGGTGGCGACACCGGCTGGCTGACCCGGTTGCGAGTGAAGCCGCATTTCGCCTACCGGCTGACGGGTTGGATCAAGACCAAGAACCTCAAAGGGGCGACGGGCGCCCTCTTTAATCTGAACGCAAACCCAGCCAAATCGCGCGCCGTTACGGGCACGACGGACTGGACCCGGATCACGATGGACTTTGACAGCGAGGATAGCTCGATGGTCGAAATCAACTGTCTTTATGGCGGTTGGGGCACTTCCACCGGCACCGCCTGGTATGACGATGTGACCGTGGTGGAAGTGGGGCCGGCCGCGCGACAAGGCGGGGTGGGATCGGATGGGGAGTTTGAAACCTTGATTGCTCGCAATGCCGGGCACAAGTTAGCACTGGCCGACCAATTGCGACTGCTCGCGACCCTCGGGACGGCGGATCCCGGCTTGACAGGGGCGATTTTGGACGGGTTGGCCTTTGCCTGGGCCGAGCAGCCCGCGCCGGCCAAAATGGACGAGGGCGCTCGCTCCGTCTTGCAGACACTGGCGCTGAAACTGACCCCCAACAATCAACGTCGTCTCGCCATCCTAGCCCAGAGTTGGTCGCTGCGCGAGGGACTTCCGGGCCTGGCCGGGCAACCGCCTGCGGTGCCGGTCTCCGTCAAATCCACCGCGAAGCCCTTGAGCGCGGAAGAGCAGGTGCGGTTCGATTCTGGCAAAGCGCGCTACATGCTGCTGTGCATCGCGTGCCATCAACCCAACGGCATGGGATTGGCGGCGCTCGCCCCACCGCTGGTTAACTCGGAGTGGGTCAATGGGTCCGAACAACGGCTGATCCGGATGACGCTGGATGGTCTCAAAGGCCCGGTTACTGCGGCCGGGGTGACCTTTAACCTGAACATGCCGGCTTGGCGGGAAGCGTTGGATGACACGGCATTGGCGGAAATACTGACCTTCGTCCGGCATGAGTGGGGCAACGATTCCGCGCCGGTGCAGGCAGCGACGGTCGCTGCCGTCCGCGCCCGGGAAAAGGATCGCACCGATCCCTGGACGGTGGACGAATTGCAGAGAATTGCGAAATAGGCGACGCAACCGCCATCAGCTCAATTTGGGGAAGAACCGGTGGGCGGTGGCACAGGTGCTTTGGCTCAACTCCTCCAGGCTGCATCCGCGCACCCGGGCCAGCGCCTCAGCCGTGTGGGCCACGTAAGCCGGTTCGCAGCGCTTGCCACGAAACGGGATTGGGGCCAAATAGGGAGAGTCAGTTTCCACCATGAACTGCTCGGCGGGCACGGCGGCGGCAGTGGCGCGGACGGTTTCGGCGTTTTTGAAAGTCGCTATCCCCGTGAAACTGACCAAGGAACCCATCGCCAGTACTCGTTGCATGGCGGTGGGATCATCGACGAAACAATGAAAGACGCCCCGGACCCGACCCACGAAGGGCTGCATTTGAGCCAGGGTATCGTCCAAGGCGCTCCGCTGATGGACCACGCAGTTGAGGCCTACTTCCGCGGCCACTTCGAGTTGCTGCCGGAAAATCAGCGCCTGCTTGCGCTTGTAGGCTTCATCGTCCGCCAAGGTGCCGCCGGGTGTTTGGCTGGGCAGACGATAGTAATCCAGTCCGGTTTCGCCGATGGCCACCGCTTTGGGATGCCGGGCCAGTTCGCGGAGCGCGGGGCGGATTTCGTCCGGGGCTTCCATGACGTTGGTGGGATGCCAGCCCACCGCGGCGAAAACGCCCGGGAACTGTTCGCTGATCGCCAAGGCGCGAGCGCTGCTGGTCAGGTCGGTGCCAATGGCAATGATCCGGGTAATGCCGGCGGCCTCGGCGCGGGCGATGATTTCCGGAAGTTCGGCGGCGAAATCCGGGTAATCCAGATGGGCGTGCGTATCGTAAAATGTCGGCATGCGTGTCGGGGCGGGAATGGCCACCGGGCATTAAGTTAGGCGATTTGCCCGGACTAGGCGATGGGGATTATCGGTATTTGCCTTTGGCCGGGGCTTGACCCAAAACCTGCTCCTCGTTACCGTTTCGTAGCACAACCCGTTTGGGCCAGCTCACTGTTGTCTTCCGACACCGGCCTGCAGACGGAAACCTTAGCAACGAATGAACATACCGAATCGCCTCATTCTGATCACGGCCACGGCCACCTTCGCCCTGGGCCAACTCCATTCCGTCACGGCCGCCGATTCCCCGCCGAACGTGCCGCGTTTTTCCATCTCCTATATGGATAAGACCGTGGCGCCGGGCGCGGATTTTTACCGTTATGCCTGCGGCACCTGGCTGAAGGATAATCCGGTGCCGGCGGACAAGTCGCGCTGGGGTGGTTTTGGGGAGTTACAGGAGCGGAACTGGTATCTATTGCACCAGATTTTGGACGAATCCGCCGCGGACAAAACCGCGCCGGCCAAGTCCGTGGTGCGCGAAGTGGGGGATTTCTACGCCGCCGCGATGGATACGAACCGATTGGAGCAGCTCGGTTTCCAGCCGCTCGAACCGGCCTTCGCCCAGATCGCCGCGCTGCAATCCACCACCGAGATGTTTCAGCTGCTCGCGGAGTTGCATGGGCGCACCGTACGGTCGACGTTCAGCGCCGGAGTCTCCGCGGACGCGAAAAACAGCGCGGTCAATGCCTTTGAAATGGGGCAGGGTGGCCTGGGTCTCCCGGACCGGGAATATTATCTGGCGGACAGTTTTGCCGACAAGCTGAAGGAGTATGGCAAGCACATTGCCAAAATGTTGACCCTGGCCGGGGCCACCCCTGAAAGCGCCGCGGCCGATGCCAAAACGATCGTGAGCCTGGAAACCGCCCTGGCCAAGGCGAGCAAATCCCGGACGGATATGCGCGATCCGATCGCCAATTACCACAAGTTCACCGTGGCGGAATTGGGCGGCAAATATCCGGACCTGGCGCTCAAGCAGTATCTCACTGCCTCGGGGTTGGGGGAGATGCCGGACCTGATTATCGGGCAACCGGAATTTTTCGCCGCCCTCGATCAACTGGTCAAGGAACGCCCGCTGGGCGAATGGAAAACTTATCTGCGCTGGAATGTGCTGCGGAGTGCCGCGCCATTTCTACACGCGGCGGCGGAACGGGAATCGTTCGCCTTTTATGGCACGGTTTTGAGCGGGCAACCGGCGCAGGAACCGCGCTGGCAACGGGCGGCCAAGGTGGTGGATGGCCGGTTGGGTGAGGCGCTGGGGCAGCTTTTTGTCACCCGCCATTTCCCGCCCGCCGCCCGGGTGCGCATGACCGAACTCATCGGGAACCTCAAGGAGGTATTCCAGGATCGCTTGAAAAAGGTGGATTGGATGACCGAGGAAACCCGCGCGAAGGCGCTCGCCAAGTTCGACCGGTTCACGCAGAAAATCGGGCATCCCGCCCAATTCCGGGATTACACGAGCATTGAAATCCGCCCCGACGATTACCTGGGCAATGTGCAACGGGCCTCCCGGTTTGAAACGAAGCGCGAACTGGCCCAGGTGGGCAAGCCGGTGGACAAGACAGAATGGCACATGACACCGCCGACCGTGAACGCGTATTTCAACCCTTCGCAAAACGAGATCGTGTTCCCGGCCGGGATTTTGCAACCGCCCTTCTTTGATGTGGAAATGGATGATGCCGTGAACTACGGGGCCATCGGGGTGGTGATTGGCCATGAAATCACCCACGGGTATGATGACGAAGGTCGCAAGTTCGACGCCGAAGGAAATTTAAAGGAATGGTGGACGGAAGCGGATGCCAAGGCCTTCGAGTCGCGGGCGCAAAAGGTGGTGGAGCAATATTCGGCTTACGAGGCCCTGCCCGGATTGTTCGTGAATGGCCGCCTGACGCTGGGCGAAAACCTGGCCGACCTCGGCGGCACCAGCATCGCCTACGAAGCGTTGCAACGGGCGCTGACCAAGGACCCCGCCAAGCGCAAGGCGATTGACGGCTTTACCCCGGAACAGCGGTTTTTCCTGTCGCTCTCCCAACTTTGGCGCACCCAATGGCGCACCGCCGAATTGCGCAACCGGATCACCACGGATCCCCATTCTCCCGGTCAATTCCGCGCGGTGGGGCCGCATGTCAACATGGCGGAGTTTTACGAAGCCTTTGGGATCAAAGAAGGCGACGCGATGTGGCGGAAGCCGGAGCTGCGGGCCAAAGTTTGGTAAGCTGAATCATGAGACTACTCCCGTCGGTCACCGCGGTGCTGTTGGGCCTGCTGGCCGGGTTCTGCCCCGCCAGCCAGGCCCAATTCGGCACGCCGCCGGCACCGGTTTGTGTGGGCATGCCGTCCCGGCTCGTGGTGATCGCGCCGGAAGCGTTTCGGCCGGCGCTCCGGGCATTCCTGAGCCACAAGGCCAACCTGCTCCCCACCGAGTTCCAAGGCTTGGAGGAACTCCTGAAAACCCAGGCGGGCGCGGATGACGCAGAGAAGGTGAAGCGTTATCTTTACGACGAATGGCACGAGCATGGGGTGGGGTTCGCATTGTTGGTCGGGGATGTCGATGTGTTTCCGGTGCGGTACATGGTGCTGGACCGGGTGACCCCGGCGGCGTTCGATTACGCCTTTTACCCCAGCGACTTGTATTACAGCGATCTGGCCAAAGCCGACGGGTCGTTCGAGAGTTGGAATGCGCGCCACGATTCTTTTCATGCCGGTTACTTTGGCGAAGTGCGCGGCGAGAAGAACAAGAGCGATCCCATCAACTACGATTAGGTGGACTACCGGCCGGACATTGCCGTGGGGCGCTGGCCGGTCAGCACGCCGGAAGCGGTGGCCCGGATCGCCGCCAAGAGCATTGCCTATGAGCAGGGGGTGTTGACTAATGCCACCGCCGGTCCCCGGCGCGCGGCCTTTTTCGCCGTCGGCGGGTGGGTGGACAGCCGGCCGCTGCAGAACAGCCTGGCAGCCAAGTTGGGAACTTCCTGGCAGGTGGAGAAGCGCTTTTACACCAATTCCGGCCAGACTACCGCAACCCTACCGCCCGATCACCATCAGGTCGTGGACCTGTTCAATTCCGGACTGAGCCTGGCCATTCATGCGGGCCATGGCTCCGATGATGCCTGGGACCGGTGCTTCTCGCTGGCTGATCTGGATCGAATGACTAATGTCGGTCAATTGCCGGTGGTGATGTCCGCAGGTTGCAGCACGGCCCATTTCGCAACCTTGCCGCCCTATGAACCCTATGTGGATGTGGAAGGCAGAGAGCACGCCGGCAGCGATCACGGCGAAGTCTTCACCGGGCCGCCGCCGCCGCCGGCGCTTTATCAGCGGGGTCGGTTCAATCCCACCTGTCTGGGTGAACAAATTCTGCTGCGGAACCAGGCCGGGGCGGTGGCGTATATCGGCTGTGACACCGGCAGCCAGCCGTGTGGGTTGACGCTGCTGGATGGCTTTGTCACTGCGCTTGCCCAGGCCAAAGAACCCCGGTTGGGCGAATGCTGGGCCGCCGCGATTCGGTATTATTACCAGCACGAGCATCTGGCGACGCTGAAGCCCAATGACGATTGGTATCCTCCGAGCATTTTCTTTCAAGGAATGAAGTTCATGCTGTTTGGCGATCCCAGCCTGCGGATGCCGGCCAACAAGTAGGTGCGCGTTGCGCCCGTTTTCCCCGGACCGGGCGCGGCTTTCCTAACCCAAGTTGCGGGCTGGCCGGGAGGCGAGGACTTTTGCTAAGGTGGGCTACAACATGAGCTTTGGTTTGCTTGGCATTGGGGAAGTGTTGTGGGATTTGCTGCCTTCCGGCCCGCAATTAGGCGGAGCGCCGGCCAATTTTGCTTTCCATGCCCGGGCTCTGGGAGCGGCGGCGGGGGTTATTTCCCGGGTGGGGCGGGATCAAAATGGAGACCGGATCCGGGAGCGGTTTGCGGCGGCGGGATTTAGGCTGGGAGACTTGCAAGTCGATGACGCGGTGCCCACGGGCACAGTCACGGTGGCCTTGGGGGCGGCAGGCATTCCTGAATACACCATTCACGAAAACGTGGCGTGGGATCGGTTGGCGGTGACATCGGCCGCTCGGTCAGGAGTGGAAAATCTCGATGCCATTTGTTTCGGCAGCCTCGGCCAGCGCACCCCGGTAGCCCGCTTGGCGATTCAAACCCTGGTCGCTGCCACTTCGCTGCGCGCCTGGCGGATCTTCGACATCAATCTCCGGCAACATTACTTCAGTCGCTCCGTAATCGAAGACTCCCTTAAGTTGGCGAATGTTTTGAAATTGAACGACGCCGAATTGCCCGTTTTGGCAGGGATGTTTCGATTGGCGGGTTCCCCGGCGGAGCAAATCGCGACCCTGGGGCTCCAGTTTGACCTGCGGGTGGTGGCGTTGACGCGGGGGCCGGCGGGCAGCCTCTTGTGGCGGGAGGGAGAGTTTGCGGATTGTCCATCCGCTCCGGTGGAGGTGGTGGATACCGTGGGGGCAGGGGACGCGTTTACCGCGGCATTGGTCATGGGATTGCTGCGCAACCTGCAGCTCGCGGAGATTAATGCCGGAGCCAACGAGGTGGCGCGGTTCGTCTGCTCCCAGGCCGGGGCGACGCCCTCGCTGCCCTCCGCCCTGGCGCGGCGTTATGCCGATTAGTCCCCCGGGCGATTTGAAATCCACGGCCAAATTGTAATGGCCGATTTGTCCAAACGATTTACGATTCCGGTGAATGAACGCGCCCGGTATGAGTGATGAACCAATCCTATCCGCTCCGCTCCCCGTGGTCGTACGACCGGCCGGTATCATTGTTTGGGATTGCGCTCAGGAGGCATTTTGGAGCGCGTTCATGCTTTGGATTTTTGGCGGCATTGCCTTGAGCTTTGCCGGGGCTTTTACCGGTGACATGATTCCCACTCCGCCGCCCCTGTTGCGGGACGCTTTCGCAGCACCCGGACCACATCCTGCCGCCGCCATCGCCTGGTGGTCGGTGGTCAAAGGGCACGCTTTTGCGGCTTTTTTCCTGCTCTTTTTCCTGCATTCGCTTTGGGCGGGATTTTTCGGTCAGGGTAAGTTGGCCGGAGATGACGATCAGGCGGGGCGCTTGGGAAAGGCGCTGAAAAACCTCCGCGAGAACTGGTTTGAAATCATCATCGGCAACGCAATCGGCGCCTGGGTGATCGCGGTGCTTTTGGCGGCGATACCTAATTTTTCGCTCTGGTCCATTTTGGGTCCCGAAATTCTGGGTTGGTTGCCGCCCCTGCCGACTTTGTGGGAAGGTCAAAGCGATTGGCTCAACTGGTATGGGCAGAACCAGCAGAAACTCAATTTTTGGCTGATTTATTTCGCCGGGGCATGTGATGATTTAGGACTGCCCAACTTAAAGACCTGGGGGCGCTGGAGCTGGCGCCGCTGGCGTCGGCGGGAGCAGCGCAAACTGGCGGCACCGGCATTGACAAATACTTAAAGGGGTATATTTGCGTGAGCCGGCGGGCTGTGCTATTATCGTCCCAGTGATGAAACAAATTGGTGCTCGCTTGCGCAGGAGCCCATGGGGATGGGTGATTCTGGTGCTGTCCCTCAGTCTGGCAGTGACCCTGACCTCCCGGGCGGCGGTGGGCGGCGAGCGGAAGAGTCTTTCCGGGCACCTTCCGCCGGGAGTTTCCAACCTTGTTGCCTTCGGCGATTTTCCGGCCACGAACCAACTTCGGCTGGCGATTGGTTTACCCTTGCGCGATCCGCAGGGGGTGGAGACTTTCCTGGCCCAAGTTTACGATCCGGCGAGCCCGCTTTATCGGCAGTATCTGACCCCGGATGAGTTTACCTCCCGTTTTGGCCCCACCGCGGCAGATTACGATGCGGTGTCGGCTTTCGCGCGCGCGAATCAACTGGTGATCACCGCCACCCACAGCAATCGGATGGTGTTGGATGTGATGGGGTCGGTGGCCGCCATCCAGCAAGCGTTCAACCTGACCTTGCGTCATTATCATCATCCTACGGAAAACCGGGACTTCCATGCCCCGGACGTCGAGCCCAGCGTGCCCATATCATTAGCGATCGCGGATGTGAGTGGGTTGAATGATTTTGTGCGGCCACGCCCGCGCAGCTTGCATGTCCAACCCGCCGTCCAAGCGACAGCCAGTCCCCGGGTCGGTTCGGGTTCGGGGGGCAGTTATTTTGGCAAGGACTTCCGGGCGGCTTATTTGCCCGGGGTAACCTTGAATGGCGCGGGCCAGATTGTGGGCCTCTTGGAATTTGATAGTTATTATCCAGCGGACATCGTCGCCTATGAAACGGCGGCCGGATTGTCGCAAGTGCCCTTGCAAAATATCCTCCTGGATGGCGCGAGTAGCACCCCCACGACGGGACCCAATAGCGGTGATTCCGAGGTCTCCCTGGATATTGAAATGGCGATTGCCATGGCGCCTGGTCTGGCCAAGGTCGTTATTTTCAACGCGGGACCCTACGGATTGCAGAATGACATCCTGGTCTCCATGGTGGCCAACCCGCAAATCAAGCAATTCAGTTGTTCCTGGGGTTGGCCCGGCGGGCCTTCCGCGACCACGGACGCCCATTTCCAGCAACTGGCCGCCCAAGGTCAGTCCTTTTTTTCTGCCTCCGGGGACAGCGATGCCTACACCACCGGGGCCACCTCCGTGAATGGGGTGGATAACACCAGCCTGGCGGGCGCCCCTTCCAGCAGCCCTTATATTACCGTGGTGGGGGGCACCACCTTGACCACCAGCGGGCCGGGCGGAGCATGGGTTGCGGAAAAGGTTTGGAATTGGGGTAGCCAGAACGGCACCTATGTGGGGAGCAGTGGCGGTGTCAGTTCCTACTACGGTTTGCCGACCTGGCAGAGCGGAATCAGCATGGCCGCCAATGGCGGTTCCACGGCGCACCGCAATCTTCCGGATGTCGCCCTGACCGCGGATAATATCCTGGTTTATTACGGCAATGGCAGCTCCGGCACGCTGGGCGGAACCAGTTGCGCGGCGCCGCTTTGGGCAGCGGTCACGGCGCTCATGAATCAACAAGCTTTGGCGGCGGGCCGGTCCACCATGGGTTTTTTGAACCCGGCGCTCTATGCCCTGGCAAAAGGTAGTTCGTACCCGGCCACCTTTCATGACATCACCACGGGCAACAATTTCTCCTCCAGCAGTCCCGCTGCGTTCGCCGCCGTGGCGGGCTACGATCTGGCCACGGGCTGGGGCACTCCGGCGGGTGCGGCCTTGATCAATGCGCTGACGGGACCACCGGATCCGCTGGGGGTTTCGCCCACCGTGGGGTTTGTCGCGACTGGTCCTGTGGGTGGTCCGTTCAACTCCACGAACACGAGCGTCCTATTGACCAACCGTGGTTCCGGTAATCTGCCTTGGGCTGTGTTCAATCCGGCGGTTTGGCTGGCTGCTTCACCCTCGGCCGGCGTTTTGGCTCCCGGGGCCACCACTAACGTAAGCGTGTGGTTGGCGGCGACCGCCACGGCGCTGCCCGCGGCGATTTATGCCACCAACTTGATCTTCACGAATGGGAATACGCATGTTACCGCGTCCGTGGCTTTTTCGCTGCAAAGCGGACAATCCGTCGTGCAAAACGGCGGTTTTGAAGCGGGCGACTTCTCCAATTGGTCACTGGTGGGCAACACGGTCGTGGTGGGTCGGCACAATAAGGTGACCATCTATAACGCGGTCGAGTCGTCCGCGAATTATCCGGCGGTGGTCCACAGCGGAAGCTACGGCGCGTTCCTGGCGGACGTGCAATTGGCAACGCTATCCCAAACCGTTTCCACGGTGGCCGGGCGGAATTATCTCCTCTCCTTCTGGGTTGCCAATCCCACGGCGGGCGCGACCCAAATTTTCCGGGTGAACTGGAGTGCCAGCGGCGGTCCGACGAACGGCCTTCTGGCTTGGACCAGCCCGCCCGCCTTGGGCTGGACTAATCTCCAGTTTTTCGTCCAAGCCAACTCGGCCAGTTCTATTTTACAGTTTGTTGCGGAAAACACACCGGCCGAATTTGGGTTGGATGATGTCAGCCTCCTCGAATTGCCCACGGTCCAGTTGCAAGGATCGACCCTGCCGTCCGGCAACCTCCAACTTTCGTGGAACTCTTTTGCCGGACTGGTTTATCAAGTGCAGTATAAATCGGATTGGAACCAGGCAGTCTGGAATAATCTGGGTCTGCCGCTCAACGCGACCGGAGCGCCCCTGGCGGTTACCGACCCGGCCATGCAAAATCCGTCCACCCAGCGCTTTTATCGCCTCCTGGTCCAACCGAAATAGTTAACCCGGGAGATGCTGCAATCATCCCCTCCGAAAATTCCGCCATTCGCGTACCAGGAGCCGTAAGAAACCCAGCTTGGGCCAGGGGCGATTTTCCGTCCAGGCGTGGTAGCCCAACTGGCCATAATAGGTCAGGTTTTCGTCGAGGGTTTCCCGGCGTTTCCCCGGCAAGGAAGTGGAGAAGCGGGCCTCGTGAATGTTGAAATGACAGAGGGGTTCGGCCAGTCCCAGCACGCCGAAACGGGCCGCCAATTTGCAAAACAGCACGCTGTCCGCACAAATTGGTAGCGTGGTGGGATAACCACCCAGGAGGACAAAGGCCTCGCGCGCAAACGCCGCCGCACTGGGAGGACCGAATTGCATTCCATGGGTCAGCACGCGGTCCCGCATGACGGTGGCCGGGTGATAGCCGCCCGCCCAGGGGCTTGCGGAGGTCTCCGGCGGTTTGCCAACCCGATGGAGCACGAAGTTGGTGAAGGCATAGCGGCAATCCGCGTGCGCGGCCGTCCCGGCGCGCAATTGGCGCACGTAACCGGGCGCCAGCCAGTCTCCGGCGAAAATCGGTTTGACCCAGGCCGCCGTCGCCTCGAGATGCGCCCAATTCCAGTGCTCCACCCGCCCCAGTTCCAACGGCGGGCGAACCACCCGCACGGGAATACCGGCCCCACGCAATTGGCTCACCGCGGTGTCCAGGTGTTCGCGGCCGGTGCGGGAATAATTGTCACTCAGGAGGACCTGGAAATCCCGGTCGTCCTGCGCCAGCAACGAAGCCACCGTCTGCAGGAATTCCGCCGGGGGATTCCGCAGGGGCAGAATGACTTCTAGGCTGGTGAGCATCAGGCCGCGGACCGGCGTTGGGCAAAAAAGTCCGTTTTGAGGAACAGGTCCAGATCCTCGGGCGTGCCGACGCCATACATTCCCTGCAGTTCCCGGCCAGTTTTCATCGTGACGATTTTGGCGCCCTCGGCAATGAGTTGATTATAGGTGGGGGCCACGTAAAACTCATTGTTCACCCGCAAATTTGCCGCGATCATGGCGTCCGCCGCGCGCACGAAGTCCCGACCTTCGGCGAAATTGTAGATGCCCACCGTCGCCTCGTTGCTGACGACCTTTTTTTCCACGACTTCGGTGACCAGTTCGTCCGGCCCCAACCGGCAGTAGGACCACTTGGGATGATCGGACCAAAAGGTCATGATCAGTCCGCGGACCCCGGGGGCGTCTTGCGCGGCGAGGTATTGATTGATGTCCAATTCCACCAATTGATCACTGTTGGCAATCATGAGCGGGTCATTGGAATCAATAAATTGCCGGGCGAGCAACACGGTGCAGGCCGCGCCTTCCGTGACGGCGTTAACGGGGATGATTTCACAGCCGGGGCACAGCCGCCGGAGCTCCGCCGGCACTTCGGGATAGGTCTGCAAATGCTCGGCGAGACAGAGGAAAATGAAGCGGTGGGGGCGGGTTGGCCGAATGTTGTCAATCACCCACTGGATCATGGGGCGGGCGCCGACCGGAATAAGCGGCTTGGGCGTCTGATACCCGGCCTGGGCAAACCGGGAGCCGCGACCCGCCATGGGAATGACAATCTGCAAAGTCTTCATTTTTTTATGCGCGGCCATCCTTGGTCATCGGGGAATTCAAGGCAAGAGCGAAAATCCGGGGCCGGCTCGAAAGTCCAATGGGGGAGGTTGTATCGCCGGGGAAAGGACCTTAGAGTCAAAGGACTGTGTCGAAAACGCTTTATGATTTGCTGCCCCGGGATGGCGGGGCGGATAATGACGGTTTGCTCGGGCGATTCCTGGAATATGTGGAAGGGCGCCGACTGCAATTGTACCCCGCGCAAGAGGCGGCGATTTTGGAATTATTTGAGGAGAAGAATGTCATCCTGAACACCCCCACGGGATCCGGCAAATCCCTGGTCGCCGCCGCGCTGCATTTCAAGGCTTTGGCCCAGGGGAAGCGCTCAATTTACACGTGCCCGATCAAGGCGTTGGTGAATGAAAAGTGGCTCGCCTTGTGCCGGGATTTTGGGCCGGACAATGTGGGATTGAGCACGGGCGACGCCACGGTGAACCGGGACGCCCCCATTCTTTGCTGCACCGCGGAGATTCTGGCCAATATCGCCTTGCGGGAAGGAGCGCTGGCGGACGTGCGGGACGTGATCATGGACGAGTTTCATTATTACGCGGACCGGGAGCGGGGAGTGGCCTGGCAGGTGCCGCTGCTGACCCTGCCGCAGGCGCGGTTCCTCCTCATGTCGGCCACGTTGGGAGAAACGGCCTTTTTTGAGGAGGAATTGACCCGGTTGAATGGCCGGACAACGGTCACCGTTAGTTCGAAGGACCGGCCTGTGCCGCTGGAGCATGCCTATTCCGAGTTGGCCCTGGCGCAAACGGTGGAAAGTCTCGTGGCGGATGGCAAGAGTCCGGTGTATGTGGTGCATTTCACCCAACTGGACGCGGCGCGCAGCGCGCAGGATTTCACGAGTATCAATGTCTCCACCCGGGAGGAAAAGGAGGCCATCGCCCGCGCTTTGGACGGTTTCAAGTTTTCCAGCCCATATGGTCCGGACCTCAAGAAGTGGCTGCGCCACGGCGTGGGCTTGCATCATGCCGGGTTGCTCCCCAAGTATCGGGTTTTGGTGGAACAACTGGCGCAACAGGGACTGCTCAAGATCATCTGTGGCACCGATACCCTGGGGGTGGGGATCAATGTGCCGATCCGCACGGTGCTCTTCACGCAGTTGTGCAAATTCGACGGGCAAAAGACCGGCATTTTGAGCGCCCGGGATTTCCACCAAATCAGTGGTCGGGCCGGGCGGAAAGGTTTCGATGACAAGGGGTGGGTGGTGGTGCAGGCGCCCGAACATGTCATTGAAAACCTCCGACTCGAGGAAAAGTCCGCCAAGAGCGGAAAGAATGTGGTGAAGCGCAAACCACCGGAGAAGAACTACGTCAGTTGGGACAAGCAAACCTTCGTCCGACTCATCGCCGCGGTGCCGGAACGCTTGCAATCCCGCTTTCAGGTCACCCATGGAATGTTGCTCAATGTGCTGAGCCGCCAAAGCGATGGTTGTGTGGCGATGCGGGAACTCATCTCCCGCTCCCACGAAACACCGAAGTCGAAGAAGGCGCACGTCAAGCGGGCCTGGCAATTGTTCCGTTCCCTCGTGGATCGCAAAATCATTGAATTCATTCCCCAGACTGCGGAGGGGGCGAAGCTGCGGGTCAACATGGATTTGCAGGATGATTTTTCCATGGATCAGGAACTATCCCTTTACCTTCTGGAAACGGCTCCCTTGCTCGATCCCGCCGCCCTGGACTATGCCCTTGATCTGATCACCCTCGTGGAAGCGATTCTGGAGAATCCGGAAATCATCCTCCGGAAGCAACTGGACCGGGTCAAGGACCAGAAAATGGCCGAGATGAAACGCGAAGGCATCGAGTATGACCAACGCATGGAGGAACTGGAAAAGCTGGAGTATCCGAAGCCCAAGCGCGAGTTCATTTACGCCACCTTTAATGCGTTTGCCGAACGTCACCCGTGGGTGGGGCAGGAGAACATCCGGCCCAAATCCATCGCCCGGGAGATGTTTGAGCAGTTCCGCTCCTTCGCGGATTATATCAAGGACTACGAATTGCAACGGGCCGAGGGTTTGCTCCTGCGCCATCTTTCGAGTGTTCACAAAGTGTTGACCCAGACGGTGCCTGACGCGGTCAAGAATGATGCCGTGCGGGAGATGGAACTTTACCTGGGGACAATGATCCGCGAAGTGGATTCCAGTCTGTTGGATCAATGGGAGAAGATGCGCGATCCGGGGTTCCAAGCCTCGGGTGGCACCACCGAAACCCGACCACCGGGGGCGGCCGAGGCGGCGGCGGATGTGACGCGCGACGTCAAAGCCTTTACAGCGGCCATCCGCACGCGGATCTTCATGTTCCTGCGCGGATTGGTGAATGCGGATTTTGAAGCCGCCCTGGCCATCATCGGCCCGGCCGCCATTCCGGGTGAGGAGATCTGGTCAGCAGATCGGTTGCGGACGGCGATGGCCGATTACCATGGGGATCATCCATACCTGTCGCTGGATCCCAATGCCCGCAATGTGCGTCACACCTATGTGATTCCGGCGCCGGACAAGGCCTCCTGGCGGGTGCAGCAAATGCTGGTGGATCCCGACGAAGCAAATGATTGGGTGGCGGAATTCACCATCGATCTGCCGGCGTCCCGCGCGGCCGGTGAACCAAAAATCAGTCTCCTGCGTGTGGGGCCGCTGACCGCGGCGGCAGCCTGAGCCGTCCATTGGGGGCAGGGCGCTTCAGCCTTGGTGGGCCGGGGGAGGGGATTTCGCTCCCTTTTCCTTGAATTTCTCCGTGTACGTGATGACTCCGGCGCCCAGCATAATGAGGAGGACCCCGGCCCAGCGAAGCCAGGAAACGTGCTCCCCGAGGATGAATTTGGCGGCGGCGGTGGTGAACACAAATCCCAACGCCGTCAGGGGCCACACAAAGCTCACATCGCCACCGCGCGACATCAGAATCAGGAGCGTAACAAAAAAGAGGGTTTCGAAGAACATGCCCAGAATCATGTGCCGGTTGGTGAAGGCGTTCTTGGCGATCCGCAGGATTTCCGCCACAGAAACTTGCTGGAGGTCCCCGATCTGGCGCAAGCCCTGGTTGAGATACACCACGCCAACGGCCTCACAGAGCAATCCGGCCAATAATAATAGCAAAAGTTTGGTCACGTCGATTTACAGGTCTTGATAGCGAATGAGGGCGATGCGCTGTTCCCGCACCAGCGCGACCACGCGCGGGCTGATCAGGGCCTCGTACTCAGGTTTAAATTCGTCCAGGGAGGGATGGGAGTAAAGCTCGGAATCACCGGGCGGCAGGGCCTGGAGCAATCGGATCGTATAAGCTTCATCCACGCGGGCGTTCTGCAGCAGCCCAAAGACGTGCTCGGTGTGGCGGATTGCGTGGCGGCGCAAATGGGGTCGCGCCCGCCGCGAAAGAATGGTGTAGATGAAGGCGTGACTCATCCGGTAAAGCCATTGCCCACGGGCCAGGCGCGTGTTGAACCAGAAGGGATCCCGAGTGAGACGGAAATGACGGATTCCCAATTCCCGCACCTCCGCCATCAGGAGGCGAAAAACCGTGGGATGCAAGTGCATGTGCAGGTGGCCATTCACGTGATCCAACGGCAGGCCGGTGGCGCGGAAGCGGGCGAATTGGGCCTGGATCTCCGCGCGTAATTGCGCGCGCAGGGCGGGTTGGCTGAAGTAGCGAAAACCGGTCGCGGCCGGATTGTTGCTGAATTCCCCCGCGGCATTGACCAAGTCCGGAATCTTGGCGGGAGGCAGGGCGGAGCGACCGCAAAGGAGGGAAAGATGCAATCCCACCCCGAGACGGGGGTGAGCCCGGGCCAGGGCCACGGCCTCCGTCAGGCCCGGTTCGTTGACCATGAGGCTCGCCGTGGTCAGGATGCCGTCGCGATGCGCCTGGATGACAGCTTGATTGATGGACGCCGACCTTCCGTAGTCGTCGGCATTTACAATCAGGCGGCGCGCCGACTCAGGGCGTGCCATAGCTAGGCGAGAGCAGGCCGGCGGCAAACCGGATTCCGGCGCGGGCAACCAGAAACAATTTCTGGCCCTTATTCAACCGGGTGGGGCGGGGGCCAAAAACGTCGAACTGCGAACGTTCCAATTTTCGCAAAAGCCGCCAATAAACGGAACCCATCAACTCCGCCGCCACCATGGCCCGCCGGTCGCCATCGGGCAGGGTGATGCGGGCCTGTTGATAAAAATGCCGGGCGCGTCCGGCGACATTTTCCGCCAGCGCCAAAAACCGCGACGAATATTGAAACCGGAGGATTTCCTCCGCGGTGACCCCAAATTTGGCCAATTCGTCCAGCGGCAGGTAAATCCGGCCCCGTTCAGCGTCGGCGCGAACATCCCGCAAAATGTTGGTTAATTGCAGGGCTTTGCCGAGATAAACGGCATATTCCCGGCAGGCAGGGCTTTGGTAACCGAAGATTTCAATGCTCAGCAGGCCGACGACGGAGGCAACCCGGTAGCAATAAACCTCCAGCTCCGCGTGGGTTTGAAACCGGGTGGTTTCCAAATCCATCTCACAGCCTTTGATCAGTTCATCAAACAAGGCAAACGGCAGGTGGTGTGCGAGAATGGCGGGTTGGAATTCCCGGTTGACCGCAAATTGGGGCGTACCCCCGGAGCAGGCGCGGTGGATGTCCTCCCGCCAGGCGGCGAGGCGTTCCCGCCGCTGGGCCACCGGGGCGGCGTCCTCATCGGCAACATCGTCCACTTCCCGGCAAAAAGCATACAGGGCCGCCATCGCCTCCCGTTTCGGCTTCGGCAGAAGCACAAAGGCAAGGGCCAGGTTGGAGGCGCTCTTCTTGGTGATGTTTTGGCACTCTTGCATGAGCTTAGGTACCGCGCGGTAATTCGCCTTCGGGTCGGACCGGCGGCAGACCGCCGGTTTCGGCAAGCGTGGGGTTTCGGCGGCGGTGTTCGCGACGCCGTTTCCGCTTGCGCGTCACCCCGGGCTCGGAACTGGCCGCGAGCTGCTCGGAATTCGCGGGCGCGGCTGGATCCAGTCGGGGCGCGGCCGATTTGCGATGGTGTTGGCGGTGCTTCCGCTCGCGCTTGGGCTTGTGAAAGTAACGAACGTAGGCCACCACCAATAGGATCACCACACTCAAGGAGCCGACCACGTAAAAGCTGTCGCGCCAGACATCCTTGCTGATAAAAAAGGATTGGGTCTGGATGGCGGCGGAACGATCGTCGATTTGTTCGGTGGTCTGGTTCATGCGGGATTTGAGCTCATCAAGCGCGTTCGCGGTTGACGGCGGTCGCCGTATCCTCCTCGGTGTCACCGCCGGAGCCGATATTGAGCCGTTGCATGCGGTAGCGCAGGGCGTGGCGGCTGATCTTCAAATGTTCGGCCGTCCGAGTCAGGCTGAAATGATGCTGCTCCAGGACGGAGGCAATCAAATCTTTTTCAAACGAGCCCACGATTTCCTCGAGGGACTGTTGTCCGTTCGCCTTGGGGCCGGTGGGTTTCCGCAGGCCGGTTTCGATCTGAAAATCAGGCAGGCTTCCCGGTTGGATTTCATCGGAATTCTCCAGAATCAGCGCCCGCTCGATGACATTACGGAGTTCCCGGACATTGCCGGGCCAATGATGCCCCAGCAATTTTTGTTGAGCCGCACGGGTAAACCGCCGGGCGGGCTTTTTCACGGTCGGGGCGAAGTGCCGGAGAAAATGTTCCGCCAACAGCAGGACATCCTGCTGGCGCTCGCGGAGGGGCGGCAGCCGGAATTGCACCACATTGAGGCGGTGGAACAAATCCTCGCGAAATTCATTTTGCTGGATCGCCTCGATGATATTCCGGTTCGTCGCGGCGATCAGGCGGACGTCCACCCGCAGTTCCTGCACCCCCCCGACCCGCGTGAAGGTGCCATCCTCCAGAAAGCGCAACAACTTGGCCTGCAAGGGACGACTCATATCGGCAATTTCGTCCAGGAAAATGCTGCCCCCGTCCGCCTCCTCCACCCGGCCGGCTTTTTGCCGTAAGGCACCCGTGAAGGCCCCGCGCTCGTGACCGAACAACTCACTTTCCAGGAGGGTTTCCGGAATCGCGGCGCAATTAATCCGAACGTAATTGGCGTTACGGCGGTTGCTGAGGCAGTGCAACGCTCCCGCCACCAATTCCTTGCCGGTGCCGCTTTCACCGAGGATGAGCACCCGGGCGTCGGTCGGAGCCACGGTTTGGATCATTTGCCGCAAATCCCGCACCGAATTGGACTCGCCCACAATGTGCTCCAGGCGGTACGTCTCATTCGCGCGCGCGCGTAAGGAGGCATTTTGGTGGAGCAGTTGATGCCGTTCCGCGCAACGCCCCACCGCGTGGAGCAATTCCTCCGGCGCGAAAGGCTTGGAGAGATAGTCAAAGGCCCCGGCCTTGATGGCATCGACCGCCAGTTTGGGGGTGGCGTAAGCGGTGATCATCAGGATCGGCAAATCCGGCCAGCGGGCATGGGTTTTGGTGATCAACTCATAACCGCTCATGCCGCCGAGCCGGGCGTCCGTGATGACCATGAGGAATTCCTCCTGCGCCAGCAACGTGAGCGCTTCCTCCGCGGATTCGATTGCCCGCACCGCGTAGCCGTCGTCCGTCAGGATGGTCCGGACCGACAGCCGCATATTCTTTTCGTCGTCAACGACGAGTACTGGTGCCAATGGGCGGGTCATGGTTTGGTTACTTTACAAATATTCTGGCCGGAAACAATAATATGAAGCGGGCGCCATTTCCAAGCTTAGATTCCGCCCGGATGGAGCCGCCGTATAATTCAACATTGTGTTTCACGATGGCGAGGCCCAGCCCGGTCCCTTTTTCCTTGCGCGTAAAATAGGCTTCGAACACCTGGTTGAGGTTTTCCGGAGGAATTCCCGGGCCATTGTCGCCAATGATGATTTCCACGGAGTTGTCGCCTTGTGGACGGGCGCTGACGCTGATTTTTCCCGGTTGCGGAACCGCCTCCCGCGCATTCTGCAGCAAGTTGACCAGGACCGCGCCCAAGTGGCTGCGGTGCATCATCAGGGCCGGGAGGGCGTCCGCATAGTCCCGCTCCACCGTGATGGCATAATTGGCAGCGGCGGGCAGGACTTCGGCGATCGCCCGGTCAATTTCTTCCACCACCGTGAGTTTTTCCACCCGGCCTTCGCTCAGTTGGGCGTAACCCATCAATTGCGTGATGATTCGATCGGAACGCTCCACTTCCTCGCGAATGATGTCCAACTGCTCGCCGAGGTCTCGCCGGCCTTCGCGCAGTCCGCGTTGCAAGGAAAAGGCGGCATTGTTGATGATCCCGAGCGGATTTTTCAGCTGGTGGGCGATTTCCGCAGCCAGCCGACCGGCCGTTTGCAACTCGCTGTTGCGCGCCGCCGCCTCCCGCGCGTCCTGCTCGGCTTGCCGGTCCCGAAACGACAGCAACTGGACCCCATAACACGACGCGGTCAGGAGCCAGAGGATGATGAGCCGGAGCATGAACGGTTCGGTGTTGACATCCACCGGTTCCTGGGGCGGCTTTTTGTAAGTATGGGAATTGACCGCATAGCGGATGGGCAACGGCAGCAACGGGGGATCCCCGCCGCGCACGTAAACGTCCGCCACCCCGGCGCCGAGATAAAAACCGCTAAGGGCCAGGTTCAAAACAATCTGCGGTGTGGCCAGCGGAATGCTGAGAGCATTGAGCACGATCAATCCCGGAAACACCCAAAAAAGATCACTGCCGAATCCTCCGGTCTCGATGGTCAAGCCCGTGAGCAGCACCCCATCAAATAAGCCCATGACGAATACCACCCATTGCACCAAACGACTGGGAAACCGGCGCAAGGTGAGCAAGATGGCCGCCGCGGCGCTCACAATCATGTAGCCGATAAAAAAACCCTGCAACATTTCGAAGGCAAGCTTCCGGGGCGTGTCGGCCTCTCCCAGCCAGTGGGAATAGTAGAGGTAATAGAAGACCACCCCGGTAACCATTCCTCGGGCGGGCAGCACGATATGGCGTTGCACGCCGAGAATGCGGGCCGCCTGTTCCAGCGGTTCCGGCATCGGCATCGCCAGCAGCCGGGGCATCCATTTTGGTGATTCCCAAAAGAGAAGCTTCATGGGGCGGGAGGGGGAATTGCCTTAGGCGACCAATTCAGCAGCGCGCCGGGCAATTTCAGTGACGGGCCAAAGTCGACCGATTCCCTCGTAGCCACAGGCGAGCATCCCCGCTTCCGGGCCGATGAATTCCACGCCCCGTTGTTTGAGGGTCGCCACATTGGCCTGCGTGGCGGCGTGCAGCCACATTTTGCCATTCATGGCGGGCGCGACCAATACCCGGGCCTTCGGGTTTAACGCCAGGGCGATGCAACTCAAGGCGTCGTCCGCCAGTCCATGCGCGAGTTTGGCCAGGACGTTGGCCGTGGCGGGCGCAATCAACAACAAATCAGCCTCGTCCGCCAGGCGAATATGGGTGGGTTGCCAGCCCTCCTCCTCATCATAAAGGTCCGTCACAACCGGATGCCGGGTCACGGTCTTGAAGGGAAGCGCCGTGATAAAGCGCTTGGCGTCGGCGGTCAGGACGGTGTGCACGGAGCAGCCCTGCTTGGTCAAAAGACTCGCCAGATCCGCCGCTTTGTAAGCGGCGATCGAGCCGGTCACCCCGAGGACAATATTCCGTGCTGCGCTCATCTCAGTTGGCCTGGCCCGTTCCTCCATGTAGGACTGAACCAACCTGGTGCCAAGTGGTCATACGTCAGGAATCTGGGAGCGGGTCGTGCGCCGGCTTTCCGCCTCCAGAATCGCCTGCATCTGGCGCAGATCCTCCTCAATCGAGGTGCTCAATATCAAATAGTCAAAATGCCGCCATTGGGCGATTTCCTGGCGGGCCACCCCCAACCGCTTTTGAATGACGGCGGCGGAATCCGTTCCCCGCTTTTCCAGTCGGGCCCGCAGGATGTCCAGTGAAGCGGGCGTCAGGAACACCTGGACCAGCGCCGACTTCAATTCCTCCTCGTCCTCGGCCTGGGCCCGAATGGCGGCCGCACCCTGGACATCGACGTTCAACAGCACGTCCTTGCCTTGCCGCAATTTACCCAGCACTTCCGATTTGAGCGTGCCATAGCTGTTGCCAAAGACCGTGGCATGTTCGAGGAAATTTCCCGCCTGCACCCGCTTCAAAAAAGAGGCGGCATCCAGAAAATAATAGTCCACCCCATCCCGCTCCCCTTCGCGGGGGGCCCGGGTCGTGCAGGTGACCGCCCGGGTCATGGTGGGATTTGTCCGCAGAAGTTCCCGGACCAGCGTGGTCTTGCCACCACCAGACGGGGCGGAGATCACGATCAACATCGGTTTGCTTTTGGAGTCAGGCACGGTGTCTGGAGGGCTGGTGGCGGGTGGAAGGGTGGGGGAGGTTCATTCGACGTTCTGCGCCTGTTCACGGAATTTTTCGAGTTCCGTTTTGAGGGTGACCACTGCCCGGGAGATTTCGCTGTCGTTGGCTTTGGAACCGATGGTGTTAATCTCCCGGTTCATTTCCTGGGCCAGAAAATCGAGGGTCCGCCCCACGGGTTCGGTGGACTTCAGACAATCGGCAAACTGCTGGAAATGACTCTGGAGCCGGGTCAATTCCTCCGAGATGTCGGAGCGATCCGCAAAATAAACAATCTCCTTGAGCATCCGCTCGTCTTCAATCGCGGGGGCTTCCACCCCGGCGCTTTTCAGACGCTGCACTAGTTGCTCCCGGTAACGCTTTTGGACCTGAGGGGCATGCTTCTGGATTTTGCTGGCGCATTTGCGCATGATTTCGATTCGGGCAGTTAAATCTTTCGCGAGATGGGCGCCTTCGCGCTCCCGCATTTTGACCAGAACCGCCAGCGCCTGCAGGAGCGCTTTCTCGACCGTGGGCCAGTAATCTTCGGCGTCATTTCCCGCTTCGGTGGTTTCGAACACTCCGGGCGCCTTGGCCAACAAGTCCAGGGTGACCTCCCCGGCCACTTTCAAATCCTTCGCCAGGCGGTTGAATTCGCGGATATATGCCTTCGCGAGGGGCAGGTTGAGCCGGACTCGGTCAGCCGAGCGCCCTTCCGCCGCGTGCAAAGCGATCCGGGCGGTGAGCCGCCCGCGGGCAATCGAGCGGTTGATGAGATCGCGGACTTGCGCTTCCAGCACCTCGAGTTCGCGGGGAAGAGCCAGCGCAACCTCGCTTTGCTTGCGGTTGACGGAACTCAATTCCACCGTGACCTTGCCGCCGGCCCGCGCGCATTCGCCACGCCCATAGCCCGTCATCGATTTCATGTGGCGGTGACTATGCGCCAATTCCGGTGGCCTAGCGAACCTTTTTTGCTCCCGCTCACGCCGGCATCTGCAAGCCCAGCTTGCGGGCCGCCTGTTCCACATCTTTGTCGCCCCGGCCGGACAGGTTGACGATGATCAACTCCTCCGGGGACATGGAGGGAGCGCGACGGATCACCTCCGCCACTGCATGGGATGATTCGAGCGCGGGGATGATCCCCTCCAGGCGGGCCAACTTTACGAAGGCCTCCAAAGCCCGGTCATCGGTGGCGTACGTATAGTCCACCCGGGATTGATCCCGCAACCACGCGTGCTCCGGTCCCACGGCGGCATAATCCAAGCCAGCCGAAACACTGTGCGTCAACTGGATCTGGCCACTCTCATCTTGCAGAATATAGGAACGGGTGCCTTGCAACACCCCGAGGGATCCCCCCTGGAAACGGGCCGCGTGCTTCTCGGGTTCGATCCCCAGGCCGCCAGCCTCCACCCCGACCATCCGGACGGCCGGATCATTCAAGAACGGGTAGAACAATCCGATCGCGTTCGATCCGCCACCTACGCAGGCAATGAGCAAATCGGGCAAACGTTCTTCCTGCTCCAGGATCTGCCGGCGCGCTTCATCGCCGATCACCCGTTGGAAGTTACGGACCATAAGGGGATACGGATGCGCCCCGTACGCGGTGCCCAGGATGTAATGGGTGGAGCGGACATTGGTGACCCAGTCCCGCATGGCTTCGTTCACCGCCTCCTTCAGCGTTTTCTGCCCGGCTTTCACCGAAACCACCTCCGCGCCCAGCATCTTCATGCGAAAAACATTGAGAGCCTGGCGTTCACAATCCACCGCCCCCATGTAAATCACGCACTGCAAACCAAACATTGCGCTCACTGTCGCCGTGGCCACCCCGTGCTGGCCCGCGCCGGTCTCGGCGATGATCCGCGTCTTGCCCATCCGTTTGGCGAGCAAAATCTGCCCGATGGCATTATTGATCTTGTGCGCGCCGGTGTGGAGGAGGTCCTCCCGTTTCAGATAAATCTTCGCCCCCCCCAATTCCCGCGTCAGACGCTCCGCGAAATAGAGCGGGGTCGGGCGGCCGCAGAATTCGCGCAGATAGTATTCCAACTCCCGCTGGAATTCCGGGTCGTGCTGCGACCGGAAATATTCCTGCTCCAATTCCTGGAGCGGATGCATCAAGGTCTCCGGCACATAACGCCCGCCATACGGGCCGAAATGGCCGTTGGCATCGGGCAAAGTTTCACTGGCGATTACGCTCATCCGAAAACCATAGCACCGGCACCAATTTCGGGCGAGGGGATTTTCCCCGGCTGTTCGCCGCCGGGTGAACCACGCCAGTAGTTCCCTCGGTCAGGGACCCGGCTAATAAATCGCGTGCAAAATGGCAAATGGCAGGGCACACTTATCCCGCTGTGTGCAGACGCCACGGCACCTTGATTTCGATTCAAAGCTATGAGTGATACGATGGCTCCCGTTCTGGTCGCCGGCCAATGGCGCAACAGCAACTCGGTTGGTTCCTTTCCGGCGGAAAACCCCTCCCTCGGCGAAGCGTTGCCGGGGTTATACCCCGTGTCCTCGCCCACGGAAGTGGAGGAATGCATTGTCGCGGGCGCGCAGGCGGCGGAAGCCTTGCGGAACGCCAGCGGAGCGGCGATCGCGGATTTCCTGGAGGGCTATGCCCAACGCATTGAAGGTCGCGCGCTGGAATTTGTCGAATTGGCGCACGCCGAAAGCGGCCTGCCGAAGGCACCCCGGCTGAAGGATGGCGAATTGCCACGCACCACGGATCAATTACGACAGGCAGCCAAGGCCGCGCGGGACGGCTCGTGGCGCCGCCCGATTCGGGATGAGGCCCGCAATATATATTCTATTCTCGCGCCCCTGGGTGGCCCGGTAGTGGTCATTGGACCCAACAATTTTCCGTTCGCGTTCAACTCCGCCGCCGGCGGGGATTTTGCCGCGGCCATTGCGGCGCACAACCCGGTCATCGCGAAAGCCAATACCGCGCATCCGGGCACGACCCGCCTTTTTGCCGAGTTGGCACTCGAAGCGGCCATGGCCGCCGGACTGCCGCCGGCCACCGTGCAGATGATTTACCGGACCCCGCGCGAGGTCGGGTTGAAGTTGGTGGCCGATCCCCGGATCGGGGCGACGGCTTTCACCGGTAGCAAGGTGGCCGGGATGCAGTTGAAAGAGGCGGCGGATCGCGCCGGGAAGCCCATTTACCTGGAAATGTCGAGCGTGAACCCGATTGTCATCCTGGAAGGCGCTTTGACGGAGCGCGGCGAGGCGGTGGCGACGGAGTTTTTCGCGTCCTGCACGATGGGAGCAGGCCAATTTTGCACCAATCCCGGTTTTATCATCGTCCCGGACTCCGCCGCCAGTAAGGCGTTTGCGGCCGCTGCGCAAGCCAAGTTTGTGGCCGCCACCCCGGGAGTCTTGCTGGGAAAAAGCGGTCAGGCCAATCTTACGGCCGCCGTGGCCACGCTCCAACAGCACGGCGCCAAGCTCGTCTGTGGTGGGGCAGCCCTCCCGGGGCCGGCGTATCGGTTTGCCAATACCTTGCTCAGCGTCACCGGAGCCGAATTCCTCCAGCACCCGGAAGCGCTGCAGACGGAGGCTTTTGGTCCCGTCGCCTTGCTTGTTTGGTCCCGTGATACGGGGGAAACCGTGCGGATTCTCCAGCAGCTGGAAGGGAATCTGACCGGCACGATCTACTCCGATACCACCGGCCGGGATGACGCGGATTATGCTGTCATCGAACCGCATCTGCGCCAGCGGGTCGGCCGGCTGATCAATGACCGAATGCCCACGGGCGTCACCGTGAGTGCCGCCATGAATCACGGCGGGCCTTTTCCGGCCACGGGACATCCCGGCTTTACCGCCGTCGGATTGCCCACGAGCATTGCCCGCTTCACCGCGTTGCAGTGTTACGACAATGTCCGCCCGAACCGGTTGCCGGCCGGACTGCGACTTTGATTTTTAACTACTCCCCAACCAAATGAGATACGCCCCCATACCGTCCGGGATGTTCACCGGCCACCGCAATCGCCTGGTGAGCTTGTTGCAACCCAATTCGCTGGCCATCGTCAATACCAACGATATCCTGCCGACCAATTCCGATGCCACGCTGTTGCTGAAGGCCAGCTCGGATTTGTTCTACCTCACGGGTATTGAGCAGGAAGAAAGCATCCTGCTCCTCTATCCGGAGGCGCACGACGAGAAGTTCCGCGAAATTCTGTTTCTCCGGGAACCCAACGCCCTGCTCGAAACCTGGGAAGGGCACAAGCTGACGAAGGAAGAAGCCAAAAAAATTTCCGGCGTCGCGCGCGTGGAATGGCTCTCGGAATTCAATTCGTTCCTCCACCGGCTGATCCTTGAGGCGGATCATGTTTACTTGAACTCGAACGAACACAAACGCGCCAACATCGTCGTGGAAACGCGGGAAGCGCGGTTTGTGAAATCGGTCATGGAACGTTACCCGCTCCATGATTACCAACGGCTGGCCCGCTTGATGCACCGGTTGCGCGCGGTGAAGTCCGAGCCGGAATTGGCCTTGTTGCAGGAGGCCTGCAACATTACCGACGCCGGGTTCCAACGCGTTTGCCGCATGCTCAAGCCCGGGGTTTCAGAGATGGAGGTGGAAGCCGAGTTTGCTCATGAATTCATCCGGCGCGGCGGGCAATTCGCCTACAACCCCATCATCGCCACCGGGGCCAATGCCTGTGTGCTGCACTACGTCGAAAACGACAAGGTGTGCCGCAAGGGGGAACTCCTGCTTCTGGATGTCGCGGCGAGCTATGCCAATTACAACTCGGATCTCACGCGCACGATTCCCGTCAGCGGCCGTTACACGCGGCGGCAAAAGCAGGTTTATAACGCGGTATTGCGGGTCATGCGCGCCGTGAGTGCGGCCGCGGTTCCCGGGAAGCTGCCGAAGGATTGGCAGAAAGAGGCGGAATCGTTCATGGAAAAGGAACTGGTGGATCTGGGCCTGCTCAAGCTGTCTGATATCAAGAAGCAGAACTCGGACAGTCCGGCGTTGAAAAAGTATTTCATGCATGGCGTCGGTCACCCGCTGGGTCTGGACGTCCACGATGTCGGTCTGACCGTCGAACCCATGCAGGCCGGCTGGGTCCTGACCGTCGAACCGGGCATCTACCTGAAAGAGGAAGGCTTCGCGGTGCGGCTGGAAAACGACATCGTGGTGCAGGAAGGCGGCAATGTGGATTTGATGGCCGGAATTCCCATTGAAACGGACGAGATCGAGGCCCTGATGAACGCAGCTTCTTGATAATTAATTTATGAGCAAACCTTACTGGCAGGGAGTGTTTCCCGCCATCACCACGCAACTGAAGAAAGATCAATCGCTGGATTTTGACGCCACCGCGCGGCACGTGGAGGCCCTGCTGGCTTCCGGTGTCACCGGCATCGTTTTTCTGGGGTCTCTCGGGGAAAACCAGCCCTTGCGGGGCGATGAAAAACGCCAACTCATGGAAGCCATGGTGGGCGTCGTCAATGGCCGGGTGCCTGTCCTCAGCGGCGTGGCGGAAACCAGCACGGCGGAAGCCTGCCGTTACGTGCGGGACGTCGAAGCCCTCGGGGCCGATGGTTTCATGCTGATGCCCGCGATGCTTTACAAGGGGGATCCGCGGGAAACCATGGTGCATTTTCGGACGACCGCCAAGGCGACCGGGCTGCCGATCATGCTCTACAACAACCCGCTCTCCTACGCGAACGACATCACCCCGGCCATGTTTGCCGAAATGGCGGACGTGAAGAATTTCGTGGCCTTGAAGGAAAGCTCGGGCGACGTCCGCCGCATCACGGATTTGCACAACGCCGTCGGCGACCGTTATGCCTTGTTCACCGGCGTGGACAACCTGGTGCTCGAAAGTGCCGTGCTCGGCATCGACGGCTGGGTGGCCGGCAGCGGGATCGCGTTCCCGGCGGAGAATCAATATTTCTGGGAATTGACGCGCGCCGGCGAATGGGTGAAGGCGCGGGAGATGTACCGCTGGTTCAAGCCCTTGCTGGATCTGGATGTCAGCACCAAGTTTGTTCAGTATATCAAACTGGCGGTGCAGGAATGCGGTCTCGGCAGCGAAGTGGTCCGGGCCCCGCGCCTCACGATCACCGGCGCGGAGCGCAAACACGTCCTGAAGGTGATCCATGACGGGATTGCCGCCCGCCCCAAATTGCCCAAGCTGGCCAAGCGGAAATGAACGTGCTGAAAAAGGTTGGCATCATTGATTCCCACACCGGGGGCGAACCCACCCGGGTGGTCGTCTCCGGGCTGCCGAACCTCGGCGGTGGCCCCGTGGCGGAGCAGTTGCGGGTCTTCCGGGAGCAACACGATGGCTTCCGTTCGGCCGTAGTAAATGAACCACGTGGTTCCGACGTCCTGGTCGGTGCGTTGCTGCTCCCGCCCCAGGATCCCACCTGCGTGGCGGGCGTCATCTTTTTCAACAACGTCGGCTGTCTCGGCATGTGCGGCCACGGCACGATCGGGTTGGTGAAGACCCTGGAGTATCTGGGCCGAATCCAGCCGGGCACGCATCGCATCGAGACCTGTGTGGGCATTGTATCCGCCCTTCTGGCGGCGGATGGCAGTGTTTCCGTGACCAACGTGCCCAGCTACCGCAAAGTCAAAGCGGCGACGGTCCAGGTGCCCGGGATTGGTCCCGTGAGCGGCGACCTGGCCTGGAGCGGCAACTGGTTCTATTTGATCGAACAGCATGGCCAGGTTTTGGAACTGGCCAATGTCGAAAAGCTGACGGATTACACCTGGCGGGTGCGTCAGGCGGTCAATTCCCAGGGCTACCCGGAAGTGGACCATATTGAATTGTTCACTCCCTCGCCCAGCCCCGGTGCGCACAGTCGCAATTTTGTGTTGTGCCCCGGCAAAGCCTACGATCGTTCGCCCTGCGGCACGGGAACCAGCGCCAAACTGGCCTGTCTCGCCGCGGATGGCAAACTCGCGGAAGGCGATACCTGGGTCCAGGAAAGCATTATTGGCAGTCGGTTCACCGGCAGCTACCGGCGGGCTGGGGAGCAGATTATTCCCACGATCACCGGCACCGCCTTCGTCAATGCCGAAGCAACGCTGTTACTCGACGATCAGGATCCGTTCTGTTGGGGCATCCGTTAAGCAATCATGTCGAAAGAGATTATTATTGTCGGCGGGGGCGTCATCGGCTTGTCCACCGCCTATTACGCGGCGCGCAAAGGCTGCCGGGTGACCGTGGTAGACCGGAACCCGGAGCAGCGCGAGGGTTGCTCCTTCGGCAACGCGGGCATGATCGTTCCCAGCCATTTCATCCCGCTGGCCGCGCCCGGCATGGTCGCCTTGGGTTTGAAGTGGATGTGGAATCCGGAATCGCCGTTTTACATCAAGCCGCGACTGAACCTGGACTTGTTCCGGTGGGGCTGGAAGTTCTGGCAGGCGGCCACGCCTGAGCACGTGCGCCGCTCCGCGCCGTTGATCCGCGATCTGAGCCTGGCCAGCCGGGCCTGTTTCGAGGAACTGGCCAAATTGCCCGGCAACGATTTCGGCCTGGTCCAGAAGGGCTTGGTCATGCTCTGCAAGACCGAAGCCGCCTGGGAGGAAGAAGCCCACACCGCGGCGCAGGCCCAAGCCTTGGGCATTCCGGCAGAGGTTCTGGATGCCCGGCAGACGGCCAAGTTGGATCCCAAAGTGACCATGGATGTGCACGGCTCCGTGTACTTCCCCAAAGACTGCCACCTGACCCCGCAGCGTTTCATGGCTGGGTTGAAGCAACAGTTGGATTGGCATGGCGTGAAATTTTTGTGGCACACGGAAGTCACCGGATGGCGGACCGAGGCTGGCAAGATCGCCGCGCTGCAAACTTCCAAGGGCGATCTCACCGGTGACGAATTTGTGATCTGTGGCGGTTCGTGGTCGCCTTCGGTGGCCCGGGATCTGCGGTTGAATATTCCCCTCCAGGCGGGCAAGGGTTACAGCCTGACGCTGTCGGAACCCCGCCAATTGCCGGATATCTGCGCCATTTTCTGCGAAGCCCGCGTGGCCGTGACGCCCATGGGGAAAACCTTGCGGATTGGCGGCACGATGGAAATTGCCGGCCTGAACGAGGACATCAATCCGGCGCGCATCCGCGGCATTACCAACGCCGTACCCAAATACTATCCGGAATTCAAAACCACGGATTTTGCCGGCATCAAACCGTGGCGCGGTCTTCGTCCCTGTTCCCCGGACGGCATGCCCTACATGGGCCGCACCTCCCGCTATACCAATCTGGTGGTGGCCACCGGACATTCCATGATGGGTCTGAGCCTGGGCCCCATCACCGGACAATTGATGGCCGAAGTCCTGACCGGCGGCACCCCCGCGATCGATCTCCAGTTGCTGAGCCCGGATCGTTACGCCTGAGTCCGACGCTCGGAACGGGCGCGGCTTACCACGTCAATTCCAGCAGCGATACGCCCTGTCGCGGCAGCTCAAACGTAAGCGTCGCCGCTCCCTGACTGACGTTGACGGGCGATTCGGGCGTCAATTCCGCCAATCCACCGGCTTTTTCCAATTGTTCAAATTGTGTTGGGGTGGGGGATTGGGGCGACCCCAGCCGTTTCCAGGCCCCGAACGCGTTGCTGTGCTCTTCATCGATTCGATAGTGCTGAAGCTTCGCCTTCCCGGTGGGAATCGGGAGATCGGCAAGTTGCACGGTCACGGCCGCCGCCGGCCCCGAAACATCGTCATCATGGTAATGCCAGACGAGCACGCACAACTGGTGATCGGCCAGGCTGGCGAGAGCTGCCACATCGGCTTCCCCGCGGACGCCCTCGCGCAGGAGCGCATCCAGTTTGACCGCATGATCACTGTCCACCGGTAAACGCTCACCACTCATTTTGCTGAACATCCGGAACACATTGAGCACCGGCTTGTCCAGACCGTTGCTGGCCAGCGACCGAAACCCTGCGAAATACGGCTGGTCCTCGAACTCGAAGGCCCACGTCAGTGCGCCTTCCAGATTCACACCGTGACGCTCCATCAACTCGTGCTTCCGGGCAAACGCGGCCGCCGTGTAACTGGAATACATGGTGCCGTTCCGATACGCCAGCGACGCTCCCTGGCAGGCGGCGCACCCTTCCGGATCGGATTCGCCGATCACGATGGGCTTGCTTTTCAACTCCGGGAACGAGGCGATCAGTCGGAACCCATCGTCCACGTTACGGAGTTGATTGGCCATTCCCATGCGCACATGCCCATTCGTGGAAACCGGCGAGCCTTTGGCATGAAAGGAAATGAAGTCCAGCGGCGTGCCCACCTGGCCGGTGGCGTAATTGGTGCCCCGCAGGCAGTGCTCCAGAAAATCCCGCGAGAATTTCCCGCCTGGACCCGCCGAATCCGGCCCGCCGACCCGCGCCGTGGGCAACGCCCGCCGCACGCCTTCAATCGCGTAATCGTGCAGTTTGAGGAATTCCGCAGGGCTCCCATGCCAATACCCGATGTTCGGTTCGTTCCAGACTTCCCAATACCAGGATTCCACCTCCGCCCGGCCGTATTTCTCCACGCAGTGCTTCGTCCATTGGTAAACCAGCTCGCCCCACTTCGCATAATCCTTGGGCGGATACGACCAACCGGTGTAGATGTCGTTGTACTTGGCGGTGGGGTTCCAGTGATGTTGGTAGGGCTCGGGCTTCGCCGAGAGCGCCTCGGGCATAAACCCGATCTCCGCGTAGGGCCGTACGCCGCGCTGGAGGTAGGTGTCGAAAATCCCGTCCAGGATGGTCCAATTGTAAACCGGGGTGCCCGGAGGATTTTCGGTGTACGCCCCCGTCGATCCCCATTTCAAGGCGGCCGTGCCATCCCCGGACGTGAGTAGATTATGCGCGCGGAAATAAACGTTGCGCGGTTGCAAAGCACCCAGTTCCCCGATGAGTTTGCGACCGTGCTTCATCGTCGCATAATTCGGCTCATCCGCGCCGAAAAACCGCCAGATCGGATGCAGCGGAGGGTGCGCGCCGCCTGCCGTCACCCGGATGTTTACGGCGAATGCGTTCGTGTCCGCCGCGCCGACGGTGAGCGAGCCTCCGGCGCCGCCCAGGAGCAGCCCCAGCAAAAGCTGGCGCCAAGGGATGGCCAAAAAGATATGTTTGCCCCGCGTACGGTCATGCGCGGTGCCGGGAATTTTGCGCCAGGGATTCACACGTAATGAGTGGTCGGGAATGCGAATGAAGTCAAACAAATAGGCGGGATTCCGCCCTCCCAAAGCGTCATCCCGCCTGGCCGGCCACTGTCCAGAAGCCGACAAATGATTATTGACCCGCAGCAAAATTAATCTGGAAAACCTGGCTGTCAACCGAGGTGGAATACTACTTTGGTAGTAGTCCGGTGGAGCAGGGGGGGCACTCTCCTCCGGCACCATCCCTTTCCCCAACGCCAACGGCGTTGCGCCATCTAGCCCAGCGGTTGGCACGAGTGCCTACCCTGGGTTATGGGAAGTTAATTCCGCAACCCTGAATTGGGTAGTGGCAATTTCGTCCCGGAGACCCTGTGATGAACCAAATCCGGCGCTTGCGAATCCGGTTACACAATTGGTCACCCCCTCTGGATCGCCTCGCCTGCAATCGGCTCGCCTTTTCACCGAATCGCTCCCATCCTCCCTCCCGGCCCCCTGAGCCCTGAAATTATGATTCGCAAAGCCTTTGTCATGACCGTCCACCCCGGCACCGAGGCGGAATACGCCCGCCGACATAACCCGATCTGGCCGGAACTGGAGGCGGTGCTCCGCGCGCACGGTGTCCACACCTACTCCATCTTCCTGCATCCGGAAACGCGCCAATTGTTTGCCTATGCCGAAACCGCGGATGAGGAACGCTGGCAGACCATCGCGCAAACCCCGGTTTGCCGCCGTTGGTGGGCGCACATGCGGGAACTCATGCCCACGCATCCGGATGACAGTCCGGAATCCGTGGCCTTGCGCGAGGTCTTCCACCTGCCGTCGCCCGGGATCACTGATCCTTGAGCCAGACGATGGATTGATAACCGTTCAGGCGCGCCCGCCCGCGACCCCGTCGGCCCGCTCCCGCGGCGGGGGCAGGGGCCGGCCGGTTCGTGCTGCCTGCCGCTCCCGCGGAGAGCGAAGCCCCGGAATAATCGATCCCGGAATCCCCGCCAGCCGGGTTCGCCGCGGCCGCCGCCAGGTCGCGTCGATTGTCACGGGCGTAATTGGGAATGGCGAGTAGGGGCGAGCCATTCGTGTAGGCCCCGCGGATCACCAGGACCCCACCCAGCAGGTTGGACCGCCACTCGGTGGTCAACGGCGCGGAGGGGCTGAGCACCTGGTCCACGTTTTGATCCGGGCTTTCGACATTATACACGAGCGGACCGTATCGCAGCGCCACCCGGCCGCGATCCGCGGCCACCTGGTCCACCGCCTTGACCCGCTGCACGGCCAGCGGCAGGGTCAGTTCAATCTTGTCCCCTGCCTTCCAAGTGCGCGTGAAGACGGCATAGCCACGGTCAATGACCGGGGTCACCGGCACACCATTCAACGCCAGCGCCGTCACACCCTTGACCTCCGGCGACGCGGAATACAGGCTGCTCACCTGCCGGTTCGGCAGTCGCACTTTCAGTGTGAACGCGCTTTCCTTGGCCGGATTGACCGTGATGGCCACACGATTGTCCCACGGATAATCCGTGGCCTGCACCATCTCCACTTCCGTGCCGGCAATGTCCTCCAGCCGGACAGTGCTGCCGATGAACAGGTTCACGTAAATGCTGTCCGCTCCCCGCGCATACATCCAAGTGGGCAGCATCAGTAGCGTGCGGGGGATGTTGCCCACACAACACGGGCAAACGTGCCAGGGCGTACGGGCTTCGCCCACTTCCAGCGGGTTGGTGTAGTCAAAATTGTTCCCCGCCAGGTCCACGGAGCCCAGCAGGGCGTTATACAGCGTTTCCTCATACAAATCCGCATACTTGGCATCCTGATAGGCCAGGTTCATTTTGTATTGGAAAAAGACCTCTCCGCAACTCGAGCACGCCTCGCAATAGGAATTGTTGCGCAGGGAAAAATTCGGTCCAAATCCCTCCGAAGTCTCGCCGCTGCCCACGCCCCCAGTCAGGTAATACTTCTTGTTCACGATGTTGTCCCACAGGGACATCACCGCGCTTTGGTAGTCGATGTCGTGGGTCTCCACCGCCACATCCGCCATCCCGGAGTAGGTGTACACCGCCCGCACCGCATGGCCCACCGCCTCATATTGCTGCACCACCGGCAGGTGGCTCTGGTCGTATTCGCTGCCGCCCGTGCGGCTATCTAGCAGGAACTTGGCGAGTGTAATGTACTTCTGCCCATGACCCGGACCTTCCATGTCGTTGACGAACCGGCCAAATCGGACGAGGGCCTGCTCCATTTCCTGGTGCCCGTCAAACCACGTCTGCTTGGGCGCCGGCCCGATGTGCTCGCACCAGCAATCCGCGAGCTTCTTGGCCGCGTTGTACATCCGCGCATCCTTCCGTCCGGTCAGCATGTAATGATTGATTGCGGATTCGAGGAAATAGCCCGCCACATAACCCTCGTGCTCCGTGCGGTATTGCGGCGACCAATGCCGCGCGCCCCGGCTGTCCAGCGTGAACCGCGTCTGCAAATACCCATCCGGCTCCTGCGCCGACAGAATTTTGGGAATCCAATCCTCCAGCGTCGCCCGCATCCGGTCCTGCGCCGCGAGCGTTTCCGCATCCCCTTGCGCGTCCAGCATCAGGGCGATACAGATGGCCTCCACCGTTTGATGCACCCACGCGTTGGAGAACGGATACCCTTTGTGTCGACCGTGCGGCTGCCCCGCCAGCGCCTTGCCCGCCTCGATGAAATTGTCGATCCCGCCCTGAGTCAGGTTCGTGTTGTTGATCTCGTCAATGCAATGTGGGATCCAATGGGTGATCAGCGCCTTTGTCCGCCCGTTCCACAGCGGGCTGTTGAGTTTGAAATTCTTGGTGTTCACCGCGTCCAGTTGCGTCGCCGGCGGCGCGGCCACCACCCGCACCTGCAGAGTGGATTGACTCTCCAAACCGCCCTCCCGACCGGTCAGCGCCAGGACATAATCCCCGGGCGCGGCAAAAGTCGCCGTGGTGACCGCCGCATGCGCGTCCGCAAAAGCCACTTCCCCCGGCCCGGAAACCCGGCTCCACGTCAGTGTCGCCGCGGCATTCGTCAACGCCGTGGACGCCAGCGATTTCACAGTCCCGTTCAAATACGTCTTCCCACCCACGATCACATCCCGATCCACCCCCGCCACCACCTTGGGTGGAAATGCGGGCGATTTTCCGGTATCGATGACCCGCCATTCCAAGAGCCCCGTAGCGATCTGCGGCGGCCCTTCGGAATCGATTTCCAGCCGGAGTTTGGCCGTCTCCACCGGATCAAACGTGGTTACATTGAACTGGTTCCCGGACACTCCGAGCCCCTGCGCATTGGCCACCGGGACGAAAGCCGTCCCATTCCAGTACAGCACGCGATACCCCTTCGGCGCATGAATCCCCTGGCCATCGAGCCACCAGTAAAGTTCGATCTGCGCCGTGCTGATCGGCTGGGACCAATCGTATTCGACCCATTCTGTGCCATTGCGCGGCCAATTCCCGTACGACCCATGACGATCATCCCGCGAATTGCGCGGTGTGAACCCGTCATTGAGCGCCACGAGGGAAGTATCCCCCGAAACATAAGAACTGCTCGCCACCGCGACCAGCGCCAGATTGGCCCCGGCCGGCCGGTTGGGAGCGGATTGCGGAGCCGGCGTTGGTAAAGGTGACGGCAACGGTAAGGGCGTCGGCGCCGCCCCGGTCGAAAAGCCCAGTAATACCAGCCAGCCCAGAAAAGCGATTTTGGGATTCATACGCAGTGAAAATATTATTTAGGAATCTTAAGGAAGCAAGCCCATTGCTGCAAAAGAGCAGGGGAATTACCCGAATTTTTAGCCGCCAAAATGCGCATAAATCACAAAATGGAACGAGGCAACGGGATTTTTTCACAGAAGCACGCGAAGGTCCCGAAGTGGAATTCAAATCCAATTTTGTTCTTTCCTCCTCCGCGACTCCGCGTGAACCAGATTCTTTGCTCCCCGGCTCTCTCCTCCATTTTGTAGCTGACGACGTAAGGAGGCGGCTGAAATCTCCCCCGCCGCTGAATTTTTGGCCACGAAAGGTCACAACACCCTCAAAAAGGAGCAGGAGATTCTCACGCGGAGCGCGCGGAGGCGCGGAGCGGCGAGGGGTTTTCCCGGGGCGATGCCCGAAACTGGATTAACCGTCCGTAACCTGGACACCTCAAATGCAGCAGCCGACGGGCCGCCATGGCAGCCACCGGCAACAACTCAGACAGGATTTACAGGATTGAGCATGATGGACCCAAGCAACCGAAAGCCAGCTCAGCCGACATCAGCCCCCCTGCTGCCTGCCCTGCATAGCTGCCAGCGACGCACAGGGCGGAAATACGGATATTGCGATCAACCATCGGGAAACTGGATTAAGTGTCCGGAAACTGGACTCGGTTCGACGGGCTCACCGACCGCGGTGGTGCATTGGCGGTTCGGAGTGAAGAAACCTGACTGATTTAGTCGGGATTGTTCACGGATTCGTCACCGAGGGCTCCGTTGGATTTGGAACAAAGGCGGAGCGGATGGCGGGATGCCGCGCACGCTGCCAGTGGGAGACAGGGCAGGGGGTGCACGGCAGTCTGCGCCATCCGCAGCCGATTTGCCGGATGGTTGCCGGGCGATCCATATTAATATGTCAAAGAGCGAGTCCCCCGGAGCCAGGAACAGGCTGCCGGGCGGGCAAAAGCCGTTGGAGGCCGATGTTGTGGGGTGCGTTTGTCGCGGCGGGCAGGCCCGGCCCCGGTTCAGGTTTTAGCACAGGATTCTGGATTTCGTATTCCTATCGTAGGAATTTAGCCGGGAATTTCGGAGGATTTCACAGAGCCTGCGGTGGTGGAGGCCAAAAGACTGGCGCTGCATCTCCGATTGCAAACCGCCCGCCGATTCCCCTTCCTTTTAATTGGTTTTTTTGGGGCGAGCCGTTAAATTCGCGGCCAGAAACGTAATCTTCCATCAATCTGGCCATTTGGGGTCAGAGTTGGGGTGGAGGAGGAAGTAATTGCGACACAAGAAAACGCTGGTTGGCCATGGAAAAGCCCGCAACCGAACTAGGGGAAAATCTGGAATCGATCTCCCGATGGATCATCCAGAACTACCTGCCTGTGCCCAAATTCAGAGCTTATTGGGCAACCTTTGCCACCTTGGTATCCCTTTGCCGCCAAGGCAGTTGCGCAGCAAACGGTGCCGCCACGCCCGCGTTCGTGAGGGGCCGATGTGCGTCCGTCCCGTCTCACAAACTTGGCACGAATCGCTCGAGGATGCCTTTACTTTTCTACGAAAGTCGGAGGCCATGACCCCTATAGCCTTCCCTCAACTGCTCGACACCATCCGGGCCAGGCAAAGCTCGTATCACAAGCTCACGGTCCTGGCCGGTGAAGCGGGGTCCGGCAAGACCAGGTTAATCCGGCAGGTCGCGGCGGAACTCGATTTTCCGCTCATCAACCTCAGCTTGCTGCTCAGTCAGCGTTTGCTCAGCCAAAACCAACGCCAACGCTCCCTCAACGCCGAATCGGTTGCCATCGACGTGATTGACGAGCACTTCAAATCTGGCCTTTGCCTCGACGACACAGAGTTGCTTTTCGACAAAACGCTCCGCACCAACCCGCTGGTGTTTCTCCAGAACATTTCCCGCAACCGCCACATCGTGGCGACTTGGAACGGCGGCGTCACCGGTGGCGAACTGCGTTTCGGCTACCCCGGCCACCCGGATTATTTCAACCAAAATTTCAATGGCTACCCCGTCGTTTCTGTCGCCGAGGACAGATTCCAAGTCCATCTGACCACATGAATTACAGCGAACTGATCCATTTTCAACCCATCGAGTCGGTCATTGAGCTCCGCCAGGCCAACAGGAGCGACAAGGCGAAGGACCTGGTCCGCACCTACGCCATTTCCGCTGACATGGCCGAGCGCCTCTGTGGTCTGGTCTTCCCGCAGCTTCAATACGCCAAGCCCCAGGACAACCGCGGCCTGCTCATCGTCGGCAACTACGGCACCGGCAAATCGCATTTGATGTCCGTCCTCTCCGCGGTCGCCGAAAGTGAGGAAATGGGGGCGCTGCTCTCGAACGAAAAGGTCCGCCAAGCCGCACCGTCCATCGCTGGCAAATTCAAGGTCATCCGGCTGGAAATCGGCTCCACGGAAATGTCCTTGCGCGCCATCATCACCGGCCACGTTGAGCAGGCGCTGGCCGAGTGGGGCATAAACTATCAGTTCCCCGCGGCGGACAAAGTTCGTGAAAATAAGACTTCGCTGGAGGCCATGATGGATGCCTTCCACCAGAAGTTTCCCCATCATGGCCTGCTCCTCGTGGTGGATGAATTGCTGGATTACCTCCGCAGCCGCAAGGACCAGGCGCTCATTCTGGACCTCGGTTTCCTCCGCGAAGTCGGCGAGGTTTGCAAGGATCTGCGTTTTCGCTTCCTGGCCGGCGTGCAGGAAGCCATTTTCGATAGCACCCGATTTGCGCATGTGGCCGACAGTTTGGGCCGCGTCAAAGACCGCTTCCAGCAGGTGAAAATTGCCACGACGGACGTGAAGTTCGTCGTGTCGCATCGGCTCCTGGAGAAATCCCCCGCGCAACTGGTCGCCATCCGCGAATATCTCACCCCCTTTGCGAAGTATTACGGCAATATGACCGAGCGGTTGGACGATTACGCCGCCCTTTTCCCCATTCATCCCGACTACGTTGAGACGTTCGAGCGCATACCAATCGTCGAAAAGCGGGGCGTGCTGCAAATCATTTCCTTTGCGATAAAACAACTCGTTGGCCAACCCGTGCCCACCGACCGACCCGGCATCGTTGCCTTTGACAGCTATTGGAAGGCGCTCAAGGATAACGCCGCCCACCGGTCGCTGCCGGAAGTCAAAGCCATCATCGAATGCAGCACCACTCTGGAGGACAAGGTGCAAAGCGCTTTCCCGAAAAAGACCTATAAACCAATGGCGGTCCGGATCATCGAAGGGCTTTCCGTCCACCGCCTCACCACCGGCGACGCGCCGATCGGTCTGACGCCGGAGGAGCTCCGCGACAAGCTTTGCCTCTTTCACTCCGGCGTGGCAGAAATGGGCGGAGACCCGGCCGATGATCTCCTCTCCGTCATCGAGAACACCCTGCGCGAAATCCACAAGACTGTCAGCGGCCAGTTCATTTCAACCAACAAGGACAATCGCCAGTATTTTCTCGATCTCAAAAAGACCGACGACTACGACGCCCTGGTCGAGAAACGCAGCGAAACGCTCAGCGACGATGTCCTCGACCGCTATTATTACGACGCGCTCAAGCAGGTGCTGGAATGCACCGACATCCCGACACACATCACCGGCTTCCAAATCTGGCAGCACGAAATCGAATGGTCGGACCGCAAGGCGGGCCGGCTTGGCTACCTGTTTTTCGGCGCCCCGAACGAGCGCTCGACGGCAGTGCCCACGCGGGAGTTCTACCTGTATTTTATCCAGCCGTTCGACAAGCCCGATTACACGGACGAAAAACGCGCGGATGAGGTCTTTTTTCGGCTCACCGGCAAAGACGATGAATTCACCCTGAGCTTGAAGCTCTACGCCGCAGCGCTCGAACTCGGCTCCATTTCATCCGGTCTCAAAAAGCAGACCTATGAGAAAAAGGCGTTGGAGCATCTCGGGAACCTGACCAAATGGCTGCGCGACCGCATTTTTCAGGCCGTTGAAGTCACCTATCAGGGTTCGCGAAAGAAGTTTGTGGAATGGCTCAAGGTGGCTGGCGGGGGTGGCACGTTAAACATCCGCGATGCCGTGAATGCCGTCGCGTCCAAATGCCTGGGCGAACACTTCACCAACTGCGCCCCGGAGTATCCGCATTTCTCCACCCTGTTGACTTACGGCCAAGGCGGCAACGCACCCCAGGCCGCCCAGGAAGCCTTGCGCGGAATCGCGCAGCCTACTCGCACCAAGCAGGCGAATGCCATGCTTGATGCCTTGGAACTCCTCGACGCCGAAAAGATTGATCCTACGAAATCCCCCTATGCCCGGCACATTCTCGCCCTCCTGAAAGCCAAGGGCCAGGGGCAAGTCGTCAACCGGCCGGAAATCATCACAACGATGGAACCGGGCATTGAGTTCATGCTACCGGACAAGTTCCGCCTGGAACCGCTGTGGGTTTGCGTCACGCTCGCCGCGCTCGTTCATTCCGGCGATGCCGTGCTGGCCATTCCCGGTGCGAAGTTCGACGCTACCAGCCTCGGTACACTCGCCACCACGCCGGTGGCCGACCTGCTGAATTTCAAACATGTCGAGCGGCCCAAGGATTGGAACATCCCTAGTCTCAAAGCCCTGTTCGAATTGATGGAGCTGTCGCCCGGCCAGGCCGTGATGGTCACGCAGGGAAGCGTTGAGGACGTCCAACAGCTTCACAAGGTCATCAACGAGCGGGTCGAAAAACTGGTCCGAGCCAACCAGCAGTTGGCCAGCGGCATCCCGTTTTGGGGGCAAAACATTTTCACCGACGCCGAGGTGGAGAACTTTTCCTCCCTGCTCGTAAGAGCCAAGGAGTTCCTCGAGAGTCTTCAAGCCTACAACACGCCCGGCAAACTCAAGAATTTCAAATACGACGCCGAGGACATCAAAGGCTATGCGACCACGTTCGCCCGGTTGAGAGAGGTCGAGCAGTTGCAGTCGTATTGCGCCGAGCTCGCGCAGTTCACGCAATATCTCTCCGCCGCTGAAGGCATACTGCCCGAAGGCCATCCGTGGGTGGCTGAAAGCAAACAGAAGCGGACCGAGTTGCTAACGGAAATCCGCAGGCCCGCCCAGCGCGAATCCGCAACCTTCAAAGCCGACGCCTTGAAACAGTTGAAAAAACTCAAGACAGGTTACGTCAGGACGTATCTGGGGCTTTACCAGAGAGCCCGCCTCAGCCTCGCCCAGGACAAGGAAAAGAAAGACCTGCTCGGCGATTACCGCCTCAAGCAGCTGCGCCGGCTCGCCACGATCACGTCCATCAATTCCGTCCAGTTAACCGAGTTCGATATTCAAGTCGGCAAACTCCGCACCGGCACGGTGCTCACAGATAAAGACTTGGATAACGACCCAAAATCTCCAGACGGATTCTTACCCGGCATGGAGGACACGAGCGTATCCGCCGACATGCGTCTCGCAGGGCTCAAAACCGAACTCGAAAAGATTCACAAAAGCTGGACGAAAAGCCTGCTCAACGATCTTGCCGACCCGGTCATCCAGGCGAATCTTGAGTTGCTAAAAGCCCCGCAGAAAAAGCTGCTCCAGGATTTCGCGGCGGCCAAAGAACTGCCCGATGAAATATCCGCGGATTTTCTCACTGCCATCCAGCAGGCGCTGTCGGGTTTGGCGAAACTGCCCGTGCGCCTCGAAGATTTGAAAAAAGCACTGTTCCCTGACGGCAGCCCGGCCACTCCCGCCGAATTCAAGGAAAGGTTCACGGCTTATCTCGACCAGATTCTAAAGGGCCGCGAGGCCGCCAAGATTCGGCTGGTCATTGAATAATACCTATTCCAAACAATATGACAAATCCCGCATTAGTAGCATCGAAGCAGATCTCCCAGCTTGTTTGGCAGGTCTTCGATCTTGTCTCAGATATTTCTGAGATTGCTGAACCAACTGGCGTCGTGAACGAAGACAGGATTACCTATGAAATTCAACTTCGCAATGCCCTTGAGCGCGAGTTCCGGCTGATTTCTGCGACACTCGAGCATTTTGGGCTTAGAGACCAACTGGCTGAGTTGAGAGTAGGATTTGAAAAACTGACAGACAAAATTATTGCCTACGAATACGATGGTGAATCTGGGTATTGGTTCTCAACGACGCAGACATTCCTGAATGATTATCTCGATGTTATCCGGCTTTTTCTGCCCGTTAATGATTCTAACACCCAAATGGCAGCGCTGGAAATTCTTGAGAATATGCTTCGCAGCACAGCAGTGTTGATGTCAAAGCACGATTTGGTGCCCAAAAATGAGACCGAGGTAAATCGTTTCATGGAAACTTTTATCAAAGCCGCATTCCCCAAGGCTTTATATAATCCATCAGTTCCATCTGTCTTAAAATCATATCATCCAGAATTTGGCATACCTGAGCTCCAAGTTCTGATTGAATACAAATTTGCCGAAGACGAAGTCGAACTAAAAGCAGCCGTTGACGGTGTATTAACAGATACCCGCGGATATTCGGGGGACGCACAGTGGAGATTTTTCTTCGCAGTTTTTTACTTAACAGATGCCTTCAGCACGGAGACGAGGGTGCGGGCGCATTTTGAGCAGTGTGGCGTACCTGATTCGTGGAGAATTATCGTTTTGAATGGAGCGGGCGGCCGAAAAAAGAAAAACATACCGCCTGTTGCTGCAGAAGTCCCAACCACTACGGTTACACCAATTGTCGCTTAAGTTCCAATGAGTCAATCCAACCTCAATCTCGCCGGCAAGTCCACCGGGCCGGTGGAATGTCTCGGCCAGAAGTTTCCCAGCGAGGAAGCGCGGCGCGAACACTTTCTGAAATTGCTCGCGCAGAAGTTGAAAGACCCCACGTTCCGCAAGATTGAAGGCTTCCCCAACGGCAAGGACGAGGACATTCTCGCGCTGTCCGATCCACCCTACTACACCGCCTGCCCAAATCCGTGGTTGGGCGAGTTCATCAAAAGTTACGGTAAGCCCTACGACCCGAAACAAGCCTACCACCGGGAACCATTTGCGGCGGACGTCAGCGAAGGCAAGGGGAATCCGATTTACAACGCCCACACATACCACACCAAGGTCCCGCATCGCGCCATCATGCGCTACATCCTGCACTACACCGAGCCGGGCGATGTTTTGCTAGATGGCTTTTGCGGCACGGGCATGACTGGCGTGGCAGCCGAACTCTGCGGCAGCCGGACCGAGGTGCAAGAACTCGGGTATCGAGTTCTGGACGATGGAACAATTCTTAACGAGGAAGGGAAAGCTTTTTCCAAAATCGGGACTCGATGGACTGCGTTGAATGATTTATCCCCAGCCGCATCATTCATTGCTTACAACTACACCACTCCTGCAGACCTTGATGCATTTGAACGCGAGGCGAAACTTATCCTTAACGAAATTGAGGCTGAGCTTGGTTGGATGTATGAAACAAAGCACACAGATGGGAAAACAAAGGGGAGGATCAACTTCACGGTTTGGAGCGATGTTTTCTCCTGTCCGGAATGTTCTAGCGAAGTCGTATTTTGGGACGAGGCTGTCGAAGAAGGCGAAGTGAAAGAGCAAATTCAATGCCCACAATGCCATGCACTTCTCAGGAAAAGGAATCTTGAACGGAAAACTGTTGCAATATTTGACACGCATAGCAAAACAACCATTTCACGCGCCACACGAACGCCGGTGCTCATTAACTACAACGTTGGCGGCGAGCGTTACGAAAAGAAGCCTGACGCGTCAGATTTGCTGTTGATCGATCGGATTGAGAAAACTCCATGCCATTATTGGTATCCAACGACCAAGCTTGAGCGCGACACGGATCTTTGGCTAGAGCGCGACTACTCAAGTCTTGGGATTTTTTCAATTGATGCATTCTACACAAAACGAAGCCTTTTCATGTCGGCTTTCTGTCGACATACTATCATGCGACGTGAGGGTCGTTTACGCGGCATCCTTTGGTTCTGGTTTCAGGCCGTTTTAATGGGTTTCGCACTTGTTAACCGCTATCTCAAGAACGCCTTTTCGCAAGTTAATCGAATCCTAAGCGGAACGCTCTACGTGGGTGCAATGCAGTCCGAAGTGAGCCCATGGTACTCTCTAAGTGGGAAAATCAAACGTTTGGCTGTTCTTAACTCGATCCGAAACCACAGCTCAATTGTTGCCACCAGTTCGGCGGCAAAAGTGGACTGTCCTGCAAATTCCCTCGATTACATTTTCATAGATCCACCTTTCGGAAGCAACATTATTTACTCTGACTTGAGCCTCATCTGGGAGGCTTGGCTGAAACTCGGAACGAAGCTCGGCGAGGAAGCCGTGGTTCACAGGCGAAAGCAGGTTGGGGCGCTAAGCCTATCAGGTTATGCGGAACTGATGCGTCAGTGTTTCGAGGAATACCACCGCATCCTAAAGCCCGGGCGGTGGATTACTATTGAATTTTCTAACACCAAGGCCAGCGTCTGGAATGCAATCCAAACCGCTTTGCAAGAGGCCGGTTTCGTTGTTGCCAATGTGGCGGCGCTAGACAAACAGGTCGGCAGCTTCAAAGCTGTCACAACTACTACTGCCGTCAAACAAGACCTGGTCATTTCAGCCTATAAGCCGAACGGCGGCTTGGAGGAGCGCTTTGCCAAGCGCGGCGGGACCGAGGAGGGCGTTTGGGATTTCACTCGCACGCATTTGAAGAATCTGCCGGTCGTCAAAGCTAAAGGCGGGCAGATTGAAATCATTGCCGAGCGGGATCCACGGATTCTCTATGACCGGATGGTTGCGTTTTACGTTGGGCATTCCACGCCAGTACCGCTCAGTTCGGCTGAGTTTCAGGCTGGTTTGGCGGAGAAATTCCCGGAACGTGACGGGATGTTTTTCCTCGCTGACCAGGTCAACGAATACGATAAAAAGCGAGCCCAGGTAGAAAGCATCGGCCAGTTGTCCATCTTCGTCGAAGACGAGCGTAGCGCCATCAACTGGCTGCGCAGTTTCCTCAAAGACCGCCCGTCCACTTCGCAGGACATTCAGCCGGAGTTCATGCAGCAGCTGGGCGCAAGTTGGAAAAAATGGGAGGCCCGGCCCGAAATGAGCGCATTGCTTGATCAGAATTTTCTGTGCTTTGACGGTGCCGGGGACGTGCCCAGTCAAATTCACAGCTACCTGTCCACGCAATTCAAAGAGTTGCGCAACCTCGCCAAAGATTCCGCGCAGTTGAAGGCCAAAGCCAAAAACCGCTGGTACGTCCCGGATCCGAAGAAGAACGTTGACGTGGAGACTCTCCGCAACAAACGGTTGCTCGAAGAGTTTTGGTCATACCTGCCCGATGGCTACACGCCACCCGCGCTCACGGCCACCAAGGGCCAGACCCTGCCCGGCCTGACCGTCCCGCGTCCCAAAATTCCCAAAGGCAAAAAGCTCAAGGAAATCCGCACCGAAGCCGTACGCGTCGGCTTCAAGCACTGCTACCAGCAAAAGGATTACACCACCATCCTCGTCGTCGCCGAGATGATTCCCGACAGCGTCCTGAACGAGGACGAACAATTGCAGATGATTTATGATACCGCTGTCACACGAAGCGGCGGTGCGGAATAATTTCGTATAGATAATATGATAACTCAATTGGGATTCAATAATTTCAAAGCCTGGGAGAAGTTTGGCCCGGCGCGATTTGCACCGCTCACTGTGTTATTTGGCTCTAATAGTTCAGGAAAGAGCAGCGTGGCGCAGTTTTTATTGATGTTGAAGCAAACTGTGGAATCGCAAGACAAGAAAATGGTTTTCAACATTGGCAGTACAAAAACCGCTGTCGACTTGGGTAATTTTTACGAAATGGTTTTTGAGCATGATGAGGCACGCAAGATTTCCGTTAATCTCACGTGGACACTGCCCACTGCGCTTAAACTTTCTGATACATATGCCAGGAGGATTTATGCGGGCGAAACAGTATCGTTTAATGCCGAGACGGGGTTAAACGTTTCTAAAAGTCCTGTTCTTGGCGTTGATTATATGAATTACACCTTGGGAAATCCCGAGACGGATGGAATGGCGGTCGGAATGAAAAGAACTGACAGTCCCAAGCTGCCTTTTGAGCTAACCGCCAGAAATTACGATTTTGTGCGGAATCCAGGCCGAGTATGGCCGATCACCGCGCCGATTAAGTGTTACGGTTTTCCTGATGAGGTGGTAAATTATTTTCAAAATGCGGATGTTGTCAAAGCGCTTGGTTTCAATTTCGAAAAGCTTTTCCAAAATCTCTTCTATCTTGGCCCATTGCGCGAAAGATTTATCCGCCAATATACCTGGACAGGGGAGGCCCCTGAGCATGTGGGATGGAAGGGGGAACAGGCCATCCCGGCAATTCTCGCCGCTCGCGAGCGCAAATTAAACGGGGGCAAGAGGAAACGGAACCGGCTTTTTGCTGAAATGATTGCCCACTGGCTGAAACAGATGGGACTGATTGAGGAATTCGAGGTAAAGCAAATTGCCCCAAAGCGCCGTGAATATGAAGTGCTCGTAAAGACCCGGGGGGCTGAAAAGTGGGTGAACATTACCGACGTGGGCTTTGGCATTTCACAATTCCTGCCGGTTTTAGTTCAGTGTTTTCACGCGCCCCCAGGCTCAATAATTATCATGGAACAACCTGAAATTCATCTTCATCCCCTGGCTCAGGCGTGGTTGGCCGATCTGTTCATTGAGGTCATTCATTCATGGGAAAATGGCGCGCCTCGTGGGATTCAATTGATCATTGAAAGCCATTCGGAGCATTTTCTTCGTCGACTCCAGCGCAGGATTGCTGAGAAATTAGTGACAAAAGACGAAATTGCCGCCTACTTCTGCGAACCAGTGACACGCGGCAGTCGTTTGATCCCACTGGATGTGGATTTATTCGGCAATATAAGAAATTGGCCCGATAAGTTTTTTGGCGACACGATGGAGGACGCAGTGGCCATGACCGATGCGCAGGCGCAACGGATGCAAGTAGGGGAGCGCCCGCAATGAGTAACCGCCCTTCTCCTTGTGTCGTTGACACAAATGTCGTTCTCGTCGCCAACAGGTTGTCCAACGATGCTTCTGTTGAGTGTATTCAGACTTGTGCGCGCCGGTTGCGCGAGATTTGTAATGGCGGCCACGTTGTCGTGGATGACCTGATGCGTATCTTCAACGAGTACCGGAGCAAGACTCTCAGAAAGAAAGGGCAACGAGAGGCGGGAGATGAATTTGTGCTTTGGGTAATTACCAATCTTTGGAATCCAGATCGATGCACTCAAGTCAAACTCAACCCGAAGCAAACCGACGAGCAGGATTTTGATGAGTTTCCAGATCACGTCCATTTGAAAAGCTTTGACCGTTCCGACCGGGTCTTCGTCGCTGTGGCGAATGCGCACCCCAAACATCCAAAGATCCTTGCCGCCTGCGACACGGATCATTGGTTTCACCGAGAGGCATTGGCAGAGAGTGGCATCACTGTTGATTTTCTGTGCGAGGCCGATGTTCGCCGGCTTGCAAAGCAAAAGGGCTATGAGTGATTTCCACAAATTCCCTCATACCCCCCACCTGTTTTGGCTCGGTACCGGTGCGCCCCGCGACGATAAAATTCTGCATCCGCCTCAGGTCGCTGAGTTTTTTTCCAGTGAAGTGATCATCGAAGAAAAGGTGGACGGCGCAAACATGGGCTTGTCTCTCGGCCCGGACGGTCGCGTGCGCGCCCAAAGTCGCGGGAACTACTTAGCTCCCGGTCGCAGTCATTCCCAATGGAATCCACTCTGGCCCTGGCTCGCCGAACGCCGGGACCGCTTGGAGGATGGCCTGCAAGGTGGCCTGATGCTGTTTGGCGAATGGTGCTACGCGCGCCATACCGTTCCGTATGACTCGTTGCCGGATTGGTTTCTCGGCTTTGACATTTTTGAAATGTCGGCGCGTCGATTTTGGTCGGTGGCTCGTCGTAATTTTTGGTTGCAGGAGCGGGGCCTGAGCTCGGTCCCGGAAGTGAAACGCGGCAAATTTCGGCTGAATCAAATTCAGCCTCTCATCACAAGTTCAGCAGTTGGCCATGTTCCCATGGAAGGTATTTACCTGCGCCGCGATAGCGCCAACTGGCTGGAGTCACGCGCCAAGGTTGTCAGCGCCGTATTCAAGCAGCAGATCGAAGAGCACTGGACCCGCAGGCCGGTGATTCCAAACCACCTCGCGTTGGCTCATGTTTGAAACCGGCCAATGGCTTTGGTGCATCGAACACCGGCAACCCTGCAAGGTGGTCGAAGTCTCGCTCCTTTGGGATGACGCCACCTATCAAGTCTGGCTGCCCGCAACCGAGAGTGTCGTTCGCGTCACCCCTGACCGGCTCAAGCCGTTGGACGGCGCTGAATTCGGCCATCCGGCTCGCATCCGCTACGTCCTTTACGCCGCCCGCATCGCCAATCTCTTGAGCGAAGACGTCCTGCTCGCGCCGGCGAGCGCATCGGTCATTCCGCTGCCCCACCAGATTAAGGCGCTGCGTCGCGCGGTCTCACAGGATCGCGTCCGTTTCCTGCTCGCCGATGAAGTCGGCCTGGGCAAAACCATCGAGGCCGGACTCATCATGCGGGAACTCAAGTTGCGCGGGTTGGTGCGGCGCATCCTCGTCATCGCGCCCAAGGGTCTCGTAACGCAATGGATGGCGGAAATGCAAACGCACTTCGGCGAGGAATTTCGCTTCTTTTCGCCCGCCGATTTCTCCGGCTATCGCCGCATTGCCCCCAGCGAGAATGTCTGGCGGTCCTTCGACCAGGTCATTTGCTCGCTCGATTCTGTGAAGCCGCTGGAGTCCCGGCAAGGCTGGTCGCGCGAAGAGGTCAAGGAGTTCAACCAGGAACGATTCGGGGATTTGGTCACCGCCGGCTGGGATTTGATCGTCGTGGACGAAGCGCATCGCATTGGCGGCAGTTCTGATCAGGTGGCTCGACACCAATTGGGGCGCGGCTTGGCGGAAGCCAGCCCGTATTTCCTGCTACTTTCGGCGACCCCGCACCAGGGCAAAAGGGACGCCTTTCACCGGCTTGTGTCGTTGCTGGACAAAAACGCCTTCCCCGAACCTGGTAGCGTCACGCGTGAGCGCGTGCATCCCTACGTCATCCGCACCGAAAAACGGCAGGCGATGGATGGCGATGGCAATCCGCTGTTCAAGCCGCGCATCACCAAACTGGTCGGCGTAGTGTGGGAGGGCCACAACGACCAGAAGCAGCTTTACGACGCCGTCACCGAATACGTCCGTGCCGGCTACAACAAGGCCGTCCGCGAGAAAAAGACGTACGTCGGATTCCTCATGATTCTCATGCAACGGTTGGTCACCAGTTCCACCCGCGCCATTATTACCACGCTGGATAAGCGTCTGACGGCACTGCAAGAACCGGGTGAGCAACTCACGATGTTGCCGCTGCTGGTCGAGGATGATTGGAACGAACTCGACGGCCAGGATCAGCTCGAATCGTTCCTAAAGACCCGACTGGCGGCATTGAAGAACGAACGTGCCGAAGTCGAATTGCTGCTCACCGCCGCGCGCAAGGTGGAGGCCCGCGGCCCGGACGCCAAAGCCGAGACGCTGCTGAAATGGATTTACCAGTTCCAGCAGGAGGAAGGCGACCCCGACATAAAGCTCCTCGTGTTCACCGAGTTCGTGCCCACTCAGCAAATGCTGGCGGAGTTCCTCGGGCAGCGTGGCATTTCCGTCGCCTGCCTCAATGGGAGCATGAGCATGGACGAACGCCAGCAGGTGCAGATCGCGTTCGCCAACGATGTTCGCATCCTGATTTCCACCGATGCCGGTGGCGAAGGCTTGAACCTGCAGTTCTGCCATATCATCGTGAATTTTGACATCCCCTGGAATCCCATGCGGATCGAGCAGCGAATTGGCCGCGTTGATCGGATCGGCCAGAAGGCGGTGGTTCGCGCCATCAATTTCCTGTTTGCCGACAGCGTGGAATTTCGTGTGCGCGAAGTGCTGGAGGACAAGCTCGCCGTCATCCTGGAGGAGTTTGGCGTGGACAAGACCAGCGACGTGCTCGACTCCGCTGAGGCGGCCAACCTGTTCGATCATCTCTATGTGGATGCCTTGTTGCACCCTGACCGCATCCCGCAATCCGTCCAGCAGGTCACGGAAACCATCAAAGCCCGCGCTGGGCAGGCGCATTCCAAGAACACCATGTTGGCCAATGGCGACGCGCTGTCGCCGGATGAAGCCCGAGATTGTTTGAATCAACCCTTGGGGGAGTGGGTTGAACGTATGACGGAAAATTATCTGGATGCTTACGGCGGGAAGTATGAAGCGGAGTTGGATTGTCTGCGCATTCAATGGCCCGGGGAAACGCAGATGCAGCGCTACGCGCTGCCGACCCGCAACGGCACACCGCCACCCAAGACCGAATTGCTCCGGCTGGATCATCCCCGGGTGCGGGGAATCCTGTCGCGCCTGCCGCGGTTTGTGCCGGAAATGCCGGTTCCGACAATCCATTTTCCTTCATTGCCGGCCGGAATCAGCGGTCTATGGTCGCTTTGGGAAATCGGCATCATCAACCAGGATCGACCGCGACGGCGAATGCTTCCGTTGTTCGTCCATACCGATGGCCGAACGCTGGCGCTTACGGCGCGGTTTTTGTGGGACCAACTTTGCCTTGAACCGTGGCGGATCGATGAAAGTCCCGCTGCGCCGCTGGACGAAAAAGCGTTTGCCGTGATCGAAACCTTGGCGGCCGGGCAATGCCGCGATCTTTATTTGGAAATGCGCCAGCGCCATTTGCGCCAGATTCAGCTGGAGAAGGACAAGGCCGAATACAGTTTTCGCACCCGGCGCAAATTGTTGCAAGCCATCGGCTTGCCCGAAGTCCGCGACTACCGGCTACGCCAACTCGCGCAGGAGGAATCCCAATGCGCGGAGGACTGGCGTCGGCAAAGCCAAGTCTTGCCGCAATTGACACCCTTGCTCATGCTCCGGATCGCATGATCCTTTTTGGAGAAAAATGTGAGAAAGATTTCTAGTTCCTCCGGGGCGGGGCCGAAAGCAGCCCGGCAAACAAAAGAAGCCCAATGGCCGACGATTAGTCGAGTCTTGTTCCAAAACGGCTATACCGTCGTCCGCCTGCACTCGCCGGAGGCTGGCGCTGATTTTGAGGCGCAATCGGGTCATGATCACCCGAGGATTCTTGTGCGCATCCAAACACGCCTTTATTTTGCCAAACAATTCCAGCGCCAAGGGTTGTGGCTTTGCTTTGTCGGCGACGGCGAGGTTTATCTTTATCCGCACGATCAGGTTTTGGAGTTTATCCAGAAAGATGGGCGGATTCTGGTAGGCACCCGGTCTTGGGAGGACCAAGGCATTTACCACTTCCCACGCATTCCCCAGTGGTTGCGGCCAGCTTTGTCACCCTATCGCATTTCGCCAAAATCTCAATCCAATGTCTGAATGGCGTGAACAAATTGTGCGACGGCTGGTGCCCCAGACGGCCCGGGTGACTGCGGTATCCGATTGCGATGGGCTGTTTCGCGATCCGGGGGTGTTCCAAGCCGTCCAGGCCAAGGGCTTCAACATCGTCCAGTTCGAGGATTCAATTTCCTTTCGCTTTGATTATGAAAGCCGGTTTCGGTCCAAATGGGACGCGGGCGAGCATGCGGAGTTGGTGGTGGTGTTCCAACCGGGGGAATACGATTTTGACACTTTGCCCGCCGATGTGTTGGCGAACGCCCAACGCCTGTCCTTTTCGCTGAAGGACATTTTCCCCAAAATGTCCTTTGCCGTGGTATCGAAGTTGGAGACGATCTATTTCGATGCGCTTTTCCGCGCCCAGCAGCAGTATGCCACGTCACCCCATGATGAGTCGCAAACTCTCAGCTTCGTCCTTCGGCACGTCTTTCAGATCGAACCGGCGGTGATCAAGAGCATTCCCGACCTGGTCAAAATGCTGTGCGAGCGGCACTATCGCAAGCTGAGCATCCCAGCGATGCTCGACGAATACCTCGTCGCGGCGTTGCGCCAGAGTTCCTATTTCGAGGCTTGGCCATTGGCGACCATCGTTCCCAATGCCGCCGCTTTTTGGGAGTTTCTTGATGAGCGCTGGCCGATCTACGTTCGCCAATCGCGCGGTGGGACAGTCAAGATTCAGGAGCAACCTACCAAATTAAAGTACCCCGGCCAGGAATTGTTGCCCTTCGGCCATGACTCGGTCCGCGTCCTGGTCGATAACCTGTTTGAAGACGGGTTGCTTACGCCGATCGAGTGGGACTGGAATCAGGCCCTGGACAAAACTTGGATCCGTGTCGGCTTGCTGGGCAACCGGGTGGAGAACACAGAACTGCGGTTCGACGAGTTGGGCAAGAATCTGCTGAAAGATTGCCCGGACAAATCAGCGTCGCCCCAAACCTGGCTGGCATTCGCGTTTCGTTACGCGCAGGCCCGGTTGCTGTGGTCCCAGCTCAGCGTGGCGAAGCGCACCGAGTATCAGAAACAATACCCAGAGCTATGCGGCTATGCCAACGAGCAGTTCTATGCCTGGCTGACAGCCAAATACGGCGGCATCTTTAATTACCCGGCGATCAGCCCGCTGATGGTTCATCACATCCCGGGCTACCTTTCGCACCAGCTCAAAACCCGGCAGTGTCGGCGTGCGGCGTTTATCCTCGTGGATGGTCTCGCCATTGACCAGTGGTTGATTCTCAAGGATGTCCTGAAAACTCAGGGACTGAATGCGCCCGTCGAGGAAAATGCCCTGTTCGCCTGGTTGCCCAGCATCACGCCCATCTCCCGGCAGGCGGCCTATTCCGGCAAAGTCCCACGTTATTTTGCCGAAACCCTGGATCGCACGGACAAAGATGAATCCGGATGGCGTCAATTTTGGACGGACCACTCCCTGTCACCGGCGGAAATCGCCTTCGCCGCCGTGCCTGGCGATGCCCAAGATCTGGCCCGGATTGACGATAATGTCACCTCGCAAACTCGGGCGTTGGGCATTACGTTGTTCAAGGTGGACAAGATCATGCACGGAATGCAACTGGGTGTGGTGGGCATGGCCGGGCAGGTAAAAACCTGGGGTGAGGAAGGGTTTCTGATCGCTTTGCTCAACCTCCTGCGTCCCCTTGGTTTTGACATATTTATTTCCGCCGACCACGGCAACACCGAGGCGATCGGCATCGGCAATCCGAGAGAGGGTGTCCTCAGCGACAAGGGCGGGGAGCGATGCCGCATCTACTCCGATCCCGCCTTGACCAAAGCCTGTCTTGATAAATTCCCCGATGCGCTCAAGTGGGCCAACGATGGCTTGCCGGAGAATCTGACGACGCTGCTCGCGCCTCCGGGCAAGGCGTTCGGACTGAAGGACGCCGCCTTGATTTGTCATGGCGGGCCGTCGCTCGAGGAAGTTTGCGTCCCCTTTATCCGCATCAAAGCCAGCCCGGCCGGACCCCCATTTTAAATGCAATCGAAGGCTGACATCGGTTTTGGAAAAAAGATTCGCGCCGTTTGGCTCGACTCCTCGCTCGATTTTGCCGCCGCCGGCCAGTCGTTCGCGGAGTCCAAGGACGCGCTGGCGAAGGAAATCGCCGCCAACAATCCCGGTCCGGAAGCCATCCGCAAGATTCAGACGGCATTGAAGCGGGTCTGGTTTGCGCCACCCGATTACTGCCGAGCTCTCCACGCCGACGCGCTTCGTCTCTATCGCAAAAATGATTCGCCCGCCACGCGCCTGCTCTTGCATTGGGGAATGAGCCTGGCCGCTTATCCGTTTGTCGGCACGGTTGCGGAGACGCTCGGGCGATTGCTCAAACTCCAAAAGGAAGCTCACATCAGTGACGTGGAACGGCGCGTCCGCGAGCAGCATGGTGACCGGGCGTTTGTCAAACGCATCGTTCACTACAACATCAGCAGCTTTCTGGATTGGGGAATTGTGACCGAGACGAAAGGGAGCGGCGTCTACCAGGGCGCGAAGCAAATAAATCTCCCCAGCGGCGAGTACCTCGCCTGGCTGGTCGAAGCGGTGCTGATCTCGCGTGACAAGCCCCAAATCTCCTATTCGGAAATCGGCAACCACCCCGCCTTGTTCCCCATCGCCCTGGACACCCTGAGCATTACCCACCTTCAAGCCAACCCCCGTCTGCGGCTTGAACGTCAAAGCCTGAATCAGGAAATCGTTTTCCTGGAGGAATTGACCCGAAAAGCTAACACCGCAGCCTAACCTCCCGACGTTTGTGCTGGCGTTGCACATTCGGCGAGGATTCGTGCATTTGGAGCCAGCCCGGCCACGCTATCCGGCTCCATCATGCTCCATCCTGTAAATCCTGTCTCAATTCCGGATTTCATGGTTTGGGCTTCGTGACCTCGGCCCGCTTCGTGTGAACCGGTTCGTTTGCTTCGACCAGGTTTGTGAATTATGAGCTTCTTTGCGGCAAAAAGTCGAGCTTGTAGACGGGGGATTGGAGCATGCTGGTGTGTCGTCCCTTCAGGACTTGGCGGAATATGGCGCGGGTTCCCAGGGCGATGCCCTGGGCTGTCTTAGGGCGCCCCCTTGGGGCTTTTGCCTGGAGGACGAAAGGACAGGGAAAGGAGGTGTCAGAGCCTCCCTGCGTCGCCCGAGGCCTCCGTCTTCGCCAGGGCTTCTCCGGACAGGATGCGGGGCAGGCCGTTACCTCGCGCCGTCACCTACACCGGTCGATTGTTCGGATCCGGCTCGACTTGGGCGGGCAGGCTGGGATAGCGTCGTTGGCGTGAGCGAATCAAACCCTGCGGCATCACCGGCGACCGGAAAAGCCAAACCGGAGCCATCGGCTTCGACGCAGATGGGGCGCGCTTTTTGCAAGGCTTTGATTGTGCCCATTCTGGTGCTCGCCTTATTCCTCGTCGCGCCGCACTGGTTGAATCAGCATATCCGGGAGGCCATCCGGAAGAGCCTGGAGGCGAGGCAGACGCTCACTCCGCAAGCCAGCGACCGGCTGGCGAAGATGGATTTTGTGCGGGTTTGCTTTGATCCGCAGCCCGGAGAGGAAGAGCTCAAGGCTAATTTTGAACGGGCCGGGGTGGCCGGGCAGGCTCGCCGACTGTGGTGGTCGCTGGAAGCGTCGTGGTTGCTGCTGGGCATTTTGGTGGGTACGGGCGCGGCAATCTGGTTCCTGAACCAACGAGGGAAGCGTTCTGCGGCGGACTTCATGCGCAGTTATTATTGGGGGTGGCGGCTGGCCATCTTTGCCGCGCTGGCGCAATTGTTTCTCCTGACTCCGCTGATGGCCTACGGTTGTTTTGAGGCCACGGTGTTACTCTCCAACTCGTATTATCCCAAGATGATTATTGTGATCGTCCTGGCGGGAGTGGTCGGGATCGTTCGCGGGGTGCAGATTCTGTGCCGCTCTTTGCCGCTGGAATTTACGGAAGCCATGGCGCGGGATGTTACTCCGGAACAGGCGCCCGCTTTGTGGTCGGCGACACGCGCGGCGGCCGCGCAACTGGGGACCGCGCCGCCGGATCATATTGTCATCGGGATGCAGCTGAATTTTTACGTGACCGAATTGGCGGTGAAGCACGGCACGGGGCGCACCACCGGCCGGACGTTGTATTTGTCCTATCCCACGCTCAAGCAACTGACCAGTGCGGAAGTGCTCGCGATCATTGGCCATGAGTTGGGGCATTTCATCGGGGAAGACACCCGCATGACCCGGGAGTTTTATCCATTGCGACTCAAGGTGCACGGCACGATGGTGGCACTGACCCAGGCTACGTTTGTGGGTTGGACGAGCCTGCAGCTGATGAATTTCTTTGCGTGGTGCTTTGGCGTGACCGAGCGGGCCTTGTCCCGGCAGCGGGAGTTGCTGGCCGATCAGTGGGCGGCGCGGTTGACTTCGGCGGCGACTTCGGCGCGCGCGCTGGTCAAGTTTCAGGTGCTCGCAGGGGCCTTTCAGCATGGCCTGAATTCCGCCGTGCGCGAGTCCGGCGGCAACCCGCTGGATTTGCAACTCCAGAAGTACGTGGCAGAACATTTTCCCGCCGAATCGCCATTCTGGGGGCAATTGTTTGAGAAAACCATGCCGCATCCGTTGGACACGCATCCGCCCCTGCGCGAGCGACTTGCCGCGCTGGGGGCGGAGTATACCGCGGCGGAGGTTCGGGAGGTGGCCATCAGCGAAGCGGCTTCGGCCTATGATGAATGGTTGAATGGCCACGATGAATTATTCACGCCGCTGCGGCAGGAAGCCGCGGCGGTGGTGGATCACGTGCGGCTGCAAAACCAGGTGCGGGCGGTGGATTATCAAACGCCCGAGGGACGCCGCCTGTTGGAAGAACGCTTCCCGGAGGTGCGGTGGGTTTCCCGGCCGGGCCGGCTCAGACTGGAATTGGGAGTGGCCGTGGTGGCCGTGGTAACCATGCTGGTTGTAGCGGTGGCCATCGGTAATGCTGCCGCATGGGCAGTTGCCGCGGTGGTTTTTGCTCTCGCCGGATGGGTGGGGGGCATAAGTTGGAAGTTGCACCGGGGTGGTAGTTGCAATCTGACCGCCGGCGGGCTGCACCACACCGGCTGGGTCGGGCCCGTGGATTTTAAGGAGATCGAGGTAATGAAGTTCCTGAATTCGTCCGGGAGTCTCTCGGTGGTGCTCCGGTTCAAGCAACGCCGGGGACCGTTGTGGAAGTACAGCCTTTGGCGCATCCCGCGTCGGCAGTGGAGCTTTTCGCTGAGCTGCCTCACCGGTAAACAGCCGGAGATAGCGCAGACCATTTTCAATTATTTTACCCGCCAAATCAAGGTGCCGGCGCAGGTGGCCGCTGTGGCGGCGGGGGAAGAGGGGGAGTAGGTGTGGGGTTGGGGAAGGGAGAATTTAGAGCCTCGTCACCCTTTGCTGGCATGTACGGAGGACCGGCCTTGGCGGCTACAGAAGTAGCCAAGCAGGTGTTCCGATCATTTGGACCCGAGGGCGCTGGCCATCGTGAAGATGGGGAGGAGGAGTCCCAGGGCGAGGAAGCCGATGCCGCCGGCCACGAGACAGAGGATGGCGGGTTCGACCAGGCGCACGGCTTGATCGACCTGGCGGTTGGTGCGGCGTTCTACCGTGTCGGCGATTTGTACCAGGACTTTGTCCAGGTTGTTGGATTCTTCCGCGACGGCGATCATGGCGAGGATTTGTTCCGGGATGAACTTGCTCTGCCCCAGGGGTTCCGAGAGGCGTTTGCCGTCGCGCACGGCCTCCGCGGCGGCGGCGATGTTGTCGCCGAGGATGCGGGAGCCGGTGGCGTCCTTGCTGATTTTCAGGGCGAGGAGGAGCGGCACGCCGTTTGCCAGCATGGTGCCCAGGATGCGGCAGAAGCGAGTGATGGCCAGCAGGCGCAACGCCATGCCGACCACCGGGATCTTGAGTTGCCAGCGTTCCAACTTCTCCCGGACCGCCGGGCTTTTGAAGGCGCTCCACAGCACGCCGGCAACGGCCAGGGCGGCAATGAGCAGGAGATACCAATAGCCCCGCACCAAATGACTGAGCCCAAACATCAACTCCGACGGCAAGGGCTTTTTGGCATTGGCCAGCAGGGGTTCAAATTTGGGGACGAAAAACAGAAGGGCCAGCAACATGATGAGGGCGCCCAGGCCGACGAGCAGGGCTGGGTAGATCAAGGCGCCCATGACTTTGCTGCGCAGTTCCTCAAAGCGTTCGATGAAACCCGATAGACTGCGCAGCACTTCCTCCAAAAACGCCGCCCGTTCGCCGGCCTGGATCATGGCGGTGTGCAAGGGCGGGAAGACCTCGGGCCATTGGCGCAGGGTTTCGGTCAGGGATTTTCCCTCCGACACCGCGGTGCGGATTTCCCGGAGCAGGGCTCGCAGGTTCGGGTTGGGGGTGGATTTGACCAGCGAGTCCAGTGCGCGGAGCAGGGGAACGCCGGCCCCGAGCAGGTCGGCCAACTGGCTGTAGCAGATGCCCAGATCAGCGCCGCGGACGCGTCGCTTTTTGGGTTTGTCGCCCGGTGCGCCGTCCCGGCTGACCACCGCGACCGGAAAAAGGCGTTTTTCGGCGAGGGCCCGCAGTGCGGCGGGTTCGCTGTCCGCTTCCAGCACGCCGGTCACCCGGGCGCCGGCGTCGGTCATGGCGGTGTAGTCAAAGTGGGGCATGCGGGGCGTCAGCGGTGGGCGGCCTTAGAGCGCCGTGCAAAGAATGACTTCATCCGGCGTGGTGTGGCCCTGGCGGACCTTGATCCAGCCGTCCTCGCGGAGCAGGCGCAAGCCGGAGACCCGGGCGGCGGCCACGATCTTGGGCGAGGGCGCGCGTTCCAGAATCTTCTCCGAGATGACCTCGGTCATGACCATCAATTCGTAGAGGCCGGTCCGGCCACGGTAGCCGGTGTTGCGACAACGCGGGCAGCCGGTGCCCCGGGACAGGAGTTCACCGGGTTCGAGAATCAGGTCCTTGGGGAGGGCGGAGCGTTCGGGAACATATTGCTCCTTGCACTTCACGCAAATGCGGCGGACGAGCCGCTGGGCCATTGCCCCGATCATGGTGCTGCTGACGAGGAACGGCTCCACCCCCATTTCAATCAAGCGCATGGGGGCTGAGGCGGCGTCGTTCGTATGCAGGGTGGACAGCACCAAATGGCCGGTCATGGCGGCCTGGGTGGCGGCGCGGGCGGTTTCCAGATCGCGAATTTCCCCGATCATCACGACATCTGGGTCGTGACGCAGGATGGCGCGGAGGCCCTTTTCAAAGGTCATGCCCACTTGATGATTTACCGGGATCTGGTTCACCCCGTGGAGGTGATATTCCACCGGGTCCTCGACGGTGAGGACCTTGAGCCCGGGACCCACGATGGCGTTCAGGGCCGCGTAGAGTGTGGTGGTTTTGCCGGATCCCGTTGGACCAGTGACCAGGAAGATGCCGTGGGGCCGGTCGATGAGGGCCTTGAACATGCCGAAGGTCACTTCATCCATGCCCAATTCCGGCAGGGTGAAGAGGACGTTCGATTTGTCGAGAAGACGCATGACCACGCCTTCCCCGAACAGCATGGGAATGACGCTGACACGCACATCGACCTGGCGGCCGCCGACTTGAAATTTGATGCGCCCGTCCTGCGGGATGCGGCGTTCGGCGATGTTTAGATTCGCCAGAATCTTGATACGGCTGATGATGGCAGCCTGGAAACGGTGCATCTGCGGTGGAACGGAGGCTTCCTGAAGTACGCCGTCGATCCGGTAGCGGATGGACATCTGATGCTCGTAGGGCTCGATATGGATGTCGGAGGCGCGTTCATTGACCGCTTCGATGATGATCTCATTCACCAGCTTGATGACGCTGGCTTCCTTGGCCATCTCCAGCAGGTCTTCGCTGCCTTCGGTGACCGTCCCGGAGCCGTTTTCGCCGGCACCCACCATTTCGTCCAGGGTATCGCCGCCCAGGCCGTAATGGGATTTGATGAGCTTTTCGATTTCCTCACTGGGCGCGAGGACGGGTTCGATTTCCAAGCCGGTGCTCAGCCGCAGATCGTCGAGGGCGTAAAGGTCAAAGGCGTCACTCGTGGCGACCCGGAGGGTGCCGTTCGTGGTGCTGATCGGAACCAGGCGCTTGCGGTAAACGATTTTGGCCGGGAGCGCGGAAAGGGTTTCCGGCGGAATGGTGAGATCCTCCAGCTTGACCAGCGGCAGATGCAAATGCTCGGCCATCAGCTCCAGCATTTTCAATTCGGTGAGAAAACCCAACTGGATGATGGCGCGGTCCAGGCGCAAGCCTTCCGCCAAGTGCAACGCCTGGGCGTCGTCCAATTGCGCGGCGGTGAGGACCTTCCGGCCCAACAATAATTGTGCGATATTCATCAGTCCAAAGGGAACCCGGTTCTACCGGCCAACCGGGGCCACTCTGTAATCATCTGATACTGAGACGGTCCGGTGCAAGAATCCATTCGATTTGGGCGGATATATGTGGCTCGGGTCCGGGAGCCGTTAGCGCGCCGGAGTCGCGATGGTGACGGGGGCCGCATTGGTCAATTTGCGGTCCAGCCAGGGGAGGACTTTGTCGGCCCAGAGTTGCGAGTGCTCGCGGAGACCGAGGGCGCTCAGGTGGACGCCCTGGCCGTGACCATCCCGACGTTCGCCGGTGAGGGAGTCAGTGTCGGGGCCCGGCAGGGCGAAGCCGTCGTCCCACACGGCCTTTTGGGCGGCGCGGATGGCGGGATCCCCGGTATCCGTAGGGACGTGATAGCTGACTTGGGCGACGAACCACGGAGCTGACCAGCCGATTTCCTGCCGGGAGGCGGTGATGAGCTTTTCCAGCAGTTGGCGGTAATCGTCCCCCGAAAGTGTGCGGTCCGCGGCGGACTGGTGGGCGTCCGATTCACCCTGGTGCCAGAGCACAGCCCGGAAACCGTTTGGACCGAGGGCTTTCATCCGGGCGGCGAAATTGGCGTAGATGCGGCCGGAAGCTTCCCATTCGCCCGGTCCCACAGTGACAACCTGATGAACAATGGTGGGGGGATTCGTGAAGCGAACCCCGGCGGGCAGCCATTCACGGACACTGGTGGCGCCGATGCCCATGGCCACCAATCCGATGGGCACGTGCAGATGGTTGGCCAGGGTGTCGCCAAATCGGGGCATAAAACTGCCGCCCTCGCCGCTGGCTCCGGGGATGGGATCGTTGGCCAATCGCCAGGTTTTGCCGTCCCAGGCGGCGACGCGGCCGGTGGTGGTGTTATTGCGCTCCTCGCCGTAGTTGGCCGAATTCGATTGGCCGGCAATGACGAAAACCTCTCCCAACGCGACGTGCTCCACAGTGGCGGCCGCCACCACGGCGCCGTCCTTCCTGGCGCGGAGCTCCAGTCGATACCAGCCACCGGCGGGGCCGGCAATACTGCCGCGAAATGCCGGGACCCGGGGATCATGGGGCAGGGGTTGCCAAGCCGCGGGCTGTTCGCCCGACGCGGAAGTCCCGACCAGTCGGGCTTCGAGACGGTCGGCAGGAACGGCGAGGGTGCCCGAGATGGTGATTTGGCCGGTGGTGGCGGTCGCCCGCTGGCAGACTTGGTAGTCGAGCGGGGTGCTGAGGGGGAGGGGTGCCGGCGCGGTTTCAGCGGCGGGAAGGGGGGCGGGTTGGGTGAGCAGAACCACGAACCAGCATCCTAGAAATTTCGCAATCGTCATGGTTCCCACTCTGGGGAAGCGCCACCGGGAAAGCAATTCTGGCCATTTGACATCCGACGGCAATTCCCTAATGTTGTGGCCATTCATAACGACGAATTAACGGAGTTGCGAAAAGCGATTGCGGAAGCATTTGCGGCGGTGCCCTACCCGGGGGATGATGATCTCATCCGGTGTCCGTATGATTGTGCTGAGTGCCGACGGATCGCCGGTTATTTCAAGGGGAAAAACTGGCTGGGACATGATGCCGCAGAGTGGCGGGAACGTCACCTGGCGTTAACCCTGTTCACCCCGAAGGCGTTCCAATATTTTCTGCCGGGATTCATGCTGGCCTCGCTCGCCTCCCGGGATCACGACGAAATCCTGCCGGATGCGATCCGTTTCCATTTCGAATATGTGCTGGAGTTCAGAAAGTATTTTGATGTGCGGATGGCGGCATTTTCCCCGGCGCAACGCCGGGTGGTGGTGGACTATTTTACCTGGATGGAAAACTTGGGGATCGGTGCCCTGGAGGACATGTCCGGCTCGCTCCGCAAGGAATTCACGCATGCCTGATCCCGTTGTGGCCCCCGGTGCTGGATTATGAGCGCCAACAGCGCGCGGCCCACCGCGCCGGATAACTCTCCCCCCGGGTCGGAGGATGACGCCTATGCCGTGCTCCGCAATCCGGATTTTCTGCTCTACGTGATCGCCCGATTTATCGGGTCCTTTGGCCAGCAAATGCTGACGGTGGCGGTGGGTTGGGAAATTTTTGAACGCACCGGCAGTTATATCGCCCTGGGTTTGGTGGGTTTGGTGCAGATGGTGCCCATGGTCCTCTTCACGTTTCCCGCGGGCCATGTGGCGGACAATTACAACCGCAAACACATCATCATTTGGACCCAGGCGGCCCTGGCGGTGGCCTGCGCGGTGATGGCCGTGAGTTCGGCCTTGAAGGCGGATGTGGCGTGGACCTATGGCGGTTTGCTGGCGATCGGGGTGGCCCGCACGTACACCTGGCCGGCGAGCTCCGCCTTCCTCCCGGCGCTGGTGGCCCGCTCGCAATTTGCCCGGGCCGTCACTTGGAACTCCGGGAGTTTTCAGATTGCAGCGGTGACCGGGCCCGCCATGGCGGGCCTCGTGATCGCGGTCGCCCGCAGTGCGGCCTGGACGCAATTCCTTACGCCGCGATTACCCGGCGCGTGGGTGACCGCGGCAACGCAGGGGGCGGCCTGGGTGTATGCGGGTAACGCGCTCGCTTCCCTCATCTGCCTGGGTTTGATCGCCCGGGTCAAAGCGCATCATCGCGTCATCGCGCGGGAACCCATGTCCCTCGCCACCGTGAAGGCGGGGTTGCGCTTCGTTTTCCACACCAAAATCATTCTGGGGACAATCACCCTGGACTTATTCGCGGTCATTTTTGGCGGGGCCACCGCCATGCTGCCGGTTTACGCGAAGCAGATCCTGCACGTAGGACCGGATGGGCTCGGGTGGTTGCAAGCGGCCCTGCCATTGGGGTCGTTACTGATGTCGATCATCCTGATCCACCGGCCGCCGCTGCAAAGGGCTGGCCGCACCTTGCTATGGTCCGTGGCATTGTTTGGTCTGGCGACGGTGGGATTTGGTTTGGCAAAGACTTTTTGGGTGGCCTTCCTGATGCTTTTTGCCTGCGGCATGACGGATTACGTCAGCGTCATGGTTCGTCACACTTTGGTCCAGGTACTGACCCCGGACACCATGCGGGGGCGGGTCTCCGCCATCAACAGCCTGTTCATTGGCACTTCCAACCAAATGGGGGAATTTGAATCCGGTTTTGCCGCGCAATTTTTCGGGCCGGTTTTTGCGGTGGTTTCCGGGGGGATAGGTACGGTTCTAGTCGTTTTGGCCGTGGCCTATCGCTGGCCCGAAATTCGCAAATGCGGCCGTCTGGACGCGTAAGCGCCAACCGGGGATCTTCTGGGTTTGACGTTGGCGGGGCTAAACAATCTCCTATACTTTTCAGCCATCCTGGGCTAGCTTGAACCGTGCAGCCCAGTTTTTCACGTTGGGTCCGAGTTGTGCCCACAAATTGCGCAGCCCTTGGTTCCTGCTTTGGGAGACAAGTGGCTGTGGTTGCGGCGGCGGGCGACACCCGCCCGCGTGGTAGACGTTTCCGCCCTTTTCAGAAATGAAGAAGTATTTCGTTCCCTCCGGTTCCATTTCCCTTTTTGTTCGTTTCCTTTTGGTGTGCGTTGGGTGCCTCGGGGGAGGATTGGCGCACGGCCAATTCATTTCTTTTAACGATAACGGACCCGGGATCGGCACTGCCCCCAATACGACGCGTTGGGATGTTTTTGGGATCGGCGCGGCCTCGACGGGCTACTTGAAGGATATTAACGCAGGGACCAACCTGCCGGTTACGGTGACGATCAGTCGAGCCCTCGGGACCGGGGCGGTGACGGCTTCCCCCTCCGCCGGCAGCCCCAATCCGGGCACGCCACTTTACAATACCTTCAATGGGTTCGTGGATTTCCAGGGAACCGGCACCAGCGACGCGTCCGTGCAAGTGACGGGTAACGCTACCGTGACCTATACTTTCCGAGGCCTGAATCCGAACAAATTCTACAGCTTCAAAGGGAGTGCGGTCCGGGCGGGCACGGGGCAGGCGGATTACGCACTCCGGTGGTCGCTTTTTCAGTTGGATGGGGCCACGCAGTTTATCAGCGCCCACACGGCGGGCGCTTATACGACCGGGTTGGCGGCGAATCAGGTGGCCGTCAATACGGGATTGAATACGGCCGGGGACATGGCGGATTGGGAAAACATCGCTCCCGGGCCAACTGGTAGTTTTGCGGTTTCGACCACGCAATACCTGGGACCGATTCCCGGGGGATTGACGGCGACCGGACAGTATTGCTACGCCATGAGCGGTTTTCGGCTGCAGGAATTGGGTGGCGCGTCCTTCACTAATCCGCCGGTGCTGTTGGGGGCAACCAATACCGGCGGGAACGGGGTGACGACCTGGTTTTCGCTGCCGCTGCAGGCGACCAGTGCCACGAATGTAGCCAACTACGCGCTGACGAATCTGGCCGGAAAAGTGGCAGTGACGGGAGCGGTATTGAGCACGAACGGCCAGACGGTCCAATTGGCGACGGCGAACCAGACGCCCTATGCGGCCCATTGGTTGCGAGTCAAAAATGTGACCGATGCCCTCACCGGCACCAATGCCGTGGCCACCAACACGCTGGTGATCTTCACAAACATTCCGTTGATCGCGCCACGGTTGGTCTCCGCGACCAACACCGGAAATAACTCGGTGAAGGTGGTTTTCTCCCAAACGGTGCAACCCGCGAGCGCGACGAACGCCGGCAATTACGTGCTCACGAATATTTACGGCAATGTACCGGTGGTGGCGGCAGCGATGGCAGCGGGCGGCCAGACGGTGATGCTGACAACCTCCAGCCAGACCCCTTATGCGGCGCATTGGCTGACGGTAAACCGGGTCACGGATGCGGCGACCGGCACGAACGCAGTGGCCCCGAATTCCCTGGCGATTTACACCAACATACCGTTTGTGACCGGATTTATTGAGCGGCAGCTTTATCTCAACCTCAGCGGCAGCCAGGCGGTGGCCGACCTGACCAACAGTCCCTCCTTCCCCAACAGCCCGGACCTGGTGGATTTCCTGCCCACCATGGGCTGGCCCGCGGCGAATATTTACGACAATTACGGCGGGCGCATGGCGGGGATTCTAGTCCCGCCGGTGGATGGCACCTATTATCTGGCTGTGGAGAGCGATGATAATTCCCAGTTGTTTCTGAGCACGGACGAGTCCCTGGTCAACCGGGTGCTGATTTCGTTTGAGCCCAATTGGGGGGGGAGTTTTGATGCGAACACCTCCACCGCCATCACGCTCAAAGGCGGGCAGCACTATTACATTGAAGGGCTGATGAAAGAAGGCGGGGGCGGTGACTATTTCTATGTGGGCTGGAAGACCCCGACCAATGCGAGCAGTTGGGACATCATTCCGGGGACATTTCTGGGAAACTATTTTTTTGGCACCAATTCCACCCTGACCATCGTCCAGCAACCGACCAACACCAGCGTCATGGCGGGACAATCGGCGACGTTTTCGGTGAGCGCGACCGGCAACTCGGCCCTGACCAGCATGGTGTCGTATCAATGGCAATCGAACGGATTTGATATCCCGGGCGCCATCAGTTCAAACCTGGTTACCGGGGTGGTGGGGGCCACCAACAGTGGCGTGCAATACCGGGTGTTGGTCCTCATCCCGGGGGCGGCCCTGTTCAGCAGCAACGTGACTTTGACGGTGACGCCCGACATCGTCGCGCCCACGGTGCAGCAAGTGCAAAACTTTGGCACCACGAATGTGCTGTTGGGCTTTTCCGAGCCGGTTGAGGCGGCGAGCGCGACAAATATCGCCAATTACGCCTTTACCAATGGTCTGCCCGTCACCGCTGCCAAATTGGATCCAAACACCCTGGTGGTCACGCTGACCACGGGCCCGCTGGTCTATGGCAGCAATTATACGCTGGTGATTAATGGCGTGCGGGACCGGGCGGTCGCGCCGAACACCATTCTGACGAACACGCTGGTGAATTTTCTGGCCTCGGCCTATGCCCGCCAGGATGTGGGGAATCCGCCGGTGCCGTCGAGCGTGACCGTGCTGACCAATGGGCTGAGCGTCACGGCGGTGGGCAGTGACATCGGCGGAGTGGCGGACCAGTTTGGATTCAATTACCAGTTGCTGACCGGGGATTTCGACATGAGCGTGCGGCTCGCGTCCTTGAGCGATCCAAATCCGTTTGCCAAGGCCGGTTTGATGGCGCGGGAAAGCATGGCGCCCGGCAGCCAGTTTGTGGCCGCGTTTGCCACCCCGGCCATGAACGGCGATTCCTTCATGTGGCGCTCCCCAACGGGCAACACTGCGAGCAGCGCCGGATCTTTCCCTCCCAATTTCCCCAACGGCTGGCTGCGACTCAAAAGGACCGGCAACGTGTTCACGGGGTATGCCAGTTATGACGGCCAGACTTGGACGCAATTGGGCATTGCCAGCATCAGCATGACCAACCAGGTGCTGTTCGGGATGGCAGTGACCAGTGATAATCTCGCTTTCGGAGCCCAGGCGGTATTCCAAAACCTGGGGACCACGGGGACCAACGCGGTGCTGGGAACCTTCACCAATCCGCACGAAATCCTGGGACCGTCGGCGCGCAAGACCATGATTTCCATATCCGAAATCATGTATAAACCGGCGCCTAGAACGGACGGTAAAAATCTGGAATTCCTGGAAATCTACAATTCCAACCCCTGGTTTCAGGATATCAGCGGTTACCAGATTGCCGGCGGGAATATCAATTATACCTTTCCGCCCGGAACGGTGATGCAAGGCGGGGCTTTCCTGGTTCTAGCCGCCGTGCCGGCCGATATTGCCAGCGTTTACGGAATTACCAACGTCATGGGGCCCTATACGGGAAGTTTGAAGAAGACGGGCACTATTTCATTGCTGAGCGAAGTGGGGGCACTCGAACTCACCGTACCTTATTCCAACGTTCAGCCATGGCCGGTGGCGGCAGAGGGTACGGGACATTCCCTGGTTTTGGCCTATCCCTCGTATGGCGAAGGCGATCCCCGAGCCTGGGATATCAGTGATGTGGCGGGTGGCTCCCCGGGACTGCCTGAAGCCTACCGTCCGAACCCGTTGCGCAGCGTCGTCATCAATGAGTTGCTGCCGCACAGTGAAAACGCGGGCGTCCCCCAGTATGTGGAATTATACAATCACAGCAACCAGTCCAATGATTTGAGTGGTTGTATCCTGACGGATGATCCGACGACCAACCGCTTCGTCATTCCCGCCGGCACCTTCGTGCCGCCGCACGGATTCGTGGTCTTCCCCTCTTCCCAGCTCGGATTTGCGCTCCCAGGCACCGGGGGGACCGTGTTTTTCATCAAACCCGACGGCACGCGGGTGCTGGATGCCCTGCAGTATGAGCCGCAGGCCGATGGCGTGGCAGTGGGGAGATGGCCGGACGGTGCGGGTTCCTTTTACCAATTCACCGCTCGAACCCCGGGAACGAACAACAGCAGCGTGGTGATTGGCGATATCGTATTCAATGAACTGATGTACAACCCCATCTCCGGAAATGATGCCGATCAGTATGTGGAACTGTATAACAAGGGAACTAACACCGTAAATTTGGGCGGCTGGCAGGTTAAATCGGGCGTCACCTTTACTTTCCCCTCCAATGTGGTGATGACCCCGGGGGCGTATTTTGTGTTGGCCGCCGACCAGACCAATTTGTGGTCAAAATATCCCAATTTGAACAGCGCCAACACTATTGGCAACTGGACGGGAAGATTGTCCCACAACGGTGAGCGGGTCGTGCTGGCCATGCCGCAGGCGCTCTACGGAACGAATACCATCTATGTTGCGGAGGATGAGGTGACGTACGGCACGGGCGGAAGATGGGGCGCCTGGTCGGGTGGTGGTGGCAGCAGTCTCGAATTGGTCGATGCCCATGCCAATCATCGCCTGGCGGCGAATTGGGGCGACAGCGATGAAACGCGCAAATCCGCCTGGGTGAACATCGAGGCGACCGGGGTGCTGGATAACGGCGGGAATTATGATCCAACCATTGACTATGCCCAAATTGGCATTCTGGATGTTGGGGAGTGTCTCGTGGACAATCTGGAAGTTCACGCCGGAAACGCCGGCACGAATTACGTGGCGAATCCGACTTTTGAAAATGGCCTTGCTTACTGGACCCTGCAGGGAGATATGTCTCGTTCGACTCTGGAAAGCACGGGCTATGTGAGCAGCCGCTCGTTGCACATCCGCTGCAGCGATCGCATGTGGACGGGCGATAACTCCTGTGAAGTGGCGCTGTGGCCCAATTCTTTGGGACAAGGCCAAACCGCCACCTTGCGGTTTAAAGCCCGGTGGCTGCATGGCTGGCCGGAAGTCCTGTTTCGCCTCAATGGGAACTGGCTGGAAGCCACGGGAGCGATGCCGGTGCCCGCGAATCTGGGCACGCCCGGCCTGCCCAATAGCATTGCCCTCACCAACGTAGGACCGGCGATTTTTGAAGTCACCCACACGCCGTCGCTGCCCGCAGCCAGCCAGGCTGTGGTGGTCACCGCCCGGATCCATGACCCGGACGGGGTGCTCAGTTGCAATCTCTATTATCGGATTGATCCCGCCACGGCCTATAACTCGATTACCATGCGGGATGATGGTGCGGGCGGTGATGCGGTGGCGGGCGACGGCATTTTCAGCGCGACGATATCGGGCCGGGCCGCGGGCACACTGGTGGCGTTTTATGTCTCGGCCATGGATGCGAAAGGGATGACCAGCCGTTTCCCGGCGCTGGTGAATGACAATGCCCCGGTGCGGGAGGGGCTCATTCTGTTTGGCGACGGCAATCCCGGGGGATCCTTCGGCGTTTACCACATGTGGATCACCCAGACCAATGCCACGCGGTGGAGCAACCTTTCGGATTTGAGCAACGAGTCCCATGATTTTACCTTTGTGAATGGGAACCGGGTAATCTACAACGCGCAGGGCCGGTTTGCGGGAAGTCCCTATCATCAGGGCTTTGACACCCCCTATGGAAATCTTTGCCACTACAAGTGGATTTTCCAGGATGATGACAAATTCCTGGGCGCGACGTCATTCAACAAGATCCACCAACCCGGCAACGGGGCAGGGGATGATGGCAGCATTCAGCGGGAGCAACTGGCGCATACCTTTATGCGAGCGTTGGGCGTACCTTGGTTGAATCGCCGGTATGTCGCGGTTTACGTCAATGGCAATCGTCGGGGCACGTTGATGGAGGATACGCAGTGCCCGGACAGTGATGTGGTGAAGGAGTATTTCCCGAACGATACCGGAGGGTTTTTGTATAAGATGCAGCCCTGGTTTGAGTTTGGACCGGCGCCGTCGGGGATTTCCATTGCGTTCAATAACAATTCCTGGTGCGAACTCACGCCCTTCACCACCACTGGGGGGGCGAAAAAAGTCGCCCGCTACCGCTACAATTTCCTGATGCGGCGCACCCCGGATTCCGCCAACAATTATACCAATATTTTTTCCCTGGTGGATGCGGCCAATGCGGCGGGTACACCGAATTTCGTGGCGAATCTGGAAAGCCTCGCCGACATGGAGAATTGGATGCGGGTGTTTGCCGCGAATCATGCGGCCGGCAATTGGGATTCCTTTGGCGCGCCCAACGGGCAAAATCTTTATGGCTATATCGGGGCCATCAGTGCCAAGTATTCGCTGATCATGTGGGATTACAACATTGTGATCGGCAACGGTTCCTGGGGTCCGGGCCAGAATCTGCTTTCCTGGGACGGGGGCAATACGGGGCTCAACAACGTTTACAGCAATCCCGAGTTTTTACGGATGTATTGGCGGGCGTTGGGCGAACTGGTCGTCGGCCCCCTGAGTCCGGCCAATAGCGGGCCGCTGCTGGATGCGAAGTTCAACGCCTTTGCCGCCAACGGAATCAGCGTCGAGAATCCCAGCAGCGCCATCAAGGGATGGTTGTCCCAGGCGCAAAGCAGCATTGACTCCCAAAGGGCGGGGGTGGATGGCAGCTTTTTCGTGAGTCCCACGGTGACTATTGCCAATAATGTGGCGACGGTAACCGGGACCGCGCAACTGCTCGTCAAGCACGTCCTTTTGAACGGGGTGGCCTGGCCGTTGACCTGGACGAGCGTGACCGGATGGTCGGTTCAGGTGCCGCTCCGGCCGGGCACCAATGTTTTCAGCGTTGTGGGAGTGGACCGTTCCGGCTCTCCCGTGGCGGGTGCCAGCAATACGGTGGCGGCGGTTTACAAGGGGGCCGCGGTTTCTCCGGTCGGGCAGATAGTGATCAATGAAATCATGGCCCTGCCGGCCGTGCCGAATGCCGATTTCATTGAGCTCTTCAACCGTTCCACCACCAACACGTTTGATTTGTCCGGTTGGCAACTGAATGGCCTGGGCTACACTTTCCCGCCCGGGGCCACGATTGGTGCCAACAGTTTCCTGGTATTGGCGGCGAACCGGACCGCATTTGCCGCGGCTTACGGAGCGACCAACCTGGTCTTTGACACTTATCCGGGCTCGCTGCAACCCGGCGGGGAAACCCTGACTTTAATCCAGCCGGATGCGGGCGGATCGCTTGCCAACGGGATCACGGTGGCCAAGGTACGTTACGCCACCAACCTTCCCTGGCCCACGAATGTGTCCGGCACCGGCGCCTCCCTGCAATTGGTGGATTTCCGGCAGGATAACTGGCGCGTGCTGAATTGGCGGGGTGCCGCTGCCACTCCCGGCCAGGCCAACGTCGGGACTGCGACCCTGTTCAGTTTCCAACCCCTTTGGTTGAACGAAATCCAGCCGGATAACCGGACGGGAATCACGAATTGGGCCGGTCAACGCACCGCCTGGCTGGAGCTGTTCAATCCCTCGTCGAATAGTGTGTCCCTGAGTGGTCTTTACCTGAGCGCCAATTACTCGAATTTGACGGCATGGACCTTTCCGGTGGGAAGTTCCGTCCCCCCGGGCCAGTTCAAAGTCGTGTTTGTGGATGGGCAGACAAATCTCTCGACCGCCACGGAATTGCACACGAGCTTTCTGCTGCCCCCGGGAAGCGGGTCACTGGCTTTGAGCCGGCTCGATTCCAGCCAGGCCCATCCGCTGGATTATCTCGATTATAGCGCGGTACCGATCAACTTTTCCTATGGCTCGGTGCCGGATGGCCAGAGCTTTGTTCGGCAGTATTTTTACAATGCGACTCCGGGGGCAACCAACAGCACCGCGCCCGCGCCGGGATCTTCGGTGGATTACACGGATGCCGGTGCCGTCTATTCTCAAACCTTTGACAGTCTCCCCAATCCAGGAACGAGCTCTGTTAATTCGGCCAATCCGGTCACAATCAACGGGGTAACATATTCGCTGGCGAATCCATTTGACTTCGCGGCTCCTGCGCTGGCGAGTGGCAGCATGGGTGGTTTGGGTATCGCATCGCTGGCCGGTTGGTATGGCCTGGCCAACCCGGCCACCAGTGTGGGCACCCGGTTTGGGGCGACGGATGGTGATCAAACCACCGGCGGAGTCCTGAGTTTCGGTTTGCCGGGAAACAACAACCGGGCGTTAGGCCTGCTCGCCACGAGTTCGACCGGCTATACATCGTTTGGCCTGAAACTGATTAATGAGACCGGGGTGGCGCTTAACTACATCAATTTGGACGTGGTGGGCGAGGTCTGGCGGCAGTCCAATCTGCCCAAACTCCTGGAGTTTCATTATTGGGTTGATCCTTCCGGCACGAACGGGTTCACCACGAATGCCACCCAGTATTTGCGGGAATTGGATGTCCGGATCCCGACTCTGGGGGCTGCTGTGGGCGGGGTGGCGGTGGATGGAACCCTTGCCGCCAATCAGCAAAAGCTCGGGGTCTTGAATCAGCCGATCGTTTCGTGGCTGCCGGGCGGCGCTCTGTGGCTCGTGTGGCAAATGACTGACCCCACCGGAAAATCCCAGGGGTTGGCCATCGATAATCTGAACTTTTCCGCAACCAGCGAGCCAGCGACGGTTACGGGACCGACACTCACACCGCGCTCGATCGGGCCCGGCGGGAGCCTGATTTTGACCTGGCCAACCCTGTTGGCCCGGACCTACCAGATGCAGTTTAGCACCAATCTAAGCCAGCCGAATTGGATTGCGGTCAGCAGTCCGCAAGTGGGAACGGGACAACCGCTCAGCTTTACCAATAGTTCCTCTCAGGCTTTGCCCGCCGGATTTTACCGATTGCAGGTGGTGCGTTAGACTCCGCGGCCAGATTCAGGGCGGAGCGTGCGCCCGGGCAAAATCGGCAATGCCCTGGCGCATCCCGCGCTCGAATCGGGATATTCCATAAATCTCGGCCTCATGCAGGGCGTCGGTGCCAGTCCACTGGTCATGTTGGATGCGATAGCAGGCGATGATCGTGCCGGTGCGGTCACAACCATGTTCGCAATGCACAAAGACCGGCCCGGGGAGGCTGGCCAGATTCGTCAGGCAGGCGCTGATTTGGGCATCCGTGGGCCGGCTAAATCCCCGCAAGGGGAGATTGGTGTAAACCATACCACTGGCACGCGTGAGGGCGGCTTCCCGGGTGATGTCCGCGGAGGGCATCCGCAGGTCCAGGATGCTGCGGATGCCGAGCGCTTGTAAACTCCGCACCCCGGCGGCGTCTGGCCAGGCCCCCCGGAAGACATTCGAATTCACCTGGCCAAAATTCAGGATGCCGTGGCTGGCGGGCACGCCGCGTTCAGGCGTGGCCAGGGACACGCAACCGAGAAAAATCCCGACGACCACTCCCGATCGGAAGATAAAGGAGGATGTTTTCATGGGCATTCCAACTTATGAAATCGTGGGAATACTGGGTCCGGGTGGCTTCCTCTGTCAAGCGGGCGGTTAACCGGGGGGGGATCGGACTGGCGGAATCGGGCTGTCGCGCGGCAAGCAAAGGCGAACACCGTGCGATCAAACCCGGACTGCTGTGCGAGCAAAGGCGAACACTTCCAGTCCTGCGGGCCTTGCGGAAGCTTGAGCGTAGCGAAAGCTGACGCAAGGCCCGCAGGGCTGGTGAAATCTGCTCGGTAAATGCTCCGATTTATGCCTTTCTGTCGGTGATGAAAAACATTATCGCCAGCTTCCCTATCGTCTCGGTGCGCCGTTGATCCGCGAGGTGCTGGCGGCGCTCCGACGGGAAGAGCTCTCGGCCACCGCTGCCGCCCATAAATTAGGCTTGGGTCGCACTCGTCTCTACGAGCTCTATGCGTCCTATCTGCGTGCGGCCGCCCACCGTCAGACCTCCTCCTGGCAACCTGGGGCTTCGGGTGGCGATCATGCTCCGGACTGGCCGGCGGGGGTGGAACCACTCCTGCGCAAGCTGCTCGCCACCAAACCGCCCGCGCCTTATCGCCTCGCTGCCTCCGAAGTGCTCCGGCGCCTGCACTTGACCATCGACCCAGCCACGGTGCGGCGCTGGGCCTTGGCTCATCACTTGGGCCACCCGTTGCCCAAACCTCGCCCACCCGCCTCCACCCGCCGCTGGCAGTGCCTCAAAATCGGCGCCCTTTGGCAACTGGATGCCACGCCCCATCGCTGGTTTGCCGGGGACGTCCAAAATTATCCTTTGCTCGACCTTTTGGATGATTGCTCCCGGGTGTGCACCGGGGCCACCATCTACCAGCGGGAAGACCTGCTCGCCTATTTGGACTTCCTCCCAACGGCCTTTACTGAACACGGTCTGCCACTTGAACTCTATGTCGACTGCCATAGCATGTTCTTCCCCCAGCGCCCGGACGCGCTCACCCAACTGGGCGCAGCCTTGCACTTCTACGGCATCTCCCTGCGCTATGCGCACACCCCGCAAGCCAAGGGGAAAATCGAGCGCCAGCACCAATATTGGCAGGGCCGATTGCCCGCCCTCTTTGCGGCGGAAAGCATCACGGATCCCGCGGCCGCCAACCTCCTGCTGCCCGCCCTCCGCCGACACCGCAACGCCAAGGAAATCCACCGCGAACTGGGCCGCACCCCGGATGCCGCCGCGCGGCGGGCCCACCGCCAGCAGCACGATGTCTTACGCCCGGCGCCCCGCTGCCCTTGGTGGGACTATGTCTGGAGCGTCCGGACCCAACTCCAGGTGGGTCCGGACGGCCGCGTCCCGGCTGGCACCGAGCGCTTGCGGGTCGCCGCTCCGCCCGCCACCAAAGTGGTTCATTGCCAGCACCCCAATGGCACGGTCACCATCCTCGCGCAAGAACCCAATCCCAAGGAACGCCCAAAGATTTTGCTGCAAATCCGCAGCCCTTGACTTAGTCCGCCTTTGCTCGCACACATTTGTTCGCCTTTGAAATCCTCGCGACA
>CAIXFN010000080.1 GCA_903918755.1 uncultured Pedosphaera sp.
CCATAGATCCCCGCCCGGAACCGGCGCAAGGCCGGTAACGGGTACGTGCGGGGGGCTGGTCTTGCCCGCATCCGGCGGCGGATTGGCAGTGAAATTGGTGAATTCGTGGGAACGCAAATCGAGGCGCCCGAGGCCCCCGTTCTTGATCAGGCCGTAGCCCAGCCAGAGGTGGTCCGCGGTGAGGGCCAGGTTGCCGATGAATCCCATCAGCGGCCCTTGTTTCGGGCCAAACAGCCGCGTGGTGTGTTCGGCTCTGTCAAACTCCACCAACCCATCCCCTGCGCTGGCGATCCACAGGTTCGTTTCCGCGGCGATGATGCGGGTGAGGGGGACCATCGGGTCCACCGGCAGGGGATAAAGGGCGTTGGTTTTCAGGTCGAAACTTACCCGGGCCAGATGCCCTTCCATCGCCAGCCAAAGGCCGTCCGCATCAGTCGTGAAGGCCCCGAACTCCTTGACCAAGTCGGCCGCCAGGCTATACGACCGCACGCTGGGACAAAAGGTGATCCCGGTCGGTTCCAGTTCAAACTGCCGCGGATCGGATTCCACCGGCAGCCCCAGTTTCTTTTTGCAGGCGGCGACGGTGTAGGAGGGACGCACGACGCCAAGCCCCGGGCCCCAGGGTCCCTGCGACCCCATTCGCACGGGCAGGTTGGAACAACTTTGGAATTGGGTAAGCGCCGCCGGCCAGTTTTCGAGGGAGAAATACATATACCCCAGTTTGAACCGCAGTTCGCGTAAAATAACGGCTGGTCGCCCTTCCTCTTGCGCCCGTTGCAGGAGCACCTCCAACAGGCGCGCCTGCAGCGCATAATTTTTGCGGGAGCCGGCATCCCGAGCCACTCCTTCCAAGTGGCCTTCGAAGCTGGTGATGCGATTGGGGATCTCCCGGCGACGGGCTGACCAATCAACCAGCACATGGTCAAACTCCGCGGCCAGCGCGGCATTGGTGCCGGCCGGATAAGTCATCAAGCTGGCCAGAAGGTAGGGGAAGGCAGTTGGCGCGGCGGAACGGAATCGCGGCATCAAGGCGAGCAATGCCTGATTGGCCGCGGCTTCGTCCGTTGACCAGGCGGCCGTGAATTGATCCAGGCCCATTGACGATTGGTAATCCCGATTCGCTTCGACCGTGCGCACAAACTCCAGCAGCCGCTCCTCCGCGAGCTGCGCTAATTCCGTCCCCGTTTTCACCCCCGTCTTCACCCCCGCCTCCAAAGCCGCATCACGGGCATTCAGGCGCCACTGCGCTTGATAATAATCCCGGGCCATGGCATTGGTGGTTGACGCCGCAGCCGCCTGGTACCAATCCGCGCGTTCGGTCGGGGTGTGATGGGCGAAAGATTGCGCCAATAGCTGCTTGGCGGGTTCGGTCCAGCGATCCACCACCAGATCCTCGAACACACTACGGTAAAGATCCAGGGGTTCCGCCAACCGCCCCTGAGGGTAATCCTGCAAGCAGGCGGCTAAAAGCATCCGCGCGGTGTGATTCGCGGGTTCAAACAATAGAGCCGACTCAAACGCCTGCTCCGCCAGGGAAAAATTACGCCTCCGGCGGGCCGCTTCCTCGTCATCCAACAGGTACCCACCGTAAAAGCCCAACGAATAGGGGTTCAAGTTTTCCGCCAACTTCTGCCCCTCATCCAGCAACACCTGCACCTCCGCTGCCCAGGTGTGCACCTTCCCCGTGAGGCCGTCCCGCCGGACGGAATCGATGCCTTGAAAAATGTTGGTAAACAAAACCGGACCGTTGGTCTCGCGCAAAAACCGGTTGGTGGCTCCGCCAAAAATCCGCCGCATCTGCAGGTTCAGTTCCAATTCCGCACCCGCGACTTCGTTCCCCTGCCAGGTCCCGCCCACCAACCACAGACGCGGACTGAAATTAGGGAAAAAGTTCGTACCCTACGGCTTGGCGGTGCCGGGCGAGTCCAGGCGCAATTCCCGCAATACCGCACTCAAATATGCCGGTTCCAAGAGGGTTACCGGCAAGTTCTGGTAATGGGTGGTCAATTCCCTTCGCAGCCGGGGCGAAAATCTTTCCGGGCGGCGGCTGGAGCCCTTATCCACCAATCCCATCAGCGTGATGAATTCCCGGGCCGGCGCGCCGGCCGCTGCCGCCCGACATTCGCCGACCAGACCGGCCAAGTCCGCCGCCAACTCCGCCGCCGGTTCATCGGCCGCGATGACTCGAAAGCCGAGCACCCGTCCGTTAGCCACCTCCACCACGCGTGCCACGAAGACATTTCCATCTTTGACTGGGGTCAGGCTGCCCAGCAGCATCCAATCCGCCACTGACGCCCGCCCGCCCAGTGCCATCGCCTCACCGGCCCGAATACAATCGGCCCATTCCGGATGCTTTTGCCGGTAGTCGGCATCCAAACCCTCTCGGGGGCTGAGCTCCACCCCGGGTACCTTCGCCAGTTCCGCTTTGAGCAGGGGTGCCAGGGCACCGGTCTGGGGAACCGCGGGTCGCCCGAAACCACCCACCGCGAGGCGCAAAACTTTCGTGAGCGGCACAATGGATTCCGGAGCCGGCGGGGTCATTTTCACGGACATCGGGGTTGCCTCAGCCGGCAGTGTCACCGACAGGTCCCCACCATGTCGCCACCAGTAATAGCCAAGCAGCAGCGCCGCCACCACTAACACCGACCCTGCCGTTGCCAGGAAACGTCGATTCATATGGTTTTTTGTTTTGAGGATCCCGCCGCAGCCAACCTTCCCCGCCAAACTCCATTGATTTATTTGATTGCCCGCATCCTCTGCTTCCGTCCGAACAATGTCAACCACCAGCTGGTTGAGTTAGCGCCGCATTGCTAGAAACAATCCTTACGGGGATGAGAGACAGTATGGCTAAATCCAGGCCTTGTGCCAGAATTGGGTGTTACCAAGTAAGGGGTCAGTTCGGCGCGGTTGATAATGCGTATTCACATCATTTCCAAGGACGGCAGACTTCCTCCAGATGCACGTAAAGTCCGTTTACATTATCAGGCCGCGCGCTGCGATGTGCCGACGCAAAGGCGCTTTTCCGGCGGCCAAACCTACCAGCTATTAAGAGGCGAGCATTACCTGCAAAACTTCGGCGGCCGTATAGGAATCCGCCCCCGGTTGGAGGAATTGCGAGATGTTTTCAAAATCGTTGCCAGCCGTGACCAATGGCCGTTCAAACTCGCCGCCCGAACGGGTCTGCCCCAGGCCGACGGTGGCCAGCAAACCGTTGCAGACACATTTGCGCCCCCGCGTTTCCTCCGCGACGCCCTCTTTCCCGGCATAATCCGCCTCCGGCTCCGCCGGACAGCGGTAGCCGACAGATCCATCCGGCTTCCGATACAAATGACGCAGATAACCGAGGTCGCAAGTCCGGTTTCGTTCGGCAAAAAACTTCCCGTCCGACAAGGTGCCGTCCAGTTGGGCGATCTTTAAGGGGAATCCGGTCGGTGAGGCCAGGGGATCGGTGAAAATCCCGGCGTGATGCGCCCGGCTGCATTGCAGCGCCTGCAACTTCAGGTCCGCGCGGATCCCCGATTCCGCGCAAAAGGCAAACGCGGTTCCCACCTGGATGCCGACGGCGCCCAGTTTCTGGGCTTCCGCCAACTTGCCGGCGCGACCGAAGGAACCCGCCAGCCAGAAAGGCAATCCCAAGGCGCGAATTTTATCCAGGTCCGGGACATCCCGCTCTCCGTAAATGGGTTCCCCGGTCGGGCTGAGTTGCGGCTGACCGCGCGGCGGGGCATTGTGACCGCCCGCCGTCTCACCCTCCACCACGAAACCATCCACCCGACCGTTGCATTTTTTCGCCAGGGTGATGGCCAGCGTGGCGGAAGCGACGATCGCCAGAAACTTCGGGCGACGCAGCGCCGGCGGATCTTCCGGAAGATACGGCCCGGGATCAAAGGCCTGGACAAATAGGTCCCCGGGTTCCGCGCCTTCCACATTCAGGGCCAGCGAAGCCGGCTGCCCGCCCGCGAGCAGGTCGAGCGCTCCGGGAATGGTGCGCGGTATTCCCGCGCCCATGAGGACATAATCCACCCCTGCCAGGATGGCGCCAAACAGGGTGGGCAGTGTGGGCAGTTGGATCTTTTCCAGCAGGTTAATCCCGACCTCGCCCGCGTGGCCTTCCTTGGCGAGATAAACCTCCACAAACGCGCCGGCGACCATGAGATCAATCGCTAGTCGACCGGGAGTCACCGTCGGCAATGGAATGGCGCGAAACGAGGCGGCGGAATCCTTGCCCCCTGGGATAAAAAATTCCGCGCAAATCCGTTCCGCCACGTCTGGTTTGGGAAAATGAGCCAGAGCGCGCCGCATATGAGCGCCGGGATCGCCGAGTTGCAGACGCCGCGCAAGCACCACGGCGATGGCCGTTCCGGAAACGACCCCCAGCTGCCCGAGTTGCGAGACACTGCGGGCCAGTCTCCAGTCGGAAACCGCCGCTCCCATTCCACCCTGGATAATCAAAGGCTGTGACATTTAGGTAGCTTAACCTAACCCAAAATCAAGGCGCTGACCAGCAGGCATAGTAGTCAGTTCTTGTCATAATGTAGCGCAAGCAATACCCAGCCCAGCCAAACTCCTGCCCGATAACTCGCAAACTCCGCTTCCAGAATTCGAGCCCGATCTGCTATTTACTGGATTGTGGTGGCCCCTCGGTCCGGTTGTCACGCGACTTGGCAGCATTGGCCTCAGCGGAGACGAGGAGCTCGCCGGAAACGGAGGAATTGCGACGTCTTCACCGTGAAGTGATGAATTTGGAGCATCGCGCGAAGAGCACTGACTCCGCTTTAATCTTTGATGTCAATTCGCAACCCTGATTTAATGCGTTATGAAAAGCGCAATCCTCATTAGCGTCACGTCAGTCACCATTTTCATGGTCGGTTGCAGCAAAGAGCCGTCGAGTAGTTCCCCAACGCCGCCGCCGGTCAGCAAGCCGGTGGCAGCTTCCGATGGTAGTACCACATTCTTTTTAGGAAACACCACCATTAACGGCACCAATGTTTCCACCAACGTTACGGTGGGGATCAGAACACGTGAGGCGTCAAAATGAGACTGCCCGATCAGATCAGCGGGACAATTGCTCTCCCCCACAACCAAAACCTCCCGTCTATGCCTTCCCCCCTTCCCCGCCAATGGTCGCTCTTGATCGGCCTGTTCCTTGCCCTGGTTTGCCTGCCCCAGCGCGGCGTGGCGGGGATTCGGGACTATGGTCTGAAGCCCTACGTCCGCGTTTCGCGCGATTTGCCCCATGTGGAAAACCAGCCTTGGAAACTGGTCTGCGAATTGCCTCGCAACAGTCATTTCCAGCCCTGGATCGAGGTGACCGCCGAAGCGGGTAAGGAACTCCGGTTCAATTCCAGCAATCCCCTGGTGCTCTATCTCACCGAAACGGAGAGTTGCCCCACCACCGCGGGTCGCCACAGCTACGAGGCGAAGAATTGGGTCAGCGGGGAGGGCGCCATTTACACCATTCCGGCCGGCGTCACGGTTCACGCGGTCCAATTTCGGGAAACCGGCTACGACACCACCCTCGCTGGTTCCTTCGTGTGCAACGACAACGACTACAACATTCTTTGGCAAAAAGCCGCCCGTACCGCCTACATCTGCATGCGGGATCATTTTTATGATTGCCCGGACCGTGAGCGCGTTGGGTTCTGGGGCGACGGCACCCCGGAACTGGATCAATGCTTCTACCTTTTCGACACCTCCGCGCATGAACTGTGCAAGGAGCTGGTTGTGCGTCCGCTGGAACCCAAGTTTTACCCCGGTCAGCACCTGGAGTTCCTCGGCGAATACGGTTTGTGGTTCTACTACCTGCAAACCGGCGATTTAGCCTCCCTTCGCCAGGCCTATGAACCTGCCCGCAAGTTCCTGTTCGACACCTACCAGTTTGGCAAGCACGGCACCTGGTTTGATTGGGGCAAGGAAAACAAGGATACCGCCGTCATCGAAACCTGCTTCTATTTCAATTGCCTCGAAACCCTCGCAAAAATCGCCCGCGCCATCGGCCGGGAAGCGGACTTGCCGGCCATCGAGCAAAAACTCGCGGAGATCCGGAGCACCTTTGACGCGAAATACTGGCAGGGCGGCTACTACCGATCCTCGCAGGTCAAAGAACCGGACGATCGTGCCAATGCCATGGCCGTCAATTCCGGCCTGGCGGACCGCACTAAATGGCCGGCGATTTACGAAAACGTCCTTTTGCAAAAAACCTACGCCAGTTGCTTCTTTGATCGCTGGGTCTTCGCCGCCCTCTGTAAAATGGGCAAGCCCGATCGCGCCCTCCTGCGCATGGCCCAGCGTTACCAGACGATGATCCCCTGCTCTTTCACCACGCTGTGGGAGCATTACGATCGTTGGTGGGCTTCCCACATCGATGCCTATGACGACGCCTCCTCGCTGAACCATGGCTGGAATCCGCCGGCACTGATCCTTTCGCAGACCATCGCTGGCGTCACACCGGTGAGCCCGGGGTGGAATGAATATCAAGTCCTGCCCCAGGAAGCTTTTCTCACTTCACTCAAGGTGGAAGTCCCTTCCATTAAAGGTCGGGTCACGGTGGACATCCAGAAAACGTCCACTCAATACGCCCTAAAACTGATCTCCCCGTCGAACACCACCGCGATCGTAGGCATCCCACGCATCGCCTTCTCCCGACTGGCCGCCATCCAGGCGAACCATGCCACCGTTTGGGATGGCCGTTTCCACGACGTCGTCCCCGGCGTTTCCTGGGTGGGCGAGGGCACCGATTACGTCAAATTTCGCGTGAGGCCGGGCACTTGGGAATTCGCCGGACTCGGCACGCTCCCGCTCACGACGCCCAAAACACCCGCCGTTCCGCAAATCCCTCTTACGCCCTTGGAAAAGCGCGATTGGATCGCGTCCGCTTCCATCCCCGATGGCTCCTTCCCCTTCAGCGGCGCCAAAATTCCCATCGATATCGCCGCGGCCAACGCGCTGGACGGGGATCACTGGACCGGTTGGCGGGACATGACCCAAACCCAGGTTCCGGGGCAATGGTTCCAAGTGGACATGCGGAAAGCGCAATCCTTCAACCAGATCGTGCTCGACAACACCTGGGCCCTGTGGGATTCGCCCGAACAATACAGCGTCACCGTCTCCAAAGACGCCCTCACCTGGAGCCCGCCCGTGGCCACCGGTTCTGGCAAGCTCGGCATCACCACCATCACTTTTCCGAAGCAAACCGCACGCTATATCCGCGTCACGCAGACCGGCACGAATGCGAAATACCATTGGTCGATCTATGAGTTTGATGCCTGCCTGACGTCTGGCCAATAACGATCAGGACGCTCCAACTAAACAACAATCATTTTTCAAGCCACCAAACTTCTGAGCTTCATGCACCTGCTTGAATTCGTTCGCTCCGGCAAATTCGGCTTCCTCGAATTGGGGATGAGCCGTCTGGATGTGGTGAAGCATCTTGGTCCGCCGGTGCGCTGGGTAGGAAAACCACCAACCATTGGTCCGCAAATACTTATTCCGGAAGAGGCCGATGTATGGCTCTATTACGGTAACGGGGCAAGTATCAAGTTTGACGAATTGGGCCATTCCATCTCTGTAAGCCTTCTTCCGAAGCACATCAACAAGGAGTTACCCATTTTTCGGTCATTCCCAATTGGCCCGGGCGCCACGATGTCGGATTTTCGCAATTTTTTGGTTGAACAGGAAATTTCGTTTTCAGAAGGCAAAGATCCTGAAGCATATTACATTCTAGCGCATCGCCAATGCTTAGCATTAAGTCTTCCTTATTGGAAAGGTAAACTCATTCCAAAAGGAGATCAGGAGATTGGCCTGATCTCTACCGGCCGCGCAAGTTTTTTTCTGTAAAATGTTTTAGCATTTTGAACTGAGAGCTGGGTATTGGTTATCCATGTTGAGGTAAATTTTCTCGCTGAGCCATTCGTCGCTGATTTCGGCGAGGAGGGCGCTAATCAAACGG
>CAIXFN010000081.1 GCA_903918755.1 uncultured Pedosphaera sp.
CTAGCCATGTCTATGGCGAGGATACAAAAACCGAGGCCGCCGTCAACGAAAAAGAAAATGCTCCTGGAATGCGAAACTGCTCAACCCCTCGGAAACATTGGCCGATCTGCTGGTTTCCTCAAATCAATGCGGAACCGCTGGTGGGGCACTCTTACCCTCAGGGCGCAACCCACCGGAAGGCTGTCAGCGCGTGCAACTCGCGGACAAAAAGTTCCTGATCAGCCACCGCCAGGTGGGCCCAAGTGTCGCCAACCGCGATCCGGCGTTGATCCAGCAATTCAAAGCGCACCGGATTGGCGCGGAACAAATAAAGCAATCCGCGTTGGTCCAGCGCCAGAATCCGGTCGCCTTGAGCCACCTGACTCAGGTATTGACCAAACCCTTCGCTGGCAGTCCAAGCCTCCCGGCCGGTTTCCAGCTCAATCGCCATCAGGCGCTGGCTGCGGAGGTGCTCGTAGGCCACCCCATTCACAATCACCGGGGTGGACATGTAGCCCTGGGCTTTGTGCGTCCAGGCCGGAGTGACGACGAACTTGCCCCCCGCCTCCGTGATCTTGTAACCGATGGTTTTCCCGCCATAGGTGCTCGTAAAAAGGATGTCCTGGTAAACCACCGGGGTCAGAATGTTCATCCCTTGAAATGAGGCCACCGCCTGGCTCCAGAGAACCTTGCCGTCAGCCGAATCAACCCCGGCGATCTGTTCCCGCGCCTGGACCACCAGTTGGCGCCGCCCGGCAATGGTGGCCAGGACCGGCGAAGAAAAGGCGCTGCCGTACATGCCACCTTTGTCCGCCAGAGTCCGCCAGACCGTCGCCCCGGTGGCCTTGTTCAAACGAACGAACGAAGCCCCGGCTTGCACATAAACGGCATCGCCGTCAATTAAGGGAGAGCAGACGAAGCCGAAATCGGGCAACGGCGTGCCCAGTTCTTTGACGAAATCCTTGCGCCAAACCTCCTTGCCATCCCGGACATCCAGACAAACCAAAACGTCCCGCATCCCCGCCACGTAAAGCCGGTCCCCATCCAAGGCGGGAGTGGAACGAATCCAATCGCCATTGGCTTTGGCGAAAAATGGCACCGAAATAGCCCCGGACCATTGCGCCCGCCAAATCTCCTTCCCAGTGGCGCGCTCAAAGGCGGTGACCACTTCCAGTTGACGGTCTTTGGTCTCGGTCGTGAAGACACGATCCGCACTGACAATGGGGCCGGAATAACTTGGTCCAAGCTCCACCCGCCAAATCTGGCGCAAATAGTTCGTATCAAGTTTCTGCGGCCAGGGCGCGCCGCCGACCTGCCCATCCCGCCCCGGTCCACGCCATTGCGGCCAGGTGGCTGATCGGGCCGGGAACGGCCCGGCCAGAAGGCCCACCGCGAGGGCCAGATAAAACAAGGGGCTATGCAACGATTTCATAATTCAGAGGGAGGCGCGAATGGCAGCACAGTGCAGCGCAGAACTGGGGAATCTACCGCTCACGCGGTGGGAACTGTTCCGCCGGTCTGAGGTAGGGCCAGTCAGCATGGTAAAGGCATGGTCATTTTTTTAGCGGCGCCGGATTCTGCGCGGCGCAAACAAGCTAAATCTGTCGCTTGACGGCGGACTACTGTGTAAATTACGTACACTTTACGTATAATGTCAAGCGGCCAGATCCGTTGCCTCTCGTTTCCGAAGCCCCGCCCCGGATAAGGACTGATTCCAGTGTCTACATTGAGGTATGTGCCGCGGGAATCGGCGGAACGGCCGACCACGAAATCCAGCTTGGCAGCGGCAGCGTGGTCACGTACAACCGTCGTGTAAGATATGGCAGAATCCCACTACCCGATTCAAATGGTTGCCCGGCTGACTGGTTTGAGTGTTTATGTTGTGCGGATTTGGGAACAACGTTACCAGGCCGTGGAGCCCTGCCGGACCAGGACCAACCGCCGTCGCTATTCGCAACTCGACATAGAACGGCTGAACCTTTTGCGCACCCTGACCCAGGCCGGCCACAGCATCAGCCAGGTGGCCCGGCTGCCGCTTGCTGACCTGCACCAATTATCCGCGGAACATCCCGCGGCACCGGATCCCCGCCCTACCCCCGTCCCCGCGAATCCAAAGCCGGAACGCTTTCTGGGAGAATGCCTGGCCGCCACCCGGGCCCTGGATACCGGGGCATTGCGGGATACCCTCAACCGCGCCACCACCGCGCTGGGGGCCATGGGTTCCTTGCAGCGGGTCGTCGCCCCGCTGGCCCAAACCATCGGCGATTTATGGCAGGCGGGCACACTCACGGCGGCGCACGAACATTTCGCCTCCGCGATCATCCGTTTGACGTTAGGCAACGCCACCAAGCCGTTTAGTCCGGAGAACCACGCCCCCGTTTTGGTCGTGGCCACCCCCACCGGTCAGTTGCACGAATTGGGAGCACTGCTGGTGGGGGCCATGGCATCCCACCTGGGCTGGCAAGTCACCTACCTGGGGGCCAGTTTGCCGGCGGCCGAGATTGCCGGGGCGGCCCGGGATTGCCGGGCCCGGGCGGTGGCCTTGAGTCTGGTCTATCCCGAGGACGACCCCGCCATGGCGGAGGAACTCGGACGATTGCGCTCCTGCCTCCCCGCCACGGTCCCGTTACTTGTGGGAGGCCGGGCCTTGCCGGCCTACCGGGCGGCGGTGGAAACTTTGGGCGCGGTGCCGGTCGAAAAACTGACGGAATTGGTGGAGACTCTGGAGGACCTCCGGCGGCCCGCCCCCCCGGCAAAATTGAATAGCCGCGCCAAGCCAGTCACCGACAGCCACACCCCGGCACTCGACAACCCGCCCCTCGGCGATTAATTTCGGAACATGGCTGCACCGGCAACGCCCGAAATTTTGCCCGATTTGGAACCCGCGGAAAAGAGTGAATCCGCCCCGGACCCGGGTTACCTGGTCATTTGCTGGAATGACCCGATCAATCTTATGGATTACGTCACCCACGTGTTTCAAATCGTTTTTGGGTGGCCAAAAGCCCGGGCCGAGCGGCATATGTTGCAGGTGCACCGGGAAGGTCGGAGTGTCCTGGTGCGGGAAAGCCTCGAGAAAGCAGAGCACCTGGTGCATCAGTTGCAGAAGTATAGCCTGCACGCAACCCTGGAGCGTGGCGAGTGAGATTGCTCAAGCGAGCCGAGGATAAACTACATTTCCACTGCCTGGCCCGGGAAAGGCAGCTGCTGCTGGAATTACTGTCCCTCTATCCGCTCGTACCGGTGGGCCATCAGGAATTGACCCGGGCGGGCGACCGCCCCGAAGATCAGGCCCTGCTGGATACGGCCCTGGCGGAACATGCCGCGGAGAATGCGGCGCAAATCCGCCGACTGCTGCAATCACCCGAGCAGTTCCGCCCCCTGGCCACCGGCCTCCTGTTCATCGTCTCGGCGGAAGAACTGGAGGGGCTGCTGCAAGCGCTGAATGATATCCGGGTCGGGAGTTGGCTGGTGCTGGGCGGCCCCGATTTGGAGGGCGAAATGCCGGCCGTCCACCAGGATAATGTCCGTTACTTTTGGGCCATGGACTTGGCGGGCAATTTCCAAATGATGTTCTTGCGCGCCCTGACGAACGATCCGGCCACTCCGCCGGAACCTTGAAGCCCCAGGCGGCGGGGAGAGCTTTGTCATGCCGGCCCTGATCCAGTCCTCCGAACCTCTCCCGGAACCCGGCACGGCGGACGCTCGGGGATTGGTGGCGATCGGGGGTGACCTTTCCGTGCCACGCCTCCTGGAGGCGTACCGCCGGGGAATTTTTCCCTGGGATGTTGATCCAGTCACCTGGTGGTCGCCCGATCCGCGGGGCATTTTCGAATGGGACTCGCTCCACCGCTCGCGCAGCCTGGAAAGAACGCTGCGTCGCCAGTGTTTTCAGGTGACTTTTGACCAGGCTTTTACCGCGGTCATGCGGGGCTGCGCGGCGCGGGCACCCGGCCGTTACTCGACCTGGATCCATCCCGCCATGATTACCGCCTACACCAATTTACATCTTTGTGGCCATGCCCACAGTGTGGAATGCTGGCAGTCCGGGGTTTTGGTAGGCGGAATTTATGGCGTCGCCATCGGCGGACTTTTTGCGGGAGAATCCATGTTTCATCGGGTCGGCGACGCCTCAAAAGTGGCGCTCGTACACCTGACCGATCATCTGCGTGAAAAGGGATTTTCCTTGTTCGACATCCAAATGGTCACCCCCGCGACGCAATCCCTGGGAGCCACCTGGATTCCGCGCACGGAATACCTGAAGCGACTGGCCGCCGCCGCCGCCAAAAGCGATTGCCGGTTCTGAGGCCGGACGTCCGCTTGAAATCAAGTTTTGCCGCCTGATTGTCACGGGAGAATTCGTGACGGACAATTGACATCCGCCGGAGGACGGCTAGATTTCCTCCAGAGAACGAGATTTTGTGAACGCTTGCCCGCAGGCGCGAAGGGTCAACCTAAATGTACCGGGTGACTAGACCAGCTGGAGCGCAAATCCAATAATTTCACGCGATGAATTTTGGCAGTCAAACTGACGAACCAAATTCGATTTATGCCGCGATCCAAGGCTAATCCTGGGACAGGCAAGCACGCCGCCCGTCCCCCAAGTTCCCCGGAATATTCCGCCGCCACTTCCCGGTCGGTCCTACCATCGGGTTCGGCGATTTCTCCGCGCAATGGACGGGGAGCGCAGGATAATACCCCGGTCCCAGCCCCCGCATTTCCAAGTCCGACCATCCTGACGGCCGGGGACGTTACCGAGAAGGTGAAGGAACTGCTGAGGTTGGCTCAGGAGCAAGGCTATCTGACGTACAACGACGTGAACGAGGCGCTGGCGGACGCCTTGCTGACACCCGATGATCTGGACGAAATCCACAATAAGTTGCGCAACTTGGAAATCGAGATCGTGGATCCGGCGGAGGTGGACCGCGTCCGGCAACCGGAACCCGAGGGCGACGAGGAGCGCGCCCGACTGGATGTCCTGGATGACCCGGTGCGCATGTATCTCCGGCAGATGGGCCAGGTGCCCCTGCTCAGCCGGGAGGAAGAGGTAGCCATTTCCAAGCGCATCGAGGTGGCCGAAGAAGAACTCCGCGAGATCATCCATCAATTCGGCTTCACGGCCAAGGAGCACATCGCCCTGGCGGAGAAACTGCTGAGTGAGCCGCCCAAGGAACGCTTTGATCGCGTGGTGATGGACGCCCAAGTGGCCAACCGGGAAGGCCATCTCAAAGCATTGCGCAAGCTCATTCGACGGGTCCGGATTCTGGATGCTGAAGCAGGAGCGCATTTCATGGCGAGCCGGAGCGCCAACGGGAGCCCCCTGGCGCAAAACCCGGCGGCGGAATATGCGCGGACCTGCCAACGGCTGAAGGAGACCTTTGCGCGCTTTTGCTACAAGCACAAAGTCATCGAAGAACTGGTTCTCGTGGCCGAAAACCTCCACGAGCGATTACAACTGAGCCTCCGCACCGTGGCCCAGGCCGAGGATCCCCAGGCGGGCCCTACCCAAATGGCCGTAGCCGAAGCCGAGCGCCGGCAGATTCAGGCATTGGAAGAGTTTGTGCGCATGCCTCACGCCGAGTACCTGCAGGCGTACCAAGCCCTGACCCGGTGCGCCCTCCGGGCGCTCGACGCCAAAACCGAAATGGTGGAAGCCAACCTGCGCCTGGTTATTTCGATCGCCAAGAAATACACCAACCGCGGACTTTCGTTTCTGGATTTGATCCAGGAAGGCAACATGGGCTTGATGAAGGCGGTCGAGAAATTTGAGTACCGCCGCGGTTACAAATTTTCGACCTATGCCACCTGGTGGATCCGGCAGGCGATCACCCGGGCCATCGCCGATCAGGCCCGCACCATTCGGATCCCGGTGCACATGATCGAAACCATCAACAAGCTGATGCGCGTCCAGAAGCGTTTGCTGCAGGACTTCGGTCGCGAGCCCACGGCGGACGAAATCGCCGACGAAATCCAGATGTCCGTGGAACGGGTGCGGGCAATCTTGAAAATGGCCCAGCAACCCATCTCGCTGCAGGCTCCGGTCGGCGATGGCGACGATGCCAATTTTGGCGATTTCATCGAAGACAAGGGGAGTGAAAGCCCCGCGGACCGGACGAGCTACCTGCTTCTCAAGGACAAGCTCGGCGACATTCTTGGCAGCTTGAACGAACGCGAGCGGCAGGTGCTCGAACTGCGTTTCGGCTTGGGCGACGGCTATTCCCGCACCCTCGAAGAAGTTGGCCGCCAATTCCGTGTCACCCGCGAGCGCATCCGGCAAATCGAAGCCAAAGCATTGCGCAAAATGCGCCACCCCACCCGCATCCGCCATTTACAAGGCTTCCTCGAGGTGGCCAAGGCGGCGGATTAATTACTCCCATTCGATCGTGCCCGGCGGTTTGCTGGTGATATCGAACACCACCCGATTGACGCCCTTGACTTCGTTAATGATGCGACTGGACACCCGCTCCAGGAGGTCGTAGGGCAGCTTCACCCAATCCGCCGTCATGCCGTCCTGCGATTCCACCGCCCGCAAGGCAATGGTGAAATCGTAGGTGCGTTCATCCCCCATGACCCCCACGCTTTTGACCGGGAGCAGGACCGCGAAACTCTGCCAGATTTTGTAATACCAGCCGCTGGTCTTCATTTCCTCCACCACAATGGAATCCGCGGCGCGCAGGATTTCGCACCGCTTGGGAGTCACTTCCCCCAGGATGCGCACGGCCAGCCCCGGGCCGGGGAATGGCTGGCGCAAGACGATTTCCCGAGGCAGCCCGAGTTCCAGGCCGAGTTCCCGCACCTCGTCCTTAAACAGGCACTTGAGGGGCTCAACCAGCTCAAATTTCATTTTTTTCGGGAGCCCGCCGACATTGTGATGGCTCTTGATCATCGCCGCCGGATTCCCGGCGATGGGCACCGACTCAATGATATCCGGATAAAGGGTGCCCTGCGCCAGAAACCGGGCCTTGCCGGCGCGCTTGGTGGCGGCCTGAAAAACCTCGATGAAGGTGCGCCCGATGATTTTGCGTTTCCGCTCCGGGTCCTTCACCCCCTTGAGCCGGTTCAGAAAGAGTTTGGACGCCTCCTCGTATTGCAACCGGATCTTGAAATGACGGGAAAAGACTTCCCGCACCACGTCGGCCTCACGGCCACGCAGCAGTCCGTTATTGACGAAGATGCAGGTGAGTTGATCGCCGATCGCCCGGTGCAACAGGGCGGCGGCCACACTGGAATCCACTCCGCCGCTCAAGCCGAGGATCACGCGCTCGGTGCCGACCTGGCTGCGAATCGCGGTAACCGCCTGGTCGATATACTTGTGCATCGTCCAGTTCTTGCCGCAGCCGCAGACATTGTGAACAAAGTTGGCGATGATTTCGCGCCCTTGCGGCGTGTGGGCGACTTCGGGATGGAATTGCAGACCGAAGATCTTCCGATCGTGATTTTCCAGCACCGCGTAATCGGAGTTTTCGGTCACGGCGATGGACTTGAACCCCTCGGGCAGTACGGTGAGCTTGTCGCCGTGGGAATTCCAGACTTGCAGCACTTCCGGCAAATTAGCGAATAGGGGGCAAAAGCTATCCTTGACCACCAAGGTGCCTTTGCCGAATTCGCGCTTCGTCCCTTTCTCGACTTTGCCACCCAAAAAGGAGCCGATCACTTGCAGCCCGTAACAAATTCCGAGCAGGGGCAATCCCAGGTTAAAGATAGCGCGGTCCGGCAGGGGGGCATCCTTGGCATACACACTGGCGGGCCCCCCGGAAAGGATCAGGCCTTGGGGATGCAAGGCCGCAATCTCGGCGGCCGGGGTGTCGTACCGCAGGATCACCGAATAAACGTTGCACTCGCGAATGCGGCGCGCGATGACCTGCGTGTATTGGGATCCGAAATCCAAGATGACGATTAGCTCATTCATGCGAATTAAGGGAAAGTGTTGTGCCTTGCGCCCCCGCCTTTGGCGAGCTAAATATTTGCCCTTTCAAGCCGGCCGGTCAATTACTCCCGGCAATTACGGTTTCGGGGTGACAAGCGGTCACAAAACTGTCACATTGACAGGCAACATGTCATTGCCAGCCAAGCGCAGCTCCACCGCCCTGTTTTTAAAGGAGCTTTTGAACCGGCCCCGCCAGGTTGGAGCGGTCCTCCCCAGTTCGCGCAAGCTGGCCCGGGCCATGGCCAAATGGCTGCCGGTCGGGACCACCGACCATGTTTTGGAACTCGGTCCGGGTACCGGGGTGGTCACCGAAGCCCTGTTCCAGCGCGGCCTGCGCCAGGAGCAACTTATCGCGATTGAGATGTCCGCGCAGATGGCCGATCACCTGCGGGCGCGCTTTCCCCGGGCCAACATCGTTACGGGGGACGCCTTCCGGCTCGACGAGATCGTCCGGGAACAATTGGGTCCCCATGCGCGGATTGCCATGGTCTTTTCCAGTCTCCCCTTGCTGAATTTTGAACCATCCGCGGCGGATAGTCTCGCGCGCCAGATCAAGGCCATCCTCCCCCCCAAGGGCAAAATGGTGCAATTCAGTTACAATGTGGCGAACAAACAACCCAAGGCTGCCGCCCACTTCGAAGTCGTGGCGTCCGATTTGATCTGGCTCAATGTGCCCCCGGCGCGGGTCATGGTTTACCAAAAGTGACGCCGCGCTCATGTTTCGCCGACTCCTGACCCCCGGGTGCATCCTGCTCCTCATCGGAGCCAGTTTCTCCAGCGCCCAGGAGGGGCCCGCCGGACCCGCCCGGGGGGCGATGAGACGCGCCGCCCCCCCCGGGGTGGAGGTCAGTTCCAGCAGTTCCCGCCAATTCACCATCCGGGCGGAACCCCGCACCGGCTGGTTGCCGCACCTTGGTTCGGCCACGAATATCGTGCGCCTGGAGCGCTCACTCCTGGCCGTTTCCTGCGAACGGGTCAAGTCCGCCGTCCTCACGAGCCTCGGGCTTCCAGACCAGTGGCATGACCGGATTGCGATTGAACTGCATCCCGCGCGGCGGCTCGATGAGGTCATCGTCGTCCATTCCATTTTATCCGGGGCGGGCTGGAGCTATCGCGTGGAATTACCCGATACTTTGGAGCGGGAACGGCTCACCGCCGCGCTCGTGGAAGTGGTGCTGCGGGAGATCGCCAACCGCAAATCGACCGGTCGGAATGTGGAAATCCCCGCCTGGCTTTCGCTCGGGCTGGCGCGCGAACTGCTCCAATCCGCCACCACCGACCTGATTCTTGACCCGCCCAACCAGAGCCAGCGGGGCGTCAGTTTTAACCCGGTGCTCCGGGACCGGCAGCATGCGGACCACCTGGCCCACTCCCGCCAGCAACTCGCGCGCCGCCCGCCCCTGACTTTCACCGAACTTTCCTGGCCCGCCGATGACCAACTGGTGGGGGACGCCTTGGAATCCTTCCGCAGCAGTGCCCAATTTTTCCTCGCCGCCCTGCTGGCCTTGCCCGAGGGGGCAAAAGATCTGCAGCACTTCCTGGAGTTATTGCCCAGCCATCTCAACTGGCAAATCTCCTTCCTGAAAGCGTTTCAGAAGCGTTTCCGGACTTCGCTGGAATTGGAAAAGTGGTGGGCGCTGCAGGTGGTGGACTTTACCGCCCGGGAAATGGGAGAAACCTGGCCGCCGGAATTAAGCTGGCAGAAGTTTGAGGAAATCCTCCACACCCCGGTGGAAATCCGCACCCGCCCCGAAGAATTGCCCCTCCGCACCGAAATGTCGCTGCAGACCATCATCGCCCAATGGGACCCTGCCCGCCAGGAGGGGGTACTGGAGGAAAAAGTGCGCCAGCTGGGAATTCTTCGCACCCGGGTGGCCCGGGACTTGGTTCCCCTGGTGGATGCTTACCGTCAGGTTTTGAGCGAGTTCCTCGCCGCGCGGGGCCCCCTTCCCAACACCCTGGCCAGCCACAATCAGGCCCGTCAGGCAGCCGCTTCCCATGGACCCCAGACTTTGCGGGAACTGGACCAATTGGACGCGCGACGCAGCCAATTGCGCCAGACGACCATCGTCCAGACCGGTATTTCCGGCGGCGCCAAGGGTCGCTGATTTCGCCCACCCCTCCCTTGACAGGTCCAAGTCTAAAATTATAGTTCGGTCAACATGTCGAATGACACTGCAGAAGGCGACGACGGAGACGCGGCGCGCGCGGGATTGAAAAAGCTCCATTTTTTAAAGGAATTCCAGCCGGGAGGCCGGGGCTTTTGGAGCCACGTTCCGGACGCCGAGTGGAACGACTGGCGGTGGCAGCTAAAACACCGCATTACCACCCTGGAACAATTGCAACGGCTGTTGCCGACGCTCTCCCCCGAGGAACATGCCGGCACTTTGCTGGCCAACACCAAGCTGGCGCTCGCCATCACGCCGTACTTTTTTAACCTGATTGATCCGGCGGACGAGAATTGCCCGATCCGCCGCCAGGTGATTCCCCGCATTGAGGAAACCACGACTGCCAGTTGGGAAATGTCGGACCCCTGCGGCGAGGATTCCCATTCGCCCGTCCCGGGCCTGGTGCATCGCTACCCGGATCGGGTGCTGTTTCTGGTGACCGACCGCTGCGCCTCCTATTGTCGCTACTGCACCCGGTCCCGCCTGGTGAGCAACGCGACGGGCTATGATTTCCATCCCGAATTCGAGAAGCAGATCGACTACATCCGGCGCACCCCGGCGGTGCGTGATGTGCTGCTCAGCGGTGGCGACCCCCTGTTGTTGAGTGACGACAAACTGGGTTATCTCTTGCGCGCCCTGCGCGCGATTCCCCACGTGGAGTTCCTGCGCATCGGTTCGCGGATCCCGCTCTTTCTGCCCCAACGCATCACGCCGGAACTGTGCGCCTTGCTCAAACAATTCCACCCGCTGTTCCTGAGCATTCATACCAACCATCCACGGGAATTGACCACCGAGGTGCGCGCCGCGCTGGGCCGGCTGGCCGACGCAGGCATCCCCCTGGGCAACCAGTCCGTGCTCTTACGCCAGGTGAACGATGATGTCGTGGTGATGCGCGCCTTGATGCAGAAGCTGCTGATGTGCCGGGTGAAGCCCTACTACCTGTATCAGTGCGACCTCATCGCCGGATCCGCGCATTTGCGCGCCAGTGTGCGCGAAGGGCTCGAAATCATGGAAGGATTGCGCGGTCACACCACCGGTTACGCAATTCCGCAATATGTGATCGACGCGCCCGGCGGAGGCGGCAAGGTGCCCATCAACCCCAACTACGTTCTGCAACGGAACGAGGACCGCGTCATCATCCGCAACTTTGAGGGGAAGGTTTTTGAATACCCCGAAGCGGTCGATGGCACGCCACTGCTGGACGCCCCGAAAGAGATCGAAGCGGCGGAACTCGTCTAGGCGGCTAGAACTGGCCTTCCTTTTCCTTGAAGAGGACGTTGAAGGTGGTCAACGAACCGTAGCACCGCGTGATGTATTGCTGCATTTCGACTTTCTCACCGTCGGAAAGCTTTTCATGGGCATTGATCTTCTGCTCGAGCACCCGCAAATTGTTGCGCACCATGACGATTTTATGGAAGAAGACCTCCAGGGGCACTTCCTTGGTTTGCAGCGCCGGGTCGGCGGGATGCAGCACCACCCGGCCATTGTGCCACCGGTAGCCCAGTTCCTCGATTTTCTGCTCGGGCTTTTCCAGGCCCAGTTCCGCGATGGCGGCCTGTACCGTTTCCTCGATGAACAGTTTGAGGGGCTGGTCCAGACCGGTGATGGCCACCTGAGGTTCCGCCGGCTCCACCCCGCTGATCTCGGGCGCCACGGTTCGTTTCCCGTCCGCAAATAAAATGTCCGCGGTGTGTTCCGCGATGGTCTTCACCGTTCCCACTCCGTATTGGGGATGACGGACTTTCATTCCCAAATGCAATGACTCAAGTTTCATGAATCGATTTTAGCGCCCCTCGCTGGTTGGGCAATCCTGAATCCCAAGCAGGAATCCCGGGCGCCGACATTGCCTCGATATTCCATTTTCCGCGGCCCGGGACCTATGCCATTCTTGGTTCCATGACGCGCGCTGAAGCCCTGATCTTACTGCACGAATTTACCCAGTCCGGGTCGCTCCGCCGACATGCCATTGCGGTCGAGGCCGCCATGCGGTTCTATGCGAATCGTTCGGGCGGCGACGCCGACATCTGGGGAATGACTGGTTTGCTCCATGATTTCGATTACGAACGCTGGCCAACCATTCCGGAGCACACGCTTGAGGGGGCAAAAGTGCTTCGCGCCAAGGGGGTGGCGGAGGAAATCATCGGCGCCATTCTTTCTCACGCCGAGTGGAATCGCGGCGAATTCCCCCTCGACCGTCCGCTTCGCAAGACGCTCTTTGCCGTGGATGAACTGAGTGGATTTATCATGGCGGTCGCGCATGTTCGACCGGATAAACTCACCGGAATGACCCCGGGGAGCGTCCGCAAAAAAATGAAACATGCCGCCTTCGCTGCCGCGGTCAAACGTGAGGACATCGAAGCCGGCGCACAAATGCTTGAGCTTTCGTTGGATGACCACATCGCCAACGTCATCAGCGCATTGCAGGGCATCGCAGCCCCGTTGGGCTTTTAGCGCCGGCAGCGAATCCGTGGGTTCGAATGGGGATGCGCTTTGGATTGCGACGCATGGCAGGATGAGGAAAACTGCGATTCTTCTTCAAGGATTCCGGAGGCGATAGAATACCGCGGGATTTGTCGCCGTCAGCAGCACTTGAAAATGCAGGTTCTGGGAAATGAAAGTCGGTGCGTTGGGAAAAGCGATCCACTCCGGGGGGAAAAGATTGGACGTTTGTTCCAGGTGGAACTGGGCGGAGGGAATGATCCAGGATAGACTTGGTTGGCCAAGCTGAATGCCAGTTTCAAGCCGGGGACTTGGGGGAAAGGTCAGCTCAAAAATATTTTGATCGCCGGCGGCCAAAATCTGGAAACCATCCGCGGAGGAAGCGATCGCCGCCCAGATGGCCGCCGGCAGAAGTTGCGGATGCCAGCTCTGACCAGCATCGGAAGAAGTGTAAACCGGGGTGCTGCCCGAGCGGGAGATTGCCGCCATCCGGTTGCCATCCGCCGAAACCGTGACTTGCTGCCAATTTGTCAAAGGCAAATCCAACGCCACCCAGGAGGATCCGGCATTTCGGGAAAGATAAATCGGGCCGCTGTGTTGCCCGCCGACGGCGGCCAGCAGGGTGCGACCGTCCGCGGAGGCAGCGACCGACCGCCAATACTGATTCCCCAGGTTGATTTCAGACCATAGCTGCCCTCCGTTGCGGGAGAGGTAAAGCGGCCCGTTCGTGCCGGCATCCAATCCTCCTGCCGCGATGATCAACGTGCGCCCATCGGCGGAAGCTGCGAGCGCACTCCAATTGGCTGGAATGCCGGGGCTGTTGGTGGTCCAGGACTGACCGCCATTGGTCGAAATCAGCACTTGTTGCGCGAACGGGTCCGCGGCGGCCACGGAAAGGCCGTCTCCGGAAGCCGCCATGGCGTACCAATTGTGATTGGCGCTGCTGGATTTGGCCCAGCTAATTCCCCGATTGGTGGAGTAATAAACCGGTCCGGCATTTGCCGAAAAGGGTCCGCCGCCACCCACGACCAGTCGCTTACCATCCGCCGAGATGGTGATGGAGTGCAACGGCGATCCAGCGAGGTTGGTCAGACTCCAGGTTTGTCCCGTATCAGACGACAGGAGCAGGGTTGCGGAACCAGCGATCCCAGCCACCTGACGGCCATCGGCCGAAACGGCGAGGGACCGCCATTCCTGAGCTGGCGGCACGGGGAGGATACTCCAGGGTGGCAGGATGAATTCAAGGGCCGCGCCGGATGCGGTGCCCAGAGCGTTGGAGGCGACCACCTGGAAGGAGTAGATTTGACCGGCGGTGAGGCCCGCAAGCCGGGATTGCACGGCCAAAGGGATCGCCGCATCCCCAACCGGAAGGGCAGGCGTTTGAAGCGCGAGCGAATTGGGACCGCCCCAACGGAAAAAGACGCTCGTTGCCCGGCCGGAAGAATTCACGCTCGCATTCAACAAGACATTCCCGACGGCGTCGGGTTGGGCGGGCAAGGTGACCGCAGTCGGAGCGAGACCCACTTGAAAGGTCACATCGTTCCCCAAGACCACGCCAAGACTGTTGGAGCCGGCCACACGGTAATGGTAAGTAAGCTGGCCGCTTAAAGGGGAGACGGCAGCGCCAATCGGCATGCTGACATTGGCCGCGAGATTGGTGAAACCCGCCAGGTTCCCATAGTTCGTGTCCCCCCCCCATTCAAACCAGGCGACGGAGGGATTGCTGCCAAGGGTGATTTGCCCACGGAAATCCGCCCCCGTGGCGGAAACCCCGCTGACGGGCAACGTGGTTGCGACCAACGGCAGGACCGTGATCATCGCGTTACTGCTGCCAGTGACACCGAAAGAGTTTGCCGCCGTCAATGAGTAGCCGCCGGATGCAGCCAGGGAAACGCCGGGAATCAGGAGGTTGCTGTTGGTGGCATCGGGGATGGTAGCACCGCCATATTGCCATTGGTACCGGATGGGTTTCGCGCCAAACACACCGGCAGTCAATAGCAGGTTGGCACCCGCCGGCACCACGACATTCGTAGGGGATTGAAAAACCATCGGGTTCAAAGCCTGGTAGGCGAAAACCTGGATGCGCGCGTTATAATAATCAGGCACAAAGACATAGTTGCCCGTCGGATCCAGTGTGATTCCGGCCGGGGAATTGAATTGACCAGGGCCGGTCCCCAATTCGCCCCATTCGGTCAGAAAGGTGCCGTTGCTGGTAAATTTCTGGATGCGATTGTTGGGGCCATCCACAACGTAAACATTCCCAGTAGCATCAGCCGCAATTCCGGCCACTTCAATGGATCCGGCTCCATTCGGACCATAAGAACTCCATTGCAAGAGAAAGTGCCCGGTGGAATCAAATTTCTGGACGCGAAAATCATTGAAGGATCCGCCGGGGCTGTCGACTACGTAGAGATTATCGTTCCCATCAAAGGTGATCACCCCCGGATTGCTGAACTGGCCGGCATTGGTGCCGGCACTGCCGAATTGTCCCAGGAACGAGCCCGTGCCGCTGAATTTATGGATACAATTATTGAAGCAATCCGACACAAAAACCTGCCCGGCGCTGTTCAAAGCCACGCCGTCGGGATTATTGAGTTGACCGGGATTGGTTCCCAAGGCGCCCCATTGCGTCAGGAATTTTCCGTTCGCGTCAAATTTCTCAATGCGGTTGTTGTCCGGGTCCGCAACGTAGGAATTGCCCTGGCGATCGAAAGCCAGGGGGCCCGGGTAGGCAAACTGGCCGGGACCGGTTCCCTGAGTGCCCCAGTGGGAAAGGTAATTCCCGGTGGGGGCCACTTTGACCACGCTCGAAAACGTCGCGGCATAAATGTTGCCGGTTGCGTCTGTCGCCAGGGAATATGGCGACCAACCGCCGGGAATGCGCGACGCGTCGATGCTGAAGGCAAACCCCGGCGGAGGATCCGCGTGGGTAATGGAAGTGGTAAACCACAGCGCTAAAATTGCAAAAATAATGCCAGCCCAACCTTGATCATGCCCCGGGCGTTGATCCATCGGGAGTTTCATAATTTGGGACCGTACCACGAAGGCTCTGAATTCAACAATGTGCGTTTGTTCGCACAGACACATAACCTTGGACGCCGCGCCACGGCGGCGGAAATCGGTTTACTCTTTTGCCCAGGTCGCTCGCGCCCGCCCCTGGCCTTGATGGCACGCCAGCGCTCTAAACTGGGAAAAGCCCTTTGTCGTACGCGCTGAGCAGCCAAGTCAGTTGCCGGACTGTGTTTGACAAAAATGCCCGAAAATGGAATGAAGGAGGAATGAACGATCATCGCTCGCGCCTTCCCTCCTGGGTTTTCTCGCTGGCCACCGCGGTCGCGCTGTCCGGCAGCGCGGTCAGCGACTGCGCGGCGCAGACCGGGCCTTCCCGGTTGGTGGTATTTGCCGATGTCGTCAAACTCGCGCAAGCCCACCAAAGTGATGACGTCATTCTGGCTTACGTCCGCAATGCCGGCGCGGCGTTCAATCTCACGGCCGACGAAATCATTTATCTGAGCAACGCCGGGGTTTCCTCCCCGGTCATTGCGGCCTTGCAGGCCAGGGGCCCGGCCACCCCACCCCCGAGCAACCCGGCACCCGCGCCGGCACCCATCACGCCGATTGCCCCCACGCCCGTTTCCGGCCCCGGCGCGCCCCCTCCCGGCGGTGGACTCCCGCCGGCGGCCAGCGAAGCGCCGGAGGTGACGTTTGATTATTTTCATCGCCGGTTGCAAGCGGATGGCTCGTGGTTGGAACTGCCCGGTTACGGCAATGTCTGGCGGCCCAATGCCGCGGTGTTCAATCCGGATTGGCGCCCGTATTATGATCGCGGCCATTGGGTTTACACCGAGAACGGCTGGTTTTGGGAATCCGAGGAGGCCTGGGGCGAAATCGCTTTCCATTACGGACGGTGGCACCGCAGTCCCGCCCTCGGCTGGGTGTGGGTGCCCGGGTATGACTGGGCGCCTTCCTGGGTCTCGTGGCGGCATTCGGAAGGGTTCCTCGGCTGGGCCCCTCTGCCGCCCGAAGCCCGCTTTGAAGCGGGGGTGGGACTGTCCTTTAATGGCCGCGTCGGCGTGGAACTGGATTTTGGCCTGTCCGACGCCCATTACAATTTTATTGCCTACGATCATTTCTGGGAGCGGGACTATCACCGCTATTACGTCCCCCGGGAGCGGGTCGTCATTCTTTATCGCGGCAGTCATCTGGCGAACACCTACCGGATCGAGAACCACCGCTTTATCAATGAAGGCTATGGCCGGGAACGCATTGCCCTGGTAACGCACCATGACGTCATCGTCGTCCGACCGGTCATTCGCGACCCGATCATTGTCCGACACGTGGAGAAAACCGTGGTCGTGGTGAATGTTGGGAATAATAATCACCCGGCCGAACACAACGCCGCCGCCGGCCATGGCCCCGAGACGGCCAAACCCGCCCCGACAGCAGGGACTCCCGCCGCTCATGTGGCCACGCCGGCCACCGCCCCGCACGACGCCACCGCCGGGGCAACGGGAGCCACTCCGAAAGTCACCCCGGCCGCAGCCACACCCGCCACGCCCACGCCGGTAACCTCCCCGAACCGGCCGAGCACGTATTCCAGCGGTGGTGGGTCAGGAACGGGCGGTTCGTTGCCCGGGTCAACCCCGGTTCGGCCAAGTGGACCAACCGGCGGTGGCGGTGGCCGCACCAACCGGCCACCCGTCAAGCATTAGTCACGGATACTCCTGCTGATTCCAAATGGACATAATAAAACCGGGCGAAGCGGATCGCTTCGCCCGGTTGACATCTGGCGCTGCTTGGGTCGGCCGTAGCCAGCTCAGCTCTGCTTATTGGCTTGGTGCACCTGCGCCGCCACTTTCAGCCGCAAGCCATTCAGTCGGATAAAGCCCGTGGCGTCATCCTGATTATAAGCCTTCGTCGGGTCAGCTTCCATGGTCGCAATGTGCGGGTTGTAGAGGCTGACCGGCGACTTCCGGCCGGCAGTCATGATGTTGCCCTTGTAAAGCTTCACGCGGATGGTGCCACTGACGTTCTTTTGGCTTTCCGTCACCAGCGCCTGCAGAGCCAGCCGTTCCGGGGCGAACCAAAAGCCGTAATAAACCAGTTCGCCATACTTGGGAATCAATGAATCACGCAGGTGCATGACCTCGCGGTCCATGGTAATGCTCTCCATCTGGCGATGGGCGAAATGCAGGATCGTGCCGCCGGGCGTTTCATAAACCCCGCGGGATTTCATGCCCACGAACCGATTTTCCACCAGGTCAACCCGGCCGATGCCGTGCTTGCCACCCAGTTTGTTCAGCGCCTTCATTACGCCGAGGGGATTCAGCGCTTTGCCATTCACCGCCACGCAATCGCCCTTGACGAATTCCAGCGTTACGTATTCGGCCTTGTCCGGCGCGTCCTCGGGGGAAACGCTCAGTTTGAACATGTCCTTGTGCGCGGGCGAGAAGGCGTCCAGCCAGGGATCTTCCAAAATGCCCGCTTCATAGGAAATGTGCAGCAGATTGCGGTCCATCGAATAGGGCTTCTTGGCGCTCGCCTCCACGGGGATTTTTTTATCCGCGCAATACTGGATCATCTCGGCGCGGCCGGGGAACTGGGCCCGGAACGAGGCGTCGCGCCAGGGGGCGATCACCTGCAATTCAGGGGCGAGGGCGGCGGCGGTGAGTTCAAAGCGCACCTGATCGTTGCCTTTGCCGGTGGCCCCGTGGGCGATGTACTCCGCGCCTTCCTGCCGGGCGATTTCCACCATGCGCTTGGCAATCAGCGGGCGGGCGATACTGGTGCCGAGGAAATACTGGTTTTCGTAAATGGCCCCGGCCTGCATCATCGGGAAAATGAAATCCCGGGCGAACTCCTCGCTCAGGTCATCAATGTAGATCTTGGAAGCCCCTGACTTCAGGGCCTTCTTGTCGAGCCCTTTCAACTCCTCCTGCTGGCCAACGTCCGCGCAGAACGCGATCATCTCCGCGTTGTACTTTTCTTTAATCCACGACAGCAGCACCGAAGTATCCAGGCCGCCCGAATATGCCAATACGATTTTCATGCGCCGCCGATTAACCGCCATCCCCGGTCAATCGCCAAGCGGAAAATGGCGCCCCAAAACCGGCCATTGACTACCGGTCATTTCAGGGTACCCTTTTCCGCTTGTCGCAACCGGGGGGAAACCATGCTCCGGCGCCGGTGGAGGTCAGGTACGCTTCCCCTCCGTCCGGCACGACAAACCGGTTTTGAACACAATTGTTTCATGCTCACGATTCGCGAATTAAAGATCACTTTGGGGGCCCGGGTCCTCTTTGAAAACGCCACGTTCCAGGTGAACGCGGGCGACCGGGTGGCCTTGGTCGGCCCCAACGGCGCCGGCAAAACCACCTTGTTCTCCCTCATCCTTGGCCAACGGGAACCGGACGCCGGCGTCATCGAACGCGACGCCTGGACCATGGTCGGCTATCTCCCGCAGGAGGGCGAAGCGCATGGCGACGAAACCATTCTGGACGTGGCCACCGGCCGGGTGGACGAACTTCCGCAGTTGGAAAAACGGCTGCACGAATTGGAGAAGGCGGGGGACGTGTCCAGCCCGGAATACCTCGAAGCGCACGCCAAGCACGATGCGCTGAACGATGCGCAGGTGGAAACCAAGGCCAAGAAGATGCTGCGCGGCCTCGGTTACCGGGACAGCGATTTCAACCGCCCGGCCCGGGAGATGAGCGGCGGTTGGATCATGCGCGCGCGACTGGCCCGCCTGCTGGTCATGGAACCCGACCTCCTGCTGCTCGACGAACCGACGAACCATCTCGATTTGCTCGCCCTGATCTGGCTGCAAAATTACCTCAAGAATTACTCCGGTGCGCTCCTGCTCATTTCCCATGACCGCCAGTTCATGGATGAGGTGGTGGAACAGGTGCACGAGATTTCCGAGCGCAAACTGATCGCCTACACCGGCAATTACACGGACTTTTTGCGGCAGCGGGAGGAACGCTACGAACAACAACTCGCCGCTTACAACAACCAGCAGAAGGAAATCGCGGCGCTGCAGCAGTTCGTCGACCGCTTCCGCTCGGTGGCCTCGAAAGCCTCCCAGGCCATGAGCAAGCTCAAGGCAATTGAACGCCTTGAATTGATTGAGAAACCCATGGCACCCCGCAAGCCCTTCCGGTTCCAGATTCCGCCCCCGCCCCGCGGCGGCCAGCGGGCCGCCTCGTTGAAGAACATCCACATGGCGTATGGCAACACCGTCGTGTACCGCGGTCTGGATCTCACCATCGAACGCGGCGAGCGTACGGTGCTCGTCGGACCCAATGGCGCGGGCAAATCCACCCTGCTCAAGATTCTGGCCGGGGTGGTGGAATTCCAGCAGGGCGAACGCGACCTCGGCCACAACGCCAAGATCGGCTACTTCAGCCAGCATCGGGCCGCCACCCTCGATCCCAATCGCACCGTGCTCGACGAGGTGCTCGCCAGCGCCCCACTGATGCCGGAAAACGAGGCCCGCGGCGTGCTCGGCTCCTTCATGTTCCGCAAGGACGACATTTTCAAGATCACGTCCGTGCTGAGCGGGGGGGAAAAGAGCCGGCTGAACCTGGTCAAATTCCTCGTCGATCCGCCGAACCTGCTCCTCATGGACGAACCCACGACGCACCTGGACATCCATACCGTCGAGTCGCTCACCCTGGCGCTCGAACGCTACGAAGGCACCCTGGTCTTCATTTCCCACGACGTCCATTTCATCCGCCAACTGGCCACCAAAGTACTGCACGTCAACGCCGGCCAGGTAGCTGCCTACGTGGGCGGTTACGATTACTTCCTGGAAAAAACCGGGGCGGCGGATGACGCCCGGGCCGCCCTCACGGCGGCCTGATCCCATGATTGCCCGGCCTGCCGACTCTCCCCCTCCCGTGCTGGTGGCCCGCGACGTGGCAAAGTCCTACGCGGAGCGACCGGTCCTCCGCGGGGTCTCGCTGGCGCTGCATGCCGGCGAAAGACTGGCGCTCACCGGGGCCTCGGGCAGCGGCAAATCCACATTGCTCAATTGCCTCGGGGGCGTGGACCGGCCCGATTCAGGCAGCATCCGCTTTCGGAACGTGGCCCTGGAAACCCTGGACGCCGACGGTCTCACCGCTTTACGGCGACGCGACATCGGAACCATTTTCCAGTTCTTTCATTTACTGCCCACCCTGACCGCCGCGGAGAATGTGGAACTGCCGCTGCAACTAAACGGGGTGGCTCCGGCGGAACGCCGGGACCGCGTCAAGGCGTTGCTGGAGCGCGTGGGGGTGGCGGGCCGGGCGACGGCGCTACCGGCACAACTCTCCGGCGGGGAGATGCAGCGTGTGGCGATCGCCCGGGCGCTGTCCCACCGCCCCGCTTTGCTGCTGGCGGACGAACCCACCGGCAACCTGGATTCCCGCCACGGCGCGATCATCCTGGAATTGCTCCGCGAGTTGACGGATGAAACGGGCACCGCGCTCCTCCTGGTGACGCATAGCGCGGCGGCAGCGCGGATTTGCCATCGGGAGATACATCTCCGCGACGGTCAAATCGGCGGTCAAAGGGATGCGGATTAACATGGCCAACGCCCGCCCGGCTGTCCTGCGAATTCTCTGGTCGCGCTTTTCCTGGCGGCATTGGCGGACGGCGCCGGTTTCCTCCGCGTTGCTTTTGCTCATCCTGGCCGTGGGCGTCGCCGCGTTTTTTTCCATCCGGCTCGCCAACCGCGCCGCGGTGGCCAGTTTTCAGGATTTCACCGCGTTGATCACTTCGCAAAGCGATGGGGTGCTCAGCTCTCCGGTGGGAACGCTGCCCGATGCCGTCCTCGCAGAAATCCGGGCGGTCCTAGGCAACCAACCCGTGAACCTGGTGCCGGTCCTGGAGGCCAGTGCGGTGGCGCCCAGCCGCGAAGAACACGAAGCCATCGGCTCGCGCCCCACTTTTCAAATCCTGGGGCTGGATTTGCCCGCCCTCGTGAATCTCACCCATTCCGCCGACCCCAGCCAGCGTTGGTCACTCACCGCAAAGAACGAGTCTGGAGAAAAGTCAGGCCCCGGTTTATGGCCGGTCATGCGCCAACCGGCATCGATCTTCATCAGCGCCGCCCTCGCCGCGCGGGATCATCTGCAAGCCGGCTCCTCCCTGGCCCTCATCATCAATGAACATCCGGTGACCCTGACCGTTCTGGGGATCATCCCTACGAACCCCCGCCAACCGGCCGCCCCCGCCAACCTGTTGATCATGGATTTGCCGGCCCTGCAACAATTCACCGACAAGCCGGGTCAATTGGATCGGATTGAAATCGTCTTGGAAGACGGTCCGAACCGCGCCGTTCGCTGGGCCAAAGTGAAGGCGCAGTTGGAGACCGCCACCACCACCCCGCCCCGGTGGCTGGTCGCGGCACCGGCCGATCGCCAGGCCAGCGCCGCGCTGATGACCCAGGCTTTCCGGCTGAACCTGACGATTCTCTCCCTGCTCGGATTGCTGGTGGGATTGTACCTGGTGTTTCAAGGCCTGGATGGCGCCGTCGTCCGGCGACGGGGCGAAATCGCGATCCTGCGATCCCTCGGGGTTACCTCCGGTCAAATCCAGGCGGCATGGTTGGTTGAAGCCGCGGCCATCGGTCTCGCCGGCGGGTTGCTCGGTTTGGGGCTGGGCTGGTTGGGAGCTCAATTCGCCGTCCAAATGGTCGGGCGCACCGTCAATGCGCTGTATTTCGCCAACAGCGTGGATTCCGCGGCGTTCGCTTGGTCGGAAGCCTTGCTCGCCCTGACGCTGGCCGTACTGGCCAGCATGCTGGCCGGCTGGCAGCCCGCGCGGGTCGCCGCCAACACGCCGCCCGCCCAAATCGCCGTGCGAACGGCGGGCGCCAATTATGCCGGTGGTATACTGTTGCACCATCGCGGACTGGGAATCGCCTTCACCTTGCTCGGCCTAGCGCTCACGTGGTTGCCGCCGGTACGGTTGGCGGGCGGGGGCCGGATTTCCGTGGCCGCCTATGGAACGGCGCTGTGCTGGATCCTCGGGGCGGGAATCTTTGCCGGTTTGTTGCTCAGCGGGATCGGCCGCTTGCTCCACTCGTGGAATCTTGACTCGGTACGACTCCGCCTGGCCGCCAGCCAGTTGCGCTCACCCAGCGGACGCCACCGTCTCCTGGTGGCCAGTCTGGTCAGTGCCGTGGGCATGACCGCGGGCATGGCCATCCTGGTGGGCAGTTTTGATGTCACCATGCGCGGCTGGATCGCCCGAACCTTTCAAGCGGACCTGTTCATTTCGAGCGACGGCGCGCAATCCGCGTCCACTCCCAGTCGCATTTCACCCGCCACCTGGAAATCCCTCCTGGCAAATCCCGCGGTAGCCCGGGCGAACGTGGTGCAGGTCATGGAAATTAAACTAGACGGCATCACGACGTTGCTCATCGGGAACCGCCTGGCCTTTTTTCGCGACTATGCGCGACCGGCCTGGGTGAGTGCGCCCGATTCGGAGGCGGTGTTCGACCCGCAGAAAAATGCCGACCTGGTCATCGTCAGCGAGGCGTTTTCCGAAAGGTTCCGACGGCAGCGGGGAGATCAAATTGAAATCATGGTTCCCGGCGGGCGGCGCCACCTGACGATTGCCGGAATCTTCGCGGATTACGGCAATGAACGCGGCTCGGTGCTGGTGGAGCAACAACAATTCACCAACTGGTTTGGCAATGAACTGGCGGCCAGTGTCATCCTGGCCCTCCAACCGGGCCAGGATGCGGAAGCGCTCCGGGCCACCTGGCGGCGGGAGCATCCGGGCCTCGGAATTTTTACCAGCGCCTACCTGCGCGGCGAGTCGTTGCGGATCTTCCACCAGACGTTTGCGGTCACCTATGCGTTGGAATTGATCGGGCTGGTCGTCGCCGTCGCCGGCCTCGCTTTCACCATGGCCAGTTTGCTGTGGGAACGCCGGGCGGAATTGGCCACGCTGCGGGCCCTTGGCACGCGACGGAACGAAATCGCCGGCGCGGCCGCGGGGGAAGGCGCCCTGACCGCGGCCGCGGGAGTCTTGATGGGATTGCTGTTGAGCGTGGCCCTCGGCTGGCTGCTCATCCACCGCATCAATAAGCAAACCTTTGGCTGGACCCTGCAAACCGAACGCCCTTGGGGGCAACTGGCGGCCCTGGCGGTTTTGTTGCTCGCGAGCGCAGTAATGGTGGGCTGGTGCGTCGGGCGCTGGGCCGCCCGACTGCCGGCGGAACGAGAGGAATGAAAATGGTTCGCCCCAACATTTTACCCCGCTTTCGGATTTACCGCCGGGTGTGCGGGATGCTACTGGTGGCAGTACTGTCCGGCATTTTCTCCGGCCATGGTGAAGCGCCGCCGCCCGCCGCGCCGACGGAATTCGCGGTCCCGCAACCCGGCCGGCAATTTGTCTTCCCGCGCGATCATGGCAGCCATCCGGAATTCGCCATCGAATGGTGGTATGTCACCGGCCATCTCTTTGGCACCAATGCCGGGCGTTACGGTTTTCAAGCCACTTTTTTCCGACGCGCCCTCGCCCCGCCAAATTCCACCAATTCATCCCCCGCTCCGGCCTTTCGCAATGACCAGATCTATCTGGCCCACGCCACCCTCACGGATCAAACGGCTGGCACCTTTCGTTTTCAGGAACGCCTTAACCGGGCCGGTTGGGACGCGGACTCCGCCACCAACACCCTGGCCGTGCGCAACGGCAATTGGTCGCTGCGGTTGCTCCCGGAAAATTCCACCGGAGCCGCAGCCCTCCAACTCCAGCTGACGGTGGGGGCGGACACGGCCTTAAATCTCGAGTTGGCCCCCCGTAAACCCCTGGTGGTTTTTGGCACGAACAGCGTTTCTCGCAAAGCTGCCGATCCAGCGGCAGCCAGCCATTACCTCACCTTTCCCCGGCTGGCCGCCACGGGCACGCTGACCCTGGGAGAGACCAATCAGTCCGTGACAGGCGAAGCGTGGATGGATCACGAATTCAGCAGCAGCCAGGTCGGGGTCGGACAAGTGGGCTGGGACTGGTTGAGTGTGCAATTCTTCGATCAAAGGGAAATCATGGCCTACCGCATGCGCCGCACGGATGGCACCACCGATCCTTTTTCCACGCTTGCCTGGGTCGATGCGCAGGGCGCAATTAGCCACGTCGGACCGGACCAGTTCCAGTGGACAACCCTGGCTAAGTGGCACAGTCCCAAATCCGGGGCCGACTATCCAACCAGAGTTCGCCTGACGGCGTTCAACCCGTCGACTGGTAAACCAGAAACTTTCACCATCGAACCGGTGGTGGCCGACCAGGAACTAGCGGGGCAGGCTGGCGGAATTTCTTATTGGGAAGGGGCCTGCCGCGTACGGGACGAGGCCGGGAAGGAGATCGGCCGCGCCTACCTTGAACTGACCGGTTATGCCGAGAGCCTCAAGGGGAAATTTTAATTTTCGACCGCTCCGGCGGGCCGCCAATTTCCTTTACCCCGGGCTCCCGGCAAACCTATCCTGCATTTCAGCCGCACCCAACAAATTCGCATGAAACCCTTTACCCCTTTTTTAGCCACCCTCACCACGGCAGTCCTGCTCCTGGCACCGACGGCCCCGGCCGCCCCGGCACCACCCCCGCCGGAGGACGGAAAACTGCGCATCATCTGTTTTGGCGCACACCCGGACGATTGCGAACTGCAGGCCGGCGGCACCGCCGCCCTGTGGGCCGCCCGCGGCCACCATGTCAAATTGGTCTCCGTGACCAATGGCGACATCGGCCACTGGCGGGATGCGGGCGGACCGCTGGCCCGACGGCGCGCGGCGGAAGTGGCCCGCGCCGATCAAATCCTGGGGGTCACGTGCGAAGTTCTCGATATCCATGATGGCGAACTATTGCCCAGCATTGAAAACCGGCGCACTTTCACCCGGCTCATTCGCGAATGGCACGCGGATATCGTGATCGGTCCCCGCCCGAATGATTACCATCCGGACCACCGATATACGGGCGTGCTGATGCAGGATTCCGCCTATATGGTGACCGTGCCGTTCTTTTGTCCGGACGTCCCCCATCTGACCCACAATCCGGTCTTCCTTTATTACCCGGACTCCTTCCAGAAGCCCAATCCGTTCCACGCCGATGTGGCCGTGGCCATAGACCCGGTCATTGAGCAACGGCTGGATGCCCTCGACGCTTTGGAATCCCAATTCTACGAAGGGGGGGCCAATGGTTCGGCGGCGCTCCTGCCCACCGACCCGGAATTGCAAAAGCAGCGCCGCAAAGAGGTCCGGAGCAACTTCGCCCGCCGCTATCAGGGGCTCGCCGAGCGCTTTCGCAGTGCCCTCACCGACTCTTATGGGGCCGAGAAAGCCGCCACCGTCCATTACGCCGAAGCTTTTGAAATCTGCGAATATGGCCGCCGGCCGGATAAAAAGGAACTGGCCCGACTGTTCCCGTTCTTCGACCGGTAACCGATCTTGGCGCAAGGGCGACGGATCGTCGTCCTAATCATTCCTCCACGAAGAACTGCTCAATAATCCCGTCCGGGCGGCGGTACATCAACACTTTCAAGATCCCGGACTTGAACGTCAGCCGGGTTACACTCACCTCCATGCCGCCGCGTTCGGAAGTTCGCAGCACTTCCACTTTCGCCGGCTTGCCGAAAGGCTGGAGACGTTTGGCGGTGGCGGCCACATTCTCCGCATTGAGGAACCAATTGAATTCTTCCGCCAGCTTGGTGCGATCGATTTTTCCCTGCTGCATTTCCACGAAGAACTGCCGGGCCGCTTCCGCGGTGGTGAGTCCGTAGATTTTGGGAATGTTCGGATGCTCCTTGAGGAGCAGCCCCAGGATCTGGTCCGGCAAATCGCCGAGTCCGCTGCCCGTGTTGGCCAGCATGATCACCGCGGATTTCGAGGACGGAATCAGGCCATTCCAGGCATGGAATCCCGCCACCATGCCGCTGTGGGCCCACACCACCCGCTTATCCAGCGCACTCACGCGCAGGCCGCAGCCATACTCAGTGGTGGACCCATCGGGCAACTGCCGTGCCGTGGTCATCAGGCGGTAGGATTCCGGCCGCAGCAGTTTGCCCTCCAGCAAGGCCAGGTCCCAGAGCGCGAGATCGGACGCGGTGGAATACAGCGCCCCCGCCGCCGCAATCCAACCCTTGCCCTCCGGCACCGCCGGTTCGGGCGGGCTGAGCGCAAAGACCGTATAACCGCGAGCCAGGCGGTCGTCGGCCATATCCGGTTCGTAAGCCGTGTTCCGCATCCCCAGGGGTCCGAAAATCCGGTGTTGCAAAAAATCTCCCATCGCCTCGCCGCTGACGCGCTCCACAATCCGTCCCAGGATGAGGTAGCCGGTGTTGCTGTACGAGTATTTTGTTCCCGGCGGAAAATCCAGGGTGCGGGTCCCGAAGCGGCGGATCACCTCGTCCGTCGCAATGGGTTGCATCATGCCGCGATCCACAAAATCAAGCGGATAGTAATCCGGATACCCCGAAACGTGGTTCATCAGGTCGAGCAAGGTGATATCCGCCGCATGGGTGAGGTCCGGATAATACTTGGCCACGGAATCGCGCACGGAAAGTTTGCCAGCCTCCGCCAACAGCAGCACCGCGGCGCAGGTAAACTGCTTGGTTACTGAACCGATGGCGAAGCGGGTATCCACTTCCACCGGGAGTTGCTCCGCGAGCGCGCGAAATCCAAATCCCCGGGCATGAACAATTTTCCCTTCCCGGACAATGGCGAGGGAAAAGCCGACCCGGGCATTGGTCTTCACTGCGACATTCAAAAAAGCATCGAGGGCGGCGAAATCCAGGTTGGCGGGCAATTTGGCCGCCGGTTGGGCCGCCCGGGCGGGTTGGGGCAAAAGCACCAGGCTCACAACCACCGCCACGACCAGGGAGTAAAAAATGCTGGCATTCATTTCCGCGAGCTTAGTTTGACTGACCAGAGAGTCCAGAACCAAAGGGGCATCAAGAGGTTACGAATAAATTTACCCAATTGCCGGCTTGTAATCATCCGCCCGATTCCGGATTATTTGGTCCCGTCCGGGTCAACGCACTATTTTCATGGAATTGAAACTTCATCAGGTCGCCCTGCCCTTAAGGCATGCCTTCACGATTTCCCAAGGCACCACCACGGTGCAGGAAAACCTCATCGTGGAAATGCGCTTCGGCGGGCAGACGGGATTTGGCGAAGGCGCCTCTTCCCACGCCTATCCGGATTTTAACGCCCGCACCATGCGCGCCGCCTTGGAGGCGGCCCGCCCCCACATTGAGGCGGAACAGATGGACAATCCCGTCGCCCTGTGGAACCGACTCCTGCCGGTTCTCGGCCACAATCGCTTCGCTCTCTGCGCAATGGACCAGGCCGCTCATGATCTGTGGGGCAAACTGCGGTGGCAGCCAGTCTGGAAGCTTTGGGGACTGCAGTTGGAAAACCTCCCCGTCAGCAATTACACCATTGGCATTGCCGACCTGCCCACCATGGTGAGGAAAATGCAGGAATTCGCCGACTGGCCCATCTACAAGATCAAACTCGGCACGGCCGATGACCTGGCCATGGTGCGCGAATTGCGCCGCCATACCACGGCAACGTTTCGGGTGGACGCCAATTGCGCCTGGACCGTGGAGCAAACCCTGGCCATGGCGCCGGAGTTGCAGCGACTCGGGGTGCAGTTCATCGAACAACCGCTCCCGCCCGGAAATTGGGAAGGCATGCGCCGCCTTTTCGCCGAATCTCCCCTGCCCATCCTTGCCGACGAAAGCTGTCTTGTGGAGGAGGATGTGGCGCGCTGCGCCGGCCATTTCCACGGCATCAACATCAAGCTCACCAAGGCGGGCGGCCTCACCCCAGCCCGACGCATGATCCGGAAGGCCCGGGAACTCGGCCTGAAGGTGATGGTCGGATGCATGGCGGAATCGACCGTCGGTATCAGCGCCATCGCCCAACTGCTGCCGCTGCTGGATTACGTCGATATGGATGGCGCCGAGCTCATCGCCCGCGACATCGCCACCGGCGTACGGGTGGTCAAGGGGCAGGCTGTATTCCCGGTCGAGAACGGGAATGGCGTGCGGCTGTTGCCCGACTTTGCCTGGGCCAAGGTATGAAAGCCGGTCCAGCCGATCCGGTCGGATCGCCTGGTCCTTTGACCGCCGGCAAGCCCCATCGGTTCCTGCCCCGGATCGGCTCCCCAGCCTATCACGTCATGCTCACGTGCGTGGCGATTTTCATCCTTGGTCCGCTCGGGGGCATCTCGGCGGCGTACATGAATTTCTCGATTGGTTTTTTTGTGGCGGGCCAGGTCCTCGCCGGAATCCTCGGCAGCACGGTCACGCTGCCCTATGGGCCCGAGGGCAAGCATGGTGCCAATTACATGCAAACCATGGCCGCCTCCGTGGCCGGGATGGCCGCCATGGCCCCGCTCGTCCAGGCCATGGTCTGGATGGGATTGCCGGCCCCGCCCGCCTGGCAGTTGGTCCTTTATTTTTTGTGCATCGGCATGTTCGGCGTGGGGGTTGGCATGCTGTATACCCCCATCCTGGTGGACCGCCTGCGCCTGACCTATCCGTCCGGCCTCGCCGTGGCCAACATCCTCCGGGCGCTCACGGATCGGAATCTCCTCCGCCGTTCCATCGCCATGCTGGGGAGCAGCCTGGTGGCTGGTTACGCCGGGGGCCTGGCCACGACCAAAGTTGCGTGGCTCGCCGCCACGGGACTGTCCTTTTCCACATTGGGTGGCGGCCTGATTGTCGGCGCCCGGGTCGCCATTCCCGCCTTGGTGGTCGCGTTGATCGGCTGGTGGCAGACGCCGCATCTGAAGGAAATCCACTGGCTGGGCCCGAATGATCATTATCGCAAAATCGGCTTTGTCATCTCCCTCGGTGGCATTCTGGGGGCCGCGGCCCTGGATCTGCTAATTATTTTTATCGAGACAATCCGCCGCTTCCGGGCTCCGCGCGACGCCGCACCTTTGCCGGCGGAGGATTGGAAACGGGTCAACTTGTGGCGGCTGGTGGCCTGGGTGGCGTTTTGGGGGACGGGCACAGTCCTGCTGGGCAGCCGGCTTTTGCACCAGCCCGTCTTTTACCTGGTCGTGGCCGTGGGACTCTGCTTCCTTTTTGTGCTTACCAACGGAATCGCCCTGGGCATCTCCGATTTCAACCCGATCTCCAGCGCGTTCGTGATCTCCGTGTTTATTTTTGCGGCCCTGGGGCTGCGCGATCCCGGAATCGGGTTGCTCTGCGCCTCGGTGCTCGCCATTGCCACCAGCGAGGGCGGCGATATGCAGCAGGATCGCTCCACCGGCTGGCGCCTGGGCACGAATCGCATCATTCAATTCCGGTACCAGGTCATCGGCATCGTCGCTGGGGCCATCCTGACCGTGGGACTCGCCCGGCTTTTCATGAGCGCCTATCCCATCCTCGTCCAGGATCAATTCGCCCATCCCAATCTGCCAGGGGCGGAGAAATGGCAATCGGCTTTCACCTTCAAAATGGTGGGCGCTTTGCGCGGCATCACCCGGGATCAACCGGAGGTCATGCAGGCGCTCCGCCTGGGCGTCCTGCTCGGACTCCTCATCGAAACGGCCCGCAAAATCATCAAGAGTCGCCCGCGTTACCAGGCTTTCACGCGCTCCTCCCGGGTCGGCCACGCCACGGACTTTCTGCTCGATGCCGTGTTTCTCCCCAGTCCTTATGCCTATGCCTTTGGCGGATTCGTCGAATTCGTTTCGGTCCTCTGGTGGGGGATCGGCGGCGCGGTGGCCACCACTTTTGAAACATTACGCACCCGGCTCTATCCCCAACCACCCGCGGCCGATGGCATCGAACTGCCCCCCGATATGAGCACTACCTCCCTGGCTGGCGGCGGCTTCATCGCCGGCGACGCGCTGGCCGCCCTGACCGTGGGCGTTTACGGACTGGTCCGCAGCATGACTTGAATCCGGGGCGGGAGGGACTGGCGGAAAATCAATGCCCCGCCCCATTCACCGCCAGGACGATCCAAACGACGGCAAACACGCAGGGAATCAGCAACGGGCCGATCAATCCCAGCCACATGGTGCCCCGGTGCCCATGAATCGGCGGCAACCCCCCGGGCAATTCTCCATCGGCCAGCGCCCGCAACCGCAGCAACGCCAGAATCGCCGCAATAATTGTCAAATAAATCAGCGTCACCACCGCGAGGCCGGACAACGGCAACAACCGGAAAAGTATCCGGTTCAAGTGTTCATACGCGGGAATGCTAAACTGGACAGGGGCATTCAGCGTGATGGCGTACGCGGTGAGCAGGAAAGATTGGGCGCTGACGAGCCAGGAGAGCCGGTGATTGATGAGTTGATCCTCGTGCTCGATTTGCCCGCGCAAAACGTGGTAAGATTCCAGGCTCAACTCCCGCTTGCTCGCATCACTCATTTGGCATCAGATACGTTCCCGCCAGCGCCCTGTCGAGCCGGAAAACGATGGTGCGCGAGAGAGGAATAAAAACTCCTAAACCCGCTTGCTCAGCTCCTGACCAATAATCGAAAAACGCGGCGCCCCCCTCCCCTGCTCCATTGCTCCGTGACCCTCCCAAACTCGCCTCGCTCTCCCGAACACGCCTCTCGGTCGCCACTCACCAAATTGCCGCTCCCGCTTACCCTGTCCCAGACGATTCGGACTTGCGCATCCCTGATCATATTCGATGAATATTGATATAATGTTTGTCTAATATCATCAAACATATCATTCCAGTGTCGATTTTTTTCCAAAACCCATGATTTATTACGGACTGTCCAAACCTCAACCACAAACTGTCGCAGGAGGCATTTGGCCGACATGTTAAATGTTATGGATGTTTTCACAAATCGTGTCTAATATTATCAAAAATAGCATTTTGATCCTTTTTCTGGATCGAATTGTACGAATTGTTATGGGAATTCTGTTCGCCAGTGCCGCAAGTTCGCTTGAAAATGCCCGGGCCATTAAGGCCGGGAGGCTTCGGAAAGTCGCCCCTAAACTATTCACCGACGATTTGAAATCTCCAGCGGAGGAAATCGTCCGCCGGCATCGGCTGGAGATCGCTGCCCATTTTTACCCTGGTGCCATAATCAGTCACCGCTCGGCCTTGGAAAACAATGTCTCCCCCGGTGGTCGGCTGCACCTCACATTGCCGGGTGCCGTGGCCCCGGTGCGGCAATTGCCTGGTTTGGAGATCCGCATTTGGCGCGGTCCGGCAGCCCAATGCGGTCCAAATGCGCTCCCAAACGACAGTCGAATTCCCGTGGCTGAAGGCTTGGAGTTGTTCCAATCCGGCCAGGTTCGCGCCGTCCTTGAGAACCTGCAAATTGCCCGGGCGCACGGCGACGACGAGCCCAAAACGCTCTCCGACAAACAACTTGAACTTTGGCTGGATCGTTACCTGCGGATTTTTGGATGGCGGTGGTTGAAAGAGCTCCACGAGCAGGCGCAGGGTTTGGCCGCCCGCCTCAATTGGCCACGGGAACTCCAGGAACTCAACCAAATCGTGGCGGCGATCCGTGGCGAAAAAAACGGTCGCCGGCTCACCACCGAGGTCCTGCGTTCCCGGTCCCACCGCAAGCCTTTCGATCCCGAGCGACTAACCCTCTTCGGAACGCTTCAAGCGCGTCTGGCCGCGGAGCGTTTCGCCGAGTTGCCCCGGCCGGCAGCACCCGAATTCGAGAATCGGGCTTTTTGGGAAGCGTATTTTTCCAACTTCATTGAAGGCACCAAATTCACAGTCGAGGAAGCGCGGGCGATTGTCTACGACCCGCAAGCCGCCAAAGCCCTGGAACATAAACGCCCGGATGACGCCCATGAGGTTCGGGAAACCTACCGCTTGATCATCGATCCCAAGATCAGCGGCGAAGTGCCCCGGGATGCATCACACCTGCTGGAGTTGCTCAAGCGGCGGCACGCCCGGATGATGGCCAGCCGCCTGGCCATTGAACCTGGAGTTTTCAAAAAAACGAACAATGAATTCGGTTCCCGGGTCTTTGTCGCGCCGGAGCTGGTCACCGAAACACTCGCCCGCGGTTGGCAAGCCATCCACGATCTACCCCATGCCACCGCCCGCGCGCTTTATATGCTGTTTCTAATCGCGGAGGTCCATCCCTTTAATGATGGCAACGGGCGGATTTCCCGATTGGGAATGAATGCGGAACTCGAAGCTGCCGGCCAGGCCCGGTTAGTGCTTTCCACCTCGCTGCGCAATGATTATCTCACCGTCTTGGAGGCTTTGACCGCAAACGGGAATTTCGAACCCTTCATTACCTTCGCCCACAAGCTGATCGACCTCAACAGCCGCATGCCCGTCGGCTCCTTCGACGAATCGTTGGCTTATTTCCGCCGCACCGGAGCGTTGGACGAGCAGGCAGTCAATTTCGGACTCATCTCCGCCATGAAATGAAATTCGCAATTCAGCCATGGATCGGGATACCATGGCCGTGAGCTGAATATCGCCGAAGCAGGTTCGCAAACTCCGCCTCGGTAAAACGGGCACGAGGGGCATTTGCCGTAAACGGGGCAACGGCCTTGCGGAATTTGATTTTGATTGGGAATTTCAACCTGCCAACGTGGACATTTCCCAAATGGTTCTGATTCTGTGCGGAATCTATGCGGTAAAACCCACTTTTCTCATTTTTCTCAGTAAAAATGGTGCGCGAGAGAGGACTTGAACCTCCACCCCTTACGGGACCAGATCCTAAGTCTGGCGTGTCTGCCATTTCACCACTCGCGCCGCGGGACACACAATGACAAATCTGTGGTGGAATCTCAAGGTGGTTTTCGATGGCCTTAAGCGAGTGACAAGGGGATCGACGCGGGACAATGCTCCCAAATTTGACCGACCGGCATCCGCGAACGGATGGGATGCTGGGCGCAGATCTACCCGGCGGCTCGTCAATCCTTGTGGGTCGGCGGCTGGCTGGCCGGGGAAACGTTCTGCGGGGTGAAGCGAACCTCCTCTGCGGCCAGATATTCTCCGGCCCGCGGCCCGCTAAAGCACACGTAAGCGATTTCCGACGCTTTGACGGTCAACTCAAAAGACGGCACGGGGTCCGCCGGCGAGGTCCGCCCCGGCACCGCGGGGAGGGAAACCTGGTCCAGCCGCCGGCCATCGGCGGCGAAGGCTTCCAACCGGGCCGGACAACCCGTTGCCCCCCAGAGGACCAAGGTGACGGAGGAGGCAGCCTGCGGGAACCGCACCTTGACTGGAATCGGGTCATCGGCCATGGCATTGAGGATGCCCTTCCGGACGGTTTTCAAGTGGGGAAAAAACATGACCCGCGGCACGGCCTTGCTCTTGGTCGCGGGGTGGGCCGGGGTGAAGATCACACCGGCATTCGTGTAGGCGGGAACGGGTTTGCCGACGGTTTCCTGGTCAAAATGCAGGACGATCTCCTGGCTGTGAGCAGACGCCGCGAAGGCAAGCACGAACAGGCCGAGGCGCAGTTTGGGAGGAAGCGGATTCATGCGAATTCCAGTCCGCGCATGGTCCCGGTGGAGGAGGCGAACTTGGTTTCCTCCAAGCCCATCCGTTGCAGCATGGAAACAAACAAGTTGGGCAACGGGTAATTCTCCGGCTGATCAAAGACCAGATGCCGGCCGTGTTTGAAACCGCCACCGGCGAACAGCAGCGGCAGGTTCGTCGTCGAATGCGCGTTGGCGTCGCCCAGATTCGAGCCATAAAGAATCATCGTGCGGTCCAAAAGGCTGGCCTCCCCTTCCTGGACCGATTTGAGGTCCTGGAACAGGCCGGCAAGGAGTTTCATGTGCCATTCGTCCAAAGTTTTCAGCTGCGCGAGTTTGTCGGGGGCCTGACCATGATGGGACAGGTTGTGATAGCCGTCGGTGATGGTTTCACCGGCCAGTTCGACCACCGGGGTGCCCACGCTGTTGAGCATGAGGGTTACCGCCCGCGTGGAATCGGTCTCGAAGGCCAGCCGGACCAGATCGTACATCACCTTCACCTTGGCCATGTATTGAGCCGGTGAGGCGGGATCCTGGGGCGGGGTGGCGCGCACGACTGGTTTGGGTTTACTTTCCCAGCCCCGCGATTCCCGCAGGCGGTGTTCCAGGTCGCGGACACTGGTAAAATACTGGTCGAGCCGGCTGCGATCGCGCGGGCCGAGATCTTGCTGCAGCTCCTTCGCCTGATCGGCCACGGTGTCCAGGATGCTGCGCCCGGTGTCGAGGCTGCGAATCTGGGCCGCCACCTCCTCGGCCGTCCCCTGAACAAAGAGCTGGCGGAAAACCTCCGACGCCTTTTCCTCGGGCGGGACCCCCACGCCAGCACCGGTCCAGGACAGGCTTGAGCGTCCGGAGTTTACGGCCAGCGTGAGCGAGGGAAAACGGGTGGCGGAGCCGATCCTTTCGGCGATGAATTGATCCAGCGAAATGGTGTTGCGGAAAGAGCTGCCCGCCGGGTGCGGCGCCGCGGTCAGAAAGCTGACATCCGTAGGGTGGCCGCCGTCCACGTTGGGATGCGAGACGCCGGTGAACACGGTGAAGTCATGACGATGTTCCCGCAGCCGTTCCAGATAGGGTGACAGGGTGTAATCCGGGCCCTGGTCCCGCGGGAAAAAGCCGCCGGGCAGCAGGCCCAGGTTGTTGCAGACGCCGAACATGCGTCGGGGATCCCTGCCCGCCGCCAGCGGCGACGCAGCTTGATCGGCCGGGCGTGCGAAGGCCGGGAGCATCGAATCGAGCCAGGGCAACGCCAGGGCGATCCCCGTCCCGCGAAGAAATCGGCGGCGCGACAATGCGCGGCGGGAGGCAATATGCGGGGCGGACGGGCGGGCGGGCCGCGGGGAATTCATAAGCGGCGGAGGTTGGCGACGGGCGTTCATTTTTGTTTAAAGAGGTCGCTTTGCACGATTTCCCGGATGAGGTCGCGGACCCCGTAGTGGCTGCTGACGGCGCGCTGCAGAATCGTATCTATGGCCGCGCGATCCGAATAACGGACCGGCGCCCCGGTCGCGTAAATGGCAAGTTGCCGCGCCAGATTGCGCGCGATAGGGGTCTCGTCCAGGAGCAGCAGGCGCTTGAGTTCCTTGACGTCAGCAAAGCGGCGGCCATCCGGCAGTTCGCCCGCGCAATCCACCGGCAACGCGTAATGAAACGCGAACGCCTGGCCGTCCATGCCATGGCCCGGTTCGGGCGGGACGCCGGGCGTCAGGGCGGCGCGATAGTGGTCGCGCCAGCCGCCCATGACATCGAAGCTCTCCAACGCAAAGCCCGCCGGGTCCATTTTGCTGTGACAACCGGCGCACGTCGGGTCCGCCCGGTGCTTTTCCAATTGCTGGCGGATGGTGACCGCGCCACGAATGTCCGGCTGCACCGCCGGCACTCCCGGCGGCGGCGGCGGCGTGTCGATTCCCAGAATCCGTTCCGTGATCCAATGTCCGCGAATGACCGGCGACGTCGTGGTCCCGTTCGCGGTCACTTTCAAGACGCTCGCCTGCGTCATCAGGCCGCCGCGCAGGCCGTCGGCGGACAGTGTCACTTTGCGCATGCGCGCGCCCGGCACCCCCCCAATCCCGTAATGCTGCGCGAGCCGCTCATTGAGAAACGTGAAGTCCGAAGCAATCACGTTTCGCGCCGGTAGATTCTGGCGCACCAGTTCCCCCACGAACAGGCGGGTTTCCCCCATCGCCGACAACTTCAGCGCATCGTCCAAACCGTAATCATTGTATAACGTTGACGACGGCGAGGTGTCGTCAATCTTCCGCAGGTCCAGCCAGTAATCGGTGAAAGCTTCGATGAACCGCTCCGTTTTGGCATCGTTCAGCAGGCGATCGGTTTGCGCGCGCAGAATCTCGGGCTGGTGCAACCTGCCGCTCGCGGCGAGTTCCCGCAGTTCCTCGTCCGGCGGCGAATTCCACAGGAAAAACGCCAGCCGCGTCGCCAGCGCGTCGTCGTCCAACGGACCAGGCCGCTCGGCCAGGAAAACGAATCCCGGCGAACAGAGCACGGCGGTGTAAGTGGAAATCAAGGATTGCGCAAAACCAAGTCCCTGGCTGGATTGATGCTCAAAGAAGGCCAGGAACCGCCGCACGTCCGCCTCTGCGACCGGGCGGCGATAGGCACGTTTCAGGAACCCCCGCAGCAGCCGCTCGGCGTCCTGCGGTGGATGCGGTGCTGCAACTTCGACCGTCACGGTCGTCGTGACGCTCCCGCGCCCGCCTCCACGTCCACCGGCCCGGCCGCCGCCGAATCCGCCCGGGATGGCCGCAACGCCACGATCGGCAGCGACCCGCGGGATGATGGTCAGTTTCACGCCCGTTCCGTTGGTCGTCCGGGTCATGGGCAAATCACCAAAGAGCAGACGGTAGCCTGCCGTCGCGGCGGGGTCGGGCAGCGGGCCGGCGACTTCCAGCCACTGCACGGCGTAACCGGGCAGGCCGTCGGGTTGGGCTAGCGGGTTGACGTATTGCTCGTCCGTGCCACTGACGCGCGTGCGAAAAAGGCGCGAGCCATCCGTTTGAATAACTTCGCCAGGAAGCAAAGTCACCGTCAGTTCGTTCGTCGCCGGGGCCGGCACAAAGTCGAAGGCACCAACGGGCCGCTTCCGACCGCCTGATTGCGCGTAGATGCCCATTGGCTCGCGGCCGCGGCCGGGCCAGACCTCGTCGAGATTGGGCCGGTGCCACAAGGGCAGGTAAAACACCGGCGCTTTGGCTTCGCCCTGACCTTCATAAAACCACCGACCAATGCCACCGCCACCGACCCAGACGGAATACCCGGCGACCCGCAGGCGATATTCGCCGCCGGCGGGGGCGCGAAACTGGGACCAACTGTAACTACCGGAGTCGCTGAAAGTGCTGGCGACCTTGCCGACGGCTTCCCGCTCGCGGGTCGCCGGGCTGGAGATGGGCTCGCGACCGGCGCGCACGTCCGGCTGGGCACGGGAATCGAGCACCGGAAACGACAGCCGGTCGGGCAACGTGCCGTTTTCCCGCGGCAGAAAATTGCGCAGCCCAAATTCATCACGCGCGTAATAGCGGTTGGTGCGGCAAGCGGGGCGCTCGTAAGCCTCGCTCATCGCCTGACGCAACGCGTCGTCCGCCACTGCCAGGTAGCGCGCCATCTGGACATGGGAAACGTCCAGACCTTCGCCGCTCTTGTTAAACCGGTACGCCTCACCATCCTGGGGCAGCCGGTCCTTGACCTCGAGCCAGGGCAGGTGCAGCACATCACGCAAGGCGTTTTCATACTCGTAACGGTTCAACCGCCGTTGCATCGACCGGCCCTCGCCCGCCAATAACGCGGCCTCCGACTCCTTGAGCAGAGCGTCCATCCCGGTGACAAACGCCTGCTTTTTGGCTGGCTCTGGCGGCGCCTTCTTTTTGGGCGGCATCTCGCCCGCCAGGACCCGATCATGGATTTTCACCCACAGCCCCAGATTCGCCGCATCTTCGGGATGATACTCCAGTGCGGTCAGATCCAGGCGACCGGAATTCTGGTCCGAATTGTGGCACGCCACGCAGTGGTCCTCGAAAAATGGCCGGGCGCCGGGGAACAGTTCCCGGGCTGGCGCGGGCAGAACGACCGGGGCGGCCGACCACAGCAGCAGGCCCAGGAGCCACGGCAAACGGGTGCGAAGCGCCCGGACCGACCAGGTTGTGACAGGAGGCATCACAAGCCACCGCCTTCATCGTGCTGACGCTGCAAAGCGGGATTGCCAACCATGGGATTGTCCGTTCTCACGCCAACTTCATTGCCTGGCCGATTTTGGCCATCGCTTCCGGTCCATCCACGTTCTGGTTAATCCTTCGGTTCATAGCCCTTCCAAAGCCAGCGAATGATGTCGGGGAAAATCGCGCCGCCATGTTTGGCGGTGTGCCCGCCGTCGCCAAAGGCGTGATCCACCAGGTATTTCGGGCCATCCGGATTACGGCTGTTCGCGTTGGCGAATTCGAGCGCCGAAACCGTCTGTTGATTCGCGAGGAACCAGTTGCCGAATTGATTGTTCAGATCATTCGAGCCGTCTTGAATGAAAATTTTTAACGGCTTCGGCGCACTGCGGCGAATGAGCGTGGGATAGGAGTCGCCGCCCAACTGGACCGGCCGGTTGGTGGTGGCCGGGCGAAACGCGATCCCAGTAAAACTGCCGAAGAAACTCACCACTTTGCGAAACTCGTCCGGGCGCTGCCACGCCACGGTGAACGCACAAATTGCGCCCGAGGAAAATCCGGCGATGGCGCGACCCTCAGGATCTTTCGTCAACTGGTAGCTCTTGCCCACCTCCGGCAGCACCTCTTCCATCAGGAAGCGCGCGTAGCGATCCGACAAAGTGTCATATTCCATTGAGCGTTGCGGCTGTGAACTTGGGTCAATAAAGATGCCAATCGTCACGGGCATCTCCCGCTTGTGGATCAGGTTGTCGAAAACGATTGGCACATGCCAGGCACCCGGCTCGCGCACAAAATTGCCTCCGTCCTGCCCCACGAAAACCGCGGCGGGTTTGGCGGCATCGTATTGCGCCGGCACGTACACCTGATAATTGAACACCGCGCCGTCATAAACCTGGCTGGTAATCTGCGCCTTCGTGACCTTGCCTTTGGGTACGCCGTCCTGCGGTTGGGAATCCGGGCCAATGACATAAAGGTCCGTACCCGGTTTGGCCGGATCGGCGGCAAAGCCGGGATGAGCGAGGCACAGGGTGGCGAGGAGAACCGTAAGGAATTTCATCATATTGGTCACAATGTTGGTCGGCGCAATTCGGGAATCGCCGGGCTTCCCGTCCATGCTACTTTTTCGCGCCCAGCGGCTTTTCCTTGAGGGAGTCCAGATAGGCGATCAGGTCCGCAAAGTTATCGAGCGACAGCCCGGTCTGCAACCCTTCGGGCATCAGGGAAAAGTTGCTCTCACTGCGCTTGCTGATCTGGTCCTTCGCAATGGGGTGCCGGACGCCGGCGGCATCCAACAGGGTCAATTCCTTCGCATTCTCCTCCCGGATGAAGCCGGTGTAGGACTCTCCGTCCTTGGTGTCCACTACGGTGCTTTTATAGCCATCCAGGATTTGTCGGGAGGGGTATAGCACCGACTCGATCAACGCGGCGCGGTTGTACTTGGCGGCCACGCCGGTAAGATCCGGCCCGATATCCCCACCCTTGCCACCGGCTTTGTGGCAATTGATGCAACCAATTGGGCCTTGAAAAATCGCGCGGCCTTTTTCGGCATCCCCGAGATTACGACTGGCATACGCGATATAATCTTCCAACGCGGCGGGTTTGGAACTCCCGGCAAACAGTGGTCCCGCTTTGGCCTTTTCGTTGTTGCCATAGACCCGCTGCAAAGCCGCCAGCACCTGTCCGGTGAAGGGCTGCTGTTCATGTTTGGCTTCGATAAGTTTCAGGGCCTGGTCCCGGACCTGCATGTTTTCCAACGCGCTGCGGGCGAAATTACCGAGCGCCGGATCCGGACTGGCCAGGGCATCGAGATACGCGTCCAGCGCCTGGACATCCGGAATCTGGACCAGGGCCTTGAGGGCGTCGGCCCGGGTGTCGCCGCTCTGGTAGAGCGCCAGAAGTTTGGGCACCGCCCGCCGGGTCTTCATCTGCCCCACCGCCAGGATGGCCGTTCGGCGCACGGCGAGATCCGGGTCATCCAACAGTTCAATCAGTGCATTCACGGCCGGATTGGCGGCCGGTGGCTGCCCGAACCCAAAGCCACCACCCCCACGACCACCGGCGGGGGTGCCGATGCTGACGAGCGCATCCCGGGCTGCGGCGCGCACCGCGGGATTCGGCCGGTGCAGCAATTGCACAGTGGCGGGAACAGCGGCGGCGTTCTTGGTGGTTCCCAGCGCATTGGCGACCAGCACCGCATGCGTATCCGATGGGGAAGCGGCCAGCGTAATCAACGCCTCCGTCAAGGTTTGGCCCCCGATCTTTCCGGCCGCGGGGATGGCTTCCGCAAACAAATCAGCATTCGGAGCGGGGTTGGTCAAAATCCCGGCGAGGAAAGGCGCGGATTCGGGATCCTTCAGGTTGCCCAACGCTCGGAGCACGGCCAATTGCATCTCCCGACTCGTCTCGCGGGCGAACATCTCGCGCAAGCGCGGGCCCGCCGGGGTATCCGAAGCCACCGCGAGGGCCAGCACCGCGGCCCGTCGCGGCGCCAGTTCGGCATCCTGCAAGTCGGCCTGGATTGCAGCCAGCACGGTGGAAGTGCCCGCCCATTCGACCGTTTTCGCGGGCGGCAAACCGCGCGCCGGCTGGGTGTTCCACCAAGTGCCGGTCCAGGCGGGCCGTTGGTGATGCAATTCGGCAAGGGCAGTCAAGGCCTCCGCGCGGGCCTCGGGCGGGTGGCGCGTCGAAGTCGCGAACTCGGCGAGCGCCTGGACATTCGTTTCCTCAAACGCATCCCGCAGCGCAAAACCAACGCCTTCACGGACGGCCGCACTTTTGCTTTCGAATCCCAGCGCCAGCGCGCCCCACGCCCGGCCATCCGCCCGGCCAATCCGGTTCAAGGCTTTGAACACGGAATAGCGCGCGAACAAGTCTTTATCCTCCAGCGCCGGAAGCATGGCTGGAACCACGGTGGCATCCCCAATGCGGCCGAGTGCGGCGGCGGCGCGGAAGCGGATGACCGGGCTGGAATCTTGCAACGCGGCCACCAGCGGTGGCACCGCCTCCCGGGCCTGGCAGGTGCCGAGTTGACGAATCGCCTGCGCGCGAACCGACAGGTCTTCGGCGGACGACGCCAGGGCGAGGATTTCCTTGCGGGCAGATAGTCCTCCATCCATCGCGTCCAGAGCCCAGATGGCGTGCCAGCGCGCGGGGGCGGGAGCTCCGGCGTCCGCGAGCAACTTTACCAAGGGAGCCACGACCTCCGGGCCGCGTTCGGCCAACCGGCGCTGGGCGACCAGGCGAACGCTTTGAGCCGGATGGCGGAGGCCCGCGAGCAACGCTTCCGTGGTGGCCTGGAAGGGGCGACCTTGCGCGGCCGGGAGCCACCACTGCGGTTTGGCAGCGGCTTGGCTGGGGCCGGTGTAAGTGACTTTTAACAGCCGGCCAGCGACAGCATTGGGGCGCCGCCAGCCATTGACATTCCAGTCCGTGATATAAAAGCTCAGGCCGTCCGGCGAAATGGCAATGCCATTCGGGCGGAATTCCCGGGTGCCGGGCACCATAAAATCTTGTCCGTCCACCTGCACGCGAGCATCCACCTGATAGGTGGCTCCGTCGCGCGAGACTTTCAGGCGCAGGAGTTGGCGGCGGCCCCACTCGCAGAAGAACAAATTTCCACGATATTCTTTGGGGAGGGCATCCTCGTTATAGGCCAGGGCGCCGGTCGGCGCTCCGCCGCCGTAATCCGCCATCATCCACAAGGTGTAGGGACGCTGGGGCTTGTAGTCGTACGGGTAGCCATAGAAGCCGCCGTCCACCATGTGCGTTACCCGGGTGAACCAGCCAAGGCCGTCGTCGGTGTTGTCGTAAGTGAACATCTCGTCTTCCGAATTGATGGCGACATCCAGGTGGTTGCGCGTGCCGTTGGCGTAGATCTCCAGATGAGACGCATCGGGGCGGAATCGCATAATCCCGCCCCCTTGCAGATTCACCTTGCTGCCGTCCTTGCCGACTGCTCCGTAAATTCCCTTGTCGCCCGTGGTCATGTAAAACCAGCCATCCATCCCCAACCGAAGATTGGAAGGGATATGATCGTTAAAACCCCGGCCGTTGAGGTTCGGGTTGGGATTGGTGGTGAAGAGATCCACCTGATCCTTGCCGACGCCCTGATCATCCGTAAACACACTGAATTGGGGGGTGTGGTGCACGTACAGCTTTCCGTCGAGGTACGCCAGGCCGAACACCGCGTGCAGATTGGTTGCAAAGAGGGTGATGTGCCCGTCGGGATGGAAGCAGAGAATACTGTCGCCCGCCGAATTGCTCGGCAGACTGCTGTTCATGTCAATGGGATCCTGCGCGACGAACACGCGGCCATCTGGCGCGACACACACCACGCTGGGATCGATCAACTCCGGCGGTTGCAGCACCGTTTCGACCTTCCAGTTGGGTTGGACCTTGGGCAGGGTCGGGTCCGTGACGGGAACCTCCGCGGCGTTGACGTGGAGGCTATTAAAACAAATCGCAGCGGCGGCAACGACAACGCGCAGGCAAGATTGAATCAGGGTTTTGGACATATTTAACGATAACGAAAACAACGGCAGCGGCGCAACGGTTGCGCCGTCGATCTGAGATTTCACGTCTGTCGACATTTGTTTCGCCAAGGGGTCTGTGTAGTACTTCCAGAAAGGCACAGTTTTTGGACAACCGAATCTGAATTTTTTTGGGATCCGCTCACCGTGATGGCGGCGTCATCGTGAGCATCGGGCGGTGGGGTACTGGCGGTGAGTGGGGTGAAAGGAGACTTGAATTCAGCCTTCGGCTCTTTCCGCTTGAAAGAAAATCCCATCTGTTTACCGCGCAGGAAAAAGAGGCCAAAATCGGCCAAAACTCTCCCTGAGGTCAAACTGGGGCCCCACACAAAGGGTCGCCCCCCCGAGAAGACGACGTCAAATGGAGGCGGCGCTTGGAACGAACCATAAAGGCCGGGCCCCCCGAATTCTTCCGGGTGCGGCCCGCCCTGCCGATTGTTGGGTGGTGTCGTTGGGGTCGCTTACGGCTTTACTGTCTCGTCGCGGTCCATGAGCTTTTCTTGGAGGTACGTCATGGTGAGGGCGGCGGTGCGGGCGGCCTGTTTCAAATCGGCGCCGGCGCCATGGCCGCCTTCGGTGTTTTCGTAGTAGAAGAAGGGCAGACCCATTTCTTCCATGCGGGCGGCGAATTTACGCGCGTGTTGGGGACCCACGCGGTCATCCTTCGTCGTGGTGAAGATGAAGGGTTCGGGATAGGTGACGCCTTTCCGGAGATTGTGGTAGGGCGAGGTTTTCAACCAGAATTCCCGGACGGCGGGATCGGCGTTCACGTCGCCGTATTCGCCCTGCCAACTGGAGCCCGCCGCGATTTTGGAAATGCGAATCATGTCCAGCAACGGTACCTGGATCACGACGGCGTTCCACAACTCGGGGTGTTGGGTGAATTGCACACCCATCAGCAGTCCGCCATTCGAGCCGCCCTGGATGCCCAGCCGCCGCGGGGACGTGATTTTGCGGGCGAACAGATCCCGGGCAACCGCGGTGAAATCGTCGTAAATAATCTGGCGTTTCACGCCCAGCCCCGCCTCATGCCACTTCGGCCCGAACTCCCCGCCCCCGCGGATGTTGGCCAGCACGAACGCGCCGCCGCGCTCCAGCCAGAGTTTGCCATTCTCCCCGGAATAGGCCGGGGTCCGGGAGACTTGGAAGCCACCGTAGGCGGTCATCAGGGTCGGGGTTGAGCCGTCGAGCGGGGCGGTCTTGCGATGCACGAGGAAATACGGGATTTTGGTTCCGTCGCTGGAGGTCGCCTCGAATTGGTCGACCACATCGGCCGAGGCATCAAATTTCGGGGGCAGCGTCTTCACCGTGCGCACGGTCACTTCGTCCAGGTCGGCGAGCCAGAGAGCGGTGGGCGAAAGAAAGCCGGAAGTGCCGACAAAAGCCCGGTTGGACTTGGCGTCCGCGGAGCCGAAATTCACCGCTATATTCGCGGGCAAGGGCAGCGGTTTCCGGGTCCAGCCTTCACCGGCCGGTGTGTAGACGTAGGCCTTGCCCTGCACGTTATCGAGAATGCCGACGATCAGCTTGTCCCGGGTGGAGGAAACGCCGTTCAGCGCTTCGCGGGCGCCCGGCGCCCAGATCAGCGACGGCTGGAGCGCGCCCGGCGCTTTTTTCGTGGCGTTGAGATCAGTCTGCACGAGCGACCCGGGCTCGAAGGTATGACCAGCCACGGTCCAGGATTCGTCGAGCGCGAAGATCACCCGCCCGGCGACGAGCTCCGCGACGCGCGTCTTGGCGGGAACCGCCAACCGTTCCACGCCGCGTTCGGTGAGCACGTATTTCTCGCTGTGAAAGGTGTCCAAGGGGCGCTCAATCAGCGTCAGGGTGCGGCCTTGGGCATCCTGGATCACCGCCGGTGAGACTCCATAACCGCCGTCATCCTTCGTGCCGCGGAACACTTCAACCGCCGCGCTCAATGGCTGACCGCGCTTCAGGCGCTTCACGATGAACGGATAGCCGCTCGTGGTGACCTCGCCCGGCGTCCAGTCCGTGGAAACCAGCAGTGAGTCCTGATTCTCCCACGCGATGCGATGCTTGCCGCGCGGCAGCGTGAAGCCGCCGTCCACGAATTGATTTTTCTCGAGGTCATACTCGCGGGCAACCACTGCGTCTTCGCCCCCGTCAGAGAGGTGAATGAGGCAGCGCGCTTCGTCGGGCCGCAAGAAGTCGGCGCCCTTGAAGACCCAGCTTTTGCCCTCGGCCTTGTTCAGTGCGTCGATGTCCAGGACGGTCGTCCAATGCGGCTCGGCGGAACTGTAATCCGCGAGGGTGGTCTTGCGCCAGATGCCGCGCAAATGCCCGGGGTCCTGCCAGAAATTGTAAATCTCCCCATGCACGAACTGGGGCTGGGGAATCCGATCCCGTGATCCGGCGATCTCCAGCGCCTCGTTGTAATTTCGCGCGTAACGCGTGTCCGCCTCCAGCCGCTTGGTCGAGGTGGCGTTATGGCTCTCCACCCAGGCCATGGCCCGCGACGACGAAAACTCCTCCAACCAAATATAGGGATCAGCGGGTTCGGATGCGGGAGCCTGGGTTTGCGCCAAGGCCGGTCCGGCGAGCGCGGCGAGCAAGGCCAACCCGGTGAGCGTCCGCGATTTAATGTTTGAGGGTGGGATCATAGTCATATGATTTTTTTCGGAACGCAACAGTAGCGGAGGACGCAGGAAAAATACAGTCCGCACTTTTTGGTCCGCGAACATACCCATGCCAATCTCCACTCCGGGGGCACTGGGCGCCCCGGAGCAATGATGGCAAAATCGAGGACCCCTGTTGCGTCAACGGCGAACTAAAGCACCCGGCAAGGCGAGCAGCCGGTTGGATTCGTTGAGGAGGAACTTGAGATCAGTGAAGGGCTCGTAACCCACGTCCTGCCAGCGCACCTTGCCGTCACGATCCACCAAAAACGTTCCGTGCAAGGGCATTTGCTCGAAATCGTCGTAGGCGCGGTAGGCCTTGAATGCCGCCAGCGAACTGTCCGAGCAAATGGGAAAGGGAAAACCACCCTCCAACTTTGATTTGCCCAGCGTTCGATCCAGCGCTTCGACACTGTCGGTGCCAATCGCCACGATATTGATGCCGGCCGCCTGGAAGTCCTTGGCCGCCGGGCCCAGGAGGTTGAGCTGCTCAACGCAGTGAATGCAACCGGCGCCCAGATAGAAAACCACCAACACGGGTCGTCCGCGATAATCCGCCAGGGCACGGTCGTGGTGAGCCGAGTCCGGCAGGGTCCATTCCGGCGCCGCATAAGGCTGCCACCGGAAAGGTCCCAGTGAATCAAGCGACGGGCGGTTGCCGGTGTCCGGCCGGACCACCACCGGGACTTTCCAATCCGCCGGAAAACCGCAGTAAGCGGCGAGTGGGGCGAGGCGGGCAAAGATGGGAGTGGTCAGATCGAAATGCGAGGAGATCGCCTGCAACTGATGGAAGGCATTGGTGGCCTGATTCGTTTCGCCCAAACCCCAAAGAACCTGGGCGGCCAGGGCCAGTGACGGCGCTTGGTTGGTGCCATCATTCAGTAATTCCCGGGCCACCTTGACCGCATTGGTTGTATCGCCCACCTCCTGGAGCAGCTGAATACGACGTGCCTTCGCGACGCTACCGGCGGCGGCCAAGAGCTCACGGGCCGAATTGGTTTCCCCGGCGGCGAGGGCGAAGCGCACCTTCAATTCCGCGCGATAATTGTCCACGCGCTCAAACCGCTCATTGAACCCCTTCATGGCTTCCACCATGGCTTTGGTCGCGTCCGCGTGATCCTTTTTCGCGGTTTCCTCAGCTTTTTCCGTGGCCTCGAAGCGTTCGGTCTTCAACTGCTTCCAGCAGTCGTCGAGCGTCTTCAGGAATTCACCGGCCCGGTTGGTGTTGCCCTGCGCAAAATGGGCCAGGGCCAGCGCATGGGCGCGGCGGGCCTGCTCCTCGGGAAGCTCGGTGGGATCAAGATAAAACGTGTCGGCGAGCGCGAGCATATCGGTCCAAAGCTCGTAGCTGAGCAAGGCGTCGAATAGGCGGTGCCGGCCCTGCATGGAACTGCCGTCATTCTTATCGTAGGCGATGGTGCCTTCCTGGCGATTGAGGGTGTTGTATTTCGGATGACGCGGCAGCTCGATCATGTTCTTGGCCAGATCGATGGCGTCCTGGACGCGGCCGCAGTAAAGCAGATCCTCGCACAGCCATTGGTTGTTGTGGGCAAAATTGTGAATTTGATCCGGCAAAATGCGCGCGGCCATGATATGCGCGTGATCCGTGCGGGCGGCGGCTTCCTGCTGCCACGCCGCATCCTCAAAGCGCTTGAGCGCGCTGTAGGTATGGCCCGGCATGTGCCACATGTGCGCGATGCCGGGAGCCGATTGACCGCACAGCGCAGCGGAATTCAAAGCGCGTTCGTCCTTGTTGTAGTTCCAGATATGGATGCGGGCATGGTGAATGGGGTGCATCGGCTCCACCGCGAGAATCTCGTTCATCAACGCATCCACCGCCTGCCGGCTGCCGACCGGAATCCCCTCCCCTTCGCTTTCCCAAATTTGGAAGGCCAGGAAGGTTTTCGCTTCGAGCTCATCCGGATGCACCTGGACAATATTCTCGAGGCCCTTGATGAGTTCCTTGCGCCGGTCCGTTTCGGGTTTGCGATCCGTAAAGAAGGAATGGTAAGCCTCGATCCAGAGCACCTCGCGCGGTGTCGCGTTGGTTTGCAGTTCGTGCGCCCGTTTGATGAAGCCCGCGGAACGATTGGTGTTGTAGACGTTGGCCATGGCCATGCCCCAGTAGGCCATGGCGCAATTCGTGTCCAGGAAAGCCACCTGGCGGAAAGAGCGTTCCGCTTCGAAGAACCAGAATCCGTGGAGTTGTCCGACACCCTGATTGAAAAAGGCCTGCGCCTCGGAATTCATGCTGGTGATCGCCAGTTTCACCTTTCCGGTGCCGGGCATGAGGACGGCGGCTTGACGCGGTCCCTCGTTAAACACCTCGCCGTGCAGCGAGTGCCCGGCGGCCAACCCGTTGGTGCTACCGGCAACCGGGGGCGGCCCATCATCCGCGCGGAGCGATCCGCTGGTCAGGACCAAGCCAACGAACACAATCCCGGCCCAAAACTTGTCCGATCGGAAAGTCTGCATCGGGCGAAGCATAGCAGGCGGGATGGAAGGCAGTCACGGGCTTTCGCCGGGGCCAGCTTGAGGCGAAGCGGGTTCCAGTTGGCGCAATCGGCACGAAGGCTCGCAGCCCAATCAACTGGCTTCACCAGCAAGTTTCAATACTCGCTCGCGAAGCCCGTGCCCGATCCAGAACTGTCCATCCATTTCCAATCGGTTCAATCCAGGCGTGAGTCGTTCGGTTGCTTCGCAGCCCGGAAGGTTGATCGTCACAAAACCAGTATATCACTCGCGGCAAAGGCGGCAAATGACGAACCAATGGATTCAATTCGTCGTCAGGAATTTCAGAAGTTCGATTTGTTCGCGCTCGCTGAGGGAATCCAGGAGGCCTTCGGGCATGAGGGATTTTTCGGAGGTGGTGCGGCGGCGGAGGTTGGCTTTGGGGACCACCATTTCGCCGGCGGTGGTTCGCAGGGTGACGGCACCGGACGTTTCGCCAGCGAGCAGGCCGGAGATGGTTTCGCCGTCATTCGTTTCCAATATCGTCACCTGAAAGTCGGCGCCAATGACGGCATCGGGGTCGATGATGTTTTCGAGGAAGTAGCGGATGCCGTGCTGGCCGGCACCGGTCAACTCGGGGCCGAGGCGCGCGCCTTCGTTGCCGATGCGATGACACTGGAGGCAGAGTTTCTGGAAATGCCCTTTGCCGGCGCCGCCGCTATAGGCCCAAAGGGGTGCTTCGTTGAAGATTTTTTCCAGGCGCGACATTTGGGCCTGCTTCTCTACGGGCGTCTGATGGATGCGCCCCCAGATCGCGGTCACCCGCTGATCGACAGCGTTGTCCTTCAGATTGGTCAGGCGCGTGACATGGTAGGCGGTCAACTGATCGCGCGGGATCTTGCCGGCGGCCACCGCGTCAAGCAAAGCGAAGGCGAACGCCGGGCGGCTGGTCAGGACCTCGAGGGCAGCGGCACGGTCGGCGGATTTGAGGCCAGCGAAGCGGCTCAACAGCGCCGCAGGGATTCCGGCCTGGTCATAACGCGCAAGCAAATTGATTGCCGACGTGCGAAAGGCCGTGTCATCGAGCAGGTTCAGGAAAACGGGGAACGAGGCGCCATCCCGCGCCCGGCTCAAGACGGCGAAGGCATGATCCCGCGCGGTCCGGTCGGCGCGTGCATCCGCCAGGGTGCTGCGTAAACGGGGGAAAGCGGTATCATCGCCAAACGCGGCGGAGAGACGTTCCGCGAGGCGTGGCACCTGGGGCTGAGCCGAGGCATACAGCGCGGGCGCGACGGATTTCCAGGCCGGTGGCATGGGCACATTCGCGCGCGGTTCCATCGCGAGCCAGAGCCCGGCCAACCGGCGATGCAGTGCATCGCCGTCCAGACCGGCCAACGAACCCACGACGCGATTCAACGCCTCGCCTTCCTGCGTGGCGGCGAACCACTGGATCCAATCGGCAATCTGCGGAAGCTGGGTTTCCTGCGCCACGGTCAGGGCCCGGTCGAGTGAGCTCGAGGGATGGCGCAGCCATTGCCGGGCCAAACCGTGCCAGAGGAGATACGGGAGATTGCGGTCGTCCCGATCCTCCCCATGCCGGGCGAGGGCTCCGATGAGCGGCCACGCCAACTCCTCCGACACTCGCGGGATCGCGGAAGCGAGATAGCGGCGGACGATCGGCGACGGATCGTTCTTGGCCAGCGCCAGGAATTTGGCGCCCAAGAGCGCACTGTTGGCGTTGCGTTCGGCCGCGAGTTGCACGGCCCAACCGCGGACAAACGGGTCCGGATCCTGCAACCAGCCGCCGAGTCGTTCTTCATTCCCGCCCCCGGCGAGATTCAAGGCCCAGACGGAGTTCAATCGCAAGGTGGCATCCGGACTCCGGGTGCTCACTTCCGCAAGTTTATCCAATCCGGCAGGCGCCACGCCGCCGGAGGTCTGCGCGCGTTCGTGCAGGAGACGGCGCGCGGTGCGCGCGAACCATTGATTCTTGTGGGACTGCAATTCCACCAATTCCAGATCACTCTTCGCCGCGAGATTCACCTTCACGGGTTTATAGGTCGCCTGCCATTCCATGCGATAGACTCGGCCGTTATCGCGATCCCAGCTTTCGGTGTTGGGATTGTGGCAATGCTGCTGGTCATACCAGTCGATGAAGTAAACCGCGCCATCCGGACCGTATTGAAGATCCACGGCCACGTATTTCGGATCCGTGCAGAAAAGCAGATCGCGGCCGGCGTGAACGGTGTTGTAGCCCGAGCCGAGCGGCTGGTTGATCTGCTGATTGATTTGATGGCCACCGAGATTGTGGGTGAACAAGTGGCCGCGATATTCGTCCGGCCAATTATCGCCGAGGTAAATCATCGTGCCCACGTGCGAGTGCCCCCCGTAAATCGCATCACTGCCGGGGACGCCCGCGCCGCCCGCGCCGTGATCATAGCGGGCGGAGGAAAGCAGGTAATTGCGGAATTCAGGAAATTCCTTTGGCGGATTCGCAATGATGAACGGCGCGTAGTTGGCGTTTACCTGGTTCCAGAATTCACCACCCTGGATAACGTGGGTCGTCGGCCCCTTCCCCCAATAGCTCCGGCAGTGGGTCATGAAAAACTGCCCATGCTCATCATAGTCGAGTCCCCAAGGGTTGCTGCCCCCACTGGCGAACACCTCGAACTCATGCCGGATCGGATGGTAACGCCAGACGGCGGCGCGCACTTCGCGGCGTTCGCCGGGGGGCACGCCGGGTTTGCCGATCCGCGCGGTGTTGAAGACCCCCTGGTTGCCATAGAGCCAGCCGTCTGGTCCCCAGAGAAAACTGTTCAGCACTTCATGGGTGTCCTGGTAGCCGAACCCGTCGAGCATCACCTCGGGCGGGCCGTCCGGGATGTCGTCGTGATTGCGGTCGGGAATGAACAGCAGTTCCGGCGCGGCCCCGATCCACACGCCCCCGTAACCAATCTCGATGGCGCTCGCGAGGTTCAGATGTTCCGCAAACACTTTGCGCGTTTCGAAACGCCCATCGCCGTCTTCGTCCGAAAGAATCACGATGCGGTCGAGCCCGGCGCCCGGCAGCCGCTTGGTCGGATAACTGTAGGCCTCCACCACCCAAATCCGCCCGCGCTCATCCCAGGCGAACGCAACCGGCTGATGCAAATCCGGTTCACCGGCGATCGCCTCCACCTTGAAGCCAGCCAGCACATACATTTGCGCAACCGTTTGCTCCGGCGCGGTGCGCGGTGGCCCGGAAACGGGATTCGGACGAAGATCGCGGAGCACCGGGCTGGTCTTGAGACGGTCGATTCCCGGGAGGGGCTCTTCCCCATGCACGTTGGGTGGCAGCGCGGCGACCAGCAAAAACAGCCCGGCAGCGACGGCTGCAATGGGGAGAAAGAGTGAGTGGTGGGAACGCATGGCACAGATGGGTTCAGGGGTCATGCTCATGCGCGGAAACTACCCGGCACGCCCGGAAAGCTCAACCGAAAAACCTTCTGACCACGCGGTCAGATCGTCATTTGGGGTGGATTCCCGTTCCTTCGTGAGTTGATTTCCATTACCCTCGATTTGGAATGCCAATTGTCACCGGTCCCAGTTACCAACCACCGCCGTTCCTCGCGAACGGGCACTTGCAAACCTGCCTGCCCGTGCTGATTCGCCGGTTGACACCGGTGCGTTACGAGCGGGAAGCGATCCAAACCCCCGATGGTGAATTGCTTAATCTAGATTGGGCGAAGACAGGTTCGGATTCGCGCAAACTCGCCGTCCTGGCGCATGGCCTCGAGGGAAGTTCGCGCAGTCAATATATCCAGGGATTGGTTCATGCCTTGAACCGACGTGGATGGCATGCAGTGGCATGGAATGGGCGGGGCTGCGGCGGTGAACTCAACCGCGTGATGCGATTTACGCACAGCGGATCGACACAAGATCTCGCCACCGTGCTTTCGCATATCGGGTCCGTCGGCCAGCAATACGACCGGATTGCCCTCATTGGCTTCAGCCTCGGAGGCAATTTGACGCTCAAATATCTGGGGGAACGCGGGGCGGAAGTCGATCCGCGGATCGTCGGGGCTGTGGCCTTCTCCGTGCCGTGCGATTTGCAATCCAGTTCCGTGGAGCTGGGCCGTCGAAGATTGAACCAAATTTACATGCGCTCCTTCCTCAAATCATTGCATCGAAAGATCCGCCAATTGAAGGTGCAAATGCCCGGAGCCATCGACGACACTGGTTACGAACAAATCCGGAGCTTCAAGCAATTTGACGACCGCTACACCGCGCCCATCCACGGGTTCAAAGATGCGGAAGATTACTGGCACCAAAGCAGTTCCCGGCCCTTCCTTCCCAAGATTCGCGTTCCAACCCTGCTCGTAAACGCGCGCAACGATCCGTTCCTGGCGGAACCTTGTTTCCCTTATGAGGAGGCCAAAGCCAGCCCGCACTTTTTTCTGGAAGCACCCGCTTCCGGCGGCCACGTGGGCTTCCTGACCTTTGACCAGCAAGGCGAGTATTGGTCCGAACGCCGAACGGCGGAATTCCTCGGCCAACTGTTGTAACGGGCCGGGGCAGAGATTGGCGGATGGTTCCGCGTTCCGTTCCGGCCGAAAACGTTCCGACTTCGGAACAACCGCCAGCTTCGAGACCGGAACGTTGGTCGCTTCATTGAATAAACCCCAGCAATATCAGGGCTTTGCGGCGGTAAAACCACGTTGGCACAAGGGTTGCTAAAACCCTAATCGCGTGGGTCGCCCGTGAAGAACACGGAGCCGCGATTCACAAAAAAGTAAACAGCAAATAACGAAACAATAACGATCCAATCATTATGAAACTCAAATCCAAATTCAGCTCCGTCCTCGCGGTCGCATTGCTCTGCGGTATCGCCGTCCAATCGCCCTCCATCTGGGCCAGCGGCGGGGCTACCGACCCGATTCCGGGGACGAGCAAGAGCGGACTGAACTCCGGTGGCGGCGGCGGCGGCAAAAAGTCGACCCCGGCCCCGACACCCACGCCCGCGCCAACTCCCGCTCCTGCGCCGGCACCCGCCCCGACGCCCATTGCTGCCGGGCCGATTACCTTTGCCGCCGCCGGACTGGTGAATGGCGTGCTGCCGGTTTGCACCGGCGATTTCGTGGTCGATCCGTACTATCCCACCTTGCTGGACATGACGTTGAACGTGAAGGTGAGTTCGCTCAACGTTCCGGACGGCACGATCCTCTTTGTCAATGTCGTGGGTGTCGGCGGGACCCTGTATCCCTACACCAGCAACATCATCACCGTTCTTGGCGGCACCGGTGCCTGCACGGAAAAAGTATTCGTGACGCTCGGCGCCGGCCTCGCGGGGGTCGTGATCACGGATGCGAATGGCGGAGCGCTTTTCGCGGGAAACTAGACTGACCGGCTAAAGGCCCGGTGGCTGGCGAACGACATCCGCCACCACCGGGCCATCTTTCAGGTTCAACTTCCACCCTTATCTCTCCGGCAAAATTATGAAGACCAAATCATTTAACCTTTCGCTCCTTTGCGGCGCGCTCGTATTCCTGACGTTCGCCAGTCAATCTTTCGCGGTCTCGGTGGTCGGCGCATTGAGCAATTTCGATCTGTACAACGACACTAGTGTTTACTGCGATGAATTTGAACTGGTGATTTCCAACACATTACCGGCCGATATTTACGGAACCTGGAATTACAATCCGCATTACGGAACCCCCACCGTGACGGATATTGGGGGCGCCACGCTCATCCATTACATCGCCATTACCAACGACATCACCCCGCCCGGAGGAGTCGAACACTTTGGCGCAATCCTGGCTTCGTTCCCGACCAACGGCGTGATCTACACCTGGATGCATGCCGGGACGAATGTGGGAGTCGGCCGGCAATTTCCCACGCCGGTGCTGACCATTACGACCGTGCCGCCGACGACGACCAATCCCGAGGGTCGCGGCCCGCACCGCGAGGTGCGCAATACCGATGGCACGAACACCTACTGGGTCCAGCGGCTCACGGCGCGCACCAATGCCACGGTGTCGCTGGATGATCTGATGATGACCAACCTGGTGGTGCGGTCCACCACGAACATGGATGATCATCCGAAGCGTCTCGGCCCCGGCGCGCGGCTGTCGGACGACGACGACGCGGGAACGAACGATATCACGAGCGAATTGCTGTGCCTGCAAGTTTTCGCCGACAATAATGGCAAACCCGGCCACCTGATCGGAAATTTCATGTCCAGCGGGCAGACGTTACGGGGCTCCCGCGCCGAAGGGATTCATCGCGGAGCCGACGGACGACACACCGTGGACTTCACCGTGGAGCCAACCACCAACTATATCGTGCAGTGCAGCGAAGACCTTCTCCACTGGACCAATATTGGGAGCATCCACACCAATCATTCCTCAGCGCATTTCACTGACAACGGAGCGACCAACCGGACCAAGGCGTATTATCGTTTGCAGAAACTATAACCCAGTCGGACAACCAAAATCCCCTAACCTCGACCCGCAAAATCGGAAAAAGGAATACTACAAATCATGAAAACTCCAACAATGGCCCTTTATTCCATTCGTGCCGTCCTCGCCGTTATGGCGGTGCTCTTTGCGCTGGCTGTCGGACTGCATCCGGTGGGCGCGCGTGCCTCAGGAGGTAATGGCGGCACCAAGGCGGATACAGTCAAAGTCAGCAAATGTTTCTACGACGCGCCAACTGGCCAGATGCTGATCAAAGCAAGCAGTTCCGACCCGGCGGCGACGTTGTATGCATACCTTCCCTCCGGCGCGCTGGCGGGAGAGGTTCAGAACGGCGGCGGCAGTCGTTACGGCGGCACAGTGATAGGATATTTTCCCACCAATCCGATCACCATTTGCATCCGGAGCACCGCGGGCGGGAGCATCGTGGTGCCAACAACGCCATTCCAGCCGTGAGGTTGCCGGCATCGGTTTGGACCGCAGGTTGATCCCCATCGCCCGCCATAGAATATGGCGGGCGATTGGCATTTTCCGCGCTCAGGCAGCACCGTTTGTCACCTAATGCGCCAGGCCGTTTCCCCGGTTAGACTGGCCAACAAAGCCGTGTTTCCACGAAAGTTGCCCCTTGTCGCCGTTGAAGGCTCCGTTATGATTACTTGGAACATGGCAGCACCTCAGGCCACCGGTCCTCGCATGGGTCCCGCCTTGCTGGTAGCGGCAGTGGTGGGATTACTGGGCTTCGTTCTGGAAGAATCCTGCGCCAAATTCAGCTATGACCAGCTGCATGCCTTCAGCGGCATCCAAAGGAACGCCACCGCGGATTCGCCGGTGGTGATCGTTTATCTCGACCTGCCGACGTACCTGAATCAGCATCGCGACCCGACACAATTGTGGCCGCGCGAGCTGCATGCGCAACTGGTGCGCCGCCTCACCGCGGCGAAGGCGCGGGCGGTGGTCTTTGACATCGTCTTTGGGGATGCCGGGCCCAACCCAGCGGCCGATCAAGCCCTCGCTGACGCACTCCGCGAAAACGGCCGCGCAATCCTGGCGGCGGAATTCAGCCGGACAACCGTGGTCCCGGACGATCAGCATAATGGCGCCCAAATCCAAAGCATTCCTGCGATCCTGCCGCTATTTCGCGAAGCCGCCGCCGCCCATGGGCTGGCCTCGCAGCGCATTGATGACGACAACGAGGTCCGCCGTTACCTGGCCACTTTCTCCCATGGACATTCACCCTCACTGACCTGGGCCACGGCCAAGTGGTTGCACTTGCCGGTCACCAGCCGGGCGGACAAAGTCGTGGAGGCGAACCACGCGTGGCTCCGGTATTACGGTCCGCCCCTCACCATTCCCCACATCAGCTACACGCAGGTCCTCGAAGAGGGTGGAGTCGCGGATGATTTTTTTCGCGATAAAATCGTCTTTATCGGCGCCCGTTTGCCCCTGGAGGTGTTTAACCAACGGAATGACGAATTTCGGAATCCTTTTCACTCGGCGGACTACAAAACCTATTTTATGCCCGGAGTCGAAGTTCATGCCACGGAAATGCTGAACCTCATCCGGCGGGACGGACTCAGACGAATGTCCCCACCCGCTGACATAACCTTGCAACTTGCCGTAGCCCTGCTTTTCGGTGGAGGTTTGCTCTTGTTTCGGCCCATTCCGGCCACGATTATCGCTACCGTGGGCGCCGGACTGGTATTGGTGCTCGGCCTGGCGGCATTCGGGCGGGGAATCTGGTTTTCGTGGTTGGTGGTGGGCGGCGTCCAAATCCCAGCCGCGCTGTTCGGTTCGTGGCTCTGGCAGTTCCAGGACTGGTTCCTCACGCGCCGCAAGCTGGAGGCCGCCAAACGAATCGCCGACGCCAAAATCCGTGAACAGGCCGCGTTGATTGACAAGGCGCACGATGCCATTCTCGTCTGGGATCTCGCGGGAACCATCCTTTATGCCAACCCCGGCGCGGAGAAACTCTACGGCTGGAAACTGGCCGAAATGCTGCCCGATTCAGCCAGGCAAATGTTCTCCGCCGCTCCCGAGGCCGCCGAAAAGGCGCGCATGGCCACCCTGCGCGACGGCGAGTGGAACGGGGAGTTGGCGATGCAGACCCGCGCCGGGCAGGTCATCACGGTTGACAGCCGATGGACCCTCATCCGCGATGACCAAAGCCAGCCCTGCGCGTTGCTCCAAATCAGCATCGATGTCACGGAAAAGAAATCCCTGGAGCAACAGTTCCTGCGGGCGCAGCGCATGAACACGATCGGGACATTGGCCGGGGGAATGGCCCATGATCTCAATAACGCTCTTTCCCCGGTCTTGCTGGGAACACAACTGCTGCGCCGGAAGACGACCGACGCCGGCGATCTCAAGTTGCTGACGATGATGGAATCCAGCACCCATCGCGGCGCGGAGATGGTGCAGCAGGTATTGCTCTTCGCGCGCGGTCGCGGCGGCCAGTTCGAGCGGATTGAGTTGCCGGGGCTGGTCAACGAGCTTGAAAAAATGGTCCGGGAAACTTTTCCCAAGAACATCACGATCGAGAAATTTCTCCCGCGTGATCTGCGGGCGGTTTGGGGAAATCCAACGCAAGTGCATCAAGTCCTGCTCAATCTGAGTGTGAATGCGCGCGATGCGATGCCCGCCGGAGGACAGCTTTCACTGGTGGCCGACAATGTGGAACTGACGGAAGCGGAAGCGGCCGCCATCCCGGAGGGCAAACCCGGCCGCTATGTATCGCTCGCCGTGGCGGACACGGGCATGGGAATGCCGCCCGAGGTGAAAGCGAAAATTTTCGAACCGTTTTTTACGACCAAGGGCGAAGGCACCGGCACGGGAATCGGACTGGCGACCGTCGCACGCATCCTCCATGGCCATCACGGATTTTTACGAGTGGAAAGCGAACCCGGACAGGGTACATCGTTTGAAGTCTTCCTGCCGTGCGCGCCGGAGGTGATCCCGGCGTTCCCTCAGGGCGAGGAGGCCGCCCTGCCCCGGGGCCACGGGGAGTTAATCCTACTGGTGGACGATGAGGTGGCCATCTGCGAACTGGTCGCGGGGGAGCTGCGGGAATTTGGCTACCGGGTGGTCACCGCGGGGAACGGCGCGGACGCCATCGCGGTATTCCGGCAACACTCCCAGGAGGTTCGAGTGTTCGTTACCGACAGCGAAATGCCCGTGATGGGCGGGGCGCAGGCCCTGGTTGAGCTGCGGAAACTGAATCCAAAACTACCGGCCATTTTCACCGGCGGCGAACAACTGCTTGACCGGCCTCCGGGCGTGTTTGCGCTGACGAAGCCTTTTGCGCTACCAGAACTGCTCGGGGCGATTAATCGCACTTTGAACAACCTTTGACTGCCCTTACATTGCCAGCCATGAAAGCAACCGCTGCCCCGGTGGAAAGTTTCGCTTGCCTGATTGTCGATGACGATCAGGCGTTTGCGGCGATGGCGGCGGAAGTGGTGCGGGCCGCGGGGGCGGTGGTAACGCAGGCGCATGATCTCGCGGGAGCCCGGAAAGCCGCGCAGCAGCCGTTCGACCTGGTTTTGCTCGATAATCATTTGCCGGACGGCAAGGGTTACGAATTCTTCGACCAGATTTCCCGCCGCAATCCCAATGCCCCGATCGTCATGATCACGGGCGCGCCGGATCTGGGTGAGGCCGTGACTCTCACGCGCAATGGCTTGTTCGAGTACCTGACCAAACCCATTTCGATCGCGGCCCTGGCGGCCTGCCTGAGTCGCGTCAAAATGCGTCTGCACGCCCGCCAAACCCCGGAGAATCCCACGGAATGGCTGGGCGATTCGCCAGCCATGCGCGAGGTCGGGCAATTTCTGCGGCAGGCGGCGAAGCACGCGGCGAGCACGGTCCTGCTGACGGGCGAAACCGGCACAGGCAAGGACCTGGCGGCCCGGGTGTTGCATCAGTTGAGCTATCCGGGCGGTAACGCGCCTTTTATCGCGGTGAATTGCGCGGCTTTGCCCGGGGAGATGTTCGAATCCGAGCTCTTTGGGGCGGAACGCGGCGCATATACGGGTGCGGAGAAGAAGCGCGGCGGACTGGCGGCGGCGGCGGCGCATGGCACGCTGTTCCTCGACGAAATTGGGGAAGTACCCCTGGCATCCCAGGCCAAGTTATTGCGGCTGCTCGAAGCGCGCGAATTCCGGCCGTTGGGCAGTACGGAAACACAACCGTTCACCGGACGGTTTGCGGCCGCGACCAACAAGAATCTCGCCGAGGAAGTCAAGGCGGGACGGTTCCGGGAGGACTTGCTGTATCGGTTTGACGTCTTCAGCATCGAACTGCCCCCCCTGCGCCAGCGTCGCGCCGACATTCCGGCTTTGGCGGAAATCCTGCTCGGGCAACTGGTCAAGAAATATGGGCGTTCCCGCCTCCTGCTGACACCCGAGGATGTCGGGCGACTCCTGGCCCACGATTTTCCGGGGAATGTGCGCGAATTGCGAAACGTGCTGGAGCGCTCCCTCCTGAAAACCGAAGACGACGCCAAATGGCTGGCGCTGGACGTCAATTGGCTGAACCGCGCGGCGGCGGCACGGATCGCAAAGCCACCTGAGCCACCGGCCCCGGTAACTACCTCCGAGGAACCCTTACCACCGGAGCGCAATCTTCCGGCGATCGAAGCACAGGAGTATCGCTTGATCCGCGATGCTTTGCGCGAGGCCAACGGGGGAATCCGGCGGGCCGCCACCAAGCTGGGCATGTCACCGCAGGCGCTGCTGCGCCGACTGGAGAAGTGGCCCGAACTGCGGGTGAATTAAGATTGGCCCGATCGGAACCACCGGTCGTAAGGATTCGGCAAAAAGCTCCGGGATCAGGAGGCGGCGTGGTGCTCAAATGCCACCCTCCACCGTCCGCAGCCGGGCAGCTGGCCAGGGTGTACCGAATCCGGAACAACCGGAACACCGCTCGCCGGAACAAACGTTGACGCTTGATTACGGTCGATGAAGGGTAATGGCACGCACTTCCGGAATTAGTCCGAAGTTCGCCATCTTTCGACAAGCATTCGCTTTGGCATAATGATTGCTTTGATGGATAATGTCGGGCGGGCCTCATTCAATTTGCGGCCCTCCCGGGCGAATAATGAAGTCAAATCGAACCACGAACAACCAAGTCGGGAATTGTTGGCGCTACGCGCTGGCAGTGTTGTTCCTTTTTGCTGCCGTCCTTCAGGCGGGCGCGGTTTCGCTGCAGGATTATTTCACGAATCGGGAAACGATCGTGACGGTGTCTGGAACTCTCCTCGGCGACAATTCCACCGCGACTTTTGAGGTGGGGGAACCCAATCACGGCGGCAAACGAGGCGGCCATTCGTTGTGGATCTCCTGGATTGCCCCTACCAACGGTGTGGCCACCTTTGACACCCACGGGAGCAGCTTTGACACGCTGCTCTCGGCCTATACGCTGAACCCCACCAACGCGACGACCGTCGATCGACTGCACGAAGAGGCGCGCAACGACGATGACCCGGGATTTCAACCGACGAGCCTGATTCAAATCGGGGCCATTGCGGGTCGGCATTACGAAATCGCGGTGGACGGTTACGAGGGTGCAACGGGCACAGTGGCATTTCACTGGAGTTTTCTGCCATCGGCCGCGCCACCGCCGATCATTATCAGTACGCCAAATGACGAGTCAGCGAAGCAAGGCGACCAGGTGACGTTGACCGTGAACATGACCACCTCAGGCAACCTGCAACTGGCCTGGTTTTTTAACGGCGTCGAAGACACCGTTCAAACCACCGCGAGCTATGTCATCGCGAGTCTCCAGGATGTAAATGTCGGCCGCTACCAATTGCGGGTGACGGTGGGCAACGGCAACAACCGGGTGCGTTTTTTCACCACGCCGGTGGAAATCCAGATCAACTCGGAAGGCTCCACCAATACGCTCGCCCAGGATAAGCTGCTGGATGCCTCCGGAAGCGCCCTGCAAGGTGAGGACGGCACCGGCGGCGGGGGCCCCCATGTGCTTCCCCTCCCACTTCCGAGCCGTCCGGGGCCGATTTTCCTCCCGCGTCCCAAGCCCCGTCCCGCGGACCTCGGCGTGGTCAGGGGCTACAATGGCAGCCAGGTGTTCAACACGACCTTCGCCACTATTGACCCTGCGGAACCACCCCATTGCGGAGTGAAAGGCGGGGCATCGTATTGGCTGATGTACCAGCCGCCGACCAACGGCACGGTGACTTTGGACACCCTGGGCAGCACCTACGACACGGTGATGGAAGTCTACACGTTTAATGGCGCGCTCAAATCTTACGCCGATTTGATCTCGATCACCTGCGACAACGACAGCCTGGGAGCCCATGGCGGATCGCGCGTCACGTTTCAGACCATCAAAACCCGGGCGTACGTCGTGGTCGTGGACGGAGTCGCTGGCGCGCGCGGCACCGCCTGGCTGAATTATGTGCTCAACACCAATCTGCCACCCCAGGCGCCGACGCTGCAAACGCTGGAGCCGGGCCGAACGGTGGTCGCCGGAGCGAACCTCACCCTGGCACCGGCCATCGTCGGCGTGGCACCGCTGCAGTATAGCTGGCGGAAAAATGCTTCACTCATTCCGGGCGCGCAGTTTCCCTTCCTCCCGTTGACCAACCTTGGGGTGGCGGATTCGGGAGACTACTCGCTCACGGTGACGAATGATCTGGGAGCGTTGGTCGTCACTATTCCGGTGCACGTAGTGGTTCCAACAAGCTGTGCCATTGAATGGACCGCGAAAGACTTAGAGTTGAGCTTTCCGACCATGGCAAACAACCGCTATACGATTGAGCACGCCACCAGTTTGCCAGGGCCTTGGTTGCCCTGGGCCCCGCCATTCGTCGGCGATGGGCAGACGTTTGCCACAAATATTCTCGGGCCGGGAAATAGATTCTTCCGGCTGCACATCGAATGAGCACCCGGGGGGAAAGGATCTGGCGAAGGGTTTGGATGATCGCCATCGCGGCACTCCTTACGAGTTGCCTCACCGCGATCGCGCAGCTCACAAATTCCGGCAGCGCGCTCATCGAGGCGGCCGGACAGGTGGAAGTGATCGCGACTGGGAAAACGAACTGGCAGGCGGCCCGCGTCGGATTCACTCTGCAACCGGGCGACCGCTTGCGCACCGGCGCGCGCAGTCGGGCCGCGGTGCAACTCTCCGACCGCAGTGTCATTCGCATTCAGGAACAGACGACGCTGGAGATTCTGCCACCGCGGGGGGCGGAGGCAAAAAGACGCTTTGGGCTGCTGCGCGGAGCCCTCTATTTCTTCAACCGCGAGAAACCCGCCGATGTTGAATTCGACACCCCACTGGCCGCCGGGGCCATTCGCGGCACGGAATTCCTCCTCGAGGTCGCTGCTACGAATGCCGCCCTGCACCTGGCGCTCATCGATGGTCTGGTTTCTCTCCAAACATCCGACCGGAAGGAAATCGCCATCGAGCGCGGCGAGGATTTATACCTGGCTCCGGGTCAGCCACCCGTCCGCGCTGTGCTGATCAATGCGACCGCAAAGATCCAGTGGGCGCTTTATTATCCAGTGGTGGTGGATTTCGCCGAGTTGAAGCTGCCGGCCGATACCCACCGGGCGTTGGCGGAGGTGCTGGATCACTATCGCGCAGGAGACTTGCTAGGGGCACTCGCGCAGTGGCCGATGTTGCCGGGGGGCGCCGCCGCAGCGGCGAACGTCTTGCATGCGCAATTGGAACTGGCCGTCGGTCGGGTGGATGCCGCGGAGCAACTGCTCACCGAAGCCCCGAACGAGCCGGCCAGGCAGGCGTTGCGGGAATTGATCGCCGTCGTGCGCGGGGGCGTATCGACCGCGCCGATCACCAATAGCGCCAGTTCTTTGCTCGCCCATACGTATGCGCTGCAAGCGCGCGGGAAGCTCGAGGCCGCCCGGGAAACAGCGCGGCAGGCGACCCGACTGGCGCCCGACTTCGGCGCCGCCCATGCACGATTGGCGGAATTGGAATTCGCCTTTGGCGCACACCACCTGGCCCGCGCGGAGTTGGTGCTTGCGCTGCACCACTCGCCACGACTGGCCGCAGCCCACGCGCTGGAAGGATTTGTGCGGTTGGAGGAGGGGGACACGATGGCGGCGCTCAGCGCATTTGACCGCGCGCGCGGGTTGGATGCCGGACTCGGCTCGGCATGGCTGGGGCGCGGGCTATGTCTGTTGCGGGAGCGCCAGTATGATAAGGCCCGCGCGTCATTCCAGGCCGCCGCCGCCCTGGAACCGCAGCGAGGTTTGTTCCGGAGCTACCTGGGCAAGACTGCCAGTGAAGCGGGAGCTGCCCAAGCCGCGGAAAAGGAATATCGCCTGGCGAAACAACTCGATCCGAACGATCCAACCGCATGGCTTTACTCCGCGTTGGAGCTTTGGCAGGAGAATAAACTGAACGCCGCCATTCGTGACCTGGAAACATCGGCCGACAAAAACGACAACCGGGCGGCGTTCCGTTCGCGCGAACTGTTGGACGGGGACCGTTCGGTGCGCAGCGCCAACCTCGCGGCGATTTATGAAGAGGCCGGACTGTTGGAAGCGAGCCGCCATTTGGCTGCCCACGCGGTGAATGAGAGCTACGCCAATTTCTCGGGCCACCTTTTCCTTGCTAACAGCTATCAAGTCCAGGAGGACACGCACCGTTTTGATCTGCGGCTGGAGACCGCGCGGCAGAGTGAATTGCTGGTGGCGAATTTGCTCGCGCCGCCCGGTGCGGGTAATCTTTCGCAGGTATTGTCGGAATCAGAACGTCTGCGGTTTTTTGACCAAAGGCCCTTCGGCGCCAGCACACTCTCGCGCTACGGCACCCGCGGAGACTGGAATGAAACGGCCACGGCGTTCGGCTCACTGAACGGTTTCAGCTATGCGTTCGACGCGGTTTACGGGACCAGCAACGGCCAGCGCGTCAACAACGATTCGGAAAAGCGGAACTTCGCGTTGACGCTCAAGCAACGCATCACGCCAGACGACGAAGCTTACTTTCAAATCGGCAGTTTTCGCGCCGACGCCGGGGACGTGGCTAACCGGTACGATCCAACCAATCCCAATCCGGGTTTCCGGGTCCAGGAAAAGCAGGAACCGGATGTTTATGCCGGCTGGCATCATCAATGGTCGCCGGGGAGTCATACGCTTTTGCTGTTTTCCCGGCTGACGGATCAGTTTTCCTCCCAAAACCAGGATCAGAGCATTCTGTTTTTGCAGACCGGCCTGTTCAGCGACACCATCCAGGCGGTGCAACAGGGCACCGTGCCGCCGTTCCCGGCGGGCCAGGGACCAGTCCAGTCAACTTTGGACAGCCGCTATACCCTTTACTCGGCGGAATTACAGCAGATCTGGCAAGTGTCCCAATTCTCCATAATCGCCGGGGCACGCGGCCAGATCGGAGACGTGCAGACGCATTCGGTGCTGGGCGATTTCTTTTCGGGCTCGCCGAACCGCGTGACCGATCAAAGCGTGGCCGGGTCGTTGCGGCGAATGGACGCTTACAGCTATGGTTCGTGGCAAGTGGCGGCACCCTTGCAATTGATTGGCGGAGCCAACTACAGCGCCCTGGAGTTTCCCCGCAACCTCGACCTTCCTCCCCTGGTCGAGGGACAGACCTCGCGGCATCTGCTTTCGCCCAAAGCGGGATTCCTGTTCACGCCCTGGCAGCGCGGGTTGTTGCGGGGTAGCTACACCAAATCCCTGGGCGGGCTCTATTTCGACAACAGCGTCCGACTGGAGCCAACCCAAGTCGGGGGCTTCAATCAGGCGTATCGCAGCCTGCTGCCGGAGAGCGTGGCAGGACTGGTGCCGGGATCGGCATTTGAAACCATCAGCGTGGGATTTGATCAATCGCTGGCGACCGGAACTTTCTTTGGCGTTGAAGCCGAGCAACTGTCGTCGTCGGGCGAGCGGGAAACCGGGGCGTTCCAGTTCTTCACCCAATTGTTGGGTCCGTCCACCGCCAGCAGTACACGCCAGAACCTGGATTTTCGCGAACGTAATCTCTCGTTTTATGGCGCTCAATTGCTGGGAGAATATTTCTCCCTGGGCGGACGCTACCGCCTCAGCGAGGCGGAGCTCAATGAATCATTTCCCGATATTCCGCCCGCGGCGGCCGGGTTGAATCAGCTGGCGCAGAACCCGCGCGCGGTGCTGCATGAAGTGTCGCTCTCACTCAACTTCCATCATCCCTGCGGCGTTTTCGGCCAATTGGAAACGGGGTGGTATAACCAGAGCAATTTTGGTGAATCTCCGGCCTTGGGTGCGTCCGACTTTTGGCAGCATAACGCCATGCTGGGTTATCGCTTTGCCCGTCGGCGAGCGGAGTTACGGGTCAGCGTGCTGAACCTCACGGACACCGATTACCGGCTGAATCCCCTGAATCTCCACGCGGAATTGCCCCGGGCGCGCACTTTTGTAGCGTCGTTACGGATCAATTTCTAATGGCGGACGGCCGCAGGATTTCAACGCCCCGCTTTGGCCGCGAGGCAGTATAAAAAGTGTTCGCCGCGCAGGTAGAGTTCGCCGTCTGCCAGGGCGGCGGAGGCGCTGAAAGAGTCATCGAGATGGTTCACGGCCAGGGTGGCATTTTCCCGGTCATGGCGCAGGACCACGGTATTGCCGTCGCGGCCGGTGACATAGATGCGCCCGGCGGCGCCCACGGGGGAAGCAAAGATAAAATCGTGAATCCCCTCCAGGCGTAGTGGCTCGCCTTTGGGTAGGCCGGTCAAGGGATCCAGGCGGGAAAGGACATTTTGGTTGTGGCGGAGGACGTAGAGCGTGTCGTCATACATCAGCGGCGAGGAAACATAAGGCGTGAGCCGATTGAGTTTCCACATCACGTGATCGGTGCCCGTGAGGTCGCCTTTGGCGCCGTGGAGACGAATGGCGAGCATGGCTTGCGAGTAGTAACTGTTGCCGGCAATGATCAGACCTTGATAGTAAACGGGCGAGGAAACGACGTTGTCGGTAAGTCCCGCACATTCCCAAAGCAGGGTCCCGGTGGCCAGATCATAACCGCGCACCCGTTTGGTCGCACTGACGACCACCTGGGGCTTGCCTTCAAAATCAACCACGAGCGGGGTGGACCAATCGGTCTTTTCATCGCGCGCCATCTTCCAAAGTTGGGCACCTGTAACCTTGTCAAAGGCATAGATGAACGAGCCGCCCTCCTCCTGGTCCCAGCAAACAATCAGCGTGTTGCCGTAAAGGGCCGGCGAACTGCCCTCGCCATGCGCGTGGAGGGTGTGCATTTTCCCCAGATCCTTCTGCCATAGCACTTCGCCCTTCAAGTTCAGACAATACAGCCCGCGGGAGCCGAAAAAGACGTAAACCCGCTCACCATCGGTGACCGGGGAATTGGACGCCAGGCTCCCGGTCTGATGGCCGCCTTCGTGCGGCCATTCCTCGCGCAATACTTTAGACCACAGCACCTGGCCATCGAGCCGCTTATACGCCGAGGCGATAAATTGGTGACGATGCGTCACCGGCACGCTGTCGTGAACCCCGGGGGCGCTGTCAAAGACCGGCTTTTGCGCCTCACCCACCGGCGTTGCCGAAAGAATATAAACCACGTCCCCGGAAACAATCGGGGAAGAATGTCCCTGGCCCGGTAGGGCGATCTTCCAGCGGACATTGTTCGTCTCGCTCCAGTTGACCGGCGGATTCGCGCGGGGGGCGACGCCACTGGCCAAAGGACCGCGCCACTGTGCCCAACCGGCGGGCGGCTCAGCGCAAGTGCCGGGACTCCCTTGACCGGCCAGCGCGGACGAGATCGCAAACCAGGTAAAAACCAAGGCCAGACGGAAGGGCGATTTCATAATGGGGATTGGAAAAGTTCGATGACGCGATGGTAACCGACCTCGAAGAATTTAGGATATAAGGCCGGGCACAAAAAGCTCTATCAAATGGCCATCCGGATCGCCCACAAAAATTTGGGTAGCGCCATCCGGGCGGGGCTGCGGGCCGCGAATGATCGCCCCTAAGGAACGCAGGTGGGTGTGCCACGCGGCGATATCGTCCACCCGCAACGCAAAATGATCGCCGCGCTCCCGGATCACCCCCTGATCCGGACGCTCGCCAATGATGTGCAGTTCCTGCGTTTTGCCCAAGCGGAACCAGGCCCCGGGGAAATTAAAGGCCGGACGCGGAATCTCCTCCAACTGCAGGACCGTGCGATAAAAATGACAACTCCGCGACACATCGGTAACGAACACCGCGACATGGTTTAGTTCAAGCGTTTTCAATCAGAATGAAGTTTGGAGGGGGTCCTCCCCTCTAGGCAACGATTTCCTGCATCACTTCCCCGGACACATCCGTGAGCCGGAAATCCCGCCCAGCGTGCCGGTAGGTCAGGCGTTTGTGATCGAACCCCAGCAAATGCAGCATGGTCGCGTGGAGGTCATGAACGCTGGCGCGGTCTTTGACGGCCTTGAAGCCAAACTCATCCGTCGCGCCATACACGGTGCCGCCCTTCACCCCGCCACCGGCGAGCCAGACGCTGAAGCCGTAATGGTTGTGGTCGCGGCCCAGTTTGGATTTGCCGCTGTCGCTCAGCTCCACCGTCGGGGTCCGGCCAAACTCGCCGCCCCACAGGATGAGGGTGTCTTCGAACATCCCCCGCTGCTTGAGGTCGGCGATCAGCGCGGCAATTGGGCCGTCGATGTCGCCGGAGTGTTTCCGGATATTACCCTCGATATTGTCATGATGATCCCACGGCTGGCCGGCCCCGTGCCAGAGCTGGACGAAGCGCACGCCGCGCTCGAGCAACCGTCGCGCAATCAGCGTTTGCCGACCGTGCACATGGTCGCCATAGAGGGCGCGGATATTGGCAGGCTCCCGGCTGATGTCGAAAGCATCAGTCGCCTCCAACTGCATGCGGAAGGCGAGTTCAAAAGATTGAATCCGGGCCTCGAGCCGCGGATCGCCCTCGCGCGCGCGCCCGTGGGTGGTGTTCAACTCGCGCAGCAGGTCGAGCTGCCGGCGTTGCATAACGGTGGTGGCGTGCGGACTGCGGATGTTCTCAATGAGCTTCTCCACCTCCCGGAACTGCGGGTCTACGAACGTGCCTTGGAACGCACCGGGCAGAAAGCCAGCCTGCCAGTTTTCGGAGTCCTTGATTGGCATCCCCCCGGGACACATCGCCACAAATCCGGGCAGATTCTCATTTTCCGTGCCCAGTCCATAGAGCGTCCAGGCCCCGAAGCTCGGCCGCGCCTGGACGCTGTCCCCGCAATTCATCAGCATGAGCGACGGCTCGTGATTGGGCACCTGCGCGTACATCGAGCGCACCACGGCCAGATCGTCCGCGTGGGCGGCGGTCTTGGCGAATAATTCGCTGATCTCCAACCCGCTTTGGCCATACTTGGAGAACTTGAACGGGGAGGGAAAAGCGGCGCCCGTCTTGCGCTCGGTGCGGAAATATTCCCCGGGCAACGGCTGGCCGGCGTGCTTTGCCAGCAAGGGCTTGGGGTCGAAGGTATCCACATGGGACGGACCGCCGTTGAGGAAGAAATGGATAACCCGCTTGGCCTTCGGGGCGAAGTGCGGCGCGTGCGGCGCCAGGGGAGAGCCCGGTGGGGTTTGGGCCAATGCCCCCAGCGAGAGCGCGCCGAGACCCATGCCGGCGCGCGCGAGGAAATCGCGGCGGCTGAGGCGGGGTCGGGCGAATGGGTTCATGGCTCAATTCCGCTTTGGTCAATTCAGAGTGTCAACAGGATGCCTTGTTCAATCCACGAAAGCAAACTCGTTGGCCAAAATTAGTACCTGCGCGTATTGCTCCCAGGGATCCAGGTAGGCCGGGGCGGACCGGGGACCGTCGAACTGCTCGCGGGCGTCCCACGTGGTGTCACCGCTCCGGAGCACGGGCGACCACAGAAACTGATTGCTGTCCAAAGTGCCGCCAATATCCACGATGAAGTCAATCGTCTCACCGGCCTTCACCGCCAGCTTCGTGACGGACAACGCCTTTTTTGATTTATGAACTTTGGCCGCCGCCAACTCTCCCGCCAGGCTGGACACGATGAACCCGCGAACGCCGTCGCCCTGCTCCGGCACGTGTTTCAGTGTGCCGGAGATCTCCACCATCAGGTCACGCTGGGCGACCCAGCGTCGGATGCACGCCTGGGCGCGAGTGTTTCCCGGATGCCCGCCCTCCGCGGTAAGTTGCGCCCAACCCGTTTCGCCCCCCGGCCAGGCGGCGGCCCCCTGCCAGGCGGTGCCGGTGAAATGCGGCAGCGGCGTGAACGATTTCAGCCGCTTCGTGGTTTCGTCGTATTCGCCCGTGCCATACTGCCAGGGGGTTTCGCGAACGGGCGGCGGCACCGGCGCAGGGTCGGCCGAGGCTGCGTTAATGAAGCGCAGGGCAGCGGCGATTTCGCCGGGAACTGCCGCTCGCTGGTAAAGCCGCTGGTAGAGTTGCTGAATCCGGTCCTCGGCGGATCCGGCGGCCGTGCCTTTCACCAGGGCTCGCGCCCGATCGGCGGCAAACGTTCCGTTCAAGAAGAACAACGCCTGCTGCGGCACGGTCGTCTCGTGACGCACGGCGACGTGAATGTCGGGATTGGCGAAATCAAACGTGCGGAACGTGCCCGGCAGGAACTGCCGATCGATCAGCGCATATAAGGTCCGGCGGTGGTTGTCCGCTTCCAGCAACTCGCGCGGCTTTCCGCCCATGGTGAAATCCAAATCGCCGCTGGCGGCGAGCATGGCGTCGCGCAACTCCTCGAACTCCAGCCGGTGATTCGGGAAATGAGCCAGCAACCGGTTATCCGCGTCACGCCCCGGGACAACATCCGGATTGCTGCCGGCCTGTTGATACACCGCGCTCGACAAGATCAAACGGTGCATCTCCTTCAGGCTCCAGCCGCTCGCGATGAACCGGCCCGCCAGCCAGTCCAGCAGTTCCGGGTGGCTCGGCGGATCGGCGCGCAGCCCGAAATCGCTGGGCGTTTTCACCAACCCCGCGCCGAAGTGATGCTGCCAGAGGCGATTGACCATCACGCGCGCGGTGAGCGGATTGCCGGGGTTGGCGATGGCCCGCGCGAGCTCCAGGCGACCGCTGCCCTGCTGAAACGCCTCCCGTTGCGGACCGGAAAGGATGGCGGGAATCCGCCGCGGCACTTCCTCGCCGGGCTGCGAGGGGCTGCCCCGCTTGAAGACGCGCGGGTTGGGGTCCGACTCGCGATCCGCCAGAATGAGGGCCGCGGGTGTGCCCAGAGCGATAAGCCGGCGATCGACATCGCCCTGGAACTTCCAGATCTCGTCGCAGACCGACGTAGGGAAGTAAAACTCGGTATTCACCATGCCGGTGTCCGGGACCACCGTCGGCGAGTTGGGATCCTGCAGGAACGCCCGCAGGGCGGCGGCGGGCGAGTTGGTTTGCTGCTCCGCCGCGGCAAAAATCCGGCCATACCGCTCCGCGGCTTCCCGCATGGTCTTCGGCGCGTTGGTAAACGCTGCGGCAACCAGCGGATTCAGGTTCGTCTCCGTCAGCGCGCGGGCCAGTGCTGGAGGAGCTTCCCGGTCGAAGTCAGTCAATGCCGCGAGCGTGTTCCACGGCCCGAAGATCGGGTGGGGCGTCGCCTGGGTCTGACGCAGAAAATCGCGCCAGCTCCGCACGGAAAAAGGAATCAGATCATCCGCGGTCAGCACCTGATCGAAACCCTCCTCGGGGTAGTTCTTCAACTCCAGTTGGGCCGCCAGGTAATCGCCGAGCCGCGCCCGCAGTCGGGCATTCGCCTCCCCGCGCCGCTCCGCCATCTTTTCGGCGAGCTTGCGCCGTTTGTCCGCCAACTCCTTGTCATCGGGGTGCGCCAGTGGGATCAACCGTTCCTCGCTGCCATGAAAGACCCCGTAAAGGGAGTAGTAATCCTGGGTCGGGATCGGGTCATACTTGTGGTCGTGGCACCGGGCGCACGCCACGGTGAGCGCCATCGTTCCGCGGGTCACCACATCGATGCGGTCGTCAATGATGTCGTGGGTGACGCCGATAAACCGGCGCCCACCCGTGATGAATCCCATCGCCGCGAGGTCCGGCGAATCCGCCGGCACCAACTGGTCGGCGGCGAGTTGCAGCAGCAGGAAACGGTCGTAGGGCAGGTCCTCGTTGAAGGCGCGAATCACCCAGTCGCGATAGGCCGGGGCATGCACAAAGCGTCGCTCCTCGCGGGCATAGACATACCCCTTCGTGTCCGAGTAGCGCGCGACATCCAGCCAGTGACGGCCCCAGCGTTCGCCATAACGCGGACTAGCCAGCAGGCGGTCAATGAGTCGCGCGATGGCGGCTTCGCGGTTCCGACTGGCGGCTTGCATAAACTCCTCCACTTCCTGGGCGGAGGGCGGCAGCCCGGTGAGATCGAAACTCATCCTCCGGATCAACGTGCGCGGATCGGCCGGGGAGGCGGGAGTGAGTCCGGCAGCCTCCAGCTTCGCGAGAATGAACCGGTCGATATCGGTCCTGATCCAGCCGCTGTTGGTCACGGCGGGAGGCGCAGCCGGGCGGGGCGGCTGAAAAGCCCAGTGCTCGCGTGCATTCGCCGGCGGCACGGTTGCCGCGTGGGTGAAGCTGGCGCTGAGCGCGAGGAGGATGGCACCGAGCAACAACACCAGCCGTTTCCCAGCCGCCTGGGTGCTGGTCAAGAAATTGTCGCCGTTGAGAGTCGTGGTCATGCGCCAGTCCGTGCCGTTGGTAAACGCAATCTGGGGCACCAATCATGAACTGGCAAGCCCGGAATCCAACGGCGCCGGGAGGCTGGTTTTCTGGTGGCATGATCAGTCACGCAATCAGTGCCCCGGCTAAAGTTCAGAGCTTCACGTAGTGCGTCCAGGCGATATGGGTTTCGGGCTCATTCTCCGCCCGGCTGATGACCAAAGTTGTTGCTGCCTTATCCGTGTTGACGCAGATGATGTGGAGAGTGAGCGGGCGACCCTGGGAATCCTCGTGAACAGTGATGGATTGGCCGGGGTCAGCTGCCGGTTTGGTGCCGACTTTGGAGCTCCGGACATTAACGATGGAAGGCAACTTGGCCTCATAATAGGCAATGACTTTGGTTAGCGGGTCCTTGGTCGTCAAAACCACCTTGTATTGAACCGATTGAAGCGTCCGATCACCGAGGGCATTGGTCGTGGCGGCATCCCGCATCGTGGCCCCGTGCATTTGGGAATCCGGGTACTGCCAGCGGGCGATCATGGTCAGGAGCGTTGGGGAGTCCTCGGCATGGACTAATGGCCCGGAAGCCAGCAGCCCGAGGCAGGCGAGCAAAATGAAGGGGAACTTGGAAAACCGCCGCGGCCGCGAGTGGCGGTAGACGCCGAGCCGGGCCGCGCCAAGGTCGCGCCAGTGGGAAACGGTGGGTGTTTGGGAGTGGGCACAAGAGTTCATACCCAGAACGACACTTGAAGGCCGCGTTTCTTAGGAACTTTCGCGGAGGGAACCGCGGGTTGTCTGCACCCTCGGCCCCGTTCCTGAACCAGCGGCATCGGATCGAATGTTCGACCGAAGCCAGTCCAAAGCATCACCAAGGCCGCTGCAGATCGGGCCGTGCTTTGCGCAACTTCGCCGGCGCTGCCCGCTGGACCGGCACTTCGCCGGAGGCATCCGCCACCGGTTCGCCGCCGGTCTGAATGGCCTTGATGGTGGCTTCGATCACCCCCAGCAACTCCTCCCGCCCCCGCCCCTTGGTCGCAGAACAGGTGAACGTCGCCGGAGGCTGCTCAAACCAGGGCGCGATGCGCTCCATGAACGCCGCGGTGTTGGTCCGCACCACGGTGGCCGAAAACTTGTCGGTTTTCGTAAACACGATCACGAACGGCACCGAGTGGCTGACCATCCATTCCAAAAATTCCAGATCGATGGCCTGGGGGGTCAACCCCGAATCGATGAGCATGAAAACCAGACTGAGATTCTCGCGCTGCTCAATGTAATCCGTCACCGCCTCGTTGAAGCGGGCACTGTCCTTGCGCGCCACCTGGGCGAAACCGTAACCGGGCAAATCCACCAACCGCCAGGTCTTGTTCACATTGAAAAAGTTGAGGAGTTTGGTGAATCCCGGCACGGGAGAAACCCGGGCCAGATCCTCCTTGCCCGCCAGCATATTCAGCAGGGAGGATTTGCCGACATTGGAGCGGCCAATGAAGGCGAACTCGGGCAGCGACACGTCCGGACAGGAATCGAGATCCGCCGCGCTCCGGTCAAAAATGATGGATGAAATATTCACAATGCTAAGCCAACATCCAACTATCGCAGCAAAATGGCCGGGCTGACAGACCTAATTTTCGGCCGTGGAAGATCTGCTGGATTCGCTGGACGCCGCGGTCAACCGGGGTCATGGCGCCCACCCTGACGTCCAGCCACTTCGAGGAATTTACGGGAACGGAGATTGTGGAGCAGCGCGAACCAGCCGGCCGTGGCGACGGCAGCTTGGACAATCGCAACGAGGAGGAGACTGGCCGACGGGGACCAGTCCATGGTACGCCCCACTGCGATGGCCCCCAGAACCGGGACCAGGAAGGCGAATGTCCAGGTCACCAGCCAGAGGACGAGCAAATGCGTTCCCCGGAGGGATAGCCAGAGACCGAAAATCATCACGGCCAGGAGAGTAATGGGGCTGGGGAAGGTCAACAGGCTGATTTCATCGGCCGGGGATCGGAAATTCAACTGCCGCGCGGCGAACCACCCGAGGGCCAGCACCGCCAGGGCCGGGAAGTAGTGGCAGCCGATGCCCCATAACCGGCCCTGGATTAATTGAACTGCGGAAAGCGGCGTGACCAGGAGAATCTCCAGCGCCCCCTCGCGTCGTTCCCGACGAAAGCTGTTGGCGGCACTGAACGCCACGCCCAATAATAGGGCGGGGAAAACCAATATCTGCCAGCGGAAATCCCCCAGCAGGACGATGAACTCCGCCCCCAGCAGGACGCACAACCATCCCCACTTGGTCAGGCGCGCCGTCCAGGAATATTCCTGAAGCCAGGCCACCGGATTGCGGTCCAGAGCGGAGCCCCGGTCCCAACGAAAGGCGGCGCGCCAAAACTCGGAAGCGGCAAAAGTGGAAACCCAGCGGGGAGGCGCCCCGGCACTGCCGCCGCCATCGGCCGACCAATTCACCCGCAAGCGGCGGATCGCCGCCTGGCTCACGAGGAGGAAGAGCGCCAGCGGCAGGGCCAGGCTAATTCCCCAAGTGATCAGCGGGATGTTTCCCAGGTTCCCCAAGGCGGATACGCCCGCCCCCGCCAGCGCCGGATGGCCCAGCAAACCGCCCAACAACGCACCCAAGGCCAACGCGAAGCCGGCGATGGCAATGAGCAGCATCAAAACCACCGCCTGGCCCAAAAAGAGGCCCAGCGCCAGACCCAATGAAGTGACCATGACCTGGATGGTCGTCCCACCCAATACGGAGGCGTAGAGTCCGGCGGCGGTCCCGAGCAGCACCGCGCTCAGATCTTCCTGACCGGCCGACAGGACCTGGAGCAAGCTCACCCCACCAAGCATAAAAGGCAACACCAGCACCGGAAGGGCTGCCAGCAGCAGGGTACCAGACCGGAGAATGTGCAGTGAAGCTTTGCCAAAGAGAACATCCGCCACCGTCAGCGGAGTCAGGAAAAGCAGTCCCAGCGTGCCCTCCCGCCGTTCCTGGCTCACGCAATCGGCCGTCATCAGCGGCACAATGATCCAGAGGGCACACCGAAAAACGATCTGCAGAAAGTCGAAGAGATACCGACCCATCTGGCTCTCCGGCAGGTTCGCATTGCTAATAAAGAGCCCGAACATGAGGACCATGAGCCCAGCCGCCAAAACCCGTAACCAATGATTCACCGGCCGGCGCGCGGCCTGGCGCAATTCGCGCACCACCAGCGTGCTCGTCCGGGACAAGGACGCTGCCTCAACCAGCCAGGCACCCGACCGGAGGCGGGAGCGCGGATGGCGGTCAAACCGCGGCGTCCCGCGATGTGGGGTAAAGCCGGTGGGCAGGGACGTCATGGCATGGTTGGTTTGCGTTCACTTTCACCCTACCTGCGGACGGTGTCAAACCTGGAGGCGGGTCGCTTTAGCGACGGCACATGGCACATCTGGCTGGAAGGCAACAAATTTCACCTAAATGTAACCTTGAACACCCCCGGGAAGGCCCAAAAATAGCCCGGCGGGATGATTGACATTTGGGCTATTATTGGGTATATTAGGGCATTAGCTCTAGAAGTTCTTTTGTTGTACCGCCGGTGAGTTTGGTCTTGGTTTTTGATTCGCTGGGGCGGGTCGGAATGGGTCGGAATGCGTAACCACCGATTGGCTTGGTTTCTGTTGGGGTGCTGTTTGTTCGTGGGTCGGCCGGGAATGTCCCGCTGGTGCCAGGCAGGCGAGGCCCCCGGACAGGAGGTGGTTGGTTCGTACCATCACGAGGTCCTACCTGCTGGCCCTTGCTCCATTCATGTTTTCCAAACCGAATTTTCCCAGCCGGGGTGGCGGATTACCACGACTTTGGGAAAGGATGGCAATTTCGGGGTGGCCACCCTGACTGACCAGGTTAAGGGCCTGCCCCCCGCCATCGGCCGGCCAGTCGCGGCCATCAATGGGGATTTTTTTGACACCAGCGAAGACTACGGCGGCGGTCCCCGCGATTTGCAAATCTTTCAAGGCCAACTGGTTCGGAGCCCGGCGGGGCATGCTTGTTTCTGGCTGGACACATTCGGCAAACCGCACCTGACCAACCTGGTTTCGCAGTGCCGGATTCTGCTGGCCAATGGCCAATCCATACCGTTCGAGCTAAACGTGGCCCGTCCGGCGGATGGTTGCGTGCTCTATACCCCGGTGCTGGGGGCAACAACCCGCACCAGCGGCGGCACCGAGCTCATACTCGCGGGAGGCAGCGATGATGCCTGCCAGCCGCTCCGGGCCGCTAGCCACCTCACGGCAAAGGTCCGCGAGGTAAAAACCGGGGGCAACAGCCCACTGCGTCCCGGAACGATGGTGCTCTCGCTCGGCCCCAAATTGATGGCCCGCCTGCCCGCCATCGGCGCCGGCGCACAACTGGAAATTTTCACGGACACCGTTCCCAGCCTCGCGGGAGTGGAAACGGCCATCGGGGGCGGCCCCACTTTGGTGCGCGACGGCCAGGCGATGCACTGGAGCGGGATCAATGTCCGGACTCCGCGGGCGGCGATCGGCTGGAATCAAAAGCAATTTTTTCTGGTGGAGGTGGATGGGCGACAAAAGTCCTCCGCCGGGATGTCCTTTCCGGAATTCGCCAATTACCTGGTGAAACTCGGCTGTGAAAACGCGCTCAACCTCGACGGCGGCGGCTCCTCCACCTTATGGGTGCAGGGGAAGGTGGTAAATAGCCCCAGCGAAGGCCGGGAACGCTCCAGCGCGAACGCCGTGGTGATCGTGCAACAACCCCGGGGGACACCGGAAAAATGACCCCCTCCCCCGCCAACTGCCGCCAGCTCACCGGTTCCCGCCGCTTCCGGTGGGGAGTTGTCGGAGCATGCTCGCTGGTCGTGCTGGTCGGCGGGAGTTTGACCCTTCGCGCGGAACCACCCGCGCCCGCCCAAGGGGCGCGCCTCGTGCGACCGTTGGCGGGAGGAGATTTATTTACGAACGGAACCGTCCGGCAGGTGCGGGTGGAGTTAGGCCCGGAAGCGCTGGCTGCATTGCGGAAGGATCCGCGCGGGTATGTGTCGGCACAAATTCGCGACGGTGACACCACCTATGCGGGAGTGGAGATTCATCTTAAAGGCTCGACGGGCAGCTTTCGTCCACTGGATGACAAGCCCGGGTTGACCCTGAAATTCGATCCGGCGCAACCCGGCGGCACTTTTCATGGGTTGCCCAAAATCCACCTGAATAATTCGGTGGAAGATCCGAGTTACATGAACGAACACCTGGGGGCGGAGCTATTCCGCGCCGCCGGTATACCGGCCCCGCGCGTGGCCTACGCCAACGTCACCATGAATGGACGGCCGCTGGGCCTCTATGTTCTGAAGGAGGGTTTCACCGAGGATTTTCTGGCCGGATATTACCACGATACCAGTGGGAACCTTTATGAGCCGCAAGATGGGCATGATGTGGATGAGCCCATGAAACGGCACTCCGGACGCGGATCCAAGAAAGACCAATCCGACTTGCAAGCGCTGGCAGCGGCCACCCGCGAGCCCGACCTCGAAAAGCGTTGGGAAGGTCTCGGGGCGGTCCTGGATCGGGACGAGTTTTTGACCTTCGCCATCATGGAAGTCATGGTGTGCCACCGGGATGGCTACAGCCTGGCGCGGAACAATTTCCGGGTTTACCACGACCGGGACTCGGACAAGATCGTGTTCCTGCCGCACGGCATGGATCAATTATTCGGCCGGGCCGACCTGCCCTGGCAACCCCGCTGGGCGGGACAGGTGGCCGAAGCCCTGCTGAACACACCCGCCGGGCGCAAGCGTTATCGCGAACAATTCCAGGAGCTCTTCGCAAAGACCTACGACGCCAAAACGCTCGCGCACCAGATCGACGGCTGGTTGCGGGAACTGCGGCCCGCGCTGGCGGCAGGAGACTTTGCCTCCGTGGAGCGGGAAGCGACGGTCGTGAAGCAGCGGGTGGCTGACCGGCAGTCGTTTCTTGCGGCGCAGATTCATCTGCCCGAGCCGGCGTTTTTGGAATTCACCGGAGGCACCGCGCACCTGACGGGCTGGCAGGCAGGTGAAGCCCCCGCCGGTGGCGGGTTGCGGGAAGGCAAGTCGCCGGACGGATTAAGGACCCTGACCATCCAAGCCGGACCAGTGACATCGACCGGTTGGCGCACCAGCGCCCTGCTTCGTCGGGGCCACTATCGCTTCAGCGGGCAGGTTATGGTAACGGGTGTGAAGCCGCTCCCCTTTGGCAAACATCAGGGGGCGTCGCTTCGCGTTTCCGGCCGGACCGGGCAATCCCGGGAGACTTTGGGCGATTCCCCCTGGCAGGAAGTCGACACCGAATTTGCGGTCGCCGCCGAGCAGGAAACCGTGGAATTGGTGTGCGAACTCCGGGCCAGCGCCGGACAGGCCTGCTGGGCTATTGACTCGCTTGGTCTCCGCCAAATTCCTTTGACCGCCCGCATCAATCCCAATCCCTAATTTATATGAAAGATAAAACCCACCAAAAAGTCGCCGCGTTCACCCTCATTGAACTGCTGGTCGTGATTGCCATCATCGCCATTCTGGCGGCCCTTTTGCTGCCGGCCCTGGCCGCCGCCAAGGCCCGCGGCCAGCGCATCTCGTGCCTCAATAACCTGAAGCAGACGAGCCTGGGCCTGCGCATCTGGGCGAACGACCAGGGCGACCACTATCCCTGGAGCATGGGGGCGACCAATAATGGCAGCGCGGAATCCGCGGATTGGACCGACCACCTGCGCTTTGCCTCCAACGAGTTGGCCACACCGAAAATTCTTTTTTGCCCCAGCGATCTGAAGACCAAAAGCGTGGGGGGCAGTTGGGCCGAGTTACAGGCCGACCAAAATGTGAGCTATTTCATCGGGACCCAGGCCGTGCTGGGCCGCTCCCAATCGACCCTGCTCGGGGATTACAATGTCACTGGCGGCGGCGGCGGGCTGGATTTGTCCTGGAGCATCTTCCTGGGCAGCTCGATTGACGCCACGTATGACAACACCCTGCATCAATTCCAAGGCAATATCGCCCTGGGGGATGGCAGTGTGCGCCAGGTGAAAACCGGTGATTTACGCAACCAGATCAGCGCCGAAATCGCCACCGGCACCACCAACGTGGTGTTCTCGAAGCCGCGCGGCATTTTCTAAGCCGGACCTGGCGTTGTTCTTATCATGGTGCCGAATTCCAAAGCCACGCGTTTGGTGTCCCTCGGAGTTATCCTGGCGGCGGCGGGAGCCATCTACCTGCTCAACCACGAGACCCCGCCTTCGTTCGAGGCGCATCCCCACATCGCCACCGGAGCGGTGATGGCGGAACTGGCCCTCGGCCTGCTCCCCAGCGGTGGCCGCCTCGTCGTGATCAAACGCGATACCAAAACCTTTGAAAATCCCGCCTCGGTGGCGCAGTTCACCGCGTTCCAGCAGGCGGTGAGCCACGCAGGGGTAACCATTGCGGCGGTGCAGGAAATCCACGTGGATCCCCTCCGACCCGTGGCGGTCGCACCCGGGGATTTTTTTGACATGCTGCGCAAGGCACCGGAAGGTACTGTGATCGTTTCCTTCATGGGGCCACCAACCCTTTCCGACGAACAACGCGCCAAATTGGGCCCGCCGCGGGCCAAGGTGGTGGCTTTCTGCGCGGCCAGTTCGCCCGCGCCCGCGGAACTGCGGGCGATCTTTGACCAGCAATTGCTCGCGGCGGCGGTCATTTCCCGGCACGACGCGCCGGCGCCGGGCACCGGGCCCAAGAGCAACCAGGATTGGTTCCAGCGATCCTTTTTGACGATAACCCCGGCCAATCTCAACAGCCTGACCGCCACCACTCCGTGAAGCCCGCTTGCCCATACGAGCAGTGCCCGGTGACCAACCGGCCCCCGACCCGACCCCGCAGCCGGGCAGCGTTCACGCAGGCCGATCTGCTGGCGTTGGTGGCGGGAATTCTTGTGCTGACGGCACTGGTTCAGGGTCCGCTGGCCCGTTCGCGCCGGGCGGCGCATCAGGCCCGGTGTGAAGCAAACCTGAAGGAAATCAACCGCGCGGTGAATAGTTTCGCGGAGGAAAATGGCAAAGCCCTGCCCGGCCCCATCCCCGAGCAAACCGGGGAATTGCAATGGTGGTACAAGGAGCAGGTGAAACACTTTCTGGGGCTCACCGGCGCGTCCTCCACCAACGACCTGGTTTTCGCCTGTCCGGACGACCGCGGGTACTCGGACCCCCGTCCGTTTCACCTGACCGACCGCTTTGATTACGGCAGCTATGTTTACAATGGCGTCTTGCTGCCGGGCCTGCCCGGGATTGCGGGCCTGCCCACCAGCGCCATCAAGCGACCCGCCCGGACCCTGCTGGTTATGGAATGGACCGCCCATGCCCCGCTTTCCTGGCACCGCAGCCGCACGGGACAGCGCAATGCCCCTTTTTACCGCGACGCCGAGAGCGTCACGGGATTCGTGGATGGCCACGTGACCCTCACCAAAATTTATTACGACGGCTACAACGCCGCCTACACCCAGGATCCCATTGCCGGTTATGATTATCAATACAGCCCCAACTGAACGCTTTCCCCTGCCCCGGACCATCCGGCCGCAGCTTCGCCCCCTCCGCCACTGCATCGCGCTGGCGCTCCTGGTCCTCGGTTGCGCAACCTCAACGGTCCGGGCAGGCACGCAAGTGGGGCCCTGGGTGCCCATTTTCAAAGGCGTGGACCGGACCTCGGGAACCAACACCCCCGGCAGCGGCGGTTTTACAAATTTGCAGGTGATTCGCGCCATCCGTGTGGACCTGACCGATCCGGACATCCATTTCTTCACCACCCCGCGCGCCACGAATTACCAGGCGGACGTTGCGGAAACTGGGGGAATGAAGCCAAACCAATTCGCGACCAACTACAATTTAAATGTGGTGATTAACGCGAACTTCTTCGCTCCCAACAACGATTATAATTTCCCGCAAGGCACCCCGATGGACTTGAGCGGCCTCTTAATCTGCACCGGCCAGGTCGTTTCGGCCCAGGAGCAAAACCTGCAGTCCGACGGCACCTATGGCTCCGCCGCCACCTTCCTGTTCACCTCCAATAATGCGGCGCGATTTATCCCCACGAACTGGCCGGCGACCTCCACGGTGGGCACTTACACGGCGGTGAGCGGGGATTACCCGTTGCTGATCAGCAACACCATCGTCGCCTATGTTTACACCAATGCCTATTACCAGGGTGGCGGGCCCAATTATCCGGTGCACCAACTCAATCCACGCACGGCGTACGGCCTTTCGGCCGACCGCCATTATCTTTATCTCATGACGTTGGATGGCCGCCAGTCGGGCTATAGCGACGGCTCCTACGATTGGGAGACCGCGCGCTGGATGCAGCTTCTGGGTGCGGCCGACGCCGCCAACATGGACGGAGGTGGCTCGACCACCCTGATCCAGATGAGTTCCACGGGAGTGCCGGTGATGCTGAACAACTCCTCTTCGGTGGCGGCCTATGGCTATCAGCGCACCATCGGCAGCGTGTTCGGCCTCACCGCGAAACCGCTTCCCGGCTTCATCAACAACATCACCGTGAACCCCGATGACACGGCCGCCAGCCTGACGTGGACCACCACCAGCCCAGCCGACGGCCTGGTGCAGTACGGCCTGACCACCAATTTGGGCTCATCCACACCGCTCTTCAGTCCGCTGGTCACGAACCATTCCGTGCTGCTGACCAACCTGCTGCCGGGCAACATCTACTATTACAAAATCCTCTCGACCGCCGCCGGGACGCAGTACGCCTCCTCGAATTATTATTTCCTCACGACCAATTATTTCACCAGCCACCAGGCGTTTGATGTCACCAATTCCTGGACCTGGACCGATGCCAACCTGGACGGGATCAATTGGACGGCCAAATCTTACAATGATACGGGGTGGCTGGGTTCGGGCCCCGGTTTGCTCTGGGTCTATTCCAAAGGAACCCCCAACTCGCTCGTACAACCCCGCAACACGCAGCTCGCATTTAATCCGGCAACCGTCTACCCGTACTACACCTATTACTTCCGCACTCATTTTAACATTCCGGTGAGTCCTTCCTCCGTCAGCTTGACGCTATCCAATTACGTGGATGATGGCGCGGTCTTTTATCTGAATGGAGCCGAACTCTACCGTTTGCGCATGCCCGCCGCCCCGGCAGTGATCGTGAATTCCACCCTCGCCCCCACGTATCCCTGCTCCGGCGATGCCACCTGCCCGGATGTCTTTTCGGTGATCGGGGTCACGAACCTGCTGGCCGGCGACAATGTCCTGGCAGCAGAAGTTCACAATTATAATGTGGCCAGTCCGGACATCACCTTCGGCTCGGCCCTGACGTATAACATTGCTTTCAGCGTCCGCCCCACGCTCAACCTTGCCACGGCCGGCGGCACGGCTACCCTGAGTTGGACGCGCGGAGGCTTTCTGCTCCAGCAAGCCAGCACCCCAAATGGCCCGTGGTCAGCCGTCCCGGGTCCGGTGGTGAGTAGTCCGTACGTGCTGACCAATTTTCCCGGAACCCTCTTTTACCGGCTCGGCCGCTGACCGCGCGCCCAAATCCAGCCGCCGCCCTCCCCATTTCTGGCCACAACGGCCGGAAATGGGGGACTGCTTTTTGTGATCATAGTTCCAAAATTCTGCTTGCTTCCGTCCATTATCCCGCCTTCAATACGTTATTAATCATTTATGGATGGCCGGTTGATTGGTGATCCCGGAATAGACAGTTCGGCCATTCGCATGCCTGCCCGATCCTTCCTGCAGGCGTCTCCATGGCCCTGATCGCGAAAATTCGCGGCCACGACTGTTGCCCCTGGCGCTCCCAATCCTGCTGAACCGCCCCCGTTGGGGGCCGGCTCGATGTTGTAACAACCGCAATACAGTCGACCCGCGCCGGAAACGTCGGCCGGGAAATTTGTGCCATGTGGGAAAAAATTTCGCGCTCCGGGCTCCGGGCCTGGGCTTGCATTCTGGCGGGCTGCCTCGCCACCGGTCCATCCGCCACCGCCGGAACCGTTTTGGGTCCGTGGATTCCCATTTTTCAGGGAATCGACCGGGCCACGGGAACCAACACCCCCGGTGGGGGCGGCTTCCCGGATCTCAGTGTGGCCCAGGTCGTCCGGGTTGATCTGACGGACCCCGATGTCAAAACGTTTGCCACCCCGCCCTGTCCGGATTTCGTTCCGGACTTTCAGGAAACCCCCGGCATGAACGTGAGCACCTTCGTGGCCACCTCCGGGGTACAGGTCGGGATCAACGCGAACTTCTTCAACTTGTTCGACCAGTTCGCCCCCGCCGGCACGCCGATGCAAACCTATGGTTTGCACATCAGTGAGGGCCGGGTGGTCGCCGCCCAGGAAGATGGCACATTCTCCGCCAGCCTCCTCTTTTCCGCCAACAATCATCCCACCCTGATCCCCACGAATTGGCCGCCGCAACCAACCGACGGTGCGGTGACCGCCGTCACGGGCTCCTATCCCCTGCTGCTCAACGGCGAGAATCTGGGTTACGCGTATTACGGGGATCCCGCGCACCTGCACCAAATCAATCCGCGTAGCGCCCTCGGCCTCTCCGCGGACCACCGTTACCTTTACCTGCTCACCATCGACGGTCGTCAACCCGGATACAGTGATGGAGCATACGACTGGGAGACCGCGGCGTGGCTCAAAGTGGTCGGAGCCTGGGACGCCATCAATCTTGACGGGGGCGGCTCAACCACCCTGGTAATGCAGACCCCGGATGGTGTTCCGGTGGAATTAAACCGGCCCAGCTCGGTTTATACTTACGGGGTCGAACGGACCGTTGCCAGCCACTTCGGGATCTACGCCAGGCCGCTCCCGATCATCCACCAGGTGGTCGCCAATCCGGACGACACCGCCGCAACGATTACCTGGTCCACCGACCGATCCGCCTCCACCCAGGTGCAATTCGGACTCACCACCAATCTCGGCACCAGTTCCGCCCTGGTAACCACCGCCACTCGCGCGCACGCGGTCTTGCTCCCCCATTTGACGCCGGGCACCGGTTATTACTTCCGGGTGCTCTCTACGGTGGGCGGGGCATCTTTCTCGTCCGGCCTGGGTTATTTCGTGACCACCAACTATTCCGCTCCGATCCGGGTCTTTGAAATTACAAACCAATGGACCTGCACGGCCGCCAATGAGGATACCGGCACCTGGCAGGCACCGGGTTACGATGATTCCGCCTGGAATCAAGCCGGGGGCGGGCTCGGGGTTTCAACCGGGAACCAGACTTCCACCGGTAACGCAGGAGCGCAACCCAAGATTGCGCGATTGGGGAACAATCCCAACGGCAGCCAACCTTTTGCAACCTATTATTTCCGAACTCATTTCCAGTTCAATGCGGCGACCGGGGGAACCCTCGTGTTGTCCAATCTGGTAAACGATGGGGCCGTGTTTTATCTGAACGGCAGCGAGATCTCCCGCTTGCGGATGCCGGCCGCCCCGGCAACCATCACCAACGGCACGCCCGCCCTCGCGGAGGGGGAAGCCATGGACCTGCACCCGGATGTCCTGACTTTCACGGGCAGCGCCTTGACCAATCTGCTGGTGGGGGACAATGTGCTCGCGGTGGAGGTCCACAGCCACCATCCCAGCCACCCCGCCATCCGGTTCGGAGCGGCGCTGGTTTACCAGCCCCCCGCCGACCCGGGTCCGGTCTTGCAAATCTCCGCGCATGGCTTAATGAACATCATCAGTTGGACCCGGGGCGGCTACACCCTTGAAGAGGCGATCAAACCGTACGGACCGTGGCGCCCGGTTTCCGGTCCGGTAGTGAGCAGCCCGTTCGTCACTCCCCGCAGCACGACCACCCATTTTTACCGGCTGATCAAATAAACTAACTATTTGGCGGGGGGATCCAGCGCTTCCAGCCCCAGACGAACGGCCACGGGAAGCTTCGCGGCGAAGCGGCGGATTTTTTTCCTCACCCCCGGGACCGGCTCATACTGGTATTCGCCGGACGGGTAAGCCACGATCGTTACGTAATCGTAGAGTTTGACGGCGGGCCGTTTGGGATAATCCGTGAGCAGGACGGTACCGACGCCGGCCGTCCCCGGAGTTCGGCCTTCCACCGCCGCCTCGTCGCGACTCACGGCCACACTGGCGCGCACGACCCAGGAGCGGTTGAAGGGCGGCAGCGTGAGGCTGGTATAGCCGCTTTCCACCACCAACCCGTCCCGCGTCACCTGAACCACCCGTCCGCAAATGGTCCGTCGCCCTTCGATACAGGCGTTGCGCACCTGTTCGCCGCGCTCCACCAGGCGGGCGGACTGATTGGTCGTGGCCGGAGCCGGGGCATTGGTTTGGGCACGGAGCGGCTGCAGGGCCAAAGCACCCCAAAGGACACCGGCAATCAGGCAGGATTTCATGGGAGGAAAAATGCGCGGTAGAATTGGAAGGGTCGGTTCGTGGCGCCCGGATCAGTAAAGGTAAACGGGCTGGCGACGGGCGTGTTGGTCCCGAAAGAGACCCAGTGGACAAGGTCGGTACTGGATTGGAAGACGTAGCTTTTGCCCGTGAGGCCGGAAAGCTGGAAGGAGAAAACCCCATTGACCAGACTGGCCCCGTTGGTGAAGACCGCCCCCGGCAGGATCGTAAATACGCCGCTGGCCGAAACGCTGTTGTTAAAGCCGATCTCGAAGGCCCGGGCATTCAGACTGGCGGTCGAGGTGAGCGTGACCGGCCCTAAGTAAAGCGGCGAATTGGTGGTCGGCGGCGTGCCGTCCAGGGTGAAGTAAATCACCGCATTGGTATCCGGCGGTTGCAGGGAAACCTTGACGGAACCGAAAAACACGCCGCCGGTGGGGCTGAGCATTGGTGGGGCCAGCGCCGGAGTGCCGGGCAGGCTATTGATCCAGGCGGCCAGAACGGCCATGGCATTCGTGTCCACCAGATTACGTGCCAGTGGCGGCATCTGGTAGGCTGGCCGGACGACATCCGAACGCTGATAAAGTTGGGAGCGCCAGATGTCCTTCGGCACGACGATGTTGGCGTGGATGATGTTCTGGTTGGTCAGCGGCGTGTCATAGCGCGCGTCAAAACCAGGCCCCGTGCCGCCCGGGCGGTGACACTGCGCGCAATTGGCATCCAGGTAGGAACGGGAGCGATTTTCGAGGGTCGCAGTGGTGTCGGAAACCGCCACCATGGCGGGCAGCGCAGCGATCCCCGCTTCGTCCACGGCGGGATTGAACAAGCCCAGGCGGTTGAGCGCGCGCAACTGGTTGTCCGTCTGGCCGGTGGCGGGGTAGGCCTGGCGGCTGTTCAACTGGCGGGTCTTGACGCCCAGCACGTAGTTGGCGGCGGGTGTATGGCACTGCAAACAGTCCGTGGGACTGGGGTAATACCAGGTTTGGGTGCGGATGCCGGTGGCATTGGTGATCAGGATGCTTTCGTTGAGACTCGCGGTCAGCAAATCGGCCTCGCTGTTATCCGGCCGCCATTTGTAGGTAACTCCGTAAACCGCGCCGCTGGCATCACTCACCAGCAGCCGCGTTTCCAGGCGGCGCGGCGGTGCGGCCGGATTCGTTTCATCGGTGGTCAACTCGAAATGCTTCACAAAAATGGTGCCGGTCGGGAAAGTCCATTCGCCCGTGACGGCAAAACCGATTTGCTGGTCCGGGGTGGTCAACCCGCCCCGGTACGGCACCGCGAGCCAGCGGGTCTTGGTGGCGCCATCCGACCACAACGGCGTGATGGGCGTGTACGGGATCAGCGCGGCTACGGGAACCAGCGCGGGGGTGTTGGTGAACACGCCGGTTTGCGAAAGCGTGGCGGGGAGCGCGCCGCTGAACAGTCCGGGCATATTAAAGAAGGCGGGCGTCACCACCCGGTTGCTTAATCCATACGGCTGACCGCTCCCCGCCTGCACGGTGAGGTTGACGGGAGCGGAGGTACCGGCGAGCCCGGCGGCGTCCCAAGCCACCGCGCGCAGGGCGTAAGTTCCCGCGGCCAGACCCGTGGTGGTGATCACATACGGGCCGTTGGTGAAGCTTCCGAGCAAGGTCGCATTAGCGTAAAACGCCACGTTGGTGAGCGGATTGTATTGCGCGGCGGCATTCGCCGCCAGGGTCACACTGGCGCTCGCGGTATAGCTGGCACCATTCGTGGGCGCAGTGAGCACCACGACCGGGGGCGGGTTGGAATAAGGATACAACTGCGTCTGTGGGATGATCGCGGCCGGCGTGGAGGGACTCGACCAGGCCAACTGCGCCACCGCGCCGCCGCCACCTTGAAAATAGTCCATCTCGATATTGTAGAGTTGCTGGGCCCGGAGCGGAATGGACCCGGTATAAGTGGTGGGGGCCTGGTTCACCCAGGCGTTCACCAATGGCTGGCCATTCAACCACAGCCGGACGCCATCATCCGCCGTAACGGAAAAAGTGTAGGTCTCATTATATTGGGGCTGCACGGAGCCAATCCAACGGGTGGAGAAGACCGTCTGCCCCACGCTGGGATCCGGCCCCACGGTGTTCCAATTGAAATTGATGGTGGGATCGACCCGGACAAGTGTGGGGGTCCCATTCAAAGTGGCGGTCTGGTTGGCGAAATAGGATCCCTGCAAACCCGTGCCACTGCCCAGGGAGGAGACATTCACGAACGATGCGCTGGTCACTCCGCTATTCACCGCGCCGGATTTCACGGCCAGCACCTGGACCAGAGTGTTGTTCGTCAGTACGAAGGCATTCGTGTAAAGCCGCGAACTGGTGGTCGGCGGGGTGCCATCCAGCGTGTAGTAAAACGCCACTCCGGGCGTGGGGTCGGCAAAGCTCACGGTCACCTGGTTGGTAAAATTCCCTCCATTGGGCGAAATCACCGGCAATCCCACCCAGGTGGCCACCCCGAACACAGCGAGTTGGAACTCCGCGCCCACATACACTTTGCCGTTCGCCACCGTGGGCACTGTCATCTTGACGGCCGCCCCGGGATTATCACGGGCCAGGATCTGGCTGGAGTTGTAGTATTCCTGCGCCACATTATAGGCGTTGTACGCGTGCAATACCGCGGGACCGCCGCTGCCGTAGGCATCGGCCTGGATGGCCCAGACGATGGCGCTGTTCGTGCCGTTCGCCGAAACCACCGGGGTGGCGCCGGGAAAACCATAACCGGCGGAAGCCTGCGAAAGCGGGGCGGTGCCCAGCGCACCGCCGCTGATGCTGAACGCTTTGAGAACATCGCCGGAGCCGATGTAATAGATCATGCGGTTGAAATAAGCCGCCGAACTCCACGTGCCCCCCACGGCCCCCGGCACTTCCTGCACGATCTGGCTGTCGTTGGCCGCGTTAAACTTGCCCAGATTCTCGCGATCCAGGAGGTAGATCTTGCCCTCCTTGCCACAGCCCACGATCAAATGCGGATGCGCGGGGCTGCCCACCAAGTCCGGCAACAGCAACGGCCCCCCCGAACCCAGGTCCGCGTCCGCAGCCGAGAGCGCCGCCTGGTTGTAAGGGGCAAAGTAGTCGGCCACGGCCAGACCGTTCGTCGTGGAAAGCCGGACGAAACTGTCGCCATACTCCGTGCCCCCCGCGTTATTGGCATTGAAGGAGCCATTGCCCACCATGAAATAAAGATTGGTGTTGGCATCGACCGACAAACCATTGCCCCCCATCCAGATGCCGCCCTCGGCCGCATTCGCCCCGAAAACCGCGCTGGTGGCATTGGGCGTGGTATTGAAGACGTACTTGGCGGTCGGTTGCAGCGTGGTGGCGTTCCAACCGATGACCCAGCCGTGATAGGGATCGGTGTCCGCGTAACTGGAGTAGGCGGCGTAAACCATTCCCCCCGCCAGCGTGAGGGCCGGTCGTTGAAAATGTTGTTTGGCGCTGAAGGTCACCACACCCCCAACACTGTCCACCCCGGCGCCGGGAACGCTGGCCGCCACCAGAACGGGACTGCCCGGGCGTTCGGCGCCCGTCGTGATGTCGAGGGCATGGATGCGGTGGTTGTAAGCCGTGCCGTCATGCGTGAACACATCCAGGTAAATGGTGCCGGCGATGGGATCGATCACCGGGGTACTGGTGATGCCCATTTCCGGAGTCAGATCGTGATAGGGACCGTAGCGATTGCCAAAATCGTTGTTGGGCATCACCGCGGACACGCCCAGATTCGTGCGCCAGAGCAATCCGCCATTGGCGCCGTTATTGCTGTCCGCGTCAAAGGCGTAAACGGTGTCGTGCTCCGTGGCCACGTAAACCACGTTATGCACCCCCTGCCCCGGAACGGTGACATTGGTCATGACCAGCGGTTCGGCGTAAATGTGGCCGTCCACGGCATAGGAAAACAGGCGGCCAAAGTTGTTCGTGTTGACGTTGAGCGGCGTGAGGATGAGTTCGTTGGTGTTGGCGCCCTGACGGGTGTTGTCGTTGTGATACGTCCACACCGCGACCAACCCGGCATTCGTCAGCGTTGTGAAACTCGCACTGGGCGATGCGAAGGCCAGTCCCGCGTCGTTCGTGGCGGTGGCGGTGTAGTAATACTTGGTGTTCGGCGTGAGGCCGGTGACCGTGACCATGAACGCCCCCGTCTGCGGTCCGAGATAAACGCTGTTGGACCACACGACCGGGTTGTTGCTCCCATCCACCGGGCCATAGTAAATGCTGACGGCCGGCGTCTGTCCCCCCGTGGTGAGCACCGCGCCGCGCAGGGCCGCCGCCAAACCCACGATATTCGTCGCGGGAAAATTGGTAAGCGTGGCGGTCACGGGCGGCGGTGGCGTGGTGAAACTCTGCACGGGAGTGGCCCAAACGGTCCCGCCGTTATTGCTCGCGGCGGCCGCGAAATAATAGGTGGTGTTCGCCGCCAACCCCGTGACGGGCGCGGAGTACTGTCCGGCCTGCAATCCGAGGGCGATGTTGTTGGACCATCCCGCCGCGCTGGTGCCGCCGTTCGCGGGACCATAATAAAGCGTGATTGACGGAGTTTGACCGCCCGTGGAAAGAACCTGGCCATTCAAGACCGCATGACTCGCGGCAACGGCTGTGGCTGGCAGATTTGTGAGTTGCACCGGAGAAACTGAACGCAGGATGAGCGCGTTCAGATTGCCCAAGCCACCGTTGGGCAAAACTTCGATGATGGTCTGGTTGGTCGCCAGGGCGGTAAAGGTGCCGGTCACCGACACGTTCGCGCCCAGGGTAAATGTCTGGGAAACATCGGTGACCAGGCCGGGATCCTGAAAATATGCCGTCCGGGCGGCGCCGGCGGCGCGGTCATCCAGCGCGAAGAGCTGCACGGAATACCGGATGCCGGGGGTGAGTCCTTTCAAGGTGATGGACTTGGGCCCCCCGTCGCGGCTGGCCTGGGCCAGCACGGCGTCGAAATTGGGATTGCCGGTTGTGGCCCCGACATTATCGGCGGGATAGCAATTGTTGGTCAATCCAACGCCCGTGGCGCCCGCCACCGACCCGTCCGCCTTGAAATCAATCCGGGTGCCGTTGGTGAGCGTGACGACCGCTTCCGTGCCGCCGAAAACTTCCGCGCCCAGGAGAATGCCCGGCTGATTCAAGGTGGCATCCGCCGTGGTGATGGGCACCGGGGCCGACCAGGTGAGCAACCCCCCGGCACCGACGGAATACAGTTGGAGGATCTGGGCGGCGCTCAGCGCATAGTTGAAGACGGCCACTTCATCGATCACGCCGTTGAAATTGCGCCCGGCGCCGCCGGCGGAGTCCCCGGCGATCCAGGTGGTGCCGCCGTTAAAAGCTTCCGCGGTGTGCGCCATCGTGTTGACCGCGGAACTGAACCCGCCGGCATTATCCATGTAAAGCGTCGCACTGCCGGGTGTGATGACCAGGGCCACCAGCGACCACTGGTTGGTGGGCAGGAACAAACCGGAAACAAATCCCCAGGTATTGCCGCTGTTCTGGTTCCAAGTGTAGGCCAGTTCATTGGCGGCCCCGCCCAATCCCAAACCGGCGGCGTCATTGCCGTTGCGATTCATGAAAAGCCCCGCCCAATCCGCCTGATCGCCCACTGGAAAAACCCAGGCCGTGATCGTGACCGTGTTCGTGTTCAGGTTGATGGGCGGAACAGTGATCACCGAGTTGGCCACGGCATTCAATGTTTGCGCGGCGGTGTTGGTGCTTTCAAACCCCGGAAAAGCCGGCGGTTGGGGTCCACCCACGCCATTGAAACCGTTCCGGGTGCCGGCGCCATAGGTGCCATTGAATCCCCCCGCATAATCGCGGGCCACCGCGGTGCCGGGCGCGGGATTCCCAAGGTCGTTTAGCCGCCACAAGGCGACCGGGGCGAGACTTCCGACGGTGTTTTCGTAGGCCGCCGCGGCTTGATTGACCACGAGGGTGGCGCTGTTGGTCGCCGCGCCGTAGGCATTGGAAACCACCAGTGAGTAGGTCCCCGCGCTGGCCGCTGTGAGATTGGAAATCGACAGCGATAGGGTATGGGTGCCGGAAAAATTCCCCCCGTCGTTCAAGTTGGCGCCGTTTTGCCGCCACTGCTTGAGCGTGGCGGGCGAGCCCGAAATCGCGGCCGTGAAAGTGACCTGGCCGTGGACATATTGGGTTTGGGACGGGGAAAAGGCCGTGAAGAACGGCGCCGTGCCGGGCAGCACGGTCAAATGGTTCGTGGGACTTTTGGTGAGGCCGTAAGCGTTGGTGACCACCACGCTGTAATCGGCGGAGCTGGCCGTCGTCAAATTTGCGAGGCTGAAGGTGGAACTCGTGGCGCCGGGATAATCAAACCCGTTCATCTGCCATTGGTACGCGAGCGGTGCCACCCCCGACGCCACCGCGGTGAACACCACACTGCCGCCGGTGTACACCGTGTTGCTGGGAGTGGCGGTGGGTTGACCAACAATCGGGGCGGAGGAAAGCGGGGGGCTGAAGCCGACCGCGAAGGACGCGTCAAACGCATGACTCCCCCCGAACGTAATCGCCCCACCGGTCGGGGGGAACAAGCCGATCTCCCCGCCGGAATACCCCGGACTGCTGGCCACGCCCAGGGCATCCCAGCCGCCACCACCCAACTGGCCAAACGACCAGGCGTAGGTGGTGTTGGGGGCCAGATTCACCGAGAGACCGCTCCATCGAAGCCAATCACCTTCCCCGTAGGCTTGGGGAGCGTTGGTGTACGTCGCCAGCACCGTGGCCGTCCCTGTCGCCACCGAATAGATATGCAAGACGTAACTGAGCGCTGTGCCCGGCGCGCCACCCCCGCTGTCCAACCCGGCACTCTTCAGCGTCAGCGAGGTCAACTGGTAGCCGCCCGGGGCACCCAAGGTCGTGAAAGTCTGGCCCGGTTCACCGGCTCCGTGGCCGGTTTGATTGTCGGTATAAAAATTGAGGGCATCGGGAAAGGTTTGGTTGCCGGTCGTGCTCAGTTGCACGATGTCATTAGCCCCCGCCGCGGGCGCGGTGGCTCCTACATCGGCGAGCGTCGCCAGCGTTTGGGCACGAGCGCCCGTCGCCCATCCCAGCGCAAAAAGCACGACCGCCCAACGGGAGAGCTTCCGGGCTGGTTTCTGTCCGGCGGTCAGGCGGGTGTCCCGGCAAAACCGGAAAGGCAGCAAAGAGCGGTACAACATAGTGAAAAGGAATCAGTTGGGAAAACCCGCCACCCGAAGGTCGGAAGGGCCGGGCATACCAGCACCCAGGCCCGGCTGGAAACCAAGCCACCACGCGGCCTATCTTTGGCAATCGACATCAGGGCAGTGAGCCGACTATAGCACAACCCAGGCCAGCACGCCACCGGAATGCCGTGACATTTCGGCGACATCCATCCCCCCCGGCAAACCGTCCGGAGGGAGAGCCTTTGCCAACTTCGGAATTGCCCCCGCAAAGGGAAAGCGCCAAACTACCCGGGTGAGATGGCGGCGCGGATTGCCCTTTACAGACCGCCGGATGGCGGGCAAGGTTCAGCGCGATTTTGTGGCGCCCCATCGGAGGGGATCAGTTGGCCTGGCAGCCGGCTCCGCTCGAAAACATTGTACATTTTATGTCAGAATTAGTTGGAAATCTATTAGTGGCACAGTCCGGCGGCCCCACCGCCGTTATTAACGCCAGCATCGCCGGCGTCATCCAGGAAGCCGGCCGGCACGAGTGCATCGAGGAGATTTATGGCGGGCTCAACGGCATTCTGGGAATGCTCAATGAGGAACTGATCGACATCAACGAGGAGAAGTCCCGCACGATCGAAGGCCTCAAGCACACGCCCGCCGCCGCTCTGGGCACCTGCCGTTACAAACTCGATTTCAAGAAGAAGCCCGAGAAGGCCGCGGCGGACATGGACCGGCTCTTCGCCGTTTTCCAGGCCCACAACATCCGCTTTTTCTTCTATGCCGGTGGCAATGACTCGCAGGACACCGCCCACAAGATTCATGAGCAGGCGATCGCCCGCGGCTATGATATGCGCGTGATCGGCGTCCCCAAGACGATCGACAACGACCTCCCGCATACGGACCACTGCCCCGGCTACGGCTCGGTGATCAAATACAATTGCGCCACGGTCATGGAAGTCGCCGCGGACGTCACCAGCATGGCGACGGACGATGGCTTCTGCTGCCTGATCGAAGTCATGGGCCGTTCCGCTGGCTGGATCGCCGCCGGCACCGCGCTCGCGCGCCGCACCGTCGGTGATGCCCCGCACTTGATTCTGCTGCCGGAAATCCCCCTCAACGAGGAAGCCTTCCTGGCCCGGGTCAAGGAAACGGTCGCCCAATACAAGTTCTGCATCGTCGTTGTCGGTGAAGGCGTCAAGAACGCCGCCGGCGAGGAAATCGGTGCCGATAAATCCCGCCTCGATTCCTTTGGTCACCCGGTGCTCTCCGGGGCCGCCGAATACCTGTCCGGCCTGGTCCAGCATCGCCTGAACACCAAGACCCGCAGCATCAAGCTCGGTTATGCCCAACGCGCCGCGGAACACTTCGCCAGCCTGACCGACTCCCAGGAAGCGGTCGCCACCGGCGAAGCCGCCGTGCGCGCCGCCGTCTCCGGCCAGAGTGGTTACATGGTCAAAATCGTCCGCACCAGCACCACCCCCTACAAGTGGACCACCGGTCTGCAACCGCTGGGCGACATCGCCAACGTGGAGCATCTCCTGCCCCGCGACTGGATCAGCGAAGACGGTTTCATGCCGAACGAGAAGTTCGTGGAATACGCCCGGCCCCTGATCGAAGGCGAAGTCAAAGTCCCCACGGAAGGCGGCTTGCCGAAATTCGTCGTGCTCGAAAAAGTCCGCGTGGACAAGGTCCTGCCTCCCCGCGCCTGATTCGCACCCCAATTGTTTAATCGCCAGCCGCGGCGGATCGCCGGATCCGCCGCGGCTTTTTGTTTTCCTTGCATGATTTGTCCGCCCGCCCCGGTCGACTTGTTAAAGCGGGCTGGAGACTTGCGTAAGTATCCGGACCTGCCATAGTTCCCTCAGAGTTTCTCATCATGCTCCGAAACATTAATATCGAAGGATATCGGGGATTTGACCGCCTGGCCATCGAAGGCCTCAAACGCGTCAATTTGTTTGTTGGTCGGAACAATAGTGGAAAGTCCTCAGTCCTCGAAGCAGCGCAAATCATCGCCTCCGAAGGCGCGATTGGCGGGATATTGAGCAGTTTGAAGCGGCGGGGCGAGATCATTCCAGGCAATCAGGCGGAAGGACGCACCGACGAGATCGACCTGCCGCATCTCTTCCACGGCCATAAAATCAAACTGGGCTCGGCCTTCAAACTGGAAGGATTCAATGACCGACCGGTTTCCATCACCTGCGAAATATCCACCACGTCGTCCAATGAGGCTCGGTTCCCGCTGCTTCCGGGGTTGGACGAAAACGAGGAAGATTCCGCGGTTGGTCTCAACATCATCGTGGATGGCGCGATTAAAACGAGGCTGCCACTTTCCGCGTTCGGAACCTTACCGGTGGATTGGACCCGGCGACGCCCGGGGAACGGTACCGGATTATTGGGGGGTGACACCGTTTCAAATCGACCCGTCCGGGTAGTGCCCGCCGAAGGTTTGGCTCCGCAAAGCATGAGTTTGCTCTGGGACGGAGTAGCCCTCACCCCAGAAGAACCGAAATTGATTGAGGCGTTGCAGATTATTGAACCGGGCATTGAACGCATTGCCTTCCTCGCGCGGGAAACGGCCCGCCCCTCCGCGGGGATAGTCGTAAAACTGAAAGATTCGGACACCCGTGTTCCTTTGGGCAGCCTGGGTGACGGCGTGAAGCGCCTGCTTTTTCTTTCTCTTTCCGCAATCCACGCCGCGTGCGGCTACCTGATAATCGACGAACTCGATACCGGACTGCACTACTCGGTCATAGACGGCATGTGGCGGATGCTCATCACCACCGCACAGCGACTGGATATCCAGATATTCGCCACGACTCACAGCCAGGACTGCGTCACCGCTCTCGGCCGACTGCACGAAGACTACCCTGAATTAGCCAGGGAAGTGGCGGTGCATCGCCTGGAAAAGGGGTTGGCGCATTCGGTTTGCTATGAACCCGGTGAAATTTCCACTGCCGCGCTCCAGGAAATCGAGATTCGATGATGCCACCACGGGTCTCGGAAAAATCGCCCTATCGCCTGTTGGTGGAAGGAAAGGATGATCAGCATACGGTGATTCATTTGCTGCGCCGGCACGGCCTGGATTACGACGCTCCAACACCAAATCTCCCGTATATCCATGCCGCCGGAGGCTGCACCCCGTTGCTGGAATCCCTCACGGTAGCGGCCAAAAGTTACGAACGTCTAGGCATTTTGGTGGACGCCGATCAGGACCCCCAAAACCGATGGGATGAAATCCGACGCCGCTTGGAAATGGTGGGCGTTCGTTTGCCGGAATTCGCCACCAATGGGGGTACGTGCGTCACTGGAGTTAATCGCCCAGATTCCCGGATCGGCATTTGGCTGATGCCGGACAATTTGCAGGCAGGCACGTTGGAAACTTTCCTTTCCAGGTTGGTGCCACCCGGGGATTCCTGTTGGCTGTTCGCTGCAACTTGTACAGAGGAGGCGGGGAAAATGGGGGCCAAATTCCCGAAAAAGTATTTTTCCAAGGCTCAATTGCACACTTGGCTGGCCTGGCAGGCAGAGCCCGGAATGCCATTTGGTACCGCCCTCACCGCGGCATGCTTCGCCAGCGACACGCCCAAGGCACTGGATTTCGTGAACTGGTTCAAACGATTGTTCCTCGCGAATTCCTTTTGATGGCCGCCCAAGGTCCTGTCCCCCGCGCCTGATTCGCGACTCGTTTACTCTTCAGCCGCGGCGGATCGCCTGATCCGCCGTGGCTTTTTGCTTCCCTACGGCAAGTGCTCAGTTCAGGTCAAACAGCAGCACTTGCGCCGGCTTGACGGCCTGGAGTTCCAGCACCGTGGCGCCATCCACGGCGGCGGCATCGCCACCACTGAGGGTTTCCCCATTGAGCATCACTTCCCCCTCGGCCACATGCAGCCAGGCGTGCCGGCCGGCGGCCAACGGACGGGTCACCCGATCGCCCGCACCCAGCTTCGCCAGCCAGAGGTCCGCGTCTTGGTGAATCGCGATCGATCCGTCCCGACCCGCCTTGCTGGCGACCAGATGGAAGACGCCTGGAGCGCTGGCCGCCATGGCCTTTTCGGCGTAGCGCGGCGGGACGCCTTTGGCGTCCGGCATGATCCAGATTTGCAACAGGTGAACGGCTTCGTCCTGGGAAGGATTAAACTCGCTGTGCAGCACCCCCGTGCCCGCGGCCATGTATTGGACATCGCCGGCCGCGATGATGCGCCCGTTGCCCATCGAATCCTCGTGCTTGAGGGAGCCGCTCAAAATGTAGGTGATGATCTCCATGTCCCGGTGCGGATGTTTCCCGAAACCCATGCCGGGCATCACCAGGTCGTCGTTGATCACCCGCAGGCTCCGGTAACCCATCCAGCGCGGGTCGTGGTAATCTGCGAAGCTGAAGGTATGGTAGGTGTCGAGCCACCCGTGTGCCGCGTGGCCCCGTTCATTGGATCTTCTTACTTTCATCATGCCCCCACCCTGCCACAGATTTGCCCGGAAGGTGAAAGACCATGTTTCTTGCCTCAGCATAACCCGCAGGTATGCTCCCGAGCGCGTCCATGGCCTGCGTGGCAAGCCCCCGATGGAAGCTCAAGCCGCCCGTCCCCCAGCCCGGAACCGCTCATCGTCGGGGCGGCCTGGCCGGTGGACAAACTGATGCCCACTGCCAGCCGATTACTGGATTGCGCGCTGGAAGTCGCCCGGGCGCCAGCCGGACGTTCGCCGGCAATTTGACCATTCGGGGGGAACCTGCCATATTGTTACACGTTCCGTTTTGCAGGCCGCTTGGCTGGGTGTGCTGAATACGGAAAGGGGGACCACCAGAAAGTCGAACGCCCAGCCGGCAAACTTATGAACCGAACACTTCGGCTGCTGCTGGCATTCACCATACTAATGGGCGCCGGACTCCAACCCCTCAAGGCCCGGGCGCAAAGCACGGCCTTCGCTTACCAAGGTCGGCTGAACGTGACGGGAGTACCGGCCAGCGGCAATTATGATTTTCGCTTCCGCCTGGCCGCCGATGCCCTCGCGGTCAGCTATGTCGCCAGCGATTTCGTCACGAATGGGGTCTCGGTCGTCAACGGGCTCTTCGCCACCACCATTGATTTTGGTTCCGGGGCCTTCAATGCGGCCAATCGCTGGTTGGAAATCGGGGTGCGCACGAATGGGACGCTCCCCTACACCACGCTGGCCCCGCTCCAAAGCATTACCCCTTATCCTTATGCCTTGTATGCCGCGAATGCGGGCACGGCCGCGAGCATTTCCGGAACTCTCCCCCCCACCGGTCTGGCGGGACCTTACGCCGGACCGCTCTTCCTGACCAACGGGGCCAACCAACTCGCGGGCAACGGCGCCAATCTCACGGCGCTCAATGCCAGCAACCTGACCAGCGGCATTGTTCCGTTGGGCCGGTTGAGCGGCATCAGCAGCAACCAGCTCGATCCGGGCACCTGGCGATTTCTGATGACCCTCGCCATCACTTCCGCCAGCTCCAACGCCACCACCGGCATCAGCGGGATGACCCTGATCCCCACGAGCTCGTTTACCATGGGCGACGGCATCGATAACGAGAGCGACGCGACGCCCTTCGTCACCTCGGTTTCCGCTTTTTACATCGACACCAACCTTGTCACCCTGAGCCAATGGCAATTGATTTATGCCTTCGCCACCGGGACCACGCAGGGCTACAGCTTTGTGAACAGCGGTTTGGGTAAGGCGCTCACCCATCCCGTTCAATCGGTGGATTGGTATGACGCCGTGAAATGGTGCAACGCGCGTTCCCAACTCGCGGGGAAGACCCCGGTCTATTATACGGATGCCGCGTTCACGCAGGTCTACAAAACCGGCGAAACCAACCCGTACGTGAAGTGGAACGCCCGGGGATACCGGTTGCCGACCGAGGCGGAATGGGAATTGGCGGCGCGTGGCGGCCTGGCCGGCCAACGCTTCCCCTGGGGCAACACGATCAGCGGCAGCCAGGCCAATTATTTGGGCGCCACCGGCAGCAATCCCTATGACTTGGGTCCCACGGGTTATAACCCCGCCTTCGTGGTGGGCGGAGAGCCTTTCACCAGCGTGGTCGGCACCTTCGCAGCCAATGGTTATGGGATTTATGACATGGCCGGCAACGTGTGGCAGTGGTGCTGGGATTGGTACGGCACACCGTACGCCGGGAACCTCGACCCCCGCGGTCCGGCCAATGGCACCACCCGCATCCGGCGGGGCGGCAGTTGGGGCAACTACGCGGTCAGTTGCCGGCTGGTCACGCGTGGTAACGGGGCCCCTTCGCTCAACAGCAACAATTCCGGGTTTCGCTGCGTCCTGCCCCCGGGGCCATGACGAGGCCAAGTGCTGGCGGGCGGCCACCCTCCCCTCCGAGCCCCGCGAACCGCCAAAACTATTCCATTTGAAAAACGCAAGCGTTGCTTGACTCAAATTCGCGCCGTGCGTACTCTCCCCGACTCGCTTGCTGGCGAGGCACGTCCATCGTTGGGCGCGCCCGGAGTACCGGTCAATAATCGAAAGGCTCTTTTGTGAATGTGACAGTTGAAAGTTTGGCCCCGTGCAAAAAATTGGTGCGCGTGGAAGTGGCAGCCCAGGAAGTCGATCAGGCGTTTGACGACATGATCAAGGACTTCCAGCGCCAGGTTTCCTTTCCCGGGTTCCGTCCCGGCAAGGCGCCGCGCGACATGGTGGCCAAGCGGCACGAAAAAGAAATCCAGGAAGAAGTCCGCAAGAAGCTCATTCCCAAGGCCTACCAGGAAGCGGTCGAAACCCATAAACTCGACGTTATCGGCAAGCCGGATCTCGAAGAGGTCCAATTCGGCCGCGGCCAGGCCATGCAACTGGCCATCAAGATTGAAACCGCGCCTGAGTTCACCCTGCCGGAATACAAGGGCCTGGCCGCGAAACGCGAAACCTCCGAAGTGACCGACGCCGATGTCGAAAAAGCCATCGAGATGCTGCGCGGCCGTGAAACCAAATTTGAAACCGTCGCCCGCGAACTCGCCACCGGCGACGTCGCCGTGGTGAACTACACCGGCACCGTGGACGGCCAGCCGATCACCAATCTCGCCCCCACCGCCAAGGGTTTGACCGAGCAAAAGGGCTTCTGGATCCAGACGGAGGGCAATAGTTTCATCCCCGGCTTTGCGGAGCAATTGCTCGGCGCCAAGGCGGGCGACCAGCGCACCGTGACCGTGGATTTCCCGGCCGACTTCGTCACCCCTCAACTCGCCAACCTCAAAGGGGTTTACGAAGTGGAATTGGTGGAAGTCAAAGCCAAGCTCATCCCCGCGCTGGACGACGAATTCGCCAAGCGCTTTGAAACCGAGAACCTCGAAAAACTGCGCGAAGGCGTCCGCCGGGATCTCGAGAACGAATTGCAGCACAAGAAGCACCGCAGCGTGCGCAACCAGTTGGTGAGCGAATTGCTCAGCCGGGTGGACTTCGAATTGCCGGAATTCTCGGTCGCCACCGAAACCCGCAACGTGGTTTATAATATCGTCAACGAAAACCAGAAGCGCGGTGTGGGCAAGGAAGTGATCGAGGAACAGAAGGATGCGATCTATTCCGTGGCCAACACCAGCGCCAAGACCCGCGTGAAAGCCAACTTCATGCTCCGGAAAATCGCCGAAGTCGAAGGCATCAAGGTTTCGCAGGACGAAGTCAAGAACCGCGTGTTCCAGCTGGCCTCCATGTATGAAATCCCGGTGGACAAATTCGTCCAGGACTTGCAGAAGCGCGATGGCATCGTGGAAATCTACGACCAACTCTCTTATGAGAAGGTGCTGGACCTCCTCGAAACCAACGCCGCGATCCAGGACGTGCCCCCCGGCAGCCTCGAACCGGAAGCCCAATAACAGTAACGCATTCCGATAACCGCGCGCCCCCCTGCTGGAGGTCGCCGGTAATATCCCCCACCCCGATTCGCCGGCCCCGGCCGCGAATCGGGGTGGTTTGTTTTATGGGCCGGTTGCGCGGGTACACTTCAAGTTCCGCGAAGGTGGCGACGAAGGCGTTCATCCTGGAGGGACGCCAGCAATTTAGCCGGGGGTTGCGCAAATCGACACCCCCGGAACCAAGGAAAAACATCCACCCGACCCCGGCCTGCCCTGCGTAGCTGCCGCAGCGAAGACGGGACGGGGTCGCAGCCGACTGGTTTCGACCGTTTGCGCCAGTTCGTCGGCGAATCCACCCGCCTCCCCGCCCCGGGCCTGCCCTGCATAGCTTCTGAGCGACGCAGGGAGGCGGCCGCGGAATCTCCGGGTTTACGATCCGAGGCCACCTCAGCGGCTCGCTTGCAACACCAAATCGGGTTTTCGATCCGGGAGGGACGCACTTGTAGCGCTTGGAGATGTTTTTGGGGATGGTTCCTGGGGCGGCGCGAGGGACGCTTTGCTCCAGGCTGAGGAAGGGTGGGCCTTCAGCCCACGGGGAGAGGGAGCAGGGTAGTTCGCGGATGCGGCGGTTGGTTTTCGCTTTGTCAGGCGCAAACTTGACACACTGTTCCGACAGGCGGAGAGTGGCGACATAGGCCTGAACAATGCTGGAAATATCCGGGCGGAGCGCTGGCAGGACACATTTCAGGACAACGAAGATGTCCCAATGTGGGTGGGTAACTTGGTGATGCCGCAGCAAAAGCGTGCGATCGGGTGCAGGGGAGAGCAAAATGCCGACGGCGCGAAAGGTAAGGCGTAATAGCATATGAAACAACACGTAGCGATCAACCGCCGTCCGGGTAAAATTCCCTGGCGATGAACCACGCATCTTTAGCGCAGAATATTCTGGCCGGGACGGTGATGGTCACGGTGGTCACCAGCCACGTTACCGCCGGCCCCCCGGTGCTGCTGAACGATACCCTGCCCGCCTCCGGGTCGGATGTGGTGGGCGGCCAGATAACTTTCGCTGCGGTTTTTGACGGCAGCCGCCCACTCACTTATCAGTGGCAGTTTCAAGACCCCAGTGGCAACCCGCCGGTGGATATTCCGAACGCGACCAACACTACGCTGACCATTTCCAGTTTGCACCTGGCCGACGCGGGCAACTATTTCGTCACCGCGTCCAATGCGTGGGGAACCCTGCCGAGTACCTCGGCCTTTTTTGCGGTGAACCCATTGCCGGCAGCGACCAACAACATCGTCGTCACCTACGCCAACCAAACCGGCCTGGGTGGTTCCACCGCGTTTACACCCAATTGGCTGATTGCGAGCAACAGTTTGATCGCGGGAGCGGCGCCCAGCAGCGTTGGTCCCGGCGACTTCAGCCGGAGCGCCGCGGGCGTACCCGCGGTGCTGACGGATGGCACGTTCGGCCAACTGGTTCAGGACGGGAATGGCGCTCCCAACCTGGTGACTTGCGGCACCGTCGCGGGCGGCGCGGGCACTTCCGTGATTTACACCATGCCGCCTTCCAACGTACCGGGCAACGGCGTCGGCTATGATATCACCAGTATCGTGAGCTATGGCGGTTGGGTTGATTCCGGCCGCGATCAGCAACGCTACACGGTTTATTATGCCACCGTCGCCAGCCCGACAAATTTCCTCCGGCTGGCCGAGGTCAATTTCAACCCGCCGAACCCCTTGCCCGCCCAGTCCGCCACCCGCGCGTCCATTCTCCCAGCCGTCGGCACCATCCTGGCCAAAAATGTCGCCGCCATCAAATTTGACTTCGACGTCCTGGATCCCTCCGTGGAAAATGGTTATGCGGGCTATGCGGAACTGGGCGTATTCGGGGTTCTTTCCATCCGTCCGCCGACCATCAATACCGTGCCGGCGACATGCTCGGATGTGGTCGGCAGCCAGGTTGCCTTCCGGGCGAATTTTGGCTCTGACCCAGCCATCTCCTACCAATGGATGAAGGACACCGGCGCAGGCGGAATTCCCATCCTGGGAGCAACCAACGCCACCCTGATCCTCAGCAACCTGCAACTTTCCGACACCGCCGCGCCGGGTTACAGTCTGCAAGCCTCCAATGCTTCCGGAGTCTTATCCAGCACCGCGAGCCCATTCATAGTCAATCCCCTGCCGACACCCAATGCCAACGGCATCCTGGTGGCTCCGGCCAACCAGACTGGCATTGGCGCAAACTTCACTCCGACCTGGACCCTGGCCGCCGGCAGCCTGATCGCCGGACTCCTGCCCAGCGGCGTCGGCCCCGGTATTTTCAATCTGGAGGGGTGCGGCGGTCTCCCGGTTTTGACGGATGGGAAATTTGGCGCGATTGGCGGTGGCATAAACACCGCCCTGGCCAGTTGCGGTCCGAACGCGGGCCGATCCATCACCTACACATTGAATGGTCCAGCCAGTGGCTTCGATATCACCAACATCATCACTTACGGCGGTTGGAGTGATGGGGGTCGCGACCAGCAGGCCTATACTGTGTCGTATTCCACCGGGGCTGACCCCACGATTTTCCACACGATCGCGCTGGCCAATTACAATCCTGCCCTGCCCGGTACAAGCGGTCCTTCCGCCGATCGCCTGACGCTTTTCTCCAGCACGGCCGCACCCATTGCCACCGGGGCGGCGACGGTGCGTTTCGATTTCACGAATCCGCTGGGCGAGAATGGCTATTCTGGCTATGCGGAGATTGCGATATTCGGCTACCCAATCCCAGCGGCGCCTCAGCCAATGATAAACTCGCCGCACCTGATGGGCGGTCATCTGATCCTGACCGGCAGCGGAGGGACGGCGGCCGGGAGTTACAGTGTGCTGACCAGCACCAACGTTGCGACGCCATTGAGCGGATGGATTACCAACGCCACGGGGTTCTTTGATGGTCATGGGGTGTTCTCGAACAGCCTGTCGTTTTCCGCTTTGGAGTCGGGTAGGTATTTTCTGATCAAAACACCGTAGGTGTGGGCGGGCCGGGATTGGGAATTGGCGAAGGAAATTCGGGAATGGTGGAGGGGGGGCGAAACGATTGAGGGCCAACTTCGCCGTTTCTTGACCCCAGGGAATCGAGATCTCGATCCAGATGTTACGCACTTTCAGCGCTTGGGGATATTTTTGGGGCACGGTTCCTGGGGCGTCACGTCGGACGCTTTGCCCCAGGCTGAGGAATCGCGGGCCTTCAGCCCGCGGGGATAGGGAATTGGTGCGTGCGGGTCTGTTTGGTCGTTCGCATCTCACTTGAACAAGGCACGCACGGCGGTTGTGACTGATTCAGGAGCGGGCAACTGGTAACCGAAAAAGTACTTGGAGCTGATTGCGACGACTTGACCCTCGATCTTGGAAACTGTCCCAACCCAGGCGCCAGGGGGAAGGTCCCCTACCCTGCGTTTGACGAATTCCACGTGGGGAAGTCCCATATCCCAAGTGTATTCGATGACCTGTCCGTCTTTGACGATGATCAGAAGGGTCTGTCCGTCGGTCATTTTTATTGGCTCTGGTTCACGCATAAATTGCCCAAGGGTGCTTGGGTAAAACATACCTGCCGGATTCACGGGGGCAAGGGCAAGTGGGCGGGGCCGTTTTATTGCATTTTTGCGGAGTGTGCACGGGCTTGGGTTGGAGGTCGGATTTTATTCCGGAAACCAGGCGATTGGGTTCTCGATCTGGGTGGGTCGCACATTCAGTGCTTGGGGATATTTACGGGCTCGATTCCTAGGGCGCCACGGAGGACGCTTTGCCCCAGGCTGAGGAATCGCGGGCCTTCAGCCCGCGGGAATGGGCACGTCAAGGAAGGAGGGGACTCCAAACCTTGCTCGACCCAAATTCCGGCTTGGCGGAGGCGCGCGAACGGTTCAATACTACATTGTGCTACCGCGACGATTCAAGGTCCTGGGTGCCGGGCAAATTCTGCCGGGCTGGGTGCTCGCAACCTGCCTTGTCCTTGCCGCGGGGCACGGGGCCGCGGGAGAGGATGCGGCAACCACCAACGGTCCCGGAAGCCGGGCCTTTACGGAGACGGTCAAGCCGCTGGTGACCACTTATTGCCTCAAGTGCCACTCGGCGGAAAAGCACAAGGGCGATCTCGATCTGGAGCAATTCACCTTGCCCGCCCAAGTGTTCAAACAATCGAAGCCGTGGCTGCAGGCGCTGGAGCAGGTCACGAATGGCGAGATGCCGCCCGAGGGCAAACCGCAACCCACCCCGGAGGAACGGCAAAAGCTGGTCGAAGGCGTCAACACCCTGCTGGATGAAGTGGCCCGGGCGCGGGCGGGTGATCCGGGGCCGGTGGTGTTGCGCCGGTTGAACAACGCCGAATACACGTTTACGGTCCGCGATTTGACGGGCCTGGATTCGCTGGATCCGGTCCGCGAGTTTCCCGCCGATTCCGCTTCCGGCGAGGGCTTCATGAACGTGGGCAACTCGCTGGTGATGTCCCCTTCCCTGGTGACAAAGTACCTGGATGCGGCCAAGGAGATCGCCCGCCATGCCGTGTTGCTGCCGGACGGGATCGGGTTTTCGCCCAGCACTTCGCAACGGGATTGGACGGAGGAGAAGCTGGCGGCGATCCGGGCATTCTACGCGCAATTCAGCGAGAACGGCGGGGGCTCGGCGGTGAATTTGCAGGGGATCAAGTTTGACACGAAGGACGGCGGCGTCCTGGCCCTGGAGAAATACTTGACCGCAACCCTCGCAGAGCGGGAAGGGCTGGAAGCAGGCCGGACTACCATCACCGCCGTCGCCGCCCAGCGCGGGTTGAACGCAAAATATTTGGGACGGCTCTGGACTATGCTCCACGACGACCATCCCTCCCTGCTGCTGGACCAGGTGCGGGCGGAATGGCGGAAATCGCCTCCCACCGGAGGCGCGGCGCTGGCGGGTTTCATCGCCCAATGGCAACAGGCGCTGTGGCGCTTCACCACCGTTGGGCACATCGGCAAACGCGATGGTCCCAAAGCCTGGCAGGTGCCGGTGACCCCGCTGGCCGAGGCGCGGGAAGTGCGCTTCAAATTGCCGGCGGCCGCCAGTGGCCAGGACGTGACGCTCTACCTGGCGACTTCCGACGCGGGGGATGGCAATGAGCATGATTTCGCGGTTTGGGAAAATCCCCGGCTTGTGCGCGCGGGCCGTCCGGACCTGACCTTGCGCGATGTGCGGGCCACGGTGAATGCCGTGCTCGCCAAGCGCGAGCAGGTCGCCGCCACCACGGGCGCCTGCCTGGCGGCGGCGGATGAATTCAGCCGCACACCGGGGAGCAATGAAGTGGCCCGACTCGCCGCGCAGCACCAAGTGGATGAAGCGGTGCTGGCGGCGTGGCTGCATTACCTGGGTCTGGGCGCGGGCGAGGTGCGCCTAGCGGGTCATATGACCCAGAAAATGGAAAGCGCCCAGAATTACGATTTCATCCAGGGCTGGACCGGGGCGGATGCGCTGAGTGTCATTGCCAACTCCTCGGACCAGCACGTCCGGATTCCCGGCAACATGAAGCCGCACGGGGTCGCGGTGCATCCCTCGCCGAAATTGCAGGTGGTGGTGGGCTGGCGCAGTCCGGTCAGCGGCGCGCTGAGTGTCAGCGGCCGGATTCAGCACGCGCATCCGGAGTGCGGCAATGGCGTGACGTGGGAGCTGGAAGTGCGCCGGGGCAGCCAGCGCCAGCGCCTGGCCTCCGGAACCGCCCAAGGCGCGCCGGAAATCAAAGTGGGTCCATTTACGAATGTGGTCGTTCACGCCGGCGATGTGGTGGACATCGCCATCGGTCCGCGGGACGGCAATCATTCGTGCGATCTCACCGCGGTGGACCTGACCCTGAACGACGGGACGCGGGAATGGGACCTGGCGAAAGAAGTTTCGCCGAACCTTCTCGCGGGCAATCCCCATGCCGACAGTCAGGGGAATCCCGGGGTGTGGCATTTTTTCAGCGAGCCGGACCAGGGTGGTGGGGCGGAACCCGTCATCCCAGCGGGGTCCCTGCTCGCCCGCTGGCAGGCTGCGACCGATCCGGAGGAGCGGAGCGCCCGGGCGAACGAACTGCAACTGCGGCTGACCGGCGGCAGCCCCCAGCCCGCCGCGGATTCGCCCGACGGGCGGCTGGACCGGCAGATCACCGCGCTGAACGGACCGCTATTGGGATCCCTGCGCCCCGGCACACCCACTACGGCGGACACCACGGGAGATTGGGGTGTCGCGCCTGAAAAGTTTGGCCGACATCCTGCGGGCCAATCCCTGGCTCCCACCACCCTCTGCGTGCAAGCGCCTTCGGTCATTGCCGTCCGGCTGCCGGCGGAATTCGCGGCGGGTGCCGAATTTGTGGCCACCGCCACCCTGGACACAACGAGCGGCGCCGAAGGCAGCGTGCAAATGCAGGCATTGAATGCCCAGCCGGCGTCGCTGGGTTTGACGGCCGGGGCGGCCAAAACGCAGGGAGCCAAGGGCACGTGGTCGGACGGCGAACTGCCGGTACTGACGGACTCTCCCATCCTGGTGCGGGATGGCAGCGCGGCGCGCCGTCGGATCGAGGCGGCGTTGGATGATTTCCGGCAGTTGTTTCCCGCCGCACTGTGTTACACCAAAATCGTTCCGGTTGATGAAGTGGTGACGCTCACGCTTTACTACCGGGAGGATGACTGGCTGAAACGGCTGATGCTCGATGACGCGCAGGCCGCCCAACTCGACCGGTTGTGGGCGGAGTTGCATTTTGTCAGTCAGGACGCGTTGAAGCTGGTGGATGGGTTTGAACAACTCTGGCAGTTCGCTACCCAGGATGCCGATCCGAGCGCGTTCGAACCGCTGCGCGAACCGATCAAACGCAAGGCGGAGGAATTTCGGAAATTGTTGAAGGAAAGTGAGCCCGCACAACTGGACGGGGTCTTGAAGTTTGCGGAGGGCGCCTATCGTCGGCCGTTGACGGACGCGGAAAAGGCGGGGTTGCGCAGCACGTATCAAAAAATCCGCGACCAGGAGATCGCGCATGACGCGGCCATCCGGCTCACTCTCGCCCGGGTGCTGGTCGCGCCGGCTTTCCTCTATCGCGCCGAGGAACCCACCCCGGGAGTCGCCGCGGGACAGGTCACCGACTGGGAACTGGCCACCCGCCTGAGTTATTTCCTGTGGTCCTCTGCCCCCGACACGGAGCTGCGGGCAGCCGCGGCCGCGGGGCAACTACGGCAACCGGCCGGATTGCAGGCCCAGACCCGGCGGATGCTTCGGGATCCGCGGGTGCGCCGCCTGGCGACGGAATTCGCCTGCGCGTGGTTGCACATTCATGATTTTGACACGCTCGATGAAAAGAGTGAGCGCCATTTCCCTACCTTCACCGGCGTGCGCGGGGCGTTGTATGAGGAGCCCATCCGCTTTTTCACCGACCTGTTCCAGCACGATGGCTCGATCCTGGCCATCTTCGACGCGGACTACACTTTCCTCAACGGTCCTTTGGCGGAGTATTATGGCATTCCCGGGGTGACGGGGCCCGAGTGGCGGCGCGTCGAGGGCGTCAAAAAGTATGACCGGGGCGGCATCCTGGGCATGGGGGCGACGCTGGCCAAACAATCCGGCGCCTCACGGACCAGCCCCATCCTGCGGGGCAACTGGGTCTCCGAAGTCCTCCTGGGTGACCGCCTGCCCCGTCCGCCGAAGGATGTGCCGCGACTGCCCGAGGATGAGGCGGCGGAGACGCTCACGATCCGGCAACTCGTGGAAAAGCACAGCCAGGACCCGCGCTGCGCGGGCTGCCACAAGCGCATTGATGGCTACGGTTTCGCCCTGGAAGGCTTTGACGCCATCGGCCGCGCGCGGACGAACGATCTCGGGGGGCGAAAAATTGAAACCCGGGCGAAGGTTTATGACGGCACCACGGTGGCGGATGCCCGCGAATTGCGAAGTTATCTGCTCACCCAAAAGCGGTCCAAAGTGGTGGGCCAGTTTAACCGCAAATTGCTGGGGTATGCCCTGGGCCGCGCGGTGCAATTGTCCGACCGACCGCTTCTCGCTGAGCTGGAACGCCAACTGGCGGCGCACGATTTCCACTGCGACACCGTGGTGGAAGCGATTGTCAACAGTCCCCAATTCCGGGAAATTCGCGGCCGGGACGCAACTGTGGAAGATTAAGTAAAAGCCTAGCAACGCAAACCAAACGAACACCAATGAGTACGCACCAATTTTCCCGCCGCACCTTCTTGCGCGGCCTCGGCGTCACCATGGCGCTCCCCTGGATGGAATCGTACAACGTCTGGGGCGACACGCCCCCAACGGGCACCCGGCCCGCGAGTGAAGCGCCCGTGCGCCTGGCGGTGTTGTTTTCAGGGAATGGCTTTCATTCGAAGGAGTGGTGGGCCAAAGGTGAGGGCAAGACCATGGAGTTGGGCAAGGTGCTCGCCCCGTTGACGGACTTCCGGGAACGAATGCTGCTCATTCGTGGGCTGTACAACGAGGAAGCCCAAAAGGGCAACATTCACAGTTCCCAGACCGGCAACCTGCTCTCCGGTGCGCCCCTGGCCTCTGGCGGGGAGATCCGTTCGGGAACCAGTATCGACCAATTGCTGGCGCAGCGTTACGGCCACTCCACCAAAGTCCCGAGCCTGGTGCTCGGCTGTGAGAAATCGAATCCCTCGGTGCACAAGAATTATTCGATGCTCTACAGCTCGCATATTTCGTGGAGTTCGCCCACCACGCCGACGCCGCTGGAAATCTATCCCGCGCTGGCGTTTGACCGGCTCTTCAAGGACGACGTGAGCAAGGGCGATCAGAGCGTGCTGGATGCGGTGCTCACGGACGCCAAGGATTTGCGCCGGCACATCAGCGGGAATGACCAGCACAAGCTCGACGAGTACCTGGAGTCCGTGCGCGACGTGGAACAGCGCATCGAACGGGCCGGTCAGAAGGGGGAATTGCAGGGTTGGCGCCCCACGCTGGAGAAGCCCAACATGGCGCGCCCGGCGGACGGGATTCCCCAGGACATCGCGGAACACATGCGCCTCATGGCGGACATCCTGGTGCTGGGCTTTCAGACGGACACCACGCGCATCACCACGCTCAAACTGAACAACGACCATAGCTCGCTGCGCTTCCCCAATCTGGGCGTGGATTACATGATTCATCACCTCCTCTCCCACAGCGATTCCGCCGACTGGCTGAAAGTGAACCAGTTCTTCGTGGAACAGGTGGCCTATATCGCGCGCAAACTCGAGGCGATCCAGGAAGGCCCCCGCACGCTGCTGGACAACACGATGCTGCTTTACTGCTCCTCCATGCTGAACGGCAATCACGACGCCAGCCAGCTCCCGGTTATCCTGCTGGGGGGCGCGGGCGGCCGGATCGCCGGCGGTCGAGTTTTGGACTACAAAGAGAAACCGGACCGGCAGATGTGCCGTCTCTACTTGTCGATGATGGACAAAATGGCGGTGCGCCTGCCGAAATTCGGCGACGCCAGCCAGCCGCTGGACGAGGTGTGACGGCCGGTCGGCTCAGGGCTTGATCGCGACCTTCAGCACGCCATCGGCGCGACTGCCGAAGAGTTCGTAACCCTGCTGGATGTCAGCCAGGGAAAACCGGTGGGTGATGAGCGGAGTGGGATCGAACCGTCCACCGGCCACGAGACTGAGGAGGCGGCGCATCCGCTCCTTGCCGCCGGGACACAGCGTGGTGACGATGCGATGATCCCCCAGGCCGGCCGCGAAGGCATCGCCCGGCAATTGCAGTTTTCCGGAGTAAACCCCCAGACTGGAGAGCGTGCCGCCCGGCCGCAGGCAGCGGAGCGAATTCTCGAAGGTCAACGGCGTCCCGAGGGCTTCGATGGCCACGTCCGCCCCGCCACCGGTCAATCGTCGGACCTCCGCCACCACGTCCACGGCGCGATAGTCGAGCGCCACATCCGCCCCCATCCGGCGCGCCATCGCGAGCCGGTGATCATCCCCGTCCACGCCTATGACGAGCGCCGCGCCTTGCAACCGCGCCCCGGCCGTGGCGCACAGCCCGATGGGCCCCTGGGCGAATACGACAACGGCGTCGCCAATGCGGACGGGCGCGGCTTCCGCTCCCCCGATGCCGGTGGAGGCAATATCCGCCAGGAGGACCGCCTGTTCATCAGTCAGCCCATCCGGGATCTTCGCCAGATTGGCCTGGGCGGACGGCACGAGCAGATATTCCGCCTGCGCGCCGTTGATGGTATTGCCAAATCGCCAGCCACCGATGGCCTCGTAGCCATCGCCATGACCGCATTGGGAAAGATGGCCGGAAAGGCAGGCGCGGCATTGACCGCAGGGGGTGATGGCCCCCACCAGCACGCGGTCACCGACGGCATACCCGGTCACACCCAACCCTAGTTCCACAATCACCCCGACCGGCTCATGGCCAATGACCAACCCCTTGCGCACGGGATACTCGCCGCGGACAATGTGCAGATCCGTACCGCAAATGGTGGTGAGCGTGACTCGGATGACCGCCTCCCCCACCCCGGCATGCGGGCGCGGAACTTCTTCCACCGCAATATCCCCCACTCCCCGAAAAACAGTGGCCCGCATCATTTCCATACTCACGGTTCCTTTCGGCAGGCCATGGTCCGCTGCGCCTGCCAAAGTAAACATGCACCAGAAATCCATAGGTGATTCCCGGAACTTGGCAAAGACTGACCCTGATTTGGCGGGAAATACAACGGGCGGGATTATTGCGAAAGGACGCGGAAAAAACCCTGACCCACGGAACCGAGCGGGACCGAGAAAGTGATTTCCCCGTTGGGGGTGGTGGCGAGCGGAAAACTGGCGGTTGACCAATCCACCAGGTTGTCACTGGTCTGGACCACGAAATTGGGAAGGTCCAAATCGGTAAGCGCCACGCCATCCGCGGGGCTGAAGGCAAACTGGAGGTCGGAGCCGGACGGAGGCAAAATTAGGCGCAACGATTGCGGCACGACGACACGGACCGGGATATCCAAACTGACAGAGGCGAGCGAGTTGGTCACCACCACGGAGTAGCTCCCGGCGTCAGCGCGTTGGGCCGAAACGAGCGACAGCGTGTCATTGGTGGCACCCGGAAGCAGAACTCCATCCTTGAACCATTGGTAGGCAAAGGGCGCGAGACCCACAGCGGTAACCACCAATTGGGCGTCGCCGCCGGCCGGAAGCGTGAGGCGGGAAAAATTGGCCTCGGCCTGGAGCACGGTCCCGACCCACCCGCCGGAATTGATGATAACACTTCCCGCCCCGATGATGGCGGCACCGCCGCCACCCGTCACCACGGCGCCCCCGGTCTGGATGGTGATCGCACTGTTGCCTCCCTGGCTACCGTTGGCGGAGAACTGGGTAACGGCACCGGAACCGAGATAAATGTTCTGCGCGGCGAGGACCGTGATATTGCCCGGCACTTCGGGCGAGCCCGGGAGGGTCGTGGCCAGCAGTCCGTTTCCGGGAACGAGAAAGGAGGCGGTCTGCACCGGATTGCCAAAGTACTCCGTCACGAACGTGGCGCCGGACCCCGGTTGACTGATATCCACGTTGCCGTTGAAGGATTGCACCCGGATATTGCCCCCGTCGAAAGTGGCCACCCGCGAGCCATTGATGCGGATGTCGCCGAGGGCGAGCAAAGAGACATCAGCCTTCGCTGAGGAATAGATGCCCGTGGGGGCATTCCCGGGGTTCTGCCAACCGGGCAGGCCGGCATTGATCGCTCCTTGCGCGACCACATTGATCGCTCCGCCAGCGAGGGAGCAGATCGTGTTCGAAACCAGGAGCAGATTGCCGCGGAGCGCTAGTTTGAGATCGGCGCCGCGGCCAAAGGATGCCAGGGCGGGGTTGTTGCCGGGACCGACCGATCGGAGACTGGAGAAAGCGCCCAAGCTAAGATTGCCCGCGGAAACATTGAGGGCACCAGGGCCGTTGATGACTCCATCCTGGGCCGCAGCGGCGGCCGGGCTTACAATGTCTCCGTTCACGTTCAGGATGCTGACGTCGGTGGGCGCCAGGTTTTGGAGGGAGAAGCCGGGCAAGATGAAATTGCCACCGATGACAATATGGGCCGGTTTGGGGGAACCCAGAAACACGCCATTCAGGTCGCCTGATAGATTGCATAGAACGGGCTGCGAATCGACCAAGTGCAGTGGTACTGGCGCGTGGTCACTGAGTCCGAAACTTCCGGGCCCCTGATACTGGCGGCTGGCACTGTCCGACAGCACCACCTGAACGAGGCCACCGGAGGATCGGGTGCTGAAGAGCGAACCGCCGTTGGTGGTGGCGATATCCAATTGCCCGGTCGCCGCCGGAAACAGCAACAGGTCATCCGCGATACCGATCCCGCCGGCGCCAGCCCGGATCGTGAGCGCATCCGGAAAGATCGACGGGATCACCTGCTCCGCCCCACCGGAATTCCGGGGCCGGTTGGCACAGGTGAATTGGACTGCGTTTCCGGCCGACAGACTTAAGGACGCCGCGGGGGAATAGTCAAAATAATGATGAAAAGGCGCGCTGGAGGATCCCAGCGCATTAAAAATGCCATTGGGATTACGCACTTCCTGCAACACGATGTCGTGCCCGGCTTCGACGGTCCAACTGCCGGCCACCAGACTCAGGGCCAGTTGCGCCGTTGGGAGACCGGCATTTAGTCCCGCGGTTATCGTCCCCACTCCGTTCCGGAGGACATAATGTCCGGTGACATTGCCGCCCGCGATCAAGCTCACGTTCCCGGGAGCGGCACCAAACGCGCCGCTGCCCCCGTCCGTACTCACTCCGCCCGTGGGCAGGAAGCTGGCAATATCCTGCCCGGCGGTGATGGTGACATCACCCCCGGCGGCCGAACTGATGCCACCCAACCCGGAATCCACGGTGTACGGGTTTTGCGGGTTGGCGAGAAAAACAAACCCATCGGCCCGGGTGCCCGTCAAAACACCGCCGGTGAGGGCGGTAACCTGAAGATTTCCTCCGCCGGTGGTGTGGATGAAACCAGTGCCGACCGTTACGCCATTGCCGGCGACAATCCCGATGCTTCCATTGATGGTCGCCAGCGTGGCCGAACCTTGCAGGCTGACATTACCGGTCCCGGGAACGGCGTTTCCAGGCGAGGCGGGATTGGCCCCGGCCACGAAGCTCACGGTCCAACCCGTGCCGGCGGAGATGCCCGCGTGATCCGCGATCAGGATATTGTTGCCAGCCTGCACCAACAACTGGCCGGAGGGAGTCCCGGGCGGCAGGGCGGGAAGGGTCAGGTTGCCGCCAGAGAAAATCACATCACCCGGAACTTGCAGGAGAATGGTGGACTGTCCCGCATAACTGGCAAAGGAAGTGACCGTGAGATTCTGGCCCGGGGCAGAAAAAATGGCGCTACCTGACAAGAGGACCACCAGGGCGAAGACGCGACGCTGCATATTGCCAATAGACCACAGGCCGGCGGACAGGTAAAGCCTGCCAGGTGAATTCGCGGTTACTTCGGCCGGCGATCAGCACCCGGCAAGGGAAAGGGGAGTTGATTTGTTTTTCCGAAGAAAATCAACGAAGGTGGCCGGATATGAACTGGATTGGATGGGCTTTACTCTCTGCCTTGTTTGCGGGCATCACCGCCGTGCTGGCCAAGATCGGGGTGGCCGGGGTGGACTCGAATCTGGCCACCGCCATCCGCACGACGGTGGTGCTCGTCGTGAGTTGGGGCATTGCCGCCATCGCGCTAAAACCGGGCTCCTTAAGCGAAATTTCCCGGCGCACCTGGGTGTTCCTGCTGCTCTCGGGCCTGGCCACCACCGCCTCCTGGCTTTGCTATTTTCGCGCCCTGCAAATGGGCCCCGCCTCGCGCGTTGCCCCGGTGGACAAACTGAGCGTGGTGTTCGCGATTGCGTTCGCGGGGATTTTTCTCCACGAAAAACTGGGCTGGCACCAATTCGTGGGGGCGGGTCTGATCGTGGCGGGGGCCATCCTCCTCACGCGCGGTTGAGCATCGCGAGCGCGGCCACGCCCGGGATCAAACCGGGCCGGGGCCGAGGGCGGCGTCACCGCGCTCCCCGGTTTTGATGCGCAGCGCATCCTCAATCGGCAAGACCAGGATTTTGCCATCACCGCGACGACCGGTGTGGGCGGCTTCGTAAAGCGCGCGCACCACGGTTTCCGCTTCCTCATCGTGGCAGGCGATTTCCAGCCGGAGTTTGCGGGTCATCTCCAGGCCCATGAACTCGCGGTGTTCGGGATGGGCGTGATCATGCTCCTGCCCGAAGCCGCGGGCCTCCATGACCGTCAGGCCATGGATGTGATGCTCCACGAGGGCGTTGCGCACCCGTTCGAAATGCTCCGGCGAAATATAGGCAAGGACCAACTTCATAACCAATTAATACTCCTGCGGCTCCGCCTCGAATAGCGGGTAAAGGATGGGGAGGATAAACAGCGTGAGCAAGGTGGCCGTGATCAAACCGCCAATGATCACCACCGCGAACGGGCGGGCGGTTTCGGCGCCCACGGCATGGGACAGCGCGGCCGGCAACAAGCCGAGGGCGGCCATCGCGGCCGTCATGACCACCGGGCGAACGCGGGATACCGCGCCCTCTTGAATGGCCGCGGCAAGCGAGCGCCCGCTGTGGCGCAACTCCCGGATCCGTTCCACCAGCAAGACCCCGTTCTGAACGGACACGCCAAAAAGGGCAATGAACCCCACCAACGCGGAGACGGAAAGACTCAAGCCGGCGAGAGGGAGCGCGAGGATGCCGCCGACCGCGGCAAACGGCACGTTAAGGAGGATGAGGAACCCAAGCTTGCCCGAGTCAAAAGCCGTGAAGAGCAGAAAGAAAATCGCGGCGAGCGTGATCGGCACAATCAACGCGAGCCGCTTCACGGCGCGTTGCTGGTTCTCAAACGAGCCGGTCCATTCCAGCCGGTAGCCGGGCGGGCGCGGCACCTTATCCACTTTGGCCTGCGCCTCCGCGACCAGGGAGCCCAGATCGCGGCCGCGCACCGAAAGTTTGACGGCGATCCGGCGGGCGTTTTCCTCGCGAAAAATCCGCGCAAACCCCTTCTGCACCTCCACCTTGGTCAAATCGCCCAGGGTCAGGCGCTCGCCACTCGCGCCGAACACGGGAATGTTGCGGATGGCATCGAGATCAGACACCGTCTTGGGGGCCAATTTCACCACGAGATCAAAGCTCTTCTCCCCTTCCAACACCCGGGTGGCCACGGCGCCGCCCAGCGCGGTTTCGACCACCGACTGAACATCCGAGACCGACAAGCCGAACCGGCCAATGGCCGCCCGGTCGATGGTGATCTGCACCTGGGGCTGGCCCAGCAACTCATCGGTGCCCACATCGGCCGCGCCCGGCACCTTCTTGATGACATCGGCGATCTGGTTGGCCAGGGATTGGAGCTGGTTGGGATCCTCGCCGAAAATCTTGATGCTCAACTCGCTTTTGATGCCGGACACCGCCTCGTTGACATTGTCCTCGATCACCTGGCTGAACTGGAATTGCACTCCGAGAATCGCGGCCAGCTTGCGGTTCATGGCGTCGGCCAGCCCCTCGCGCGTGGTGGCGGTCGTCCACTGGTCCCGCGGCTTCAATTCCACCGCGCATTCCACCACATCAAAGCCATTCACGTCCGTGCCATCATCGGGGCGGCCCAGTTGGCTGACGACCGTGGTCACTTCCGGGAAGGAACCCAGGATGCCGCGCACCCGGGTGACGAGCGCCGCGGCGTCACTTGGGGAAATGGTTTGGGGCAGGAAGCCGCGCACCCACAGGGAGCCTTCGTCCAGCTTCGGCAGGAATTCCGAGCCGCTGAAAAACAACGCGACCCCGGCGACGACCAAGGAAAGCACTGCGGTGGTCACCACCAAAGTGCGGGCCCGGATGGCCCAGGCCAGGGCGGGGCGATACAGGGCGAGGAGTCCGCGGACGAGCCAGGATTCGTGTTCGGCCACTTTTCCCTTCACCGCAAAACTCGCGAGCATGGGCACCACGGTGAGGGCCAGCAGCGTCCCCACCACCAGGGCAAACGTGAGCGTAAGCGCCATGGGCCGGAAGATTTTGCCTTCGACCCGCTGCAAGGTGTAGAGCGGGATGAACGCGGTGAGCAGGATCGCCTTGGAAAACAGGATCGGCCGTCCCAATTGCGAGACCGCCTCCACAATGGTGTTGTGCAGCGGCACCTTCTTGCCCTTGCGCTCCTCCAGCAACCGCAACAGGTTTTCCACGATCACCACGGCGGAATCCACGATGATGCCGAAATCGATTGCGCCCATGGAAATCAAATTCGCGGGAATCCCGCGCAAATCCAGCAGCAGGAACGCCCCGAGCAGCGAGAAGGGCACCACGAGGGCCACGACCAGCGCGGAACGGTAGTTGCCCAGGCCAAGAAAAAGGATCAACACCAGGAGGACCAGGCCAATGCCTTCCAGCATGTTTTTGCGCACAGTATGCAGGGTGCGGTCGATCAGGTTGGTCCGGTCATAGTGCGGCACAATTTTGATGCCCTGGGGCAGGCCGCCCCGGTTCATTTCCCGCACCTTCTCGCGAACGCGCTCGAGCACCGCCAGGGCATTCTCGCCCTTGCGCAGCAAAATGATCCCCTGCACGACGTCCGGGTCATCCACCCCCGTCCCAAATTTGCCCACCTGGCCCAACCGCAATTGGTTGCCAATCGCCACCGTGCCCAGGTCGCCGATCCGGATGGGAGTGCCATTCCGGGTATCCACCGCAATGGCGGCGATGTCTGCCGTATCCCGGAGAAAACCCAGGCCCCGCACCACATACATCTCCGGACCATGCTCGATGAAGGAACCGCCGGCATTCCGATTCCCGTTGGCAAGGGCGTCAAAAACCTGCTTGAGCGACAAGCCATAGGACTTGAGTTTGATGGGATCGATGAGCACTTGGTATTGTTTGGTCGGCCCGCCAAAGCCCACCACATCCACGACCCCGGGCACGGTGCGGAATTGCTTCTCCACGACCCAATCCTCCACGGCTTTCAACTCCACGGCGGAGTACCCTTTGGGCGCCTGCAGGGTGTAGCGATAAATCTCTCCAACGGGAGTGGCATCCGGAGAAAGGCTGGCCTGGGCACCGGCGGGGAGATTCACCGCGGCCAGGTGCTGGAACGCCTGGTTGCGGACATAATCCCCCTGCGCATCATCCTCGAAAACGATGGTCACCACCGACAAACCAAACAGCGAGATCGAGCGCAAGGAAGCCCGCTTGGGAATGCCGTTCATTTCATTCTCCACCGGGATGGTGATCAGGCGTTCCACTTCCTCGGCCGCGTGCCCCGGAAAAAGCGTGATGATCTGCACCTGGACGTTCGTGACGTCCGGGTAAGCCTCCACCGGCAGGCGTTGAAAGGCGGAGATGCCGGCGAAAACGAACAGCGCCAGCAAGGCCAATACGATCGCCCGGTGACGGAGCGCGTAGCTGGTGAGTTGACCAATCATGACTTGGTGTCCGTCGCCTCGAGCACGGCCTCCAACAACAGGGAACCTTCGACCACCACCTTGTCGCCCGACTTCACCCCTTCGGTGATCAACGTCCGGCCATTGCTTTCCGTCCCGGTCTTTACGGCTTTCCGCGCATAATGTCCGGGGGTTTGTTCCACGAAGAGATATTGATGATTATCCTTGGTGAAAATCGCTTTGGCAGAGATTTCGACCAACGCCCCGGCCTGGTCGGCCAGTTCGGTCACGGCTTCCGCGCTGACATACATCTCCGCCTTTAGCAACTTGTCGGGATTGTCCACCACGCCCCGCACTTTCACCGTGCGCGTGGCGGGATCGAGCGAATCGCCGATGTTTTCCAAGCGCCCGGTGAACACTTTGTCCGGATAGGCGCGGGCAAAAACGCGCAGGGTGGCACCGGGCTTCAGATTCACGACGTCGGATTCCGAAACATCCAGTTGCACCCAGAGCTTCGTGGGATCGCTGACCACAAACAACGGCGCAAAAAACTGGGTGGCGTTCGCGAGCATCATGTCCGAACGCACCTCCTGGCCGGGGTTGAGGTTTTTCTCCACCACCACCCCCGCGAGGGGCGAGCGCAGCAGGTAGAGTTCATTCGTGCCATGGTCACTGCCACCATAGAGGGCGAGGCGGGCGCGGGAACGGTCCCGCTCGGACGTGGCGGTGATGAAGGCAGCCTCGGCGGATTCCACATCCTTCTGGGGCGCCGCCCCGTGCGCGGCCAGATCCTGACTGCGCGCCAGGGAACGCTCCGCCAGCCGAAGATTCGCTTCCGCCGTGCGGGCATCAGCCAGCGCCTGGCCAAAATCCGGGGAATCAATTTTGGCCAGCGGCGCACCGACGGTCACCGTCTGCCCCAGACCGGCCAGAATGTTGGCCACCCTGCCGGCCACCGGCGTATAGATGCGCACCGTTGCTTCATCGTTCCAGAAGAGCCGGCCGGTCAGGCGGGTCACCGTCGCCTTGCGTAACGCCGCCGATTCCACCGCGAGGGACGATTTTTGCGGCGCTCCCTCCGCCAGGATGACGCTTTCACCCTCCACTTTGGGGGCCGCGAGTTCCGGCGCCTCTTTGACGGGCGGTTTGCAGCCGAGCAGGAGCGCCAGAACAAGGCCCCCAAAAACCGCTGGGAACAGGCGTCCCGGAAGGCCACCCGGGCGGGCGGGCCGCCCGGCAACGAGAAGATTGAGGTTCATAGGATCGGGTAGTTTCATGTTGCGGGGTTGCCCCCCTTCGGCGTCATTTCAGCGCGGCCAATTCGCCGGCGGTCAGCCGGTTTTGGGCCGCCATGAGATCGGCGGCGGCGGCGGCGGTATCGGCCTGCGCCTGGGCCGTGGCCAGCCGCACACTGTTGTCATCCCGTTCGGCGGTCAGCAAAGCCACCAACGAAGCGCCGCCTTTTCCGTAGGCATAAGCCACCGATTCGCGAACTTGCGCGGCCCGGGGGCGGATTTGTTCCTGGTAGCGGCGCAGCCGGGCGGCCGCTTCCTGATAGGCGAGTTCGGCGAGCGCCATATCCGCCTGGGCCTGCGCCCGGGCCTTCCGGGCGGCCAGGGCGGCCTGATCGCGGCTGGCTTCCGCGGCCCGGATGTTGCCCCCGTTTCGGTTCCAGAGCGGCAGCGGGAAGGAGACACCGATTCCGGCCGTATCCGTCGGTGGCCCCCCTCCGGGAGGATTGTGCTCCACCTGGAGTGACACCGTGGGATCCGGGATCCGCAAAGCCCGCTGCAAGGCGAGCTCGGACTGGGCTCGCTTCAAATCGGCCTCGGCGGCCAAAACATCCGGACGTTCGGCGCCGGCCGCAGCGGCGCTGGCGGGAACCGGGGCGGGCGCGGCGGCGAGGTCGGTCAAGGTTTCGACGGGGTTCCAGTGGCCTTCCGGTTTGGGCTCTCCCAGGAGCAGTTCCACCTGGATCCGGGCCTGCGCGGCCGTCGCTTCCGCGGAGCGGGCCTGCAAATCAAATTCCGCGGCGTTGTTCTGGATCTGTTTGAGATCGGCCGCCGAGATATCACCGGCATGAAAACGGGCTTCCGCAATGTCAGACTCCCGTTGGAGGGAACGGGCGGATTCCGTAAGCACCCGGGCATTTTCCTCCGCCAGCAAGACCGCCAGGTAGGCTTTGGTCACTCCCTGGTCGAGGGTGCGGCGGGCGTCGAAAAAGCGGGCACGGGCGCCGTTTAGGCCGGCCTGGGCGGAAGCTTGCCGGCGGGACCGCTTGCCCCCGATTTCCAAAAGTTGGCTGACGGCCGCGATCGAATCGTAACTCCGGTTCCAAAGACTGTTGCCGAGGGGAGTGCTGTTCTCCCGGTTGCCCAAGCGGGCGGTGGAAAGCGCCAGCGTAGGGTTGGGAAACTCTTTGGCCACGAGTAATTGGGCGGTCGCCGAATCCACCCCACTGCGGGCGGCGAGCAGATCCCAGTTGCGCTCGAAAGCGCGCTGGCGGGCCGCCGGCAAGCCCAGCGCCGGCCAGTTGGTGGCGCCGGAGTTACCGGACTGCGCCCCGGCTGGCAGGGCCAGGAGCCCGGCCAACCCGATGGAAATCACGCCTTGGAACAACGCACGCATGGCCAATTCAACCCCGGAACTCCAATCAATGCCGACCATTCAACCAAAGGCGATAGCGCTCCGCCAAGGAAGGGGGTGCCGGGCAACACCGGACTGGCTCGAGCAGAAGAAACGGCCAGTGCGGTGAGGGAGTCTCCCGGCACCCAGATTCCTGGGTTGGCAAAAGGTCAATCAGACGGGCGGATGGCGGCGGCATAATCCAGCGATGTCCCGGCAACCCGGACAACCACCCCGCTGACCAACGATCAACCAATTGTTTTGCCATGCTGCTATTTCCCGGTCGCATTCGATCCTCCCGGTCACGCCCTTTTTGCGGCGCCCAACTGGGATTCAAATGTCGCTCGGACAAGTCCCCATAGCGATTGGCATGCCAAACTCAGATTTGGACCTTTAACGTTGATAATCAGATACTTACGCGTTAACCGACCCAACCCAAGACACTTCCGGCTGGCAATTTGCTTTCCCGAACAGGCAACTTAGTTTCCACTACTGCCATGAACGGAATCAGGTTGCGCCTCCTCGGCTTCGCGCTCGCCATTGCCTTTGTCGCGGGCATGATTGTCTGGGCCACCCGGGCGAGTCTGGAAAAGGTCGCCCAATTGAAGGACAAATTGACGAGCGTCCAGATTGAAAGTTTTCAAACGGCGGACGCGTTTCAAGCCCGGCTTGGCAAACTCGACAACGCTTTGCTCCGCTATCAGGAAGAGCGCACGGAGGCGGATCGATTGCAATTCCTGCGCGGCTGGACGAACCTCAACGTCTGGATCGACAAGCAAAAGCCCGCCCTGATCACAGCGGAGGAAAAATCGGTCCTGGACAAAATCGATGCGGCTTACGATGACTATTTTGCCGCGGCCACAAATCTCCTGGCCCGGATCGACCGGGAATCTCCCGGAGAACGGGGCAGCCTCGCCGGGTTTGCATCCGTGGAGACCGAGTCCGGCCGGCTGCTCCAACTCGCCAACCAGTTGGTCACGGCGGATCAGCAATCCCTGGGACGGTTTTTGCAGGACTCCCAAAAATCGCTGCGGTTTCTGCGGAGCCTGATTTTCGGTTCGCTCTTCCTGTTGCTCTTCCTCGGCGTTTGGCTGGCCACCGTGGTTTACCGGGACATGATCAACCCCCTGCGGATGAAACTGGTGGCGTCCCATGCCATCATCGAGCGGCAGGAAAAACTGGCCTCGCTCGGCGTCCTCGCGGCGGGCGTGGCGCATGAAATCCGGAACCCGCTCACCGCGATCAAGGCCCGCCTGTTTACGCAGCAAAAATCGCTGCGCTCTGGTTCCCCGGAGCAGGACGACGCGCTGGTCATCGGCACGGAGATCAACCGGCTGGAACGAATCGTCAAAGATTTTCTGGAGTTCGCCCGCCCGGCGGATCCGCGGCTCGTGGAAATGTCCGCGGCGGACCCGCTCTGGGAAGCCCGCGTGCTGCTGGAGCCGCAATTGCAACGGGCGGGCATCCAACTCCGGGTGGAACCCGGCCCGCCCGCGCTGATCCGTGCGGACGCCGGCCAGATCAAACAGGTGCTCATCAACCTGATCCAGAATGCCGCCGAGAGCATCGGCGAGAACGGTCTGATCACCCTGCGCTCGCGCACGGAGATGGGACGCCTCGGCGGGCAATCCCAGCCGGTCGTCATCCTGGAAATCGCGGACAACGGCCACGGCATCACCCCCGAGGTCCAGAAACGGTTATTCGACCCGTTTTTCAGCACCAAGGAAAGCGGCACCGGGCTGGGCCTTTCCATCGCCGCGCGCATTCTCGACAAGCACGGCGGCGCGCTGGAATTTCAGACCCAGGTGAACCGCGGCACGACGTTTGGCATCGTGCTGCCCCTGGTCAATCCCGCCACGGAAGCCGTCTGATCCGTCGTTCCACCCCCATTCCGCTCAGGCGTAAACGATCATGTGGATGTCCTCCGGCAGGCTCTGGGAAATTTGGCGGATCACATTGCCGCGCAACAGGCTGACCAGGCCTTTCCGCTCCGGACTCCCCAGAATCAGCTGGCTCGCCCCCATGGTGGCCGTGATGTCCACAATGGTATCCGCCACGGAATCGCTGACCGCATAGCACGGGAACACGGGGTGCCCGGCGGCCTGGGCACGAGCCTGGGTAAAGACCGCGCTCGCCTCGCCGTCGTCCTGCCACTTACGTTGGTAATCTTCAGAGCTCAGCACCGGCAGGGTGCGCACAAAGAGCAGATAGAGGGGCCGGCGGGTTTCCCGGGCCTGTTCGAGGGCAAAGTCCAGCGTCTTCCCCAGTCCCCGCACCGCGCAAAGAATGGGGGCGCCATCCACATGCTCCATCGGGGGATGCGGCACGGTGACCTCGGCGGCGGCCGGGGCGGGTCCGGCGGCGGCCAACTTGGCCGCGGCGGCGGCGGCGGCGGCCTTCTTGCGCTGCGCCTGTTCGGCCGCCAAGCCGCGCAGGATCAGCCCGATGGTGAGCACCGTGACGGTGAACACGCGGGCATTGCTTTTCGTCCAGAACAGCGAAAGCTCGATGGCCAGCATGATCAAGAATGTGGTAAACATGAGCAATCGCTCCCAGGTGAGGAGGCCCAGCTTCCGGTCCGTGGAACTGGCGCCCAGGTTGGTCGCGATCGCGCCCACCACCCCCACGGCGTAGAGATCCGCCAGTCCCGCCATATCCTTCACCGCCAGCACCAGGATCAGGGGAATCGCCGTGGCCACCAAAATGCCCAGGTTGGGCACCCCATGCTTGTTGAGCTTTTGGAAGCCGGACGGCAGCTCGCCATCCCGCGACATCAGGTAGGATATCGCAATGAGATCCACGATGGCCGTGTTGACGGCGGAAAGGAGCAGGAACCCGAAGACCAGGCTCACCGCCCAGCCGGCGATCCAGCCCGCGGTCGTGCCCAGCGCGCCGCCCACAAACACCTGCCCCATGTAACGCAGCATGTAGTCCCGGACCCCGGGATTACCCGGGGCATCCACATCATCCTTGTTGATCGCCAGGCCGGGCAGCGCATGCATCGCCAGGCCCAAGAGCGCGGTAAACAGGCAAACCTCGATCATGACCCACAACAGCGCCGGAGTGGAAGTCTTGGTCACCATGGGTTTCGCCTCGGAGCTGCCCGGATTGAGCTTCATCACCCCGGTGGAATTGGCAATCGCCTCGACGCCGGAAAGCGCCAGCACCACCCCCACGAAGCCCGTCCAGTTCTTCCAGAACCCGCCGGTCAACGGCTGCAAGTTGTGCACCGCCGCGCCCAGGTGCGGCACGCAAAAAGCGCCCAGCAACAGCACCACCAGGGCGGCCGGGACCGAAATCCAGAAGGCCAATCCGCCCGAGTGCTTTGGGCCAAAAATGTTGATCGCCCCGATCAAACCGATGGCCGCCGCGGCATACCATTCCGGGTGCGGGATCCCGACGTATTGGAAGGCGGATAACGCGCTCAAGGCCGCCGTCACGATGTAGTCGGCGATCAGCAGAAACGCCCCGACAATGGAGACGATCTCCGAGCGGTGCCGCACACTGGCATATACCCCGCCGCCGTCGGGATAGTGCTTGCAAATGGCCATGTAGTTTACGCCGACAAGAGCCGTCAGAACGCACATGGCGGCAATCAGCCAGAAAGAGCTGTAGCCCGCCACGGCAAAGGCCAACCCGATGACGTAAGCCTTACTGGTGCCCCAGTCGCCGTAAAGCAAGGCGGCGGCCCGCGGCGTGTCCACGTTGCGTGGACGCTTGGTGTTGCTCGCAATCATATATTATGGATGGTTTGCTCCGGGGTACAATCCCGCTACCGGAATGAGTCCGTTACTGACTTGGGGGGAGGAGCGTTCTCGAGAGAACTCCTTGCCCTTAATGTTGACGCTGGCGAGGTTAGCTGTCGGGCTGGAACCAATAAGTATTCCCGGCGCAGCCGCGCCGTTAGCCCCGAATCCGTTGAGCGGATAGGATGGGTTCCCCGCTGGCCTGACGATCAGATCAGGCCATTAAGCAGACAAAGAACTAAGCGCTTTATCGTCGAAACCCGTCGGCAAGTCAAGTCCCGTAAATCCCGCGCGGCGAACCGGTCATTTTGCCCTTTCTCCGTTTTCCCCATTTGCGAAACGGGCCGCCCCCCTTATCGTAGCGGCGTGACAAGCATCGCGGATCAACTGGCGGACCACCCAAGGCTCAATCTGGTCACCGTCCCGGACCTTTGGCAACAGCAGGCGGTGGCCGCGCTGCGGGCGGGCCGGGATGTGGTGGTGCAGGCGCCCACCGGCGCCGGCAAGACGCTGATTTTCGAATTGTGGTCCAAAAGTGGTAAAAACCGCGGCCAGGCGATTTACACGGTTCCGACGCGCGCGCTCGCGAATGACAAACTGGCGGAATGGCGCGCCCGCGGCTGGGATGTGGGCATCGCCACCGGCGACCTGGCGGACAACCTGGGCGCTCCCATCCTCGTGGCCACGCTGGAAACGCAAAAGAACCGGCTTGTGCAGGGGTTCGGTCCCGCCCTGCTCGTGGTGGACGAATACCAGATGATCGGGGACGCGGACCGCGGTTTGAATTACGAGCTCGCGCTCGCCCTGGCCCCACCGCAAACCCAGTTTTTGCTGCTCAGCGGGAGTGTCGCCAACCCCCAGGATGTGGTCAAATGGCTGCAACGACTGGGCCGCGACGCCGTCCTGATCCGGCACGAACACCGGCCCGTGCCGCTGGAGGAAGTCCACGCCAATCACCTCAGTTTTCACGTGCCTGCGGAAATCCGGGGCTACTGGCCGCGCCTGGCCGCGAAGGTGCTCGCGGAGGATCTGGGGCCGGTGCTCATCTTCGCGCCCCGCCGGCAGGCGGCGGAGGCAATGGCGGTGGAACTCGCGCGCAATTTGCCCATCCCCAATCCCCTCCAACTCAGCCCCGAACAAAAGCAGTTGGTCGGCGAACACCTGGCCAAATTGCTCAAGAGCCGGATCGCGTTCCATCATAGCGGACTAAGTTATGGGGCTCGTGCGGGCGTCATCGAGCCGTTGGCCAAGGCGGGGCAACTCCGCATTGTCGTCGCCACCATGGGACTGGCCGCCGGCATCAATTTCTCCCTGCGCAGTGTGGCCCTGGCCGGCGCCTCCTACCGGCGGGACCAGGTGGAACAACCGCTCAAATCGGACGAGATTTTGCAAATGTTCGGCCGGGCCGGCCGGCGCGGATTGGACGAAACCGGTTACGTGCTGATCACGGCAAATGAGTTGCGTTTGCTCGACGCGCATGCCGGCCACCTGGCGCGCAGCGCCGCGGTGGATTGGAGCGCGCTCCTGGGGCTGATGACCCTGGCGGCCCAAAACCACCGCGATCCGTTCCGGGAGGCCGTGCGCGTCCAGGAGCGCCTTTTCACCACCAAGCCCATCGTGCTCGGCGTCGAGGAATCCCTGAAGCATCCCGAGGTCCCCTGCGGTTTGAAAACCGATGCCGAGCGCGCGCGGCATGTCCGGCAGTTCGACCGGGAATTCCTGAACAGCCGCGACGAATGGGAACGGTTCACCACCCAGACGGAAAAGCCGTTGCGCGAGATCTTCATTCGCCCGCCGTTGGCGGCCGACGCCCCACCAGCGACCGCGGAGCCGGCCGCGCTGCCGCCCAGCACGCAAGTGCCCCTGCGTCCGCTACTGACGGAAACGGCCGCGCTGGAAAAGATCGGGACTGGCACATTAGTCGCAGTCGGCACGACCGGGGAACCGGGAACCGCACCGGCCGCGCCGGTTTACGGACGGAGCTTCGCCGTGGCGGACCGCCTGGTGGACGACCGGGTGTTGATCGCCAAATGGATCCGCCGGATGACGGATTGGCACGGGCGCCAGGCCCCGCTGGCCGTCTGGCGCGCCGAAATCGCACCCCTGGTGGCGGCGGGGTTGACCAAATTGCGCACGCCGCTGGTGCGGTTCGTCGAGGAACCCGGGCGAATCCTGGCGGAGGTCAGCCTGGCGGAATTGCCGATGCGGGTCCCGCTTGACCGGCATGGCGTGCCGCTTTGGAAACCACCCACCCGGGAGGTATTGCAACGCGATTGCGCCCGCTGTGAACTGGTCACCACCTGCCGGCAACTCCCCACGAGCACCGGCACCGCCTTGCTCTGGCGGCGCCTCGGCCTGGTGGATGCCGCGGGCGTGCCCACCCGTCGGGGGCAGATTGTCAGCTTTTTCTCGCAAGGGGACGGGCTCGCCATCGCGGCTGCGCTGGAGGATGCCCGCTACCCGTTGACGGAACTCGTCTATGACCTGGCCAACCTGGATGCGGGTTTCCGTTTTTGCGGTGACGAAAACCGCTGGGCGGGGCGGCTGGCAATCGCCTGCCACCAGCTCTTTGGCCTGCAATCCATCCCGGGTTATCTGGAAAATGGCACCCCACCCAAATACGGTTCCGGGGCGGAACAAGTGGTGACTTCGGTCCACCAGAATCCGCTGAACAAACATCAATGGGTCACCGACCTGGTGGGCACCGGGGACATTGATCGCATCATTATCGAGTGGCGCAGCCTCCTCCGACAAATCGCCCATGCCCCGGAACTGGAATGGACGCGTTGGCAGGAATTACAAAAACTGGCCAGGGGGATGCTGAACGAAACCGAATCCCCGACCCTGACCAATCTGCCGCCGCTGGAATATCACCAGACCAAACGGGTGGATCACCGCCTGCAACTGCGCCGCCACTAAAAAAAACCGGCGGCCGGAATAATCCAGCCGCCGGGCGTAAATTCAGGCAGGCGTCAGGCGCGCTCCATGTATTTGCCGGTGCGCGTGTCGATCTTCAGCTTCTCGCCGGTCTTGATGAACAGCGGGGCCTGGACGGTAATGCCGGTTTCCATGATGACGGCCTTTTGGACGTTGTTGGCCGAATCCCCGCGGACGCCTTCGGGCGCATCCGATACTTTCAGCACCACGCTGGAGGGCAGTTCAATCGAAACCGCCTTTTCTTCCACGAAGGTCATGGTCACCTGGGCGTTTTCCACCAGGAAATTCATGGCGTCGCCGACGATTTCGGGCGCGAGGGTGACGGTTTCGTAAGTTTCGGGATCAGAGAACACAAAATCTTCCCCATCCTTATAGCTGTACTCCATCTTGCGGGTCATCATCGGGACGACCTCGATCTTTTCCGTGGAGCTGAAGCGCACGTCCGAGGACTTGCCAGTCTTGATGCTGCGGATGCTCGCCTGCACAAAGGCCCGGAGATTGCCCGGGGTGCGGTGTTGACTGTCGAGCACCACGGCGATATCGCCATTATAATTGATCGCCATCCCGCGGCGAAGGTCATTTGCTGTAGCCATAAACTAGATTTCGAAAGCGTTTGCGCCGTCCTTCAAGGTCGGCGAATTGTGGAAAGTAGCCAAACCACGCCTGAATGCAAGCCCGGAATTACCCGGGAGGGACGATTTTCAGCGGCGGCGGCTAGCGCCACAGGCCCGCGCCTTCAGTGCGGCGGGGTTTGCCATCCAAGCCGCGCCAGATGGGGGTTGGCTTGGCCACGTGGTGCGTGGTGCGCCGGGTGGAGTCTTCCAAAGTGTACAATGAATAATCGAACGGTTTCTGAAAAAACGTCCCACTGGCCAGCAGGCGCACGCGGTGCCAGGCCACAAAGGCCGGCTGGAATTTCCGGATATACGCCGGCATCATGCCATTTGTAACCTCTTTTTCCCGGATCGCGTTGGGCTTGAGGTTCATGTTGTCGCCGGTTTCGGTGAAGATGGAGGTGTAAAAGGGAACGATTCCCGCCCGCACGCCACGGCGCGCCATGTCCAGGAACCAATGGACATCGCCCAGGTCCCGCCATTTGGCATCGAAGTACAATTGTTTTTCCTCCAGCACCCGCTGGCGGAGGAACGCGGCGCAGGTCAGGATGGGCAGACGCACCCAAAGATGCTTCTCCCGGGGCATCAGGGATCGCCGGTGACACATGTAGTTCCCGGCCGGATCCACCACCACGGTGTGGGCCACAAACAAATCGATGTCCGGGTGGGCGTCCGCGTATGCCTGCACCGCCTTTAACGCGCCGGGCAAATACTGCTCGTCGCAATTCAGATAAGCCACGATGTCGCCCTGGGCGCGTTTCCAGCCCCGATTGATGGCGTCGTACATCCCCTTGTCCTTCTCGATAAACGCCTGCACCCGGCGGTCGTGCGGGAGCCAATCCTTGGTCTCATCATCCGAGCAGGCATCCTGCACGATGTGTTCAAAAGAGACGCCCTGCTGGTCCGCCACGGAGGCGATGCACAGTTTGAGCCACTTGGAATTGCGGAAACTGGGGGTGACAATCGTGAAGTTCATGCGGCGGAAAAAAAGGGCGCCCGGATCAAGCCTCGGTCGTGCGGATGGCATCGGCCAAAGCGCGCAAGTGCTGCTCCAAAACGAAATTTTGCAGGAATTTTTGCCGGTAAAGGGTGGCTGGCTCGCGCGCCCCGAGACTTTGGAGCAGTTTGGCGGCCACCTGATCCGGCGCCCGGACGCCCACAAAATAGGCGTAATCCCGGGGAAAGATTTCTGGAATGCCCCGCCACCGGGTGGTCAGGGCCGGCAGACCGAAGGCAATGGCTTCAATCAGGTTGGCCGGTTGATTCTCGTTTTGGTAGTAGCTCGGGAAACAAAACAAATCCGCTTCGGCGAAGGCCCGGAATTTGGCCTCCGTCGTCACATAACCAAGGAATTTGATGCTCTTCTGCAATTCCGGATGGGCCACCAACGCGTCGAATTCCTGCCGCTCCGCGGGGTCCATGAACTGGCCGATGACCACGAGTTCCAGCGAAAACGGCGAACCGGTCGCGCGCAATTGCTCGTTGGCCAGCCGCACGCCGTGCACGGAGTCGAACAGGCCCTTGTCGCGGGTGCAATGGGCCACGTACAAAATCCGGAGCATCTGCGGATCACCACCCGTCCCGGCCAGATCGCCGGCCGCCAGTTTGCCGCCGTCGGCCAGCTTGAGGCGCGCGGCCAGGCGGGCGCTGCGCCGGGGCAGGATGGCCCGGTCAAAATCGGGACAGGGATCCGGAATGCCGTTGTTGACCAGGGTAATGGCCTTGGGCAGGAATTTGCTGGCGTCGCCTTTGCTGTAATCGGACAGCACGATACTCAGGTCCACCGCCCCCATCCGGCGGAAGGTCATGGTCCGCGCCCGCATCTGCACATGGGTCTCCAGCCAGTTCCCCAGCCCGGCGGCATGCCAGTGGAGAATCACCTTTTTGAAAAACGGCCGACACAAGGCCATCACCATCCAATCCCGGTATAAGGCCGAGCGTTTGCCCGGAGCCGGCACGTAATACATCGTGGTGACGCCATAACGGTAACGGCACCAGATCGCCTGAAAACAATATCCCAGCAGCAGCAGTACTTTACCCGGCCGCAGGCCGCCGATGTCGTCCATCCGCTTGGAAACGCGGGCGTTGACGTGGTAGCACTCCAGTCCATACGGGTTCTGCGCCGCGGCGGCGGAGCGCGCGGCTTTTCTCTGGTCCCCGCCAAAACCATTCAGCATCAGCTGAATCATGTAGCTTTGGCCGTGGTGCGGCGGGGGCGTATGGGCAAAAACCAGCAATTTCATCAAATCGCTGGAGAGGGCGCCTGAAGAAGGGCAGGCACCCGACCGAGCGTGCCGCGAATCTAGCCAAGGGGAGGCGGAAAGTGAAGAAATTTGTTGCGTGCCTTTCGCGCCCGGCTTTCCTATCTTCGCGCCGTGCAAACGGAAGCCACCGCATGAGTGCGTACAAAATCCTCGGAACCCGGGTGCTGGCCACCTCGTATCAGGGGCTGGCCGCGCAATTTTTGGAATGGTCCCGCCTGCCGCGGCCGAGTCTCGTGGAATTTGCGAACACCCAAATCGTCACGATGGCCCGGCACGACCCCGAATTTCAAGCGGTGATGGCGGACTTTGACCAGGTCATCCCCGATGGCATGCCGCTGATTTGGTGCATGAACACCCGGGGGGCGAAATTGCGCGACCGGGTTTACGGTCCCACGTTTTTGCGGGAGTTCCTGACTTCCGTACCGCCCCAGTATACACACTATCTTCTGGGGGGATCGGTGGAGATCGCCACCCGTCTGCGGGAACGTTTTTCGCAGGCCAATCCCGGGATCCGCTTTGTGGGTTCCTTTCACGGCCGTTGTTTGCCGGATGGCCGTCTGGCAGGGGCCGCGGAACAGGCGGTGGTGGAGGAAATCAACCGCCTTTCCCCGGATTTCATCTGGGTCAGCTTCGGTGCGCCCAAGCAGGAATTGTGGGCGAAATTGCACCACCAGCAGATCGCCCGCGGAGTCATTGCCGCGGTGGGGTTTGCGTTTGACGTGAATGCCGGGGTGAAACCCGACGCGCCGGACTGGATGCAACGCCGCGGCTTGACCTGGGTATTCCGGCTTTGTTCGGAGCCGCGCCGCCTGGCCACCCGCTATTTTCGCTGGAATTCCCTCTTCCTTTGGTACCTGCTCCGGGACGGCCTCCGGGGCCGTGCGGTAATTCGCGGTAGCTGAATCAGCGGGGATGGTGTAGGGTCTGATAGCGGATTCAGCCGCGCGGCAGACTCTATGACTTCATCGCACTTGGCCTTCCTTTTCCTCGGCCCATTGATGGCAGCGCTCACGGTGGGAGCTCAACCCGGTCCCCGGGTGGTGCTGTCGCCCGTCCCGCCGCTCTCGCCCGCCCTGGAGGACGTCGTCCGCCTGGTGGAGTCCGGCATCGACGAAAATGTCACCCTGGCCTTCATTCGGGACACGCACACGCCGTATCAGTTGACCGCGCAGACGATTCCTTACCTCCGTGATCTCGGCATCAGCGTGGCCTTGTTGACGGCCATGCTGGATCAAGATCGCCAATGGTTGGATGCCGCCCCGGCCCGGTCAGAACCCATCCGGCTGACTCCCCCAACCGCCGCCCCGCTTCCCCCGCCCGTCCCGGACGAAACGCCGGAACCCCGGGAGTATGAAACGAACGCGGCGCCCGCGGTGGCCACGTTTTACGACCAGTTGTCCCCGTTCGGGACTTGGGCGGTAATTCCGGAAGTGGGTTGGTGCTGGCAGCCGCGCGCCGTTGTCTTCAATCCCGGTTGGCGGCCCTATGGCGACGGCGGTCATTGGGTTTACACGGACGCCGGCTGGTTTTGGCAATCAGACTATTCCTGGGGCGCGGCGACCTTTCATTACGGCCGGTGGCATCGCGATGAGCGGTCCGGCTGGGTCTGGGTGCCGGATTCCCAATGGGGCCCCGCCTGGGTGACCTGGCGGAAGTCCGGCCAGATTTGTGGCTGGGCCCCCCTCCCCCCCGGAGCCGGCTTTACCCCGGCGGAAGGCTACTGGTTCCACGGCCGGCCGGTCGGTCCGGACTGTGGCTTTGAGTTGCCCGAGGACGCTTATAGCTTTGTGGAACTGACGGATTTTTCCAACCGTGAACTGGTCCGGCCCCGCCTGGCCTCCCCGGCGGTGCACCTGCTCTTCAGCCGGACCACGGTGGTCAACAGCCTGGCCGCTTCCGCCGGAGTCGTCAGCACCAACCGCGGCAGCCCGTTGGCGTCGCTCCGGGTTTCCCCACCCGGGGAAGGCCGCGCGGCCCGCCTTCAGCAACCCCGGCATTATCCGGTCCGCGCCCAGCGCGTGAATGCCCAACATCCCTTGATTCAACACGCCACCCTGGTGCCACCCGCGCCCGCGAATCGGGCGTGGCTGCCCCTGGCGCAATCGGATGGCGGGATCGCGCCGGCTACCTTCCCGGGGCCTTCCGGGCAACCTCCCCAGCCGGAATTCGGCCCCCTCGCCCGCCTCTCGGAGAGCCGCCCCCCCTCGCCCGGTGCCGCTAATCCGCCCGCTCTGAACCCGGCCGCTCCGCCCGTTCCCCGCGGATCCGGCCTTTTCCTGCCGACCGTGCTCCCGGCCAATCCCCGGATTTACGTCCCCCGGCTGCTGCCTCGTCCGGCGGCTCCCAATCCCAATCCAACTGAAGGGTGGACGAAACGTCCGTGACACCGGCATTCACAGCGGTTCACCGGGGGGCACCATCGCTTCGCCCGGGTAACCGCATCCCGGATCGATCCCAAAGAAATAACATTGAACATTTGACTTGTCGCCCGGCGCTTGAGAGACTCACGGGCTGCATTGTCTAGCAGCGATGGAAAGCAGCATTTATGGTGAAAAAGAAAATCAAACAGCAGGCCCCTGAAGCTCCGGTCGGCAAAGTTGCCCCCGCGGCCAAATCCGCCGCCGGAAAAAAATCGACTCCCCCCGCCGCCGCCAGTGCGACTACGCCGAGCACCGAGCCGAAAATTGTGGTGGGTTCGATCACTTCTGCCGCCGGACTGGATCTTACCGAAAAGGTGCGGGAACTCGTCCGCCTCGCCAAGGAACAAGGGCACTTGTCCTATGACGACGTGAACGATGCGTTGCCGGACACCATCGTCACGCCGGAAGACCTGGACCTGATTTATTCCAAGCTGAACAACCTGGACATTGAAATCGTGGATCCCGCGGAAGTGGATCGCGTCAAACAGCCGGAACCCGAGGAAGAGGAAGAGCGCGAGAAGGGCCGGCTGGATATCCTGGACGATCCCGTGCGCATGTATTTGCGGCAGATGGGCAAAGTCCCCCTGCTGACCCGCGAACAGGAAGTGGCCATCTGCCAGCGCATGGAAACGGCCGAGGCGGATTTCCGGCGGATCGTTTGCGGTTTTGGCTTTGCGGCGAAGGAGCATATTGCCCTGGCGGAAAAATTGATTTCCGACCCGCCCAAGGAACGTTTTGACCGGGTGATCGTGGACAAAAAGGTCGTCAGCCGGGAACGCCATCTGAAAGCGATCCGCCTCCTGGTGAAGAAAACCAGTGCCCAGGACCGCGAGGTGGATGACGCCTACGCTGAACTCCGGGAAGCCACCACGCCCGCGGAAAAGGAACGGCTGCAGGCCGAATTCGCCAAGCTGAACCTGCGCCTCCAGGCCAGCTTCCCAAAATTCTTTTTCAAACCCAAGGTGCTCGAAGAAATGGGCGTGGTGGCCCAGAATATTCATGACCGGTTCCGCGCCGGCCAACGCAGTGTTGAAGAACTGGAACGCAGCGCGCGCTCCGCCACCCGCGAGGCCCTGCTCGAAGCGGAACGGGCCAAACTGCGGTCCTTGGAAGAATTCGCGCGGATGTCCGCGAATGAGTACCTCACCTCCTTCAAGGAATTGAAGCAGGCCACCGCCCGCATCGATCAAGCCCGCACCGAGATGGCGGAGGCGAATCTCCGCCTGGTGATTTCCATCGGCAAAAAATACGCCAACCGCGGCCTTCCTTTCCTGGATATCATCCAGGAAGGCAACATTGGCCTCATGCGGGGGGTTGAAAAATTCGAATACCGCCGGGGTTACAAGTTCTCCACCTACGCCACCTGGTGGATCCGGCAGGGCATCACCCGGGCCATCGCCGATCAGGCGCGCACCATCCGCATCCCGGTGCACATGATCGAAATCATCGGGAAACTGATGCGCGCCCAGAAGGAACTGCTCCAGGAGTTCGGCCGCGAAGCCACCCCCGAGGAAATCGCCGATGAACTGCAACTGACCAGCGAGCGGGTGCGCGCCATTCTCAAGATGGCCCAGCAACCCATTTCCATGCAATCCGCCGTCGGTGATGGCGATGACGCTTGCTTCGGTGATTTCCTGGAAGACAAGTCCGCGGAGAATCCGTCCGTGGGCACGAGCAACAGCCTGCTCAAGGACAAGCTCAGCGGGGTGCTCTCCACCCTGTCGGAGCGGGAACGGCGGATCGTGGAACTTCGTTTCGGCCTGCTGGATGGCTACCCCCGCACCTTGGAGGAAGTCGGCCGGCAGTATAGCGTGACTCGCGAGCGCATCCGGCAAATCGAGGCCAAAGCCCTGCGGAAACTGCGGCATCCCACCCGGGTGCGCCATCTGAAGGGCTTCCTGGAAGTGCCGGATGTGGCCGAAGCCGCTTGAAAAAGCGCGCCCTTCGGGCGAAGTTGCCCTATGCAACTGGTAACCGTCTCCAGCGCGTTCAATCCCATTGACGCGCAAGTCGTCTGCTCCAAGCTGGAAGCAGCCGGCTTCAACGCGGTGATTACAAACGAACTGTCCGCCCTGAGCATCGGTGGCTATGGCTTGGGCGCGGGCGGCATTCTCGTGCAAGTCCCGGAAGACCAGGTAGCGGAGGCGCGGGAATTGCTCGCCGCCGAACCCCTCCCGCCCAGCTGCGAATGAATCCTGCCGAGTCCACCCCCGCCCCCCTGCTCGCCAAACTGGTCAAACTCCTTCCGCCCGGGGAGGTGGAACTGGATCCGGCCGCCCGGGCGGCCCGCGGCGGTGACAAATGGTTTGCCAGTCAGGTGCCCGACGCCGTTGTGCTTCCGGCCACGACGGAATCGGTGTCCCGGACCTTGCGTTTTGCCAATGAGCACGGGATTCCGGTCACCGCCCGGGGCGCGGGCCACGGCTATGTGGGCGGTTGCGTGCCCGTGCGGGGCGGCATCGTGCTGGGCTTGGAACGGATGGATCGGATTCTGGAGATCCATCCTGGGGATTTTGTGGCCGTCGTCCAACCGGCGGTGAAGACCCTGGCCCTGCAACAAGCCGTGGAACGCCGCGGCCTCTTTTATCCTCCCGACCCCGCCAGCCGGGCGGATTGTTCCCTCGGTGGCAATATTGCGACCAATGCCGGCGGACCGCGCTGTCTGAAATACGGCGTGACCCGGGATTACGTGCTCGGCCTGGAAGTCGTCCTGGCAGATGGGACCGTGGCCCGGCTGGGGAGCCGCACGCACAAAAACAAGACCGGTTTCGAACTGACCCGGATGTTCGTGGGCTCGGAAGGCCTGTTGGGCATCGTTACGGAAGCCACGCTCAAGCTGATTCCCCTGCCCCCGTTCCGCGCCTGCCTGGCGGTGGGATTCGCCAGCATGAAGAACGCGGTGCGGACCTTGCATGCCATCTTTCGGGCCGGTTTTCTCCCCTGCGCCCTCGAACTGGCGGACGCGTTCACCCTGGCGGCGGCTCGCAAACGCACGGGCAGCCAGCGGTTGGGCGGTTGCAACGCCCACCTGATCGTGGAACTGGACGGGCAGGAACGGTCCGTTCGGAGCGAGATCCGGACCTTGGCGGCCATTGTGCAACCCTTTGAGCCGTTGTTCATGGAACGCGGCTTTGGCAACACCGCCTGCGAGGCGATCTGGCAATTACGAAGGGAGTTTTCCTATGCCTTGCGCGATACGGGGCTGACCAAGTTGAACGAAGATATCGTGGTGCCCCGCAGCCGGTTGGAAGATCTGTTTCGCTTTGCCGCCCGGTTGCAAAAGCAACACGGTCTGACGGTCGCCTGCTTCGGCCATGCCGGGGACGGCAACATCCACGTCAATGTCATGGTGGATTTGAAAACCCCGCAAGCGCAGGAACGTTGCGACGCGGCGCTGGATGAGCTTTTCCAGCAAGTCTTGGCGTGGGGCGGGGTGGTCACCGGCGAACATGGCATCGGCCTGGCCAAGCTCCCCTGGTGGCCGCTCGCCGCCGGGGTGGAAATGCGGGAACTCCACCGCCGGGTGAAGAACGCCCTGGATCCCCGGGGCATTCTCAATCCGGGCAAGTTCGTGGCGTAAAAAAAGCACCGCCCCAAAGGGCGGTGCTGCGTAAAAGACTGATCCCGGAGGGATTAGCGGCGATCGCGATAACCGCCACCACCACCGCCGCCGCCGCGACGATCACCACCGCCGCCGCCGCCGCCACGACTGCCACCACCGTAGCCACCGCCGCCACCGGGAGGACGCTCCTCACGGGGCCGGGCTTCATTGACCGTCAGGGGACGGCCTTGAAATTCTTTTCCATGGAATTGAGAAACCGCCGTATCGGCCTCGGCTTGGGAACCCATTTCGACAAAGGCGAAACCGCGTGAACGTCCGGTGGCGCGGTCCTGCATGATGTTAACTGCGATGACAGTGCCGGCGGCGGAAAAATGATCTTGCAGATCGTTTTCAGTGGCACTGAAGGGGAGGTTACCGACGAATAGTTTTGTCGCCATTCTCTAATACTTTCATTTCATCCGCCCGCTGTGCATTGGTGAACGTTCCTGTCGTTAGGTCTCAAATCGTCATCGCTCTCAAAGCACTCAACTGACAATTTCCGGATCACTAAGCCTTTGCTTTCGGACTGAGTAGTAGATTAGTAAAATTTGCCATCCGGGTGCAAGCAAATAATTTATTGGCTTTTTCCCAACCTATTTGGCAGTCCGGTTACCCGCTTTCAACTTCCGGGTCCGGGTCGGCCGTGTCCGCTGGTTCGGCGGGCTCCTCCGCCTCGATTTCCTCCGCCCCGGGCTCCGCGGCCGTGCCCCCGATAAGTACCACGAACTCCCCTTTCAGCTTCCGCTTTTGCATGATTTGCAAGAGGGCGGCGGGTGTGCCGCTGAGGAATTCCTCGTGCAGCTTGGTCAATTCCCGGGCCAGCACCACGTGTCGGCCGCCAAACAATTCCGCCAACTCCCCCACCAACTTCTCCACCCGGAACGGGGATTCATAGATGACGAGCGTTCCCGGCACTCCCAGAAGCGACTCCAGTTTCCGCCGTCGCTGGCCGGGCTTGCGCGGCAAAAATCCCACAAAGTGAAATTCCCCCGCCGGCAAGCCGCTCGCGGTCAACGCGCCGATCACCGCGCAGGGTCCCGGCACCGCCTCAACCCGCAGTCCTGCGGCGCGCGCCGCCCGCACCACCCGCTCGCCCGGATCGCTGATCCCCGGGCTGCCGGCATCACTGACCAGCGCAATCTTTTCCCCGGCCGCGAGTCGGCGCAGAATTTCCTCCGACCGCCGGGCCTCGTTGAATTGAAAATAGCTGAGGAGTGGTTTGCGAAAGCCCAGGTGCTTCAGCAAACTGCCGGTGCGCCGCGTGTCCTCCGCCGCCACGAGATCGCAATCCCGCAGGGTCCGCACAGCGCGGAGCGTGATATCTTCCAGATTCCCAATCGGCGTGGCCACGAGGTAAAGCGTGCCGGCTTGGAGGGGCGGCAATTCCATCCTTCCACTTAAGGGTGGAGCCGCTCCTGGTGTCAACCTTCATTCACCAACCGGAACACCCCGACCACCCGCTCAGGGAATCACCCGCACCCGGTAAAAGCCCTGGGAACCCCCGACTGGAATGTCCCCGGGCAGGATAGAGGACTCACTGGTGGACTGCACAGTGGTGCGGAGCAACCAATCGTGGAGGTTGGTGGAAGTTTCAAGCCCATAGGTAACCCCGGGCTGGCCCTGGATCAGCAATTGCAAGGGCCCGCCCCCGGCCGTGGCCGACGGCGGCAGGATGACCACACTCGGAGCCGTGACGGGTATCAATACGCGGAAATTCGCAAAAAGGGCGTAGTTATCCGCCGCCGGATTGGCCAGGGAGGGAAAAATGTCCATGTAGCCGATCATGATGTCGCCGGCGGTAAAGGCGCTGGTATTCGGGCGCTGGGCGACTACCGTCCCATTTATGCGCCAGGTAATCACTCCGCCCAACTGGCTCAATTCCACTGCCACCCAATGTTTGCCCGGCGACCCGGCGGTTTCATAGACTCCCGCTGGCAACAATGCCCGATAAAAAGCATCACCGGCATCATCGGAAAGCGCGCCATTCGCCGCCAACCCGCTGGCCGGAAAGGACAGTTGCCCGGGGTTGCCCCCGGGATTGCCGACATACGCGCGATAATCGCTTGTGGCCCCGCCTTCCCCGGAAACGGCAAACCAAAGGCCATCGCTGGCACCGGCGGCTCCCGCCCCCCAGTTCACCTCGGTGCCCGTGTGATTGAGGCCAAAGGTCGCGAATTCGGTTGAACCAGTGCCCCCGCCGGCATTGCCGTTGTAGTTCATCCACAAATCAAACCGCAGCACATAATCCCCCGTCCGGCTGAGGTTTTTGGGATACAGGCTGATTCCCGCTGCCGCCGCGATGGCATCGTTCTTGTTCACCGCCACTTTCAAGGCCCGGGCCAGGCCATTGGTGGTGGCGGGGGCCAGCGGGGTGGTCAGGGCCACCCCATTAAAGGTGTAGCGATTCGTGCTGTAATCATAAGCCCAGTTGAGCGCATCATCCACAATGTTGTTGTCCGAACCCGCGAAGAGCGACCAGTTAGCAGCGCTATTCCCGGCCAGGCCGTCATAAAAGACTGTCGCCAACGGGAGCATGGCATTCACCGTCAGCGTCGCCACACTGCTGGTCGCCCGGCCGTAAAGATTGGCCACCGTCACCGAGTAACCACCCGACTGCGCGGGCTGGCAATTGGTCAAGGCAACAGCCGACCGGGTGGCCCCGGCCAGATTCGTGCCCTGAAGCAACCACTGGTAGGACAGGGGCACCGCGCCGGCCGCGGACACCGCCAGCGTGACGTTCGTGCCCTGATCCACCGACCGGTTCCCCGGGGGCGTAAAGATGATGGGAGCGGGAGTGCCGATGGCGGCGCTGGCAATGGCCGTGTCCATGTCTGAATTGCGCGATTGGCAGTCCCAAAAACTGATCCCCTGATAGCCTCCCGGCGTGGCGGGCGTGACATCCGCTTTCAAAGCGGCGAAGAACGCCGTGATTTGTGTGCCCGTCACCGGCGAGTAAGATTGCCCCAGCGGCACAATCGGCTTGATCGCGTTCCGGTTCGTCCCGGTCAGCGCGTTTTGCCAGTTGCGCCAGTCGGTATCCATGTCCGTCACCATTTTGGCCGGGGTGATCCCGAAGGCCCCCCAATAATCCTGGGGCATGGCCGCATCGCAGTAATACCCAAAAACGGCATAAGGAAAAGCGGTGTGAAAGTGGATGTAGGGGAACGGCGCATAGGCCAGAAAGGTGTTCGGATACGCGGCCCGGATGCCCTGGCAATATTGGGCGGCCAAAACCGCGTTGTTTCTGTTGGTTTCGTACTCGGTTTCCGCGTCAATGATGAAGCCGTCCGCCCCGAGATTGAGGGCGTTCAAGGCCACATTAATTTCCCCTTGCACCTGCGTGGCATTATAGCCATAGGCATAAGCCCAGCCGAAAATCTTCAACCCGGCCGCATGCGCCTGCGCCACCAGGGTGCTGTTAAACTGGCTCCAGATGCCCGTCCCATCACCGCATTTCACCGTGATCCAATTCATCCCCATCGAGGCTTCATAATTGATGACGCCCTGCGAGGAATTGACCCCCAAACGGGTCATTGTTTGCGGCATCTGCCAGATCCAATCCCCCTTACCCAGATTGGTGGCCACCACCGAAGATCCTCCCAAGGGCCGGGCGGGAGGGAGCGACACTTTGCCCACCGGGGGCACGGGCAGAACGAAGCTGGCCGCCATCGCATTTTCGAAAGCGTGATCCCATCCGCCCAAACCGGCGAGACTGGATTCCCCGCCCTGAGTCCGGCGCTGGTAGAGATCGTGGTCGGGCGGCAATTGGGACCATGATGGAAAGGCGGTCAGAAAAAGCAGTAAGCCGGCGAGCAGGAGTCGCCCGGCCTCCCCGCCAATTATTAGTCGCAATTCCATAACGCCGCGGGGAACTATCGCCGCAGAGTCCCGGGCTGGCAACCATTGACCAATACCCGCGATTTTTCCAAGCGGTCCAACGGGAACCGCCGCTCCTTTCAGCGCCTGCCCTCCTCTAATTCTGATTCCCACTCGAATGCGCCCGCAAAAGGGTGCGTCGGCAGATGCCGTATTGGCGCCACGTTATTTTTCTGGCGGAGCGCCGCTTCCTGCGGCAAATTTACCCAATTAATTGAAAATCACAGCCGTGTTTTGGCGCAAACGTGATAAAGAAAAGGAACGATTCTACCTCCTGCCGGGGCAGGGGGGCCGGGGACTCCGTCGCAAGCGCAACTTGATCCTGCTGTGGTCCATCATCGCGGGACTGCTGGTCTCCGGCCTTCTGGCGGCCGGGCTTTATCTGGCCAGTTCCGCGCCGCATTAACCACCCGCCACGGTCCGGGGCCGTTCCCCCCGGCGCAAGAGCCGCAGGACAAGGTAAAGTCCGGCCAGCGAAAGAAGAAAAAAGATCGGTCCGCCCCGGTGATGGATCCAGGTGTTCAAAACATTGGGATCGTAATGCACCGCCAACTGCCCGAGCGTAAAAATCCGGAAGCCGTTGCGGAGAATCCCCAGCGGAATCGTGGCCATCACCAAAACCGCGCGCCGCCAGGGGGAATGCAGGAAAAGATAAGCCGCGATCAGGCTGGTGATCAATAAAACCACGGTGGAATGGATGCCGCTGCATTCCCGCGCAACCTGCAGGGGAACCGGTTCCATGACCAGGGTCAGTCCGGCCAGAACCACCGGGATACCGGAGAGCTTGAGCATGGCATAGGCCGTCCAACCCGAGGCGTTTTGCAAAAAAATCTCCAACCAATCCACGAGCCGGGAAGGCAGCGGGACCACCAACCCCAGCAATCCCAACGGATAAGCCACCTGCGCCAACGCCCGCGCTCCCAGCGTCAACCACCCTCCGGCAATCACAAAGGCGTAAAAAGCGCCGATGACCAAAGCCAGGGAATCCTCCAGACTCAATGCTGGCACTCCCTGATAAGTCAGACAATAGGCGGTCAATAATCCGAACCCCGCCACGAACGGCACCAGCGCTCCCCAACTCGCCCCCCGGGGACCTTCCAATCGCACCCGGCGGATCCACACAAAATAGCCGCAAATGAAGGGTATCAAAAGGATATAGGAGTAGAGCTCGCTGCCAAAGGCAAACTTGGCCAGTGTTACCAGCGGGAATCCAAAGACCAGCACTAGCAACCCGGTCACCGCGCTGAACCAGCGGAGCCGGCTCGTCACCATTGGTGACGGCACCTGACCGGTACCGGTCGCGTCACCCGGGGCTGGTTTACGGGTACGGCCAGTCACTTGGGCGGCGCTATTTCCCGCCCTCATAGAATCCCCATCAGGTGCCATTCCGGCAGATAATACCTCAAGTTATCGCTTTCACCACTCTGATTGTGCTGATTTATCCAATAGACCGACTCTCCGGCATAGGGTTTGACCGGGAGGAGCGAACCCTGCAAGGATTCCCCAGTGGATAATGCGCCAACCCGGGAACCCGGAATCATCTCCCGCCGCGGCACCGGGCGGATCAGCGTCGCTCTGGTGGCGGGGCAAAGCGCCCTGCTCTCTGCGCTGGCCAACAGCCCGCTCAAAATCCTCGTCCCGCGCCCGCGCGGCCCCAGTGTGTGGGCCTATTTGAGCAGTTTCGGCGGCGGACTGGTGGCCGGGGATGAAACCCGCCTCGACCTGGCCGTGGGGAGCGGGGCCAGTTGCTTTCTGAGCACGCAGTCCTCCACCAAAGTTTACCGCAATCGAGCCGGCTTGCCCTGCGGCCAGGAGCTGGCGGCCCAACTCGCCCCCGGTTCCCTCCTGATTTTGGCCCCGGATCCCGTGCAGGCCTTTGCCGGCGCGGCCTACCGCCAGCGCCAACAATTTCAAATGGCGGCCACGAGTGGGTTGGTGGTTGTCGATTGGTTGAGCGCCGGCCGCGCCGCCTGCGGCGAACGTTGGATTTTTGAGCACTACGCCAGCCGGACGGAGGTGTTTCTGGAGAACCGACGGGTATTTCTGGATTCGCTCTGCCTGGACCCGCGGGACGGTCCGGCGGAGGTGGCCTCCCGCATGGGTCGGTTCAATTGCCTGGCGCTGGTCCTGGTGCTCGGCGATCCGCTGCGGGAAGCGGCCAACCGCGTGCTGCAGGAAATCGCCGCCCGACCGGTCACCCGGCGCGCCCCCCTCGTCCTGGCCGCCAGCGCCCACCCGCACGGGGTGGTATTGCGGTTGGCGGGCGAGAGCATTGAAACGGTGGGCCGCGAAATTCAACGCTGCCTTGCATTCGTGCCCGCCCTTTTGCAAGATGACCCCTGGTTTCGGAAATGGTGATGCCGGAATAACCACCGCCCACACCGACCGCCTTTATACCATGCACTTGTCGCCGCGCGAAATTGACAAACTGTTACTGCACAACGCCGGTTTCCTGGCCCAAAAGCGGCTGGCCCGCGGGGTGCGCCTCAACTATCCCGAAGCCGTGGCGCTCATCGCCACCCAGTTGCTGGAATTCATCCGTGACGGCCGGCGGGTCGCTGAATTGATGGATCTGGGCCGCCGCTTCCTCGGGCGCAATCAGGTCATGCCCGGCGTCCCCTCCATGGTTGCCGAGGTGCAGGTGGAAGGCACCTTCCCGGATGGCACCAAGCTGGTTACCGTCCATCATCCCATCGCCGCGGAAAACGGGGATCTGGCCCTGGCCCTCTACGGCAGTTTCCTGCCCGTGCCTGGGTTGGCCGCCTTCCCCGCCGAAGCCACCGAGGCGGAACTGGAACCCGGCGCCTGCACGCCCCTGCCTGGCGACCTGGAATTGAACGCGGGCCGGACCAGCATCAGCCTGGCGGTCACGAATCTCGGCGACCGCCCGGTGCAGGTCGGCAGCCATTATCATTTTGTTGAGACCAATGCCCGTCTCCAGTTTGACCGCGGCCGGGCCTATGGTCGGCGGCTCGATATTCCGGCCGGCACCGCCGTCCGCTTCGAACCGGGCGAAACCAAGACCGTGCAATTGGTGGAAATCGCCGGGCACCGCATCATCCGCGGTGGCAATAATCTGGCCGATGGTCCCGTCACTCCCCAAAACCTCGCGGCCATGCTGGTCCGGGTTCAGGAACAAGGGTTTGCCCATCAGGAGGAGAAATAATCTTATGGCCCGCCCCATGAAACGCTCGCACTACGCCGACATGTTCGGCCCCACCACCGGTGACCGCCTGCGCCTGGGCGACACCTCACTGATTCTCGAGGTGGAGCGCGACCACACGGTTTACGGCGATGAATGCAAATTCGGCGGTGGCAAAGTCCTACGCGAAGGCATGGGACAGGCTGCCGGCGTCGGCCAGGCCGAAGCCCTCGATTGTGTCATCACCAATGCCCTGGTGCTGGATTACACCGGCATTTACAAGGCGGATGTCGGCATCAAGAACGGGTTGATCGCGGGCATCGGCAAGGCCGGCAATCCGGATGTCATGGCCGGCGTCACCCCTGGCATGATTTTCGGAGTCACTACAGAAGTGATCGCCGGGGAGGGGCTCATCCTGACCGCCGGCGGGCTGGACACCCACATCCATTACATTTGCCCGCAGCAGGCCTACGAAGCGATCGCCGCCGGCCTCACCACCATGATCGGTGGGGGCACCGGCCCCGCCACCGGGACTTGCGCCACGACCTGCACCCCGGGCGCGCATCATCTCAAGATGATGCTTCAGGCCACCGACGGTCTCCCATTGAATTTCGGGTTTACCGGCAAGGGCAACACCTCGCTGCCGGAAGGGCTGGCGGAACAGATCATCGGCGGGGCCATCGGCCTGAAACTCCACGAGGACTGGGGTACGACCCCGGCGGCCATCGACTGGTGCCTGCGCCTCGCGGATCTGCACGACGTGCAGACGACCATCCATACGGACACCTTGAACGAATCAGGTTTTGTGGATGCCACCATCGCGGCGATCAAGGGGCGCACGATTCACACCTACCATTCGGAAGGCGCGGGCGGCGGCCACGCCCCGGACATCATCCGCATCTGCGGCGAGCCCAATGTCCTTCCCAGTTCCACCAATCCCACCCGCCCCTATACGGTCAACACCATCGACGAGCATCTCGACATGCTGATGGTTTGTCATCATCTGGATCCCAGCCTGCCGGAGGACGTGGCATTCGCGGAAAGCCGTATTCGCGGTGAGACCATTGCCGCCGAGGATATCCTGCATGATCTCGGCGCCATCAGCATGATGAGTTCCGACTCGCAGGCCATGGGTCGCATCGGTGAAGTGATCACCCGCACCTGGCAGACGGCGGATAAGATGCGCCGCCAGCGCGGTCCGCTGCCCGGCGATTCCGGCCATGACAATGGCCGGATCAAACGTTACCTCGCCAAATACACCATTAATCCGGCCATCGCGCACGGCGTTTCGCACGTCGTCGGCTCCATTGAGGTGGGCAAACTTGCCGATCTCGTTTTGTGGAAACCGGCCTTTTTCGGGGCCAAACCGGAAATGGTTATCAAAGGCGGGATCATCGCCTGGGCGCAGATGGGCGACCCGAATGCCTCCATTCCGACGCCGCAACCGGTGTTCATGCGCCCGATGTTCGGCGCCTTCAGCACCGCGCCGGGCCCGATCTCCCTGAGCTTCGTCAGCCAGATCTGCAAGGATCGCGGCACCGTGGCAAAGTTTGGCCTCACCAAACGAATCGAAGCCGTGCGGGGCTGTCGCAATCTGGGTAAGCGCCATATGAAATGGAACGACGCCCTCCCGCGCATCACCGTCGATCCGGAAACCTACGAAGTCCGCGCGGATGGCGAATTACTGGTGTGTGAGCCGGCGCTCGTTCTGCCGCTCGCGCAACGTTACCACCTGTTCTGAGGCCGTGCCCGGACGCACTCCCAGCATTGCTCCGGCACCGCCCGCGCCGCCGGCGGGTGGTAGCCCCGACTGGCTGCTCTGGCAATTGGCCGATTCTGCTTTCCCCACTGGCGGATTTGCGCACTCTGGCGGACTCGAAGCCGCCTGGCAAAACGGGGAACTGCGCAACCGGACGGAGGTTCAGGGGTTTCTGGAAACCAGCCTGGCCCAGTTTGGCCGTGGATCCCTCCCTTTCGCCACGGCCGCGCATACTGCTCCCGCGCGCTTGGCGGAACTCGACGCCCTGTGCGATTGCTTCACGTCCAATCACGTCGCGAATCGTGCCAGCCGCGTCCAGGGCCAGGCGCTGATCGCGTCCGCCGTCCGGATTTTTGGCACCCCGGAACTCGCGTGCCTGCGCCCGCCCACGGCCCCGCCCTGCGCCCATTTCGCGCCGGTCTTTGGTGTGGTGGCCCGCACCTTGGGGCTAAATCGGACGGCCACCGCGCGGGTGCTCTTGTTTATGCACCTGCGCGGCCTGATCGCCGCGGTGGTGCGCCTGGGAGTGGTCGGACCGTTGGAGGCCCAGGGACTCCAGCACCGCCTCGGGCCGGTGGCCGAATCAGTCCTGGTCCGTTGCCAGGATTTGCCCGTGGAAGAAATCGCCCAAACCGCCCCCCTGCTGGATCTCTGGCAGGGCACCCAGGACCGGCTCTATTCCCGTCTTTTCCAGAGTTAAAACCGCCATGAACCCATCCGAACCGCATTCCCACCCGCATCACCACGGCGACGGCCATGACCACGGCCACACCCATGAACACCTGGATCATCCCGGCCATTTCCATGACCGCGAGCAACCCCTCAGCCGGGATTTTCATCAACGGGCCTTTACCGTCGGGGTCGGCGGCCCCGTAGGCAGCGGCAAGACCGCCCTGATGCTCGCCCTCTGCCGGAAACTCCGGGACCGCCTGAACATCGCCGCCGTGACCAATGACATCTTTACCAAGGAAGACGGCGAATTTCTCATTCGCCACGACGCGCTTCCCGCCGAACGCATCCGGGCGGTCGAAACCGGCGGCTGTCCGCACGCCGCCATCCGGGAGGATATCTCCGCCAACCTGCTCGCCCTGGAAGATCTCCAGCACCATTTCACTCCCGAATTGATGCTCCTGGAATCCGGCGGCGACAACCTGGCCGCCCATTTCAGCCGCGAACTGGCCGATTACACGATTTACGTCATCGACGTGGCCGGCGGCGACAAAATCCCCCGCAAAGGCGGTCCCGGCATCACGCAATCCGATCTGCTCGTGATCAATAAAACCGACCTCGCCGCCGCCGTGGGCGCCGATTTGGCCGTGATGGAACGCGATGCCAAATTGATGCGCGGCGATGGCCCGTTCGTCTTTTCCCAGGTCCGTTACAATCAGGGAGTGGATGCCATCATTTCCCATGTCATCCACGCCTGGCAACACGCCACCGCGGTCGCCCATCATCACTGACGGGCGGTTGCTGCCGCCGCAGTCGTAAACCCCGCGGCATCCGGCAATTAAGGAGTGAAACTCCTAAATTGCGTGCTTCTGCATTGTGCCGTCCTGGCGCGAGGTGGCCGGCGATGAATGCCGATTGTCCTCGGGAAAGAATTCGCATTTTCCATTGAACCTTTTCTCGCCGCGCGCCTTCCACTGGGTATAGATGCTGTCCGTGCCTGAATGCGAACAACTGCCGGTGTCCGAAGCCCGGTCCGGTGATCCGGACGCCTGGGACACCCTGTTCCGCCGTTATCAACTGCCGCTTTATGTGTATGCCTGTGAACTCGTCCATGACCAACAAGCCAGCCTGGACATTGTGCAGGAAACGTTCATCGCCGCCTCCCGCCACCTCGGCACTCTCCGCGAGGACGCGAAGTTCGGTTCCTGGTTGTTTGGCATCGCCCATCAGAAATGCGGACACCATTGGCGCAAACGGGGTCGTGAACAGGAATTCGCTTCCGGGCAGGCGGCGGAACCGGAGGAATTTGAACCGGCCCCCAGCGAATACCTTATCCGTCGCGAACAGGAGGAGGAATTTATGAAACAGGTGGCCCGGCTCCCCCTGCCCCAGCGCTCGGTGCTGCTGCTGCACTTCATCGAGGAATTTCCGCTCGCGGAAATCGCCGCCATCACGGGCGCCCAACTCGGCACCGTCAAATCCCGATTGCATTACGCCAAGCAAGCTCTCCGCGAACTCCTCACCGAAAGGATCCCATGAAATCCCCCCGTGAAATCTTGCTCGAACGTCATCGCTCCGCCGTCCCGGCGCTCGACGAAATCCGACGATTGGTGACCGCCCCGGACGCCGTCATCCCAAAATCGCGGACCAGCCTGCTGACCACGCTCTGGCAGGAACTGTTCGTTTGCGTTCGGCCTGTTTGGGCGGGCCTGGCCGGGATCTGGGTGGTGATAGTTTGGTTGAACCTCCCCGTTACGGAGGCGCCGCTCCGCCCGATCGCCACGCTTCCGTCGCTCGCGACCCCCGACTCCCGGATCGCCCTCCGGGAGCAGCGACAACTTTTCTCGCAACTTCTTGAGCTTAGCCCGGTCTCACTAAGTGAGCCGGTCTGGCATTCCGGCCCGCGCGGTGCCACCGGCGCCACCTGGGCCACGGGCTGAACCTAAACCATTTATATGACAAAATCCGACTCCGCACCCTCGCTCCGCTGGCGCCTGCTCCGCTGGGGCTTTATCGGCCTCGCCATCCTCATCACCCTGCTTGCCCTGACCTGGGGGGAGGAAAACACCCGCGGCCGTCACCAGTGGGAAGGCTACCAGCGCCGGTTGCTGGCCGCCGGGGAAAAACTGGATCTCGCCTCCTTCGTCCCGCCGCCGGTGCCGGATGAGCAAAATTTCGCGATGACCCCATTTCTGGCGCCGTTGTTCGACTTCCGACCGGACCGGCAGCCGGGGGAATCCGCGTGGCGCGACACGAACGCCCTGAACCGGGCCAACAGTTTTGCCCGCGTGCTGGGAAGTCCCAAGAGCAACGGCGAGGGGCGCGATAACCGGCGTATGGTTGACCTGATCAGCCGTTCGGCCGCGATGGCGGAAGCAGCCAAACGCGAGGGCGCCCCGCCTCCGGACCGGGCCGCCGCCGCCCGGCAGATCATCGCGGATCTGCAGTCGAGCCAGCCGGTAATCGACGAAATCCGCGCCGCCGCCCAGCGCCCGTATGCCCGCTTTAACATCCGTTACGGTGATGGGCCCGCCACCTTGCTGCCGCACTTGGCCGTCATGAAGGGCCTCGCCAACCTCTTGCATCTCCGTGCCCTGGCGGAACTGGAACTCGGCCAATCCGATGCCGCTATCGCCGATCTCGCGTTGGTGCGGAGGACGGCCGACGCCATCCAAAACGAGCCTTTTTTGATCTCCGGCCTGGTCCGCCTGGCCATCATCCAATTGGAACTTCAGCCCATCTGGGAGGGTCTGGCCCAACATCGCTGGTCGGACGCGCAACTAGCCACTTTGCAAACCAACCTGGGCCGGATCGATCTGCTGGCGGATTATGCCCACGGGATGCGGGGAGAACGCGCCGGGTGCAATGAAATGCTGACCAAAATGCGCACCCACAAAGGGAATGAAATCGATCCCGCCACCGGATTCGACAATCCCGCTTACTACGCCCTCCCCGGGGGATGGCTCTATCAAAACCAGCTCGTCATCAACCGGATGCACCAGGACGTGATCCTGGCGGGAGTCGATCCCGTCGCTCAACGCGTTGACCCAGCGCTTTACACCGATGATTCCGCCCTGACCCGGGAACTGAACTCCGGTTTCATGCCTTACAAAATTCTCGCCCGCTTGCTCCTGCCGGCCGTCAGCAAGTCCGCGCTCAAATACGCCTATGGCCAGACCGGGGTAAACGAGGCTATCGTGGCCTGCGCCCTGGAGCGTTACCGCCTCGCGCATGGCGAGTTCCCGGAAAAATTGGACGCGCTCACTCCCACCCTGGTGGCGCGACTCCCGCATGACCTCATCGAGGGCGAGCCCTTGAAATACCGCCGCCTCGCCCCCGACCATTTCCTGGTGTACTCGATCGGTTGGAACGAAAAGGACGACGGCGGCGTTCCCGGAGACATCAAGAAAAGCACCAGCAACACCCAACACCCCGACACCACCACCGGTGATTGGGTCTGGGACAGCGCGGCGGTAGCGAAGTAAGTTCGCTGGCGGTGGCGGCTGATTGGCCTCCCAAGTTTCGACTTCTCCCGCCTTCCGCCAGTTGCTAAGGTGCCAAAGTCCTTAATCCAATCGCCGCCATGAAACGTACCATTTTTCCCCGCACAAAAAGGTGCCTCCAAATCCTGCCCCTTGCCGCCTGCCTTTGTCTCGCCTCGGCCGCCTCGGCTGCCGGCCCCGATGATACGGAGATCAAGACGGTGCTAAAGGAACGCATTGATACCGCCAAACAAGGAGTCGGCATTGTCGTCGGCATCGTGGATGAACACGGCAGCCGCGTGATCAGCTATGGCAAATTTCAAAAGGGCGGCGAACGGAATGTGGACGGCGACACCCTCTTTGAAATCGGTTCCGCCACCAAAGTATTCACCTCGCTCCTTCTGGCGGACATGGTGGGACGGCACCAGTCACAATTGGATGATCCCATTTCCGAATATCTGCCCGCCTCGGTCAAAATGCCGACGCGCGGCGGAAAGGATATCACCCTGCTGGATCTGGCCACCCATTCCTCGGGCCTGCCGCGGTTGCCGGACAATCTGTCGCCGGCCCACGCGGACAACCCGTATGCCGACTATACCGTGGCGCAGCTCTACGAATTCCTCTCCGGTTACAAACTGACCCGCGACATCGGGACCGAATACGAATACTCGAATCTCGGCGCGGGACTGCTGGGCCACGCGCTCGCCCTGCGGGCTGGCACTAATTACGAGAGCCTGGTCCGCCAGCGGATCACCCAACCGCTGGGGATGGACGCCACCGCCATCACCCTCTCGCCCGCCCTCAAACAGCGCCTCGCCAGTGGACATGGTCCCGGCGGCGTGGCCGTGGCGAATTGGGACATCCCCACCCTCGCCGGCGCCGGGGCGTTGCGCTCCTCGGCAAATGATTTGTTGAAATTCATCAGTGCCAATATCGGTCTGACGCCCTCCCACTTGTTTCCGGCCATGAAACTCCAGCACCAACCTCGGCGCGGCGCTGGAGCCGCCTCCGTCCGCATCGGCCTGGGCTGGCACATCACCACCAAATATGGCACCGACCTCGTGTGGCACAATGGCGGCACGGGCGGCTACCATTCCTTCATGGGCTTCGATCCCAAAAAGAAAATCGGGGTGGTCGTGCTCGCGAATTCCGCCTACGGCATCGATGACATCGGCCTGCACGTCCTCGAGCCGCAATACTCCCTGGCCAAATTCAATCCCGCCACCAATCACACCGCGACCAAGGTGTCCGCGACTACTTTGACTACTTATGGCGGCCGCTATGAGTTGGCTCCGAGTGTCTTTTTTAATATCCGTACCAAGGGCGATCACCTGGAAGCCCAACTGACCGGCCAACCCTACGTGGATATCTATCCGGAAACGGAAACGAAGTTCTTCTACACGGTCGTGGACGCCCAGATCACTTTCCAAAAGGACTCCTCCGGCAAAGTCACGGCCCTGGTTTTGCATCAGAACCAGATCGATCAGAAGGCGGTCAAAATCTCGGACACCGTGCCGCCGGAGCCCACCGTCGCCAAGGTGGATCCCAAGATTTACGATCGCTACGCCGGTCGTTATGAACTCGCCCCCGGCGTCATCTTCACCGTCAAGCGCCAGGCGGACCACCTGATGGTGCAACTCACCGGCCAGACCTTCCTGGAAGTATTCCCCAAATCGGAAACCGAGTTTTTCTATAAAGTAGTGGACGCCAAAATCACCTTCGCGAAAAACGCGACCGGCGCCGTCACCTCGCTCACCTTGCACCAGAACGGCCTCGACCAACTTGCCCGCCGACTGCCGTAAAATCCCGCACCACCCGTCCTCGCCCGTTCAGCGCGGGGCGAACGGCGCCACCGCCACCAACCGGCTTTCCGTGCGCGCGGATTCCAGGCACGCTTCCAGCACGGTTTGGGTTTGCAGCGCCCACCGTGGCCAATCCTCATTCAGCTTGCCCGACCGCACCTGCTCCGCGAAAGCGCGGAAGAGCTTGGTCTCCTGCGCCGTGGCGTGGCTGTTGCTATATTCGGGCACGGACCAGCGGCGCAAATGCGGTTCCATGCTGTAATCGCAATCCGTCACGCGGAACACCGGGTTCCGGGTTTCCAACGTGGCTTCATTCCCATAAAACGGCAGGACGAAGTCATCCATTTGCAATTGGCCCAGCGTGCCGTTGATTGTGGCATTCTGTTGCAACTCGGTCCGGAACGAACAATAGAAGCCGGCCGATACTCCGTGAGCAAAAAGCAATTCGCCCGAAAATTCCGTCGGCACCGGGCAATCACCGGCGGCTGGAATCGTGGCCGCCAGCATCCGGCCCGTCACCGCCAGCGGCGTCTGCCACTGCATCGCCCACAAAGCCAGCCGCACGCAGTACCATCCCAGATCCCCGACACATCCCAAAGGTTCGAGCGCTCCCTGCGCCCGGATATTGCTGGTGAAAAACTCCGGGGGCGCATTGAAGCTAAACGCCGTCTGGATCCGGCGGATCTCACCCATCGTCCGCCCGTCATCCAGGAGCGTCCGGGCCAACGGCAGCCGGGCGCTGTGCATGAACATCACCCCATCCAAAAATTGCACCCGGTGCTCCTGGCAGGCCGCGACCATTTCGGAGAGATCCGCCGCGTCGATGGCACACGGCTTTTCACAGACTATGTGCTTGCCCGCCTGCGCGGCCCGGATCACCCATTCCTTGCGAATACCGGTCGGCAGCGGAATGTAGAGCCCGTCGATCGCCGGATCGGCAATAAGTTCTTCGTAACTGCCCACGGCGCGCGGAATGACCTTGAAGGGGACTGCCGCCTGGCACTCCGCGATGAACTGCCGGCTGCGCTCCCCACTCCGGCTGGCCACCGCGGCGACAATGCCGTTGCCCGTGTGCCGGATGGCCTGCCAGTTCTTCCTCGCAATCTGTGCCGTGCCCAGAATTCCCCATCGAAACTGTGTCGTGTTCATAAGTCGTCCCTTTCCCGATCATCCAATTCGAAGGCCGGGAGTACGGACCCAATCATAGATGAATGGCGCGACGGCTCAAATGAAATGCCAACGAACGAAGTGGTTGGTTGGGACAAAACGGAGGTAGATCAGAGAAAAATTTTCCCACAAAGTGGGGTCGGGACAAACAAGAGCGCGGAGGTGATTTCCCCGTTTGCGGCATGATTTAGTGAACCGCTCGGGAACGCCCCCGCGCCTATTTCCGACTTACCGCTTTCTCCTGGTGGAGAGATTCCACCAACACGGAACCCTCGGAACGTGGTAAAAGGCTAACTCGAAACCCGCCAAAAGAGCAAGCTATAAATTGCCGGAATCCCAACTTTTCCTGCTCGCATTCAACCGCCCCGACAGGCACCGTGGGTTTCCATGAATCACGGATTACGTCATTCAAATTAGTGGAACAAAAGATGCCGGCAACCCTTCATCGCCCGCGTGTGGCCGCCCTCGAAATGCTCGGCGACCTGCATCCGCTCGTCGCCCAACTCGGCGCGGTGGAAGGCCTGGTCACCCTGCAGGGCGCGACGGAATCCTTGCAAGTGCGCCAGATCAACGATCGTGCCGCCTTGCGTGATTTCCTCCGGGAGTATCGCGACCGCATTCTCTGCCCCCTGGAATTGCCCGCCATCCGCCAGGCCTACGACCATGCCGGCCGGAACGAGGTACGCGAGTTGATCGCCCGGGACCGCGAATTGTCCGCCACGCCCCTCCTGCAAAACTTCGCCGCCGCCAGCCGTCGCGTGGGCGCCAGCCAGTTGCAGCAACTTCGTCCCTTGCGCGACCAACGCGTCGTCCAACGGTATCTGGCTGCCATTGAAAAGGGCGAGGCCCACGGTTGGCACACGCTGATTTACGGGCTTACCCTCTCGATCTATTCGCTCCCGCTGCGCCAGGGACTTTACGGTTACGCGCACCAATCGATCGAGGGATTCCTCCAGGCTGCGGCTCGCGGGTTGAAACTCTCCGGCGCGGAAACGCAGGACCTCTTTGATGAACATACCGGCGGACTCCCCGCCACGGTGGAACAATTGCTCCGGCCCGTGGGTTGACCGGCAACGGTCCTGACCCGGGACTACTTCTGCATCTCGGTAGTGTGATGGTACTCCCGGTAGTTGAACAGGAACACCGCCACCCCGAGGAACACCACCGCCGCACAGATCACCGCCACCACGGAAAACGGCACCCCGCGCATCGGCCAGTCGTAAACCGCCTGCAAGGCATCGTTCCTGCCCAGCAGGCTTTTCAAATGCCGCATCATGGACAGCGTGTTCAAGTTGGTGGGAATACGGCCGATTCCCAATTCCACCACCAGACCATAGACCAGGGACACCGCCATGTAGCGTTGCGTGACCTGGCCCAGCAAAATTCCCAACGCGCTCCAGACGAGCACCGCGAGCAGTTGGGTGCCCAGGAACAGCGGCAATAATAGTCCCAAGGCGGGGACTTCCTTGCCCGCCCCGGCGACGAACAGCAGAATCGTCTCCCCCAGCAGCAGCAATTGGAGCCACGTCATTTCCGCGAGAAACTTGCACACGAGCAACTGGGCCCGCGTGAGCGGCCGGGTCGTGAGGAAACTCAACGTGTCGGCCTGCAACTCGTCCCGGATCAACGCCCCACAACCACGCACACAGACGAGGGGCACAATCATGAAGAAGTAGAAATCCACCAGCCACCGGTAAAACGGCTCCGGCCGGCTCCACATCGCCACCGCCACCGGCCGGGTCTCCTGCATCAATCGGCGACCGTCCCACGATTTGAACACCTTGAATTGTCGCTCGTCCAGCACCGCCCGGGCGCGCTCCAGCAGGCGCTCATGCGCGCCCTTGGCCTCCGCCACCCGCTGCTCCTCCTGCTCCGCGGCGGAGCGCTTTTCATCGCGCGCGGCATCGGCCCGGGCGTATTCTTCCCGGTAAATCTGCAGCAGCTTCTCCGCCTGTTCTGGCGTGAGGGTCAGTTCGGTCCGCTCCATCCGCCGCGCCAGATCCCCCAACTGCTGCGGTGGTGGGCCGATCCAGAAGTACCGCTTCTTCCATTCCTGGTGGCTCTTCACAGAAAAGAAAATCAATACCGGCAGGATCATCAACAGGAGCAGCCGCGCCGGCAGCCGTTTCCACGTCATCTGGGCGCGCCACGTAAACAACCAGACGCCCCGCAAACCGCCCAGGAAGGAAGGGCGGAATTCGAGGGTCTTTTCGCCGGGCGCGGGCGGGGCGGGAATGGGGGGTGATCCGGTCATGGCGTCAGGTGGTGGTGACCTTGTCGAAAATATTCTTCAACGATCGGCTGTGACTGCGCACCGCAAATACCGTCACGCCGCTGTCCAGCAGCAGGCCCGTCCACCGCAGGTAGAATGCCGTCGCGTCCTTCACCCGGATGCTGAGCAAACCGGTCTCCGCTTCCAGATCAAATCCCAGCAACACACCCGCGTCAAACAAGCACCGCGCCAACTTTTCCGGATTATCACAGTGGATCGACAATTCCTCGGACCAATTCTTGAGGTCACCCCGGATTTCCTTCTGGCTGCCGGAGGCCAGGATTCGGCCCCAGTTGAGGACCAGGATGTTTTTGCACAATGATTCCAACTCGGCCAGAATGTGACTGGAAATCAGGACGCTTACCCCCCCGGCCGCGAGTTGCTTCAATAACAACGCCACTTCCTGGCGGCCCATCGGGTCCAGCCCGTTCATGGGCTCATCCAGCACCAGCAGGTCAGGCTCGTGCAGCAGTCCCTGTCCGAGTTTCACCCGCTGTTTCATGCCCTTGGAGTATTGCCCCATCCGCTTGGACCAATGCACCCGCGGCAATCCCACGCGATCCAGAATGGCCTCGCACCGCCGTTGCACATCCGCTCCGCGCAACCCGGCCAGTAGCGCCAAACCCGTTAACCAATCAAGCGGTCGCAAATCCTTCGGGATCGCCTCGCCTTCCGGACAATACCCGATCCGCCGGATCACGGACGGATTGTTCCAGGGCGCCTGACCGAACACCGTCAGCGAGCCGGAACTGGGTTGCAACTGGCCGGTCACGATTTCGATCAAGGTGCTCTTGCCCGCGCCATTGGGGCCCACCAGTCCGGTCAGCCCGGCCTCGATGCTGAAGCTGACATTGTTCAGCCCCATCACAATGCCGTACCACCGGCTCAATTCCACCGCCTGGATGACCGTGCTCATTCGGGTTTCACTCGTTGCCAGATCACGTACGCTGCGCCCCCCAACATCAGGATCATGGCTACCACCGCGCCCCAGATTGTGGGAGCGTTCAGCGCCTCCATCGTTTCCGGATGCACGTTGCTCATCATCGTGCTCAGGAGGGGAATGGTGTCCTGCGCCACCTTCAAGTCCGTGCCGGGACCGAAGATGGATAGCGCGATCTGTTGCAGGTTGTAATTGAAACTGACATGCCGCAACCAGGGCTGGGTGTGGGTTGCGATGGGGGTGACCACGCCGCCCAACACCCACCACATCATCCAGATGGCCACCGTGGATTTCTCCTTCACCGAACACGCCGATATCCCCAGGGCCAGCACGCTGAGCGACGTCAGCGCGATGAAACCAAACAGGAGCAAATGGCCCAGGGCCGCGCGGGAATGCCAGAAGAAGCCCCAGTCCGGCGCCAACAGGTTCCCCACCAGCCAGGCCGCACACACCGGTCCCAGCCAGGTCATCGTCAACAGTCCGAACGCCGCGCAAAATTTCCCCAGCACATAGTCCCCGCGATTGATGGCTTTCGCCGAATAAACCACGATGGCGTTGCTGGCCAGATCCCGGGTGATGAGCAGCGGCATCGCCATGCCCAGCGCGAAAATACTGAACCGCAGGAGAAACATCGCGTAAAAATAAAACGCGACATTTTGGGTGGTTCGCACCGAGATTTGCGGATGCTGCTCCAGCCAGGTCGTGAGCAATTTCACAAACTGCTGCAGCTCGGGATTAAAATTGGACACCCACTGCACCACAATGCTGTCCGCCACCAGCAATTGCCCGACCAGGAACAGGATCCCCGCCGCCGCCAGCGCCGTGCTCCAGCACACCACGATCAGGTTGACCATCCATTTGTTCCGCAGGCAGGCCGTCAGGCTGCTCCCGGCCACGACCCCGCGCCGCCGCCAGATCCCGAGATGCACTCCATCCCAATGCTGATAACTGGTGTTATGAATTGCCATGGGAAAGATTCAAGGCCTGGATGAACGACTCCTCCAGCGCGTTCGGGCTGGGAATGATTTCGAGCGGCGCCATTTTCAACTCGTGCAGGAGCTGCAACAACGGGTTCAACGACTCCGCCTGGTGATCCACCTTGAGATGGCCGTTGGACAGGAGTTCGCACGCCCAATTGCGGCGCTGGCACGCCGCCTGCAATTCCAGGTGGCGATCCGCCACCACCACCTCCGCCGCCCCGCGCTTGCGCGCCTTCAAATTCGCCAGTGAATCATGCACCAGCACCTGGCCGCGCGCGATGATGATGATCTGTTCGCAGATGGACTCCACGTCATGCAGGAGATGTGAAGATAACACCACGGTGATGCCAAAGGTGTGCCAGAGGCTCGCGACCAATTCGAGGATTTGCGCCTGCCCCTTGGGATCCAAGCCGTTCGTGGGCTCGTCCAGAAATACCACCTGGGGATCATGGACAATGGCCTGTGCCAGCTTCAACCGCTGCTTCATGCCCGTGGAATAGGTCTCGCACTTGCGATACCGCTCCTGCCCCATCCCCACGAAATCCAGCATTTCATGCGCCCGCTGGCGCGCCGCCTGGAAGGGCAACCCGCTCAATTGCGCGCACAGTGTCACAAACTCACACCCCACCATCCCGGGAATGTGGCAGTCCTGCTCCGGGGCATAACCCACCCGCCGGCGGATTTCCCGCCCCTCCCGACCGACCTCGCGCCCCAGCAATTTGGCCGATCCGGAGGTGATCGGCTGCAATTGCAGCAGGCATTTCATGAAGGTGCTCTTTCCGGCGCCATTGGGCCCCAGCAACCCGATCGCGCCGGGCCCCACGGAAAGGCTCACTCCGTCGAGCGCCCGTTGCGGTCCAAAAACCTTGGTCAGGCCCGCCGTTTCAATGATGAGGGGGGAAGCCATGCGGAGCCGCCTTAGCGGCGGACCTTCCTACTTGCCAGTTTGGTATAACTGCCAAAATTCATGCTCGAGCCTTAATCCGCCGTCATCGCCATCGCATCCTGCCAACACAACCCGGCAGCCACCGGGAAGTTGCAAAAATGATACCGGCCTTCATTCGACCCATCCGCCCGCCAACCGTCACGCAGAATCTTCCCGTAATCCTTCCCCAAGGCAATCCCAATCCGCCCGGGGGACGGGGATCGGTTTTTCGGTGCACATTTCCCGCGCCTGCGCTAGAGTCGCATCATGAACTTACAGTATGTGGAGCAGGTTGTGGACCTGACCGATCCAGGCGCCAATCGACTGCTGAATCTCACCGTGGAGGAGGCGCGGGAACGCATTTTGCACGGGCCAGCGACGGCCGTGCGGGACATTGAAGGCTCGTTCGCGCTCGTGGCGAAGGAAGGCAAAATCGTCCGCCTCGCCCGCTCCTTGGACCGACCGTTGCGCTACTTCCTCGCCAAGCGGCACGAAGGCCCCGCGTTGGTGGTGGCGCATCGGATCGACGCCATCCTCGGCTGGCTGCGCCAGCAGGGCTTCGCCGCGCAATTTCATCCCGCCTACACCCGGATGGTGCCGGCCCATTATGTCGTGCAAATCCAACTGGTGGGTTGCCCCGACCCGGACCCGGTTTACGAACGGTTTTTCACCCCCGCCCGCAATGCGTTTTCCACGGACACGACCTCGCTGGGCGAAAATTACATCCGCGCCCTGGCGCGCGAAATCGAGCAATGGATCGGCAGCCTGCCGCCGGGTGATTCCATCGGCGTCGCCTTCTCCGGCGGCATCGACAGCGGCGCGGTGTTCCTGGTGGCCTACCATTGCCTGTTGAAAATGGGACTGGACCCGGCGCGGTTGAAGGCGTTCACCCTGGCGGTGGGCGAGGGCCCCGACCTCGCGCAGGCGCGGGCGTTTCTCGAACCCCTCGGTTTGGGCATGTTCCTGGAACCCATCGCGGTCGATCCCGCCACGCTGAATCCGAACGAAACCATTGGCATCGTGGAAGATTACAAGCAGTTGGACATCGAGTCCGCGACCATGGCGCTCGCGCTCTGCCGCGGCATTCGCGCGCGTTATCCTGACTGGCGCTGGCTGCTGGACGGCGACGGCGGCGATGAAAATTTGAAGGATTATCCCATCGAGGAGAACCCGGAACTGACCATCCGGAGCGTCGTCAACAACCGCATGTTGTACCAGGAAGGCTGGGGGCTGGGCACGATCAAGCATTCGCTCACCTACTCCGGCGGCTTGAGCCGTTCTTACACCCGCACCTACGCCCCGGCGCGTCACTACCAATTTGAAGGTTTTAGTCCCTTCACGCGACCGAATGTCATCGAGCAGGCCGAAGGCATTCCGTTCATCGCCCTCACGGATTACAACGTGGAACGCCTTTATGAATTGAAGGGCGAGATCGTGGCCGCCGGCGTCAAAGCCGTGACCGGCCTCGACATGCCCGTGTTTCCCAAGCGACGATTCCAACACGGCGCGGTACCTGCCGAACAATTCCGCCACCGGTTCTCGCCCCGGGAAGCCGAATACCGCCGGCAATTCCTCAGCCTTTACAGCTAGGCTCACCGGGTGGTTTCGGCCTATCCAGAGCGCGGGCGGACGGCGTGGATCAGCGCGCAACGACCGGACCGAAAACCGGCGGATGCCGGCGTGGCCGCGGGTTGGTTCCAGGAAAAAGAGCGTAATGCCGCCGGGCAAGTCGTGGATTCAGCGGTCATCCTGCTGACCAACAAAGAATGCCCGTGGCGCTGCCTGATGTGTGATCTCTGGCAGCACACCCTCACGGAGTCAGTGCCCGCCGGAGCCATTCCCCGCCAAATCCACCACGCGCTGGCGCAACTGGCGGGGCAGCCGGAACAAATCAAACTCTACAACAGTGGGAGCTTTTTCGACCCGGCAGCGATTCCGCCCGACGATTATCCCGCGATCGCCGCCGCCGTGAACAGCGCCCGCCACGTGGTGGTGGAATCCCACCCTCGGCTCGTGGGGGAACGGACGTTGGTGTGGCAGAGTTTACTGACCGGCAGTCTGGAGGTCGCCTTGGGCCTGGAAACCATTCACCCGGAAATCCTTCCCCGGTTGAACAAGAAATTTACGCTCGCCCACTTTGCCGAAGCCACAAAATTCCTGCGGACCAACAACATCGCCCTGCGCGTCTTCATATTGGTGCGAACGCCCTTCATGACCGAGGCCGAAGGACTCGATTGGGCGGTTCGATCCGCCGCGTACGCCTTTGCTCAGGGCGCGGCGGTGGTCTCTTTGATTCCCACGCGGCCCGGCAACGGCGCGCTGGACCGGTTGTTGGCAATCGGGGAATTTGCCCCGCCCCGCCTCGCCACCCTGGAACGCGCACTGGAGCGCGTGCTCGCCTTGCCACCGCACAGCCGTGACTCCAGCCAACGCGTGTTCGCGGACACGTGGAACTTGGAACTGTTTTCCCATTGCCCCGCCTGCTTCGCCGCCCGTTGTGCGCGGTTGCACCACATGAACTTGACGCAACAAATTCCTCCTGCCGTCCACTGCGCCGCGTGTCACGAACCATGAAGTCCAATCATTTTCAAATTGCGGTAGTGGGAGCGGGGTTTGGCGGCGCGCTCACGGCCATGATCGCCCGGCGACTGGGCTTCTCCGTGGTGCTGCTGGAGCGCGGACGCCACCCCCGCTTCGCGATTGGCGAATCTACTACCCCGCTCACCAACCTGCTGCTCGAGGAAATTGCCGACGGCTTCTCTCTGCCGTTCCTGCGCCCCTTGTGCAAATGGGGATCGTGGCAGCGCGAACGCCCGGAACTGGCCTGCGGTTTGAAGCGCGGCTTCACCTTCTACCATCACGAACTGGACCGTCCCTTCGCGCCCGATCCCGAGCATCGCCGCCAGTTGATGGTCGGCGCCAGCCCGCGGGATGAGGTCGCGGATACGCATTGGTACCGGCCGGATTTCGACCAATACCTGGTGCGCGAGGCGGAGCGCTTGGGCGTGGATTACCGGGATGAAGTCGGGGGACTGGAAATCTCCGAGTTTCGGGAAGGCTGGCAATTTCACGGCCAGCGTCACGACGTACCGTTGGAAATCACCGCGGATTTTGTCATCGACGCCACCGGCCCGCGCGGCTTCCTGCATCGCGCCTGGCAACTGCCCGAGGAACCGTTTGCCGGACTACCGCCCACCCAGGCGTTGTTCAGTCATTTCACCGGCGTCGCCCCCCTGCCGGCCTGCTTCGATCCGGGCCATCCCGCCCCGCCCTTCCCGCCGCTCAATGCCGCCGTGCACCACGTTTTCCCCGGCGGCTGGGTCTGGGTATTGACCTTTAACAACAGCATCACCAGCGCCGGTGTAGCTGTCACGGATGCCCTCGCCAGTGACCTCAACCTGGCCGAAGGCGCCCCCGCATGGCAGCAACTCCTGCACAGATTGCCCTCGTTGGGCGAAATGTTCCAATCCGCCCAGGCCACCGTGCCCTTCGTCCACCAACCCCGCCTCGCCTTCCAAAGCACCCGGCTCACCGGACCGGGCTGGGCGCAACTTCCGTCCGCCGCCGGCGTGATCGATCCCCTGCTCTCCACCGGCTTTCCCCTCACGCTGCTGGGCATCACCCGGCTGGCGCGCATCCTCGAACTGCACTGGAACCGACCGTCATTCCAACCGGCGTTGGAAAATTACGCGCGGCAAACACGCAGCGAATTGCAAATCACCGCCCGCCTCGTGGGCGCCCTGTACGCCACCATGGACCGGTTCGAGGTGTTCAAGTCCTTGACCCTGCTCTACTTCGCCGCCGCAAGTTACTCGGAATCCGCCCGCCGCCTTGGAAAAACCCATCTCGTGGATTCCTTTCTGCTCGGGAACAATCCTGCGTTCCGCTCGGCCCTCGATGAATTTTGCACCGCGACCACGAATGGTCCGCTCTCCGCCCCCGAAGCTGAATCCCTGGCCTCCCGCATCCGCGCCGCGATCGCCCCCTTCGACGTAGCCGGATTGACCGACCAAACGCGGGATCCGTGGTATCCGTCCGATGTCCAGGACTTGCTGGAAAACGGCGCCAAATTAGACGCCAGCCGCGCAGAGATTATGCGCATGCTGGAAAAATGCGGTTTGGGCGCGGAGTGAGCTTCGCCAGCCTGCGGCGGAAGAGGTTGACGGCGACGGAATGCCCCACCCCACCGAGCCATGGATCACTTCAAAAACAGCCAATTTGAGGGGCTTCGCAGTTATTTCCAATCTACTGGCGCATATGCTTCCCAATGGACAACGGCTTTACTCTCCGGATGAATCTCAACAGTAAAATCTGCCTCGGCAACCTGCACCCTGCCGCGCAAAAGCGTCACGCCGGTGAACGGCAGCAATTCTGCGCGGCGGTGTCTCAGTCGCTCCGTCCAATCTGGCCCTCGAGGATTCAAGCGAATCTGCTCATCGAGAAACACAATGTAGGACTGGTCGAATCGATGCTCCTCCAAAGCCGTGACTTCAGCCGCGTGTTCGCGAAGCAATGCGGGCAGAGACTCCATCCCGCGAACGGCCGCTACGAATAGTTCACGGGAATTCATAAGCTGCTCACCACAGGAAAAGTGTGGCTGGATTGCGGCGAAAATCGAGTGCTTTCCATTGCCTTCAAACGAGCAAAAGCCGGTAATGGAATCCATCATACAATCTTTTCACGCCCCTCACGGCTTGGGTGCCGGTGTGCGCCACACCCAATCCCCGGCTTCGGGGCGATCGCTCATCTGACGGTAAGGGAATGGGTAGTGCCCTTCGGGATCATATTTTACCACGGCGCCGCCATTATCTTTTTCGTCCCAACCAACGGAATAGAGAAGGAAACCGCCATCCTTGGTCCGTTGGTAGTGGAGAGGTTTGCCGGAGATGATGTCCGTGGGGATCAGATTCATAAACTTCGGGGACAATGCCGCCAGCCCAGCAGGGTATTCGCCGGTGGCCTGGCGGTGGAGTTCAAGGGCACCAGCGATCCGGGCAAGGTCGAGGTCAGTTTGCGCATGGACGAATTGCGCAGGTGCAATGACGAAGCCACCCACCGCCACACAAACCCAGTTTTCGTGCCGCACCTGGCTCGCGAGGAAAGCGGCATTGGTCCGGACCATCGCAGGATAGGCCCGACGCTCGCCCGCTTGGACAACCGGTAAAATCCGTTCATACATCGCGCGACTGGCAAAGAGCTTATTCTCGTCAAAGACGCCCGCCGGCAGGTAGGGGAGGAGAAAATTCCACAGCGGAGAAATGACACCTTGGTTCGCCGTATTAAATTGGGCCATGGTGGCAAATGCCTCCCGCTCCCGCTTACAATGATCCAGCCAGGCATTGACAAAGGCTGCCTCGACGCGAGCCGTCCGGCCGTAGTCTGCCAGCAAATCAAAACCTCGGAGGGCGGCATCCAGGCGGGCAAGCTCCACGGCCGACCAACGATGATCGGCCAACCCTTCCCAAACCGGTTGCAAGGATTCCTGGATGATCCGCAAGCGGACGAGTTGGGAAATGATCGTGGCATCGGATTGGATGGTGTCGGCGAGCCGCAGGGCCGACTCCAAGTCCGCCAGGGCCGCAGGGCTCTGACCGAGTTCCAACTCCGCCACGGCGCGCAAATCGAGCATGGCGGCGACTTGCCGGATCACGGCGAGATGCGGCAGCAGCGCGCCTTCCACCTGCTCATAGTGAATGGGAAAACGGGAGTGCGGCAGCTTGGCGGCTTGTTGCAGTTCAGCGATTTCCGGCGCGAACTTGGTGAGCGCGAGCACAATGTCCGCCGCAGGCGATTGGGCCGCCTTTGTCCGGGGCCAGAATGAGGGCGTCTCCGGTTCAGTCTCGGGCGAAGGGCCAGCCGGGTCATTGGTCCCTGCTCCCGGGGTGGGCGCGGAGTTGGTTCCCAGATGGGCAGGCTGCCGTGTACCGGGACGGGACAAAACGTGGGTGTTGCTCCCGGTTGAGCCCGAGGAGGCCGGGCGCCAAACATAACGCCGAGTGGACGCATAGTTGGTCCCCCGAAAAAAGATTTGCCACTCCGCCAGCTTGAGCCGTTCACCCTTGTCCCAAAGCATGGTGGCCGGGGCGGTTTGCGCTCCGGGACGACCCGTCAGACTGACATTCCAGACGCGTTGATATGCGTTGGTGTCGCGCCAGTTCAGGGTTCGTCCGGAACCATCGACCTCGTAATCCAATAGCGGTTTGAGCATTGGGGTTAGCGCAAAATTCTGGTTCTCGGGCACCGGCGTGGGGATGAAATGATCCAGCTCCACGAACTCGCCCTGCGCGGCCATGCCCTGCCGATAGGCATTCCAGGCACGGCGGGCCCGCCAGTTTTCGACGGCATACCCCAGACCAATCAAGGTAACGAGGGCCGCCAGGCAAAACAGGTTGCGCCGGATTTTATGCCAGCCCACGAACCAACCAATCCCCTGCTCCAACCGCACAACCATTCGGGGGGCCGGATCTTGGGACGGCAATTCCGCCAACGGCCGGCGCCAGGCGCGGCGCAGCGGAATGGCCGTGCCTACCACGAGCGTCGCGATGATGAACGCGATCACGGGTACGAGCGGCTCGCCGACCTGCTGGTTTGATCCCTGCTCAACGACAATACAAAACAGCATGCCGCCAACCGCCCCCAGGAGGCACAGCAACAGCAACCAGAAGAGCAAGCGCCACCATTTGACGACCCGCCGGTTTTCATGGCGGATCAGGAAAGGAATATTCATGGTAGATAAATCGGGTTGCCAGTTTCAAACCCACGCGAAAGACCCGGTCCGGCTGCCGCGTGGTCGCGGCATAAAACCCGATGGCGGCTCGACCGCCTCTGACTCCTGCGGCATTACGAGGCGCAGCAATTCCTGCTGCTGTTCCCGCAATACCAGTATCAAAGCGGGAGATGTCGGAGGACCGTTCTTCGCCACCGCCACCGGCTCCTGATTGGCGGAGGCGTGATTCAGCGCGGCGATGGCGACCCAGGTGGCAGCCAGGCCCGCCCAGGCTCCCGGGTGCGGCCAGAACAATGCGGCCAACCCGCCCAAACCGGAGCGCTGGGGAACCGGTGCGGCCGCCGTCGAACGAACGTTTTTCGCAGCAGTCGCCAGTATCACCCGTCGCCATTCCGATGGAAGGGATCGCAGGGACTGCTGCCGCAATTGGGATTCAAAATCTTCGGGATTCATAGCCTAATGGATCTGGTCATAAAGGGGACGCAGCCGCGCGCGCAATTTGTCTATGCCATAGCGATAACGACTCGCCGCGGTATTCGGGGAAAGTTCCAGGGTGGCCGCAATCTCCTCAAACGTGAGCCCCGCCCATAATTTCAAATGGACCACCGCCCGCTGGTCGGGCGGGAGTTCGTCCAGCGCCGCCGTCAATCGCTGGCGAAACTCGGCGGTGTCGGGATTCTCCGCCGGGGCAAACAGGGCCACGGACTCGGCCGCCAATTGTTCATAATGCCGGTGCCGGGTTCCCTGCCTTCGCATCAAGTCGATGGCCAGGTTGTGCGCCAGGCGCAGGAGGAATGCCCGCGGTTCCCGCACTCCGTCCAGCAAGTCGGGGTTGCGGGCCAATTTAATGAACAACTCCTGGAGCAGGTCGCGGGTGTCCGCCTCGTGGCGGGTGAGGTTCAGCAGGAAGCCAAACAACACCGGGGCATGCTCATCGTAGAGCTGCGCGAGGTCAGGTTGGGCCGGCATGTTCACAAGCAAGACGCCCGTCGCCGGCGGATTTGTCTAAATTTTGGGAGAGCGCCAGCCATCCCCTTCCGACAGGACTTACTGGGCGGCGCTCAATTCCCGGAGTTTGCCGAGCGCGCGGCCATCGGCAATGATTTCCGCCGCCAGTTCCCAGCCTTCCAGCACCGAGCGGCTCCGGCCCGCCACAAACAACGCCGCCCCGGCGTTGAGCAGCACCGCATCCCGCCGGGGACCGGTATCTTCATTGCGCAACAAGCGGCGGACAATTTCGGCGTTCGTCTGGCAATCCCCCCCGGCCAGATCAGCCAGCGCCGCGGGCTGGACGGGGTAATGCTCCAACTCGAAAACTGAAGTGGCAAAACCCCGGTCCTGATAAAACTCGGCCACGACACTGTCCCCCAGAGTGGACAATTCATCGAGCCAGGCATCCCCCACCCGCCCCGTGACCACCATGCCGCGGCGCACACCCAACGCCTGGATCACGCGGGCCAAAGTCTCCGTCAATTCCGGACGGGGCACGCCCACGAGTTGGGCGGTCGGTTGGGCGGGATTGAGGAGCGGTCCCAGAAAATTAAAAATCGTGCGCTGCCCGCGCCCAGCGCATATCTGGCGGGCGACTTTGACCTGCTGGAAGGTGGGATGAAAATGCGGGGCAAACAGGAACGCAAAACCGTGATCCCGCAGGGAAGCGGCGGCGGCCTCGGGGGACAATTCGACGGGAATCCCGAGCGCCTCCAGCACATCCGCGCTGCCGGATTTGGAAGTCACCGCCCGGTTGCCGTGTTTGGCCACGGTCACGCCTCCGGCGGCACACACGATGGCCACGGTCGTGGAGATATTGAACGTGTTCAGGCGGTCCCCCCCCGTGCCGCAGACGTCCAGGATTTCCCGCGCGCGGGTCGCGGCATCGAGCGGCGGAGTGATGGACTTGGCCCGCAGCTCCCGGGCAAACGCGGTGATTTCGGGGGCCGTTTCCCCTTTGCGGGCAAGGGCGCACAGGAAATCCGCCTTCGCGGTGTCCGCCACCCCCGGGTCCAGCAACTGGGCCACCGCCTGCGCAATCTGGTCGTCCGCCAACGGCACACCGGCGGCGAGTTGCTGATCGAATTCGTGCATTGCCCGGAGATGCTAACCGGAGCCCAGCCCGGGCCAAAGTCTAAATTGGGGGCCGGAGGCGGGAAACCCGCCGTGGCCGCCCCGGGCGGAATACCTTGAACCGGCAGCATCCAGCGCGTAACCTTTTGTGCATTCCAAGTCTCATAAGCAGTGTCGGTGAGGAATAGAACGTATGGCAAAAAATAACGGTTCCAGCTGGTTTTTTTGGTTGGTGGTCCTCCTCGTCCTCGCGGGCGGGGGCGGCGCGGGTTTTTGGTATTGGAAACACGCGGCGGAAAAGGAGCCGGAATACCGCACGGCCACCATTGCGCGCGGTGAACTAACCCAGGCGGTCACCGCCACGGGACAGTTGAATCCCTTTGTGAACGTGCAGGTGGGCAGCCAGGTTTCGGGCATCATCAGCAAGCTGTACGCGGACTTTAATTCCAAGGTCACCAACGGGCAGATCGTGGCGCAACTTGATCCCGCCACCTTTAAGGCGGCGCGGGACCAGTCGGCCGGGGACCTCGCCAGCGCCGAGGCGGCGGCCGAACTGGCCCGCGTGGAAGCGGCCCGGGCGGAGAAACTCCACGGCCTGAAGTTGGTTTCGGATTCCGAATATGACGTGGCGGTGGCCAATCTCCACCAGGCCGAGGCCTCGGTCATGGTGAAAAAAGCCTCCCTCCAACAGGCCCAGGTGAACCTGGATCGCTCTACCATTTACGCGCCGATTGATGGCGAGGTCATCTCCCGCAACGTGGATGTGGGCCAGACCGTCGCGGCCAGTATGAGCGCTCCCACGCTCTTCGTGATCGCCAACGACCTCGCCAAAATGCAAATCGACACCGCCGTTTCGGAATCGGATGTCGGGGGCATTGAAGAGAAGCAGCAGGTCAATTTCACCGTGGATGCTTTTCCCACCCGCACCTTCCGCGGCACCGTCATCCAGGTGCGCAATGCCGCGGCCACGAACCAAAACGTCGTCACCTATGACACGGTGATCAGCGTGGAGAACAAAGACAAGAAGCTCAAGCCGGGGATGACCGCGAATGTTTCCATCATCGTGGCGCAAAAAGACAATGTCATCAAACTCCCCAACGCCGCCCTGCGGTTCCGCCCCGCGGGCGCGACGAACGGTCCCGCGATGGCGGGCGGCCCGGGCATGGGTATGGGCATGAGCGGCCCCGGGGGACCACCGGCTGGCGGTATGGGGGCGGGCCGTGGCGAAGGCGGCGGTCGCCGCGGAGAGGGCGGCGCACCCGGCATGGGCGGCGGTGGCGGGCGCGGGCGGGGCGAACGGGCTCCCACGCGCACGGTTTATGTCCTGCCCCCTGGTACGGGCGCGGATGGCAAACCCCTGGCCCCCACCCCGGTGCAAATCAAAACGGGCATCAGTGATGGCGCCTTCACCGAGGTCCTGGACGGCTTGAAAGAGGGCGACGTGGTGGTGGTCGGGATGAACCTGACCGCGAGCCCGAACGCAATGCCGGCGGCAAATCCGTTCGGCGGCGGTGGACGCCGGGGTTTCTAGGCCACTGTTATGGAGTCCACCGTCCCCGGACAAAGCATGACGAACATCATCCAACTCGAGCACATTCACAAGGTGTACCACACCGGCGAGGTGGATGTGCATGCCGTGCGGGATGTCTCCTTGAACATTGGCAAAGGGGAGTTTGTGGCGATCATGGGCTCCAGCGGCTCGGGCAAATCCACCATGATGAACATCGTGGGCTGCCTGGACCGTCCCACCGAGGGCCGATACCTGCTGGACGGCGTCGATGTTTCCCATTTGCACCGCGACGAACTGGCCACCATCCGCAATCAGAAAATCGGCTTCGTCTTCCAGGGTTTCAATCTGCTATCCCGTACCTCCGCCATTGAGAATATCGAATTGCCGATGCTCTACAACCGGCAGGCGATCACCGCCCGGCAACAGCGCGACCGCGCCACGCAAGCCTTGCAGATGGTGGGCCTCGGCGAACGCGGGGACCATCATCCCAACCAGCTTTCCGGCGGCCAGCAACAGCGCGTGGCCATCGCCCGCGCCCTGGCCAACCAACCGGCCCTGATCCTGGCCGATGAACCCACAGGCAACCTGGACACCCAGACCAGCATCGAAATTATGGGTGTGTTCCAAAAACTCAATGAGTCGGGGATCACGATCGTCATGGTGACCCATGAACTCGACATCGCCAGCTACACCCGGCGGAACATCATCATGCGGGATGGCCGGGTGGTGAGCGATCAACCGGTGGCCAACCGGTCGTTCGCCGAGGCGGAATTGGTCAAATTGCGCGCGGCCCAAAAGGCCGTGCAACTCGCCCCATGAAAATCTTTGCCACCCTGCGAATCGCTCTGCGCGCCCTGCGCCGTAATAAATTGCGCACTTTTCTCACCATGCTCGGCATGGTGATCGGGGTGGGCGCGGTCATCGCCATGGTCAGTGTGGGCAACGGGGCCAAGGCGCAGGTGGAGGCGCAGATCGCCAGCCTGGGACAGAATGTCGTCCTGATTTTTTCGGGCAGCACCTCGCGCGGCGGCGTGCGCACCGGCTGGGGCAGCGCCGGCACCCTGACCATTGAAGATGCCGAAGCCATCCGGAAGGAAATCCCGCAGGTGGCCGCCGCGAGCCCCGAGGTCCGCGGCTTCAACCAGGTGGCCTCCGGCAATGACAATTGGTACACCTCCGTCCTCGGAGAATCTGAGGATTACCTCGATATCCGCTCCTGGCCATTGCAGGAGGGGGCGATGTTTACGGATCAGGACGTCCGCGGCGCCACCAAGGTGGCGGTCGTCGGGAGCACCACCGCCCGCCAGTTGTATGGCGATTCCAGTCCGGTGGGCCAGATCATCCGCATCAAGAATGCGCCCTTTCGCATTGTCGGGGAATTATCCTCCAAAGGGTTGTCCGTCATGGGCAGCGACCAGGACGACGTCGTCATCGTGCCCTACACGAGCTCCATGAAACGGCTCGGGGGCGGCACCATGCTGCGCTCCATCAGCGCCCAGGCCGCCAGCGAGAAGGAACTCGCCAATGTCCAGCAGGAGGTGGTTGATTTGTTGCGGCAACGGCACCGCATCCAACCCGGGCGCGACGATGATTTCACGGTGCGCACCCAGCAGGAAATTGCCGAAGCCGCGACCGCCACCTCCAAGGTCATGACCGTCCTGCTGGCCGCGATCGCCAGCGTATCTCTGCTGGTGGGCGGCATCGGCATCATGAATATCATGCTGGTAAGCGTGACCGAGCGCACGCGGGAAATCGGCATCCGCATGGCCGTGGGCGCGCATGGCCGCGATATTCTCATGCAGTTCCTCATCGAGGCCGTCACCCTGAGCGTCATCGGCGGCGTCATCGGTATTGCCCTGGGTGTCGGCACGTCCAAGGCGCTGGCGGCCTATATGAACTGGCCCACGCTTACCTCCCCCAGTTCCATCGTCATCGCGTTTATTTTCAGCGCGGCCGTGGGCATCTTCTTCGGCTTCTACCCCGCCCGCAAAGCCTCGCATCTCGATCCCATCGACGCCCTGCGGTACGAGTAATCTCCTGCATGTCGTTTCCCGCTTCCCCCGGCGCCGCGATTCAGTTATTTATCTGGCGCCTTCGCGCTGCGCGAACTGTCCGGCCTCCAAAAGGCCCCCGCAGCCAAGCCGGAACGACCATCGCACCATGCCATTGTTGCAGATCAATCACCTCAGCCTGGATTTTGACCGGGGCGGACGCTCCCTCCGGGCGGTGGATGATGTTTCGCTGCACGTGGACGCGGGCGAAACCTTGTGCCTCGTGGGGGAAAGCGGTTGTGGCAAGAGTGTCACCGCGCTTTCGATCGCGCGCCTCGTCCCCGCGCCCCCGGCGAAGTATACCGGCGGGGAAATCCTGCTGAACGGACGCGATGTTCTGCAAATGTCCCAGCGCGAATTGCAGGCCATCCGCGGCGGGGTGGTCAGTTATGTTTTCCAGGATCCCACCGCTTCCCTTAATCCGGTCTTTCGCGTCGGTCACCAGATCATGGAGTCGCTCAGGCTGCACCGGCCGGAACGGGCCAACGCGGCCGAGGTCGTGCGCCTGCTCAAACTGGTGGGCATCCCCGCGCCCGAATCGCGGGCCCTTGATTATCCGCACCAAATGTCCGGCGGGATGCAGCAGCGCGTGATGATTGCCATGGCGCTGGCCTCGGAGCCGAAATTGTTGATTGCGGACGAACCCACGACCGCCCTGGACGTCACGATCCAGGCCCAGATTCTCGAACTGTTGCTGGATCTCAAACGGCGCCTGGGTATGGCCATCCTGCTCATCACCCACAACCTGGGCATCGTGGGCGACATGGCGGACCGGGTGGCGGTGATGTATGCCGGCCAGGTGGTGGAGGAAGCGCCCGCGCTGGAATTGCTGCGGCGACCCCGCCACCCGTATACCAAGGCTCTGATGAATTCCGTGCCCAAGCTCCGCGGGAATCTGCCGCGCCTGCCGGCCATCGCCGGCAACGTGCCCAGCCTGGGCGACTTTCCCTCCGGCTGCCGGTTTGCCCCGCGGTGTCCCGTGGCCCGGCCCGAATGCGCCGCCAGTGCGCCCGCCCTGCTGGAAATCGAACCCGGACGCCGCGTCCGCTGCCCCTATACCACGCCATTGTGAGCCTCCTCGAAGTCAAAAATCTCCAGGTCCACTACCCCGTCAAGCACGGCGTTTTCAGCCGGGTGAAAGCGCACGTCCGCGCGGTGGATGGGGTGAATTTTTCGGTCGCTCCCGGCGAAACCCTCGGGCTGGTCGGCGAAAGCGGCTGCGGCAAAACCACCCTGGGACGTGCCATCGTCAAATTGGTGGAACCGACCGCCGGGCAGATTATTTTCGACGGCGAGGACATTGCCGGTCTTTCCGGGGCTCAGTTGCGGGCGCGCCGGCGCAAGTTCCAGATGATTTTCCAGGACCCGTACGGGTCCCTGAACCCGCGGATGAACGTAGGCCAAATCATCGGCGAAGCGATTGACATTCACCGCCTGGCGGACAGTACCAGCGCCCGGCAAAAGCGCATCCTGGACCTCCTGCGGGGAGTGGGGCTCGACCCCAGCCATGTGCACCGCTACCCGCATGAATTTAGCGGCGGCCAACGGCAACGGATCGGCATCGCCCGCGCCCTGGCGGTGGAACCGGAACTCATCGTCTGCGATGAGCCCGTGAGCGCGCTGGATGTCTCCGTGCAGGCGCAGATCATCAACCTGCTGCAGGACTTGCAACAGCAGCGGGGTATCGCCTACCTGTTCATTGCGCACGACCTGGCGGTGGTGGAACACATCAGCCAGCGGGTGATGGTGATGTACTTGGGCAAGGTGGTGGAGTTGGCGGAGGCCCGGACGATCATCAGCGCCCCGAAACATCCCTACACCCAGGCCCTGATTTCCGCCGTGCCCGAAGTGGACCCCGATTCCAAACGGCAGCGGATTATTTTGCCCGGCGACGTCCCCTCCCCCATGCATCCTCCGACCGGTTGTCCCTTTCATCCCCGCTGCCCGCTGGCGCAATTGCCGCGGTGCAGCACCGAAGCTCCGGCGTTGCGCGAAGTGGCACCTGGCCACCTGGCCGCCTGCCACTTCGCGCAGTAAAAAACGCGGCTTATTTCCCGCCCCAGTGGCCTTCGGCGAAGCGCCATGAGGTTTTCGTCTCGCGGGTCAGCGGCAGGTTCAAGAGACTCGCGCGAACCATTTCAATCGGCATGGTGTTGCCGGCGAGCACCGCATCGTTGAATTGTTTGTCCGTCATCCGCCCGCCCGCCACCGCCTCTTCGCGGAGGGACCACAATTGCATGCCGCCCAGCAGGTAGCCGCATTGATAGAGGGGGGAATAGGCGCCCCCCACAAAACGGCGCACCTCGCTCGTGGCCCCCGAGCGCTCGTGACCGACTCGATCCACCAGGAAATCAATCATTTCGGGGGGCGTCATCTGGCCCAGGTGAAACTTCAGGCTGACGATGATCCGGGCGCACCGGTGCATCCGCCAGAAGAGCATGCCGATGCGTTCTTCCGGCGTTTGGGAATACCCGAGATCCCAATAACGCAATTCCCAATACAAGGCCCAACCCTCGACATAGAAAGGCGTGCGGAACAGGGAGCGGTAGGTCCGGTTGCGCTCGGCGGCAAAACCTTGCAAATGATGACCGGGGATCAATTCATGGGGCACCACGATGTGGGTAAACGCCCGGTTATTCCCGCGCATCGCCATGAGCTTGTCCTCGTACTTCATCTCATCCTTGGCGTACGCCACCATCATGTTCTGGCCGCCGTATGCCGCGAACGGGAGGGTCTTCTGCACTTCTGGCGAGCTCATCGTCAGGCGCCAGGTCTCTTCGCAAAGCGGCGGAATGGTCACCAGATCGTTCTGTTTGAGAAAGGCGATCGACTGCCGGGACAGCGCGGTCACCATTTCATCCTGTCCGCCCGGCGGGGCGTAATCCGCCTTGACCCGGGCCAGCGCGGCCTTCCAATTGTTCGAGCAACCCATTTCGGCGGCGGCCTTTTTCATCTGTTCCTCGCACCAGGCAAATTCCCGCTCGCCCACCGCGATCAATTCCTTGGGCGTGTAAGGCAGGTGCTCTGCGGCCAGATCCACCGCCAGTCCGTCCGCACCGATGGGGTCGCCCACCAACGGGTCCTCGTCTTTGCCCTTCAATCCCGCCACGTCTTCGCGGAGATATTTGGCGTACTCCGCCATGGCCTTCCCGGCGTCTTCCTGCGGTCGATTGACCCACCAGGAGAACTCCGGTTGAAAGCCCTCATAAAATCCCGCCCAGGTATTCAAGGCGCCATGCAGGGAGGAAACCGCCTCCGCCGCGCGGCGGGCCACCACCGCGGAAACTTTCAGCCCTTTGCTGCCTTCGGCCTTATCCCCCTTCTCGGCTTTTTCGCCCTTATCCGTCTTGTCCCCGGCTTTCTGGCTCTTCCCCTTCTCGATCCGGGCGCGCACTTGTTTGATTTGCTCCGGAAAGCCGGCCAGCACCTCGGCCGCGGCACGCGCATTGACCGGCGCCATTTTGCGCCGGCTCAGTTCCAACTCCTGCATGGGCTTGCGAAAGGGCAGCAAGTCATCCATTTCCTGCAACCGCTTCCGGTCCAGCCCCACATGGGCGATTTCCTCCGCCAACTTATCGCGCAGGAGGATGTAGTCTACGCGTCCCGCCTGGTCCAACGCGTCAAAATTCACTTCCTTCAACCGGCCCTGCCAGTCCCGGTAAACCCGCTCCATCCGGTCGAAACGCGCCTCGGACCAGGCTAGGTCGTAAAATCGCGAGGTGTCGTTGGCATCGGCCGAATAGCGGCGGATGAATTCCTCCATACTCTTACCCGCGCGGGCGGGCTCGGTCAGCGTGGCGGTTTGCGCCCGCAATCCGGTCGGGAGGACAGTCAGACTGGCGAGCAGTCCCAAGGTTAAAGCAAATCCGCAGCGGGGGGTGGAGAGCAATTTCATAACAAATTAACTGCGTCAGAGGCTGCCGGACCGGTCGGCAATCTTCAATGAAAAATTCCGCCCGGGGCGGAGGAAACCAAGTAGGAAGGATGTGCCCGCGCGGAAACGGCTGGCGCAGCGGCCCGGCGTTTCCGCCGGGCCGCTATCGCGGAAACTTACAACTTGCGCAGCCAGATGTTGCGATAGCGAACGGGATTCCCGTGATCCTGGAGGACCAGCGGGCCCGTCGGGACAATGCCGCTGAGGGGCGCGGCGGTGGTGGCATCACCTTTGACCGGGATATGGTCCTGAACCAGCACGTTGTTGTGGAACACGGTGAAGGAACCAGCTTCCGCCACTCCCTCGGCCGACTTGGAAGGCGGGTGGAACACGATATCATAGGCCTGCCATTCGCCGGGTTTGCGGCAGGCATTCACCAGCGGCGCGTTGTGGCCGTAAAAAGCCCCGGTCTGGCCATCGAAATAGGTCTTGTTGTTGTAGCAATCCAGCACCTGGATTTCATATCGCCCCATGAAATAGACGCCACTGTTGCCGCGCCCTTGACTGTCGCCTTTGACTTCCGCCGGCTCCGCCCATTCCACATGGAGTTGGATGGCGCCAAATTCTTCGCGGGTGAAAATATTGCCCTTGCCGTTCACTTCCGCGTAGCCATTTTCCACTTTCCAGAGCGCTTCGGCGCCCTTGTCCCCGCGCCACTTGGCCAGATCTTTTCCATCGAACAACACGATGGCGTCCGAGGGCGGCGAACCCGCGGTGCCGGGAGTGACCACTGGAGGCTCGGTCGGGCCCTTGGCCGCAGCCGGCTTGTTGGTTTCGGCCGCCGACAGTGCGGCGGGCAGCAACAGGGCGGCGCAAGCCCCCAGGAGGATGGATGTGAAAACCGTGCAGGAAGTTTTTTTCATTTGGTTGACCGGTGATGTGTGATGTGGTGCGAGTTTACGGCAAAGTGATTTCGGCGGTAAAGGCCAGTTCCGGATCGCCGCGGCGTTGCAGGGTCTGGCACAGCGTCCGCAGCGCGGGTTTGATTTGCTTGGTGGTGCTCCGGCCATTGCATTCGAGCGTCACGGGCTTGCTAAAATCAACCAACCGGGAGTCCAGCAGGATGCTGGCCGCGGCCAGGCCGGCGGAAAGTTTGACGGTGAGGTGGTTATCGCGGCAGGCGGCGTCGATATCTTGACCGGAAACCGCCTCCGGCACATGCAGCCAGAAGAAGTCGTGAATGACGCCGTCGGTCAGGTTCCAGGTCAAATCCCGTGGTACCGGGTTGCGGACAGCGGCATACATATCGACGATCTTATCGCGATCCGGCAACCCGGAATGCGGATGGTCCGCGATGAATTGGACCGTGACCGGGAAGATGTCCCGCCGATCGCCGCGCAACTCTTTGATGGCCACGTCAAACTCATGAATCCGGGCAATGCGGCCGTAGGCCGTGTCCTTCTCCCCCACCATGGTGCTGAAGAACGTGTTGCGGAGGGTCACCGGCACAGCCCCATCCGCCAGGGCGCCGGCGCTGGCGTGAACCGCCGCGAAGTGATCGGGGATTTTCGGCCCGATGGCAAAAGCCCCGTAGCCGCCATGGGAATAGCCCATGATGAACTGTTTGTTGGGATCCGTGTCGCCGAACAGCAGGAACTCGCGGAGGAGATTGTCAATCAAGGGATAAATGTATCCGGTGTAGAAGCCGTTCCAGGTGTTGTCCGGGGCGCGCAAAGCCACATAAATATAACCACCCAACTCGGGATGATCCCGGTAGTAGATCTGCATGTGCCGCCACTGGCTGTCATTGAGTTCCTGCGGCGCCCCACCCCCGCCGTGCATGGCAATGAAAATCGGCCAGCCGTGCGGCGGCCGCAAGCCGACGTGTTTGACCGTATAAGGGCTGAGATGGGATTCGAAGCGGGCCTGGTGGGCGTTGAAATCCTCCAGCAGGGTCTTATGTGCGGATGTCAAGCCCTGGTAAGCCTGCCATGTGGCCCGGCGGACCGCCGGTTCGTTGGTGGCCAGCAGTTGCTCCAAATCGGCCGGGAATTCCCAATTGGTCCGGGCCGTAGCGTCCGCCTGGAAATAGGCGGTGACCGCCGCTTTCAATTTGGTCTCGTCCCCGGCCGCCAGCGGTTGGACCACCGCCGGCGGCACGTATCCCGGCATGTTAAACACGGGCAGGGGCGGGATGCCTCCCAGGAAAACGGTCAAAACTTCCTCCGTGTTGGTGCCGGTGGTGAAATACTGGGTCCGTTGCTTTTCCGCCAGTTCGGTCCGTACCACAAACGTGCGTTGTTTGGGCACCACGAAAGAAACGTGGTCGTTCATATCGGCCGTTTCCCCCTTGCTGGAATCCGTAAATTGAACGCTGGGATCGGCGGCATCCGTCACCGTGACTTTGGCCACGACGCGTTCCCCAACCGGGCGATCCATGACCTTGACCCGCAACAGCGTTTCGGTGGGACCCGGCGGCCGCGCCTTGGCGGCATAACGGTCGGTGACATTAACGGCGGGAACGTCGTCGGCCTCGTGATTCCAAGTCATGGGGAACGTCATGCCGGTCCGCTTGAAGCTGGTGGCGAAGATGGCGTGGCGGAGGTCGTCGCGGGGAGCCTGGGAGGCATTGCCCACGAACCAGCCCCGGTCCAAGCCCTCGGGACTTTGCTCGGCAGCACCGGTAAAATGCCAGCCGCCATCCCAAATCTCCACCCAGGTGTGATTGCCCGAATTATTCGCCCAGAGGGGGGTGCCGGCGATGCGGGCGGGCACGCCCACGGAACGACAGGCATCAACCAGGAGGATGGACAGCCCTGTGCAGGTGGCCACCCCGGTTTCCATCGTCTCAAAAGGCCCCTGATTGGGCGCGCGGCGTTTGGTGGAATATTTGACCTTCACCAGCTTGAACAATTGGTCGTTGATTGCCTGCGCCGCCGCTGCCGGGGTCTTGGCATCTTTGATGAGCGGCAGGCTCAATTCCCGCATGCGCTCGCGCCAATCATCGCGCCGCTCATCCAGGCTGGCATAGGGCAGCACCTCGTTGAGGAAGATGGCGGGAGGAATTTGGGCCGCCCAAGGCGCCGCGTGGAAGGACGTATAGGCACGCTCCAGATTACCGAGCAGGAAGGGGGCAGACAGGGTCTGCAGATCCCCGGCGGGCATGTTGGTGAGCAGGAATTGGAGCCCCTCATTCTGCGCGGCGGGAACTTTTGCCAGCGCCTCTTCCAGGGCCGGGCGATTGGTGCCGGACCGTTCTAAAGCCGCGGAAACGGCGGGTGGCCAATCCGCCGCGGAAACCGCCATTGAACTGGTCAGCCCGCCGAGGAGCAAAGCCAGGAGCAGCCCGGCCGGGCGGGCGGTGTGGGGGGAGAAAAGGGTGGGCAATTTGTGCATACGACTGGAGGTGGCGGTTTACGGTCGGCGGCGAACTTCCTGGACCAACTCCACGTCAACAAAATGCGCGGGCCGGGTCTGGTGACCATGCACGGCAATCATATTGGCACCCGCATGGAGCGCGCGCTCCGCGGCGGGGGAGATGTCCAGTTCTTCATAGGTTGCATTCTGCGCGGCGGACTTCACCGCCAGAACGCCATTAATGAAGATTTCGACGTCCGCCAGGTTCATAACCTTCAACGCGAGTTGATGCAATTCCCGTTTCGTCAGCACCGCTTCCCGCCGCAGCCAGAGATCCGGCTTGTCCCAGGCCGTGCGGACCCTACCGACAACGTTGGTGCCCGCGCCGAATCCTGCGGCCCCCTCTGTCCATTTTGTATCGTCAAAGCCGGTTGCCACCCACCCGACATCGGGTTTTTCCACCGTGTAGCGCCACCGGAGCGGTTCCGCCGCCGCGGCGTGCGCCACCATGGTGAATTCGGAAACCGGCGGAAACTGGCCCCGATGCGCGGCGGCCACCTGCTTTACGTCCACCTTTTCCACCCGACGGTCGTAGGTGAGCAAACCGTTGCACTCGGTCTCCACGTCCGTCAATTGCGTGTAAACCGCCGCGCACAACCCGGCTTCCGCCTCCAACTGCCACACCTTGCGCCAGAGTTTTAGATAATTGCGGGTCAACTCCTTCGTCCCCGTGGTGGCCCGATAGCCCCAGGCATTGGTCGACACCCAGACGTGCCCGTCCACTTTGAGCCCCAGCCCGCCAAATTCACCCAGCACCGCCGCCCGGGTGGCTTCCTGCTTCGGCACATCCGGCCCGGGATAGCTATGCGTGTCCACCAGGTCGCCGACCTTTTGGTCATGCCAGCCGCTGGTGCTGTTGATCAGCCGGGAGTGATCCATTTCCGTCACCCACCGGGTCAGGCGCGGCGTGTCATACTGTCCCCACCCCTCGTTAAAAATGGTCCAGACAATGATCGACGGGTGGTTGTGCCGCTGCGCGAGCATGGCCCGCAATTCGCTCTCAAATTCCGCGGCTCCCACCTTGGTATTCACAACACCATCCCGGTCCTTGCTCACCGCGGTGCCGCCATCACCATTCGGCATGTCCTGCCAGACGAGCAACCCGAGTTTGTCGCACCAATAATACCAGCGATCCGGTTCCACCTTGATGTGCTTGCGGACCATGTTGAAGCCGAGCTTTTTCATCTCGGCGATGTCGAACCGGAGGGCCGCATCCGTGGGGGCGGTGTAAATGCCGTCCGGCCAGAAGCCCTGGTCCAGCGGGCCGGCTTGAAAAATCACCTGGCCATTCAGGCGGATGCGGGTCACCCCTTTGGCGTCCTTGCCCAGCGCGATCTCCCGCATGCCAAAGTAACTTTTCACGGAATCATTTCCCCAGGTCACCTGGAGGTCATAAAGGAACGGATCCTCCGGCGTCCAAAGGTGGGCCTGGGGAACCGCGAGGAAAAGATCCTCCCCGGGCTGACCGCTGACTTCGCCCACGACGCGCCGGCCAGCGCGGGCGGTCACCCGCACCGGAACACCGGGTTGGCTTCCGCCGGCCAGCACCTTCAAGCGCAATCCTCCGGCGGAGACATCGGGGGTCATGCGCAGGGACTGAATATGCGCCGCCGGAACCGGCTCCAACCAAACCGTTTGCCAGATGCCGGAGGAGGCCGTGTACGCGATGCCTCCGGGTTTGCCAAATTTGTTGATGTTCTGTTTACCCTTGGGTTGGTAGCCATTGGTGGGGTCGAACACGGCCACCACCAGCTCATTGTCGGCCCCGGCCTTCACCGCGTCGGTGATGTCCACGGAAAAACCATCGTAGCCGCCCCGGTGCTCGCCCACGGCCTGACCATTCACGTAGACCTTGGCTTCCCAATCCACCGCCCCAAAATGCAGCAACCACCGGGAGGTTCCTTTGGCCGGGGGGGCGGAGAACGCGCGATGATACCAGAGCCGGACGTTATTGGTCAGGGAACGGGTGACGCCCGAAAGCGCGGACTCGAATGGGTATGGAACCAAAATCTTCCCCTCGTAGTTCGCAGGGGCCGGAGCGTCCATGGGCAGCACGCGGTAATCCCACAAGCCATTCAGATTGACCCAATCGCGCCGCACCATTTGGGGGCGTGGATATTCGGGCAACGGATGCCGTGGATCCACCTGCGCGGCCCACGGGGTCAAAATGTGGTTGGTCCCCAATTTCCATTCCTGGGCGGGGACCGACGGAGCCAGAGCGGCGACCAACAAGATTCCGGCCAACCGGCCGGCGAACATTTTCAATTGCATACCATGGGACCAAAGCGAGGCCAACTGCCGGTGATTACAGGCCGCTAGTTTAGGGTGAGGGCGGGTGCCTGGGCTATGGCACAAATGAACTAAAATGCCAGAACCTCAGGGACGCGCGGCGGGGCGAACCCGGATGAGTTTGACTCCGTGGCGCGGAACCGTCGCGGAAAAAGATTCCGCGAACTGCCCCAGGTCCGTCTGCGGCCACAAATCGCGCACCGCCAGTCGGCCTTTCAGCCCCAATTCGGTCCACGCCACCTGCACCCGCTCCGGAAATTCGCCGCGATTGAAAAGCCCGACCGCCTGGCTGCCATCCGCCATCGCCTTGGCCCAGACCTCGACGTTTTCCGTTTTGGAAATCCGGTGCGCCTGGCGTCCGAGGGGATCCTGATTCACCTCCAGCACTTCATCGTTGGTCAAAAGGTTGCGGGTGAAATCATCCAGTTGTGTCATATCGCAACCAATCAACAACGGGGAAGCCAGCAGGCACCACTGACTGATGTGGGTGTAAAGTTCATTGGGGGAAAGCCGCGTGGGATGCAGCCGCCCACCGCCCAACTTGCCCACCACGAACATATCGCAATCGTTCCAATGACCGGGCCCGGCCACGCTTTCCCGGCCGTTCTGGCTGAAAGCGATAAAGTCCATGCTCGGCCAGGTGTCCGTGATGTCACCGGTAGTGCGCCAGCAATTGGCGCCCACTTCCCGGGCCCAAGGCCAGACATCCAGCGTCTCACTGAGGCTGAAAACAATATCCCGTCCCGTCGCGGCCAAGGCATGGGCCATCGTCTCCCAAGCCCGCCGCTGCTCGAATAGACTCACGTCGCGGGCGGAATGCGTCGTGTAGCACCAATCATACTTAAGATAGTCAAAACCCCATGCCGCATAGGTTTGGGCATCCTGCGCTTCGTGTTCGAAGCTGCCGGTATATCCCGCGCAGGTGTACATCCCGGGCGAGGAATAGATGCCGGCCTTCAAGCCCCGCTGGTGCACGTAATCGCACAGCGTCTTCATATCCGGAAATTTCCGGTTCGGCAAAACGCGCCCCCGCTCATCCCGCCCCGGACCGCTCAGCCGGGGATCCTTGGAACTGTGCTGGTTTTGCCAGCAATCATCGATGTTAATATAACTCCAACCGTGGTTGATCAATCCGCTCGCCACCATGGCATCCGCCGCGGCCCGGATTTTGGCGTCATCGGGATCCCGCCCAAAGACGTTCCAAGTGTTCCATCCCATGGGGGGCGTCAGCGCCAGGGTGTCACCGCCAACAATTTTCAAGTCGCGCTCAGCTTTACCGAGAGCGTTGTGCACGGTCACGGTCACGTGCCATTCCCCGCGACGGGTGAGCACTCCGGTGATGCGGCCGGAATCCGGATCCAAATGCAGGCCCCGGGGAAGATGGCGGGCCGCGAATTGAAGCGGGGCCTGCCCGGTGGCGGGAATTGTAAACAGAAATGGGGACCCCGGCCGCGCGCCATAGACCGCCGCCCCGTTGATCCGCGGTTGCGCGGCGGGTTTCGGGGTCAACACGTAGGAATCTTCCAGCGGCGGCGGGACGGCTTTGGGCGGCGCTCCCCGCATCGTAATGTAGGCGTCGGCCCAATCCGCATCATCATAGTTGATGGCATCTCCGAGGCTGCTCACCACCAACACCATGGTCTGCACCCCGTCCAGGTCCACCGCCACCGGCTCGGCGGGCATCCCGGTTTGCAAAAGGCGGCTCTTCCAGAGCAGCCGGCCATCACCGTAAATTTGAAAAATGACCCGACCGTTGACCAGGCGATATTCCGGCATGCCCAGTTCATAAGCGCTCCGCAGTTCCCGCTGCACAATGGGCGACACAACCTCATCATCGATACCCACATTGGCGGTAAACCGCCGGGCCTCGCCCCGCAAATTGACCCACAGCACACTCCGGGCATGCGTGCCCACGCCATTGGTGTAGCGCTTCCCGCTGATTTGGAGGAAGCGGCCCATCACCGACCGGTTCGCCTGCGGAGAAGAGTCCTCCTGCAGCATCTGGCCGAGGTCGAGCGTACTCAGCGGCACATTGGTTTCCCCCGGCGCAGCCGCGAGCGGGGTCGCCGTTTGCGCCCCAACCGCCGGGGCCGACAGAAATATCCGCCCGGCCAGGCCGAAAATCGCGAGGAATTTCCGGCCCGGGAACGGCATCACTCGCTGACTCATCTCAGAGTTTCCAACCGGCGCGGAACGGAATCTGCACCAGCGTGTTGGCCACATCGTGATTGGTGAAGCGACCCGCCGCCCCATCCCATTTGAGGGTCTGGCCCGGGAAACGCAACGCGATGAGCCCCAGCAACCCGACCTGGGTAAGCGCGCCACCGTAATCAAAATTGGAGCCGGCTTTGCGGCCATTGAGAATGGCATCGGCCCAGTCCCAGGCGTGCCCTTTCACGCGGGTGATTTTCTCCGCCGGGGCGTTTTTGCCGGAGTGCTGATCCATCAGGGCGTCCGGCAGGATATGACAACCGCCGCCGCCATGGGAGCCGTGCACGATCATGCCTTTCGTGCCGAACAGGATGGCGCCGATGCCCGGCACTTTTTCATCCGTGGTAAATTCCTGCGGCCGGGGGATGGTGGTCTTGCCGTCGTGCCAGACCAACTGCACGGGCCCCCGCGCACCTTTCGCCGGAAACGAAAAGGTGATCTTCGTCCCCGGCGGATAGGTCATGCCGTGGATCGCCGGATTGTAATCCGTGACTTCCGCCACCACGCTGGTGGGGGCGCCCAAATCCAGCGCCCAGTAGGCGGGATCCACGACGTGACAAATCCAATCCCCGATCGCTCCACCGCCAAAATTCAGCCAGCCGCGCCAGTTCCACGGCACCCACAGGGGCGAATAGGCCCGGAAGGCCGCCGGCCCGAGCCACAGGTCGTAATCCAAACCCTTGGGCACTTCATGCGTTTCCTTGAGCTTGTCGAGCTTGGGAATCTGGCAATAGACATCCTGGAAGGCACCGCAACCGGCGTGCACAGTGGCGACATCCCCGATGGCGCCCGACCAGATCCACTCACAAACGCGGCGGATCGTGTCACTGGAGTGCCCTTGATTCCCCAATTGGGTGACCACCTTGTACTGGTTGGCGGCCGCCATCAGCGTGCGGACTTCATGGATGGTATGCGCGAGCGGCTTTTCGCAGTACACGTGCTTGCCTCGGCGCATGGCTTCCATCGCAATGACCGCATGGGTGTGATCGGGCGTGCCGATGACCACGGCATCGATCTCCTTGCCCATTTTGTCGAGCATCACCCGGAAATCCGTAAAGCGCTTCGCCGTGGGATACTTGGCAAATTCCTTGGCGGCGTAATTCTCATCCACGTCGCACAAGGCGACCATGTTATGCCCCAAACCAGCCACTTCATCCACATCGCGTCCACCCTGGCTGCCGATGCCGATGCCCGCCACATTCAACTTCTGGTTGGGGGTGACGGCGTCGGCTCCCAGGAGTCGGCCGGGCAAAATGTTGAACAGGGCGATTCCCGCGCCCGCACCTTGGATGAATTGCCGCCGATTGAGGCCGGTGGCGCGCGCCCCGGTCCGGGCTGATTTGGAGATGCTCATGGGGCGAGACTAGCAGAAGCCCGGCTCGCTTGGGAATGGCCCACCGGAACTAATTTACCGGAACTTCGCCGGGCAGCCAGAGCCCGGTGGGATTCGCCACGCGTCCCGCCGGACGCACGCCGGGACCGGAGTTTGTCCCGGCCCCGAGGTCGGCTTCCATTCCAGCGACCAGTTGCGCCAGCCGGCGGACCACCTCCGGATTTTGGGCGGCCACATCGGTGCGCTCGCCGATTTCCGTATCCAAATTGTAAAGATGCGGAACAAAGGGAGTGGTCGCCGTCGGCAACTCACCCGCCCTCGCCACCACGGAGAGCTTCCACGGCCCGGAGCGCACCGCCTGCAGGCGGCTGCCGTTGAAATAGTAAAAGGCTTCGTGTGGGGACGTCTTGCTCTGCTCAAACAGGAGGGGGGAAATATCTTGCCCGTCGATCTTCCGATCTGCCGGCAGGCTACCGCCTGCCAATTTCACAAACGTGGGCAGGAAGTCAAAATTGGCCGCCACGGCATCGCACGAAGTCCCCGCCGGCACCCGCCCGGGCCACCACGCGATGGTCGGTTCGCGCACTCCCCCTTCCCAGGTGCTACCCTTGCCCCCCCGCAACGGACCGGCCACTCCCGCATTGGTGCCTTGCGGCAGCCAGGGGCCATTGTCACTGGTGAAAATTACGAGGGTGTGATCCGCCAGTCCAGTCGCGCGGACGGTGTCGAGCACTCGCCCGGCGCTGGCGTCCAACTCCTCAACCCAGTCGTTGAATGGCGTGCCGTTGCGCCCGCGAAATTTATCCCCGGGATGGATCGGGGTGTGCACCGCAGTGTGCGGCAGGTACAGAAAGAAGGGCTGCTTTTGGTGATCCCGGATGAATTTGACCGCCTCTTCCGTGTAACGCTCCGTCAAACTGTCCTGGCCACGCCCATTCACCGTCTCGATCACCCGGTCGTCCCGGATCAGAGGCAAGGGGGGCGTCTGGCTTTTTTTCGCAGGCGCATTGGTGGCCGCGGCGGCGGACTCATTCGGCCCCATGTCATTGGAATAGGGCAGTCCGAAATAATGATCAAACCCATGCCGCGTGGGCAGAAAATCCGGATGGTCGCCCACATGCCATTTGCCAATCACCATCGTGGCGTAACCACGCTGCCGCAGGAGATCGGCCACAGTTTGCTCCTGGGAACTCAGGCCATCGGAGCTTTTGGGGAAAAGCACGTTCGGCAACGAAACGCGTTTGGCATAGCAACCGGTCAGAATTTGCGCCCGGGACGGGGTGCAGACCGGGGCACCGTAAAAACTCGTAAGCCGCATCCCTTCCGCCGCCATGCGGTCCAAGTTCGGCGTGCGGTTCGTCCGCGAACCAAACGGACCGATATCGCCGTAACCAAGATCGTCGGCCAGGATGAGGATGACGTTGGGGGGATGGGTCTCGGCGCGAACCGCCAGGGGGCTAAAAAATCCGGCCCATAGGGCCAGGCACAACCACAGGTTCATCACAGTTCTCATGCATAGCACCGGCCGGGAAACTCATTCGAGCGGCTGCGGATTTTTCAACGGTTTTTCATTTGAATAATTGAACTCGGCGGGGCGCGGAGTTTCGCTCGTGAGGGCCACCTGATCGCCAAACGCACCCTGCTCCGCCTGCAAGGTGGCCGTGAGCCGCGCCAAATCGCCGGCGTGGGTGGCCTCGCCGGCGAGGTCATGCATTTCAAAAGGATCCGTCGCCAGGTCAAACAACTGCCGCTTGTTGATCAGCGGATAGGCGATGAGTTTCCAGCGATCATCCCGGACCGCTCGTTGAAAGGTGCGGTACGCGGTAAAAATGGTCTCCCGGTGCGTCGCGGTCTTCCCTTTGAGCACCGGCAGGAGGCTGCGACCTTCACTACCGGCTGGGCCGGTGATACCGGTCAACTCGCCCAGGGTGGGAAAGATGTCGAAGAGGTAGCAAAGCGCATCGGTCCGGGTGCCGCGCGGAATCCCCGGCCCGGCGATGATCAACGGCTCGTGCGTGGCGTGATCGTATAAATTCTGTTTCCCAAACAAACCATGACTGCCGATGGCCAGACCATTGTCACTTGCAAAAACAATAATCGTGTTCTCCGCCTGACCGCTCTTCCGCAAGGCGGTGAGCACCCGGCCGATCTGCTCATCCATGAATGTGATATAACTGTAGTAATCCGCCAGATGCTGGCGCACGACTTCCTCGGTCCGGGGCCAGGGCGCGAGTTGCTCGTCGCGGATGGTCATTTCGCCATTATCGAAGGGGTGGACGGGCAGGAAATTCGGCGGCACCGGCGGTTTATGCCGGTTGTATTCCGCATGGTAACGGGTGGGGGCGACCCGCGGATCATGCGGGCAATTGGGCGCGAAATAGCACAGCCAGGGTTTCCCGGAGCTCTCTTGTTGTTGGATGAATTCCACCGCGGCATCGGCAAACAATTTGACCGAATGCTCGCCCTTCGGCCGGATCTGGCTGACCAATTTGTGGTCCGGCGAAATGGCGGCCAGGCCCAATTTGTAGGGGTCGCCCATTCCGCCCATGAAAACGGATTTGCCGGAATCAAAACTCCGCAGCAGGGCCTCCTCCTGGTTGTGCCACTTGCCGGTGATAAAAGTCGTGTAACCGGCCTTGGCGAACTGCGCCGGCCAGGTGTCCTGCCCTGCCAGATTGTCTTTCACGTGAAACAGGGACCGTCCCGAAAGCAACATGGCGCGCGAGGAGACGCAAACTGCGCCAAGCGCCCCCCCCATCAGATAGGTCCGCGAAAAGACGGTGCCCTCCCGGGTCAACCGGTCCAGATTGGGCGTCCGAATATGGGTGTTCCCCAACGCGGCGATGGTGTCAAAGCGCTGGTCGTCGCTGAACAGGAAAAGTATGTTCGGGTGCCGACTGGCCGCCCCCGCAGCACTTTGCCCCGGCGCGGCGGCGATGGCCACGGCCAGCAACAAGAAGCCAATCAAGGCGGATCGCACTTTCATTTCCGGCTGGCCGTGCTGAGAGAGGGTGGGCGCTGGGCGGCGTCGGCTCCCCACTTTTTGTTCGGCTGCGGACCCATCAGGAGTTCCAGGGTGCCGCCGGCCACGATTTCCTCATGCCGCAACCAGGCGCGTGCCAGCGGCCGGCCATTGAGTTGCGCGCTTTGGATGTAAACATTCTCGGCCGAATTGTTCCGCGCCGTCACCCTGAAGGAACCGCCGCGGTAGTACGCCGGATCGAGCCGTACCGTAACCTGCTCAAACAGGGGACTGCCAATCAGGTAAACGCCATCCACCGGGGAGACCGGGTGAAAGCCGATGGCGCTCAGGATGTACCAGGCGGACATCTGGCCCACATCCTCATTGCCGCACAATCCTTTGACGCCGCTGCCATACGCATGCTCCATGATGAATCGGGACCATTTTTGGGTCAGCCACGGCGCCCCGGCATAGGTGAACAGGTAGGCCGCATGGTGCACGGGCTCGTTGGCATGATTGTAATAATCATTCCAGTTGAAACTCTCCGGGGTTTGTTCAAAAAACTTGGTCAGGTAGCTGAGAAAATAGTCCCGGCCCATGAGTTCCATCAATCCAGCCACATCCTGGGGCACAAACCATCCCTGCTGGTACGGATTGCTCTCCACGCATCCCTGGCCATGCGCCGTGGCGCCCTGCCAGGCCGTCCAGGAACCGTCCCGCTGCCGCGCCCGCATATTCCCCACGGACGGGTCATAAATGTTCGTATAGTTCATGGCCCGCCGCAGGAACAGGCCCGCATCATCTGCTTTCCCCAACGCCCCGGCAAAGCGCGCGGTGGCGTAATCAAAATAGGCATTCTCCAGCGTCCAGGAAATGCTGCCGGGAACGTAGCCCAGCTTTTCATAATCCCCTTGATCCGCCCGGGCGCACCGCGGCCCCATCACGCTCTGGCGGCAGAGTTGGTAGGCCCGCTCCGCATCATACCCGCGAATGCCTTTCAAATACGCATCCGCAAACACGGAGACCGCCGGATCCCCGATCATGCACCCCGACTCGACGCCCACAAATTCCCACCGCGCCAGGCTCCCACGCCCGCTCAATTCCGCCTGTTGCATGAGCGAATTGACCGTGTCGTTCACCACATCGGGACGCGCAATGGTCAACCACGGATATTGGCTGCGAAAAACATCCCAGCCGCTAAAGACCGTGCGATACGTGAAACTGCCGGTCTGGTGCACCTTTCGATCCGCGCCGGTATACTGCCCGTCGCTGTCGGAAAAGGCGCGGGGATCGATCATGGAATGATACATGGCGGTGGCAAACGCCTCCCGCTGGATCGCCGTTCCGCCCTGCACCGTCACCCCCGCCAGGGCCTGCTCCCAGGCGGCGCGCGCGGCCGTGCGGACCCGGCCAAAATCCCAGTCGGGGATATCCCGCCGCAAGTTTTCCCGCGCTCCGGCCACGCTCACAAAGGAAATGCCGGATTTCAGGAGCACCACCTCCCCGGGGCTGGTGTTGAATTCCGCGTAAAATCCCAGGTGCTTGCCTTCCCATTCGCGGCAACCGGGCAGCACCTTGGCGGTCGCGGCGGCGGCCTGGTAGCGCGGGCTTTCAATCTCATGAAGACGGCGCTTCCAATCGTCCGGAATCTCTGCCGACCAGACGCCGAAGTTGGTCAAGGGACGGTCAAATTGCGCCGAGAAATACACCGTGTAATTGGCCTTGCCCCCGCCGTTCCCCCACCCCCCACCGTCGGGGGTACACTTCATCCAGCCCTCGATGGTGTGGTCATCGACCAACTTCACGGATTGCCGGACACTGGTCCCCGCCACCCGGCGGGAAAGGTCGATCTGAATGCGCGCGGGGGATGCCTGGGGAAAGGTAAATCGCAGGATGCCCGCCCGGGCGGCCGCGGTCATTTCCGCCCGGATGCCGTAATCCTCCAGCGTGACCGCATAATAGCCCGCCTGGGCAATTTCCGTCTCATGCCGGAAGCGGGATCGATAACCCACTTCCGCATCCTCGACTCCGCGACCGGTATGCAGCGGCCCCGTCGTGGGCATGACCAGAAAGTTGCCAAAATCGCCGTGCCAGCCCACCCCGCTCATATGGGTGAAACTAAACCCTTCGATGGTGTGGTGGTGATACGAGTAGCCCGGTCCATTGTCCCCCCCGGTAATGGTATCCGGACTGAGTTGGACCAGGCCAAAAGGGGTGGCCGCACCCGGAAAAGTTTTGCCTTCGCCAAACTCGCGGCTGGTGCTGGCGCCAATCATCGGGTTGATGCAATCGACCAGCGGCTTCACCTCCGCCCGCAAAGGTTCGGACAAACCCCATCCGAGCAAGCCCCCCGCCATCGCCACCACCGCCCGCAGGGAAACCTGCCGGGCACCCCACCGCAAACACAGTAAACTCACGATAACGAAAGACAGTTAAAAGCGCGTGGGACGGTCGATCTTTGCGGAACTCTTGGACTGCAACCAGTCGATGTCCAAATTATTGGGGGAAGGAAAACCATACCCCTTGGGCAGGGTCGTCCGGTGATCCCGCCATTTGTGAATTTCCGAGTGGCCATCCGCGAACGAGAAGCTGCCCGCGATATTGTGATACGTGGCTGGCACATCGGTGGTCTGCTTGCCGGGCATGTTGTTCGGGTCATAGGTATCCATGTCCGTGGCAAAAAAGCCGTCGTTGATGCTCAAACCTTCGTCCAGGATTACAAACGTGTTCGATGGGCCGGGGCGCTTCAGGTCGGAGGATTTCTGATACCCGAAATATCCCGGCGTCCAGTGGTTGCCACCGTTGCCATCCGAACCAATATAAGAATTCATGGAAACACTGCGGGCGCAACGCCGGCCGATGTAGGGGGCGACGGTGCATTTGCGGGGATCCCCCGGGCATTGATAAACCCCGACATTTTGCCCCAGATATTTTCCCAGCATCTCCTTCGGCAACCCGTTGTTCAAATCCAGAAAATTGGCGGGGTTGCCGGGGTCGGAAACGTCCCCGACCAACCAGGCCCGGGAATCGGGGAGAAATTCGTTAAAATCACCAGAATAATTGATCCACGCCAGCGTGAGTTGCCGGGTGTTGTTCATGCACTGAATCCGTTGCGCGTTAATCTTGGCCTTGGCCAGGGCTGGCAGCAGCATCGCGGCCAGAATGGCAATGATCGCGATGACCACGAGCAATTCGATCAGCGTGAAACCACCGACGGCATGGTGCCTGGGATTTGGGCACAAAACTGGGCTGCAATTGCTTCTGTGATTCATCAGGTCAGTTTACCATCCTCCGTTGCCCGAGGCAACTGGCACGTTGGAACTATATTCCAGAAATTGCCGGGCACCGCCCCGAATTCCGGGCACCTTTGGAGCCAACAAAAAAGGGGCATCCGCTTGCGCGGATGCCCCCTGTGGTAGATCGGACGGCTTATTGCATCTGGATGCGATAGAACCGTTGACCCGTGGGCGCGACACTGGCCGGCACCGTGATCGGCAAGCCGGTCCCGTTGGTGGTGGTCAACGTGGTCCAGGCGCCGTTGGTGAGCGCGCCCTTGTACTGAATCACGTATTGCGGTCCGACCTGACTCGGGAATGTCAGGTTGATGGCGGAACCACCATACGTGGCGGTGATGGCAGGATTGCCCGCGATGGTAAGGTTTTGCACGCTGCTGGTCACGGAATGGAACCCGTCGTTCACAATCACGTCGTACTTACCGACGTTATCGGGTGACCGCATGCTGTTGATCGTCAGTGTCTGGCCGTTCTGGTTGGCGATGTTCGCGCTCTTCGCCAGGTTGATCCCGTTGAACCGCCATTGATAAGCCGTCGTTCCGGACGCGGCGGTCGAGGTGACCGTGATGTTGTGCGGCACCCCGATGGGCGCAGCCGCATTCGGGGCCAACGGGGTGATGGTGAACGTCGGCGGCTGGATGAGCGCCGCCGAACTGATGGTCGGGGTGACCCCGCTGCCATCGTCCACCGCGCAGGTCCAGGTGCCATAGCTGCCCGTGCCCAACGGCGCGAAGTTGATCGTCGCCGTGGTCTTGCCACTCTGGCTGCTGCCGTTCAGGTACCATTGGTAGTTCGTAATCCCGGTGCCGGTGGAGCCCACGACCACGGACAGATTGGTGGTCGCCGTCGAGGGGGCCACGATCAAGCTTTGCGGCTGCGTCGCAATCACCGGAGCACCCACCAGGTAGGCGGACAGGAACTTGCCTTCGATGGGCGGCAGGTTGGTGATGTCCACCGTCCAGGCGCCATTGTCACCACTACCGTCATACGGCAGGTCTTGCGTGCCCAGATAGCGCCAACCCACGCGCATATAGTCGCCACCATTAATTTGATACTGGATGGCTTGCAGGAAGTACGGATGACCCGCCTGCAGCAGGAAACTCCCCCAGGCAAAGGTCTCATTGAAGATCGCCCCACCGTTATAGGATTCTCCGATATAACCGGCGCCGGCGGGGTCGGAACCGCCCTGATTGAAATACAACCGGGCCTTGTCGTCCGCGTTGATGAAGAACTGATAGTAACCCGTGTTGGTGGGGGTGACCCAGGCCGAAAGCACGCTCACGTAATTGGCCGCCTGGCCGGTGAACGCCGGGTTGTTGTTCAACGAGTAGTTGTAAGCGATGGCGTCCGAACTGAAGTTCGTCACCCCGCCGGTGGCTTGCGGAACATAGGGGAAGGCGGAGTTCGTGCCCGCGGCGACACCGTCAAAGCCGCCGCTGATTCCGTAGTAATAATCATAGACCGCGCGCCCGGTCGAGAGCGGCGGCGTCTTGAGGGTGAAGGTCTGCCCGTTGGTCATGGTGTTGGGAACGGTGGCCTCGTCCTTCACGTTGTTGACCGCCAGGGTGTAGGTCGTGTTGGCCTGCAATCCGGACGTCACCAAACCCACGGTCTGATAAGCGCCGCCAAATTTGCTGTCCGCCGTCACATTGGCCAGCACCACGTTGGTCACCTGCACGCCCCCGCTGAGCGTGTAGTTCGCCGGGTTGGTCGCGCTTAAGGGATCGACTCGTTTGGAGAATTTGACCTCCACGAGGAACAGCGGCGCCGGCGTGCCGTTCGCCCCGGTTGCATTGGGCACCCCCACGTCATCCATGGCCCGCCCGACCACCATCGTGCTCTTGACCAGCGCGGCCGTGGCATAAGGCTTCACCGTGTCATTCGTGACCAGCAGGTAGAATACGATGGAGTTCGTCACGCCGCCCGGATTGAGCGGATTGGCCACCTGCAGGCTGTAGAGGCCGGTGTCGTTCGTCGTCAACTGGGTGATCAACAGCTTCGGACTGTAAACGCCCTGGCTGTCACCCGCCTGGTTGCCCACGCGGGGATAATGCGCCGTGCCGTCAAAGTTCAAGGTCGGCGACAGATTGGTCCCGTTGAGCTGCCATTGATAGGAGTTCGGGATGCCCAGCACCGCGCCGGCATTGATGGTGAAGGAGCTGCCCACGCCCTCCGTGGCCTGCTGACCGGCATACGCTGTGACCGCGCCAACGATCGGATTGGCGACACTCAAGGTGTAAACACCCACGCCACCCGCGTTGGCGGCAAACGTGCCCACCGAGGTGGACTGGTTGCCCACACTCAGGATATAGGTCCCGATTCCACCCGTGCCGGTGCCGTAACCGATGATGACCGGGTTGCCGGAACTGTTGTTGCCAGTAATCTTGTGTCCGATCGACAAGGGGAACGATGGCGTGGCGGTCACGGTGAGCACATTGCCGAACATCGAACCCGTGACGTTGAAGTTGGCCGGAACGCCGCTGATTTTCGTGCCCTGAAGAATGCCGGGAGCGTCCAGAACATTGCCGTTGGCCAGGGGGCCATAAGCCACGTTGGTCACCACGAAACTCGTGCCGTTGGTGATGTAGCCGGTCACCTTGGCGGCCGTGGGAGAGAAGGTGCTGCCGCTGGACTGCGTGACGAACGCGGTGTTCGTCCAGATCTGGGCGGTGTGGTTCGTGATGTCGGTGGCCGTCAGCGGGTAGTTATAGATGGCCACTTCGCTCAGGGCGCCGAACATGGGCAAGCCTCCCAGGTTGCGGTTACCCAGAATGAGGGGCGCGATCGTATTCTGGTTCCAACTGAATCCGGCATTGGGATCCAGGGAATAACCGGTGCCGTCCGTATATTCCAGGGAGCCGTTGATGTAGAGGGAAGTCAGGCTGTAAATGCCGGGCTGGGCATCCACGACCATCGCCACATGATACCAGGTATTCGTGATCGGGACAGTCACGCCGGAGCCGTTCACATTCTGCCCGACGCCCTGATTCACGTTGTTAAAGCGGCCGATCACCACCGTCCAATTGTTGATCGTGGTCTGGTTGAAACCAGTCGTGCCGAACCCGACATAAATGGAGGGACCGGCCTTGTTGTTACCCACGTTATACATGGAGGACATGACGCAGGAACTGGCGGTGTCACTGTCCAGGCGATACCAGAATTCCCAGGTGAATTGACCGCTGATCGGATTCAATTCCGGATAATAGGGCACCTGCGCCTGCGAGAAGTCGCTGAGACCATTGGTCCCGAACATGCGGAGGGAACCCGTCGAACCGGCCACCGGGCCATTGGCCGGGTCATGCTGGTAACCGCCGGTGAGGATACCGTCATGGGTACCCGCCCAATCGAAGACCACGTTGCCGCTGGCTTCATCCAGCGGCCAGTAGGCCACCGGGCCGCCGCCGGAGCTGCCAAAGACCTTGGACGCGTACCCAGTCGGGTTGATCACATTCAACACCACCGGGGCGCTGGTCACCGCCGCACCCACCGCCCCCTGGATTTTCACCGTGTAGCTGTAGGTGCCGACCGGGAGCGTGGTGACCGGGAAGCTATTGCTCGTGGCTCCGGGGAGGATCACATTGTTGGAGTACCATTGATAAGTGAAAGGCGCCAGACCCCCGGGCGTCACGCTGAGGTTTTGGACCTGAAAGCCGGCATAGAGGTTCTTCGAAGGCGAGATTTGCACCACGCTGGCCGGATTGTTGGCCGACCCGTTTTGCAGCCGGTAATAGTGCGAGGAGATGGTGTTCGCGCTCAAGGCGGCGCCATAGATCGCCACCTCATCGATCGAACCGCGCCACATATTGTAGAAGTAACCGGTATTGTTGGCCGTGGTCACTCCACCATTGTTGCCGTTTTCCGGCGTCAAATCGCGGCGGCCGATCCAAATGGGCTGGAAGGCATCCGGCGGCGTGTTGCCGAGCCCGGCCATGACCTTCGTGCCCAGGCTCACGCCATTGGCGTAGCAGGTCATGATGCCCAAGGTCGTGTCAAAAGTGATGGCAACATGGGTCTTCTTGCCCACCAGGCCACCGGGAACAATCCAGACCAGCGGCGTGGTCTGCACCGAGCTCTGGTAATAAATGTTGCCGAAAAAGTCCGCGCGGAACTGGTAGTAGTCGAACGTGCCGGGCACCGTGACCGAAGAGAGCCAGCAGGGTTGTTCCGCCGCCAACACAAATTTGGCGCTGGGGTCCATGTAGAGCACCGCTTCCACGGTTCCCTGGCCGCTCGGAAACTGGAACCCGGGGTTGTCGCCCTGGATTTGGGCATACCCGTAACCATTGGTCAGGGCATAACCACCAAAATAGCCCATGTTCGGGCTGTTCAGGGAAAGGGTCTGGCTGCCGGACGCCTTGCTGGAATCCCCATTCAGATAGCCGGCGCCCAAGATGGTGCCGTTGTGGTTGTGATCCACCACATTGATCAGGTTCGTCCCCGTGCTGCCGTCCATCGGGAAATAGGCCACCACGGAGGGTTCGGAGACCACCGCATTGGAATAGCCGATTGCCAGCGAGGCATTCGGAGCCACCACCGTCAGGATGGCGGCCGCGCTCGTCGTGATCCCGCCAGCGGAAGTCAGCTGGCAGTTGAATTGAGCGCTATTGTCACCGGCCGTCGCATTCGCCAGCACATAGGTATCCGTGGTGGCACCCGGAATCGCGACCCCGCCGCGCAACCATTGATAGGTGACGGTGGTGTCGGTGGCCGGAATCACGCGGAAAGGAGCGGAGCCGCCGGAATAAACTGTGATGCTCTGGGGATCCTGCACAATGCCGGGAGCTGTGCTCACCGTGGCGCTGCCGACCGCCGTGCGGCGGGTCAGCAGGTCATTGACCGTAAACTGGCCGGGATTGAAGGAGGACCAGCGCAATTCGGCCATGTAGCCGCGCAAGGTCTGCGCCCCACCGCCCAGCCCGACCCCGACATTGCCAGAGGCGTCCACCAGGCTGTGCGTGTAACCGGAATCCTGCACGCCGGCAAACCCCGGGGAACTGAATACATTGGTCTGATAAACGCGCCAGCTATTGGTCGCTGCGACCAGCACGCCGTTGGTATACCAGGCGACGGTGCCCGCGAGATCATCCCGCACCACCGCGAAATGCATCCAGGCGGCATTTGTCGGGGTCTTCACCAGGACGGGTGGCCCGATATAAAAGTCCATTGTATTGCCGTTGGTATCCACCACGTTCGGGGGGCAACTCGCTTGCAACCGCACGTAGGTGTTGCCGGGCTCCGCCGTGCCCACAGTGCTGCCATTCAGGATCGCGGCATTGGTGGTGTTCATGGACACCAGCATCACCCCCGATTGCGCATTGGGGCTGCGGTTGTTGCGATTCAAACCGGTGGAAAAGATCGGCGCGGCGTAATTGGCGCCGTTGCCCGCCGGCAGATACCAGCATTCCACCACCCAATTCGCGTTGGTTTGGAAGAAATTTCCCCACGGGCTGGTGTTGGTCAGGGCGCCGACCGGCACCGGTTCTTCAAATTTGGTGCCTTGGTTGGCCCCGGAATTGGCGCCGACCCGCAGACTGTAGCCACTGTAGTATCCCTGGGGACCAAGCGGCCCCCCCACCGAGATGTTCCCCACCACCGGCTGGGTATTATTGGGCACTTCCCCATTGCCGGTGAAGCCGCTGGCAATCGGATGGTTGTTGCCGGAATCGTCGGCCCCGGGAATCTTGTAAGTATCAAATCGCTGCCACGAGTACGTGGTAATGTCCGCCGAGGCGGTCAGCAGCCCTGTAAACAGGGCGGCTGAGAGTAGGAATATTCTGCGCATAGATGGTTTTTGGGGTGGTTTCGGACGCTGCATCAGGTGGTGAAATGAGCCCCCGGCGGCCCGTTCAAAGGCGCCGATGCCTGCCCGTGGCGGCAGTTTACAGCGGCAGCCACGCCGTGGGTGTTCAAAATGGTCACATTTTTAATCCTAACCCGCGCGCCACAAGCCCGTATATGGCACCGGGGAACTATTTTGCCCGAACGCCCGGAGGCGGGTCCACGGCCCCATGGCTCATCGGGTGGCCCGGTCCGCCTTCGCCGTGGTCTTGGATTGCAACCAATCCACGTCCAGGTTGCCCGGCGAGGTGTTCACGAGGCTGCCCGACAAATTGAAATCGACACGCCATTTGTGAATCTCCGAGTGACCATCCGCAAAGGAAAAACTCCCGGCCCGGTTGTGGTACGTGGCTGGATTGTCGTTGAGGCGTTTCGCCGGCAGGTTTTGGGGATCGAATCCCCCCATGTCCACCAGGAAAAAGCTATCATTGATGCTCGGCCCCTCGTCCAGCAAAACCATGGTGTTGACCGGCCCCGGGCGCGTCAGGTCGGCGAGTTTTACGTAGCTGAGGAATTCCGTGATTCCCCGGGCTTTGAAGTACCCCCCAATATAACAATTCATGGAATAGCTCCGCGCCTCGGATCGCCCCAGAAATCCCGCCTGGGTGCTTTTGCGCGTGTCCCCCGGGCATTGGTAGATTTTGACATTCCCGCCCACGTAGGCCGTCAATGGATCATGGGCCAGGGTGTTGTAGCGGTCGATAAAGTCATCACTGGAGGGATCGCGCATGTCCGCCGTTGCCATCGCTCCCGCGTCCAGCACCACGTCCGCATTGTCCCCGGCCTGGACAAGCCAGGCCAGCGTGAGTTGCCGGGTGTTGTTCATGCAGCCAATGGCCTGGGCGCGGATTTTTGCTTTGGCCAGGACTGGCAGCAATAAAGCAGCCAGAATGCCGATGATGGCCACCACGACCAGGAGCTCGATCAAAGTGAACCCGCCACCCAACCGGTTTCGCCATGGCGGAAGTTGGTGGTGCATCGTGGGGCCAACGCTGCCACAACCCCAACTGCGGTAAAATGGCACGCGCGAACTATTTTCGCTTTATTTGCTCCGCCAATTGCTGGGCCAGCTTGATCGCCTGGTTGACTTGCTGCGGCGACATCTCCTTTTCGATCGTCGCCATGTTTTTGCGCGCCTCGGGATCACCGTTACCGGCGGCCAGGTTCCACCACGCGTGGGCCTGTTGCGGATCGCGAAAGCCCCCAAAACCATTGGCATACATAAAGGCCAGCCGGGATTGCGCCAGGGGATAATTCTGCTCCGCCGCTTTCCGGAACCATTTTACGGCTTCCGCCTCGTCCTTGGGCACACCCTTGCCCTGGGCGTACAGCACCCCGAGATTCTGCTGGGCTTCGGGATTATTCAGGTCCGCCGCTTTCCGAAACCATTTGAGCGCTTCCGCATCATCCTGGGGCACCCCCGACCCGCTGGCGTAGGCGCCGCCCAGATTGAACTGCGCCACGGCATGATTCTGGTCCGCCGCCTTGCGTAGCCATTGGACCGCCGCGGCCTGGTCCTTGGTCACGCCCTGGCCATCAATGTACCGGAAGGCCAGTTGACACTGCGCTTCCGCCTCGCCCTGTTCGGCGCGCGCCTTGGTGGCCTGAAACTTGTCCTGGGCGGGACTGGGAGGATCCCCGCAGCCGGCCAGACCTCCCGCCAACGACAACATTAGGCACCATTTGGAAAGGGTGGATTTCATTTGGCGCCTCCCGGTTTGGGCTCCGCCTCCGTCCTCGTATCCCGAAAGCGCAGCAAGACATCGGTGCGGGACCGGACGTGCAATTTTTCGTAGATGTGCCGCAGATGGTTTTTCACCGTGAAGACACTGATCGAAAGGCGGGCGGCGATGTCCTTGTTGGCAAAGCCCTGCAACAGCAAATCGAGGATTTCATTTTCGCGCCGGGAAAGTCCGTCATCAGGCACCCCCGCCGGGGCGGGTTCCTGAAAAGCGGCCACCACCTGGCGGGCAATTTCGCTGGACATGGGCGCCCCGCCGCGCCGGGCTTCATGGATGGCCTCCAAAATCTCCTCCGGCCGGGCGCGCTTGAGCAGGTAACCGCAGGCCCCGGCGCGCAACGCTTTGAACAACGTGTCCGCATCGTTGTAAACCGTGAGCATGATGATCTGCAACTGGGGTAGTTGCTGGCGCAGGAGGGCGGCGCATTCAATGCCGGAGCGGTTCGGCAGATGAATATCCATCAGGATTACATCCGGGGGATTCCGGGGAATGATTTTCAGGGCCTCCTCGCCACTGCCGCAACTGGCCACACAACGAAAACCGGGGGAAAGTTCCAATAAACGCTCCAGGCTGCGGCGCAGGCCGGCATCATCCTCGACCAAGGCGATCCGAACCCCTGCGCCTGCGCCGCTCCCATGAGGCTGCACTTCGAGACTCGATTGTTTGGCTATCCCAGCAAGAGCAGTCACTTTACCGGTCCCGAGTTTACCGTCCGTCGGAACCTCGGACAATGGCACCTTGGAACTATTCGGCGATGATGGCGGGATGGGGCGGTCGGTTGGTTTCATGGGATTCCGGAAGTCAACGGCAGGTCAAAGCTCACCCGGGTGCCCTGCCCCGGCACGCTGGTCACAGTACACCGTCCGCCCAGGCGGGCGAGGCGCATTTGCATGTTGGTCAACCCATCCGCGCCTTCCCGCACCGGGCCAGGCGCAAAGCCACAGCCGTTGTCGGCGAGCGTCACCGTCAGATGCTGGGGTCCAGCCGCCACGGTCAACCGCAACTCCCTTGCCCCGGAATGGCGCAGCGTATTGTGTAAGGCTTCCTTGAAGGCGAGAAACAACTGATGCCGTTGCTCCGCGCTCACCGGGGCGTCCGGCAGCACCGGGGGCACTTCCAGCCGACAGGTGATCTCCGCGGGTAACAGCAGGTTTTGCGCAAATTGGCAGAGATACCGGGCCAGCGAGGCGACGGTGTCGTTTTTCGGATTCACCGCCCACACGATTTCATCCAGGGCCGTCACCAGTTCCCGGGATCGCTGGTCGATCTCCTGCAACATTCCCGCTGCTACTTCCGCCGCGACGGCGGGATTTTGGGCCATGGCGGAATTCAAACTGATCTGGGTCAGACCGGCGCCGAGATCATCGTGCAAGTCCTGGGCGATCCGCGTCCGCTCCCGCTCCGTGGCCTGGAGTAATTCCAGGTGCTCGATCTGGCGGCGATGGCGGCGGCGGATACCGGCGAGCACCCCGCCGCCCAACAGCCCAAAAGTCGCCAGCGGCCCCACCACCCGGAACCAGGCGGCCTCCCACCAGTACGGGGAGATCGTAAACAGCAGGGAAGCCCCGGTCTCATTCCACAACCCATCGCCGTCGCAGGCCGTGACTTGAAAGTGGTAATCGCCGGGCGGCAACTGCGGATAAGGCGCCACGCGCTGCGCGCCCGCCTCCGTCCATTCCCGCCCCTGCAACCGGTACCGAAAGCCGGTGCTCTCCGGCATCATCAGACCCAATGCCGTGAATTCAATATCCACCTGGCGTTGCCCGGGCGCCAACTGCCAATATCCCTCGCCTCCCCGCCGGACCAGCGACGCCAGCGTTCCGGGGACCGGGGCCAATTCCCCCGCGCCATAGGCTGCCAAAGGCCGCCCATTCACCGTCACCCGCTCAATGACCACGGGCGGAGGTTGGCGATTTTCCCGCAATTCCGGGGCGGCCACGCTGGCGAGGCCGGATTGCATTGCAAACCACAACCGGCCATCCCGGGCCTGCAAGGCTCCGGGCCAGAAATCATGACTGGCCTGCAGCCGGGGCAGTCCCTCATTCTGACCGTAGGCCACCGAACGCACGCGGGCAGCCCGCCCTTCCGCCACCTCCGCAAAATCCGCTTCCCGGACGTGAAATATCCCCCGGTTGCCGGCAAACCACAGCCGCCCCCTCCCATCCGGAATGATTTGGGAAATATAATCATCATGCAGCCCCTGTTCCTGCCGGAAATGGGTGAACCGCCCCGCGCGCAACCGGCCCACTCCCTCCCCCGCATAACCAATCCATACACTGCCATCGGCGGCGGCAAACAGGCAGCGGATGCCTGGATCGCCTGGCAACGTGCTGCGGGTGTCGAACGTCAACTCACCTTCGCGCACCCGGACTAAAATTCCGCCGGAGGTCGCCGCCCAGCAGTTATGCGCCACATCGGAGGTGATCGCGACAATCGGTCCACTGCGCGGCGGCAGTTCATACGCCTGCATCCGTCCTTCCTGCCATCGCGTCAGGGTATGCTGCTGGGCATCCACGGATTCCGAGCCCACCCAAACCACCCCTGCGGGCGTCGTATGCAGCGCGCTCACCAGGTCGCCCCCTAAGCCGTTCACGCGGCTGACACTGTCCACCACCACTCCCGCCCGCCAGCGGAAAAGACCGCTATATTGCGTTCCGATCCAGACTCCGCCGGCCGGATCGGCCGCCACACACTGGGCGTAAGCGGAATACCAGCCTTGGTTCGTGGAAAGCGCGCTCCATCCTCCGTCCGCGCTCAGCGACACCACGCCATTCTGCGCGACGCTCCAGATCCGGCCTTCCGTGTCCTGGCAAACCGAGCGCACCCCCTCGAAGGGAATGGCCGGATCCGTGGCCAGCAATTCCACGACCCGGGGTTTGAGCTGGTTCAATCCCCCTCCCCGCGTGCCGACCCAGAAATTCCCCTCGCGATCCTCCAGAATGCTCAGGATTTCATGGTGCGACGTGATCACGGTCTCAAACCCCTTGCCGTCGTAACGGAACAAACCGGCCTCGCGGGTGCCAATCCACAATTGGCCCGCCCGGTCTTCAAACAGGACCGTCGGGTTCACCTCCTTGCCCCGCGCCGGCAATTCTCCCACCCGCACCGGCGGAGCTCCCTCCGAATATTTGTAAAGCTGTTTGCCGGTGCAGACCCAGATCCCGCCCGCCCGGCAGGGAACGATGCGCTGCCCGCGGAATTTCTCCAATTTTTGAAACAGACCAAATCGGTACACCCCCAACCAGCCACCTTGGGAGAACCATAACTGCCCGCGCTGATCCGTGGCCAACTGGCAGGTGCTGCCCCCCGGCAAACCGTCCTCCGCCGTGTAGGAGCGGATTTGGTGGTCCCGCAGGCGCACCACTTCCCCGCCGATATAAGAAACCCAAAGCGAGCCTTCCGCATCGGCCACCATCATCCGCGCCTCGGCATTGGGCACCCCGCTTTCGCCGGTTACCGCGGAAATCCCTCCCGGCTCCACGCAAACCACGGAACGCCGATCCTTCGCCACCCACAACCGTCCGCGTTGATCAACAAAAATGGCCTGAATCAGGCTGGTGGGCGCCCCGGCCAGGGTGACGGGCGTGAATTGCCGGAACTGCAGGCCATCAAACCGCACCAAGCCCGCCTGGGTGGCCACCCACAGAAAACCATCCGGGGTCTGCTCCACCCCCACCACGGTATTGTCGGGCAGGCCTTCATCCGATTGCCAGGCCCGGGCAAACCAGGGCGAATTGGTGGCGGCAGCCGGGGCGGAGGTGACCCACCCAAGCAGGATGACGGCCAGCCAGGTGAAAGTGAAGACTCGATGCAACAGTGGTCAACCAATAACGCTCCGCCGGTTGCACTGGCAAGTCTTTAGTGCCGCCCCCCGCCGGCGAATCATCTGGCGCTGCTTTCGCGTTGACTCCCGCGCGGCAATTGGAGGAGTTTAGTTCCGACATATATGGCAAAAATTGCGCGCGCACTCCTTTCTGTTTCCGACAAGGCCGGACTCCTGCCCCTGGCCCAGGCTCTCCACCACGCGGGAGTAGCCTTGATCTCCACCGGCGGGACGGCCAAAGCCTTGCGGGAAGGCGGACTGCCGGTCACCGACCTCAGCGCGCACACGGGTTTTCCGGAAATGATGGACGGCCGGGTCAAGACCTTGCATCCCAAAATTCACGGCGGTCTTCTCTATATCCGGGGCAACGCCGGCCATGAAGCCGCCGCCGCCGCCCACGACATCCCGCCCATCGATTTGGTGGTGGTCAACCTCTATCCTTTCGAGCAAACCATCGCCCGACCCGGCGTGGCGTTGCACGAGGCCATCGAGAATATCGACATCGGCGGACCGTCCATGCTGCGAAGCGCCGCTAAAAACCATGCCAGTGTCACCGTCGTCGTCGACCCGGCCGATTACGAGGAAGTTGCCCGCCAGGTGACCGCCACCGGCGACACCACCCCGGCTTATCGCCGGCGCCTCGCGGCGAAAGTTTTTGCCCGCACTGCCGCCTATGACGCCGCGATCGCCAACTATCTGGCCCAGGCGTTTGCCGAACCGGGGGAGAGCAAACTGCCGGCCATCTTGACGCTTCAGGAACCCAAGGCTCAGGCCCTGCGCTATGGCGAAAATCCCCACCAGGCGGCCGCCCTGTACGGGCGTTTTCACGAGTACTTCAAGCAGTGGCATGGCAAGGAACTCTCCTACAACAACATTCTCGACCTGACCGCCGCGGCCAGCCTGATGGGCGAATTCCAAGGTGACCGCCCCACGCTCGCCATTCTGAAGCACACCAATCCCTGCGGCGTCGGCCAGGGTGCCAGCCTCCGGGAAGCCTGGGACAAGGCCTTCGCCACCGACAAACTGGCCCCTTTCGGCGGTATCATTGCGGTAAACCAGACTCTGGATCTGCCCTGCGCCGAGGCGATTGCGGAAATCTTTAGCGAAGTGATCGTTGCCCCGGCCTTCGCCCCCGACGCCCTGGCCTGGTTGCAAAAGAAAAAAAATCTCCGGTTATTGACCCTGCTAAAAGATCCCCGGAGCGCGCAACCGTGGGAAGTCCGCAGTGTGGGCGTGGATTCCTACCTCCTGCAGGAGCGGGATTTACACCTGGCTTTGCCTGCGGACTGGAAAATCGTCACCCGCCGGCAACCCACTGCTGCGGAAATGCAAGCGATGCAGTTCGGCTGGCGGGTGGTCAAACATCTCAAGTCCAACGCCATCCTTTACGCTGCCGCCGACCGCACCCTGGGCGTCGGGGCGGGCCAGATGAGTCGCGTTGACTCCAGTCGGATCGCCGTTTGGAAAGCCGGGGAAGCCGGACTCGCACTGCCGGGCAGCGTCGTCTGCAGCGACGCCTTCTTTCCCTTCCCCGATGGCCTGATTGCCGCGGCGCAGGCTGGCGCCACGGCGGCCATTCAACCGGGTGGCTCCATGCGGGATGCCGAAGTGATTGCGGCGGCGGATCAGGCCAACCTCGCGATGGCCTTCACCGGGATGCGGCACTTCCGCCACTAACTAGCGCATTAGCCGGTAGATCAGGAAGACCTGCGCGGCGGTAACGAGGACAACCAGGGCCCAAATCCAGGCCTCCCGCCAGCGCAGTTTCTTTTGCCGGGTTTCACCCAGCCAAAAGTGCAATTTCAGGCCGCCAATTTCAATGGCGTCGCCATTGCGCAGAAGCGCTTCCTCAAACGGCTGACCATTGAGCGCGGCCAGGGCGGGCGGGCGTGTCTGGAGGACGAAGCCTTCGCCCGGGACCAGGCTCAGTCGCAGATGTTCATCCCACACGCCCGGCTCCTCCAGTCGCAAATCCGCGTTCCGCGCCCGGCCGATATGAAATGGAAAATGGCGGGCCGCATAAACGCTGCCCGCCATTTTGCCGGAAATTACTTGGAATTGAACCATCAGAACCACCGCTTCTTCACCCAAACCTTGTCCCCGGGGAAGACGTCGAGATCAATCTCGGGATGTTCCAATGCTCTCGCGCAGTTCACGGTGATCTGCCGCCCGTTTGCCCGGGTGATCGTCACGCGGGATTTATTGGCGAAGTCCGTAAAGCCGCCGGCCGAGTCAATGGCCCGGAGCACCGTCATTTTGCTGAGATAGACGTAACGGTTGGGCTGCCGCACTTCGCCGCCAACGACGATAAAACGCTCCTGCGATTTGACCGTCGGGGTCATGTTGACATAAAACGTGGGGACGTACCGGGCGCGGATTTCCTTCTCAAACTCGCCAATCGTCTTACCCGCCGCTTGAAATGTCTGGTTCAGGATCAGAGTGACCGAACCATCGTCCCGAATCTGGCAATCCACGGGCGGCACGGCAACCACCAAGTCATTGAAGGATACGATGAGTTTATCGTTCACCGCCAGCAGGTCACCACTTGCCGTGGCGCTGGGATGGGCAGGGACAGAATTCGTGCCGCCCGTGAAATCGCCCGGCATTTTGCCCGGCGGTGTCCCGGTCTCACAACCGGCCAACCCGGCTGCAATCACCATGACCATCAGGCCCCGCAGTGCCGATCCCGCTAATTTTTTAAAGTCCATGCTACTAAAAAGACAATCCCGGTTGTGATCTGCTCAAAATTTCGATTTGCCATCGGTACGGGGCTTCTCCGTGCCGGCCCCATTCTTCCCACCCGGCGACACCGGCTCGGAAGCTTCATTCTTCGAATAGTAATCGTGGTAGTAGCCACTGTAGTAATAGTAGCTCTCGTCCTGTGACATGTTGATGTTGTTCAACACGATGCCCATCAGATTTCCCCCGACCTTTTCGATCAATTGCTTGGCCCGGATGTTCATGGGCTGGGGATAGCGACGGTATTGGATCACTTGCAGGGTCATGTCCACTTCGCTGGCCAGGATGGAGGCGTCGCTCACCCCCATGATCGGCGGGGAATCGAAGAACACGAAATCATACCGTTGTTTCAGCTCCGTGATCAGGTTTTTCATCTGAGCGGAACTGAGAATCCCCAACGAACTGCTCGGCAGCTTACCGCTCGCCAGTAGGTCAAGGTTGCCAAGACCGGTCGTCTGGATCACTTCCTCCAGCGTATTCTGCTTCAACAGGTAATTGGTAAGCCCCAGGCTGTTGGTCACGTTGAGCAGTTTGTGCAGCGTGGGACGGCGCAAATCCGAATCCACCATCAGCACCCGCTGGCCGCTTTGCGCAAACACGGTCGCCAGATTATACACCGTGGTCGACTTGCCCTCACCGGCGCCCGCACTGACCACGGCAATGGTGTTCAGCTTGTCATCCTTACGGGAGAACAACAGGTTGGTACGCAAGACCCGGTAAGCTTCGGCATGCGGACTCTCGGCGCCTTCTTCCATGAGGTAACCGACATTCTGGGGAATGACTCCCAAGACCGGGGCCTGCAAGGAGCGTTCCACGTCGTCGATGGTCTTGACGCTGGTATCGAGATATTCAATGAAGAATGCCAGACCCACGCCCACCACCAGGCCGATGATGATTCCCAGCGCGATATTCAAAGTCCGGTTGGGCCGGACGGGCCGGGGATTCGGTTCGGCTTGCCCCACCAAAGTCACCATGTTGGATTTCGGGATAATGACATCAATCTTTTCCTGCAAGGTGCGCAGGGAAAGGACATCGCGGAATTTCTTCAGGCGATCAAGCTCCTGCTTCTGCCGAAAGTATTCGCGACTTTCCCGGGCCACCTTCATATCGTTGGAACGCGCGGAAGCCAATTTGAGTTCGGCGCCATCCACTGCGGCCTTCAAGGCCGCCACGTTTGCCTCCATCCCGATGAGAATTCCTTCCACCCGATCATCGATCTTGCTGTCGATGTCCTTAACCATGTTCATCGTGCGAACCACATCGGGGTGCAATTCGCCAAGATCACTGCGCTGACTCACCAGTTTCGTCTGCGCTGTCAGGAGATCTTGCAAAAGCAGGTTGAGCAGTCCATCGGGGGCGGTCGTCGGAATGGCTTGCCGTAATTTTTTGCCCGGCAGCTTCTTCAACTCGGTGAGCGTCTTTTCGGATTGCAGAAATTTCATTTCCTGCTCGATCTTCAGGGAGTTGATGTGCATGACCGTCTGGGGCTCCATGCCCGGGGAAGGGCCGATGCTCTGCGGATCGCTATCCACAATCCCCGATTCCTGACGCAGGTTATCCACTACCTTCTCCAACCGGGCCACCTCGTTGCTCTGCTGCCGGATTTCATCCAGGAAGATCTTGATGCCGTTCTCAGTCAGGCGTTTGCGCTGATCCTGACGGTATTGGGCGTAACACTTGGCAATCTCGTTGGCAATCTCCGCCGCCTCGTCCTTGTTGTCACTATAAACACGAATCTCAATGAGGCTGGTATTGCGGGTGGGCCGTAATTCAATCTGGCGCCCCAAAATGGTCCGGGTGTCGCTCAATTTGAGCGGCGTCTCCATATTGAACTTCTTCGTCCACCTCGCCCCCAAACCAAGATTGTCAATCACCTGATCCAGCACCAGGGGGGACTGGATGATTTCGAATTCAGTCTGAATGAAGTAGGGGTCATAAACCCCGGAAATTTGTTGCCCCCCTCCCAGGCTGGCGACATCGGAAACATCGCGATCCACTTTGATCTTGGCAGTACTGGCGAAGGACTCCGGCAGAATCATCGTCACCACCGTTGCGGTGATCACGACCAATAGAAAGACGGCAAGAATGACGGTTTTGCGAATCCGAATGATCCGCCAATAATCGAGAAAATGAAGTTTGATCTCGGGCGTTGGGGCCGTCTTTAAAGGTTCCATAGACAAAAAAAAGGGGGCTAGATCATTGTTGGCCCAGCCCCGCAACTGCTGACACCGATATGGTGCTTAATAACTGGCCGTCAAACCCAAATACACGCGATTACGATCGAAGCTGCGTTGGGAAAGATCGGAGGCCAGGTTGTCGTAATTGTAACCCAATTCGCCGGTCAGGAATCGGTTGAACTGGTAGGTCAGGTTCAATCCCAAGAGCACAAATTGTTCGGTGTCGTTGCCAGTCAAGCCCCCTTTGAAATCGGAGCTTTGATACTGACCGCTCAGCGTGCCGGTCAACTTCGGCGTGATCTTTTGCGAGATGTTGGCGTAGAAGGTGGAGGACTCTTGATCCAACGTCAGATTGGAGAGCGAAGTGACCTGGTTAAGCGAATTGCCAACGAGGTCGGTCTGATTGCGGCGGTGCGTGAAACCGAGCATAACCGAACCATCTTCCCGGTAATGCCAGGTGCTGCTGATATCCACATACGGCCCGAACGAGCTGGAGGCGGACGGATCATTGTAATAATCCGTATATTGCACACCCACGCGCAACGAACCGCTCAATTCCTGCGTGAAATAATGATCCAACCCGGTGAATGCGTAATGGGAGTTGTTATTACGAATCTTGCTGGTGAACGGCACGCCGCCTTGAGAACCGATGGTTTCAGCGCTGGAGTAGGCGACATCGCCAAATTGGTAACCCAACACCGCCGTGGTCTCGCGGTTCACGACATACCGCGCGGTGAGCGTGGCGGTCTGTTCCATACGATCCAACGCACCCGACCGGGAAACCAAACCCGCCGCCTTGTCCGCCGCTGTCAGACGGCCGTAATCCTGCTGATAATCATAGAGCGTATTGGCGTAGCCCACGATGAAGGAGAGCTCCTCATTCGCTTTGGCAGTCAAATTGACCGCCGCGCTGTTGCGCAGGTTGTTGCCATTCACCCGGGTCTTCGCACTCAAGTCGGACGGATTGAGCAACTCGGGCTCTTGCGCGATCACGAACGAATCGGAGGCGTCCAGGGAAAAACGATCACTAATGCGGTGGCGAACCAGCAATTCAAAATCATGGCTGAAGTCCGCCTTGTGCTCGGGACGATCTTCGTAATACCGCATGTCGAAGAAATAGGAGGCCTTGACCGTGGTTTGCGGCAGATTCAGCGTCAAACCAATCGAAGGCTTTACTTCAAAGCCAAAACTGGAACGACGATCCGGGCCCGCGGGCGCGGTATTGTAGTTGTCATCGTAAAAACCCCGTAAAGTACCGGCCAAAGAGTAAGGCTTCGAATCCCCCGCGATCAGTTGGGCGGTGGAATTTTGAGCGTCGGCATTTTGGTAGCTTAATGCTCCAAAAGCAACCAAACCGGCGGAAGCCAATGCTTTCTTCATAAATCAAGATTTAATTTTATGGATTTTCACGGTGCAATTCTGATCTTTAGGCACAACACTAATACCTGAGAACCAAAGCGCCTGTCAAATATTTCTTCCGGCTTTTTTTGCCAATGCGACACTTTTTTTACGCCTTTTATGGTCGCCACCCCATTCGCCAAATCGATCCCGCTTTCCAGCCGACCCGCATCCTGACGCAGGTCATTGCTTGGCCTGCAAGTCAGCTTTTGGGTCTCTGTTTGACTGTACCCCTAAATTTCCGTTCAAATTTTTCTCCGCGAATCGGATCAATGCGCTGGAATCGTCAAAGTTTGCCCAATTTGCATGTGCTTTGCGGACAGGTTCGGATTCGCCGCCAGGAGGGCGTCCATCGTGACCCCATGCTTGCTCGCAATCCGGGAGGGGATATCCCCCGCTTTCACCACGTAGGTTCGGGTGACCGGAGCTGTTGCTACCCGGTTCGTCTGCCCCACCCCGCTGGGCACCCCCACTGGCGGGGTGGGATTCCGGGAGGTATCCGGTCGACCGGGGACCGGCACTGCGGCCCCCCCGGGGATCGGACGTCCGGGAACCGGAGCCACATAGGGAGCGGACGGAGCGGGGTTGGTCGCCACCAAATTCGCTGGCGGCACTCCGGGTGCGGCATGGCTGGCGGCATAAGCCATCCATTGCGTCAACCTGGTCTTCAAATCCCGGTTTTCCGCCAGCGTGCGTTCATAATCCCGCTGTACCGCCGGTGTCAGCGGCAGGGCGGAGATGGATTTGGCGATTTCCAATTTGCAGCCATTGATATGGGCTTTGACGACATCCGCATTGCTCGCGCGCGGGTTCAGGCGGAGGAATCGTTGATAATGATAAATTGCCACCGCGGGATCGGCCACGGTTTCCTGGCTTTCATGCAGGATGGCCAGTTCATAATGCGCCCGGGAATTGTTGGGATTGACCTTGAGGGCCTCCTCAAACATCTCCACCGCTCCCTTGAAGTCCATCGATTTGGCCAGATTGCTTGCCCGCAAAAAATGGGGTTCCTTTTCCTCGTCCACCTGGCTGTCCGCCGAAGGGAAGCAACCGCTGAGTGTGAGTGCGAGCAAAACGAGCGTGGCCCCGTGCCAGGCCCGGCGAAAACTAGTCATGTCCTTAAAATAATCGAATCCTCTTCCCCGTGCAATCTTGCGTTACGATTCCACAATCCCCCGCTGCCCGCCGCGCCCTGGTCCCCCCCTTTTCACGCGGACGGCGGCCGCATTTCGTCGGGACCGGGTGAACCATCCGGTCCGCCGTCCGGCTGGAAAGGATTGCTGCGGGCAGGAGCAGGCCGCGGCAGGAAGAGCGGGCTGAGCACCAGGTAGCCCCAGCCAACCACAAAATGAAGCACCACCATTCCCGCCAGCCGGATCAGGTCGAGCAAGCCCAACGTGTAGGCAAAAATTCCCACCGTGAGAAACAGCGCGCCCGGCAGCAAGGCGGCCGCCCCCAATCGCCAGCTTTGCCGCCAGCCCAGTTCGCGTCGCTGCAGCCAGAGGATGAGCTTGACGGGAATGGTATATAAGGTCGCCAGCACCGACCATGTCACCAGCAAGGACAAAACGGTCCCCACCCCGGCGATCACCATGAGCATCGGCTCCCATGCCCCCCAACGCGGCACCAATTCCGTCCGGTTGAACGGCATCCGACCAAGCGGATACTCCACGGGAACGTATCCCAGCAGGGCGATCAGGCGGAAATCCTGCCGGCCAAATTCGACCTGCAGGTGCGCCCCCTGGCCCAGCGAACCGCTATGGTTCATATCCAGCGCCAGACCAAGAAAACGGTTGGCTGCCAATTGGCGCGGGAGGTCCTCCGGTCCTTCCAGCCGTCCGGCTTGCAGGACCCCCTCGGAGGGCAGCGACCGGAGCGCGGCGCGGATGACCGGGAACCAAGCCTCCCGCAGGAACCACATGATGGCCACCGCGGCCAGCACCGCCACCACTAATTGCGCCAGCAAAAGCCGTCCTGGGCTGGCCCGGGCGAACATCGCCACACCATGCGGCGTGAGTGGTTCCCAGGCGGTTCCCCGCGGTTCAGCCGCGCGCTGCATGGTCCTCAGGCTCCGGGCGGAGCGGCGGGCGGCGGCATCACCACCACGGGGATGGCATAACGCAGCTTCAAGACATCATCCACCAATACCTCGATGTTGTAGAGTCCCGCCGCTTTGAATTCAAAAGAGGTCACCATCGTGGCCTTGGTGGCATTGATCACCTGCTGGTTCAACTCGAATTTCCCCTCGTACTTGCGCAACACCGTGGTTTGGTCGGGCCCCACGATGCGCACACACTCGGTGAATTGGCCGAAGCCCGAAACCCAGCGGTTAAGAATCACCATCCGGAAAACGGTGATCGGCACCTGGGGCAGGACGATTTGGTGGGCAATCCCCACCGCAATCAGGTTGCCATTGCTTTCCTGGCGCAGGTCTTCGCACAACAGCGAGAATTGGAGATCGGGAAGAATTCGAACGGCTTGCATGGAATATTGGGAATGGGGAATCGGTTTAACAGTTCGGGGTTTTATCGAAAAAATGCTTGGCTCAGGGGCGCTGTTCGGCCGCCCGGACCGTGTTGCGCAGCAACAGCGCGATGGTCATGGGGCCGACCCCGCCCGGGTTCGGCGTGATGCGTCCGGCCACTGGCCGCACTGCCTCAAAATCAACATCCCCCACCAGCCGCGATCCGCTCTTGGCCCCGGCATCGGGGATGCGATTCACGCCCACATCAATCACGGTGGCACCGGGCTTGACCATCGCCGCCGTGACAAAGCGCGGCACGCCGAGGGCGGCGATCAGGATGTCCGCGCGGCGGCAGTGCGCGGCAATGTCCCGGGTGCGGGAATGGCAGAGGGTGACCGTGGCGTTGGCGTGGCGGGCTTTCTGGCACAAAATGGCCGCCATCGGTTTGCCGACAATGTTGCCGCGGCCCAGAATCACGGCTTCCGCCCCGTCGATCGTCACTCCGGAACGCACCAGTAATTCCAACACCCCCGCCGGGGTGCATGGCATGAATCCGGTGGTGTCACCGAGCATTAATTTTCCCACGTTTACCGGATGAAACCCATCCACATCCTTGGTGGGCAGCACGCTGGCGTAGACCACGGCCTCATCGATGTGACGCGGCAAAGGGGCCTGCACCAGGATGCCGTCGATCCGCGCATCGGTGTTCAACCGGGCGAGCAAGGCGAGCAATTCAGCCTGGGTGGTGGTTTCCGGCAGAACCCGGGTTTCGGAAAAAATTCCCAATTGCGCGCAGGCCCGCTCCTTCATCCCCACATAAACTTTTGAAGCCGCATCCTCCCCCACGCGCACAAAGGCCAACCCGGGCTGGATCCCCCGTACCTGCAAGCTGACCATGCGTTGGGCGGTCTCGGCCTGGATCTGGCCGGCAATCGCGCGCCCGTCAATCAGAGTTCCCGTGGACATGGTTATGGCCCGTTTTTTCCCGCGCGCCTTATCCCTGCCACCCCGGCGCGCTTCCTATTCACTGCACCACCTGGACTTTGTCCACCATGATCACCGGCGTGTTGGGCCAGCGTTCATCCAGTCCCTCTTCCCCGGTGACAATCACCGTGCGGCCTTTCATCTTCTTCCAGGAAACGTTCGTCTTCGTGCTGTATAAATAATTGATGACTTTGCCGTTATCGAGGCTTTGCAGTTGATAATGGGTGGGCGCCTGGATGCTGACCGTGCCGCGCACAATGCCTTCGCGGGTTACAATCCGTTTTTCCGCCGGGGCTTCCGGGGCGGGCGTGGTGGCTTCCGGCAAGGCCGGCACTTCGTTGGTCGCCGCCGGCGTCGCCACGGGAACCGGAACTTCCACGGGTGGGGCAGCCGGTTTCGCTGTCTCGATTACCGGGGCGGGCGGCGGCACCACCACCGGCGGCGGATTGCTGACCGGCGGCGCGACGGGAGGCGGGGTTTGGGCCGTTTCAGCTGTGCTTGGTTTCGGGGTTTCCACTACCTGGACCAGCGGGGGAACCACCGGCGCCGGAGCGGCCTTGACCGGCTCCGCCACCGCCGTTTTCGGGGTGGGCACCGGCACCACGGGTTTAGACTCCACCGGCACCACGGAGGGATGGGCAGGTTCCCCAATCACCGGCTTGGGAGCCGCCACGGGCACCGCCACGAATTCGACCGGCTTCACCGGTTCCGGTTTGGGCTTCAACAAATGCGCGGCCACAAAGGCAAAACTTCCCGGCGGCGCTTCAATTTCCCGCCAATCTCCCTTGGTACTGAGTTCTTTGATCGGATCGCCGCGGTGCAGCAAACCCGCCACACTATAGTTTTCCCCCGGGCCGGTACGGACATTTAATTTGGCCGGCAGCACGGCGCCATTGGTATCCACATAAAGCCGGTTCACCCAGACGTGGATCCCTTCCGGCAGGGCGATTTTCGCCCAGCGGGCAGGTTCATCCTGGCCGGGATGAATGGTGACCTCCTCCAACACCGTCACCGTATCCCCCCGCTTCAAGTGACCGATGGTTTCCCCATTGATATCCGGCTTGCCGCGCACCACCACCACCCGTTCACTGACCAGCACCGGCGTGTTCCGCGGTAATGGAACGACGGGCTTTCCTTCACTCGGGGTGGGCGCCGGCTTTTTGTCCGGTTTCGCGGCCGGGACCGTCTTGCCGCCCGCCGGGCTCGCGCCGTTGGTCGCGGTCTGCGCCGTGGCGTCCAGGGAAACCAGCATGGCCAGGATCAATCCGAATCGAATCTTCATAAAATCATTTGGCGGGCAACAGCGACTTGACTTCCGTGGCGGAAAGCGATCGCCATTTGCCGGTGGGCAACTCGGCCAGTTTGATCCGGCCAATCTGGGTGCGGACCAACCGGGTAACCGTGAGGCCCTGGGTCTCGAAAAGCCGCCTGACTTCGCGATTTTTGCCCTCCGCCATTTCCAACTCCACCACACTGGTGGAATTGTTGGCCGAAATAATCCAGGCCTTTTCGGCTTTCAGCATCTCCCCGTCATGGGCTACCCCGCGGGTGAAGCGTTGCAACATTTCCGGCTCCACCTTCCCTTCCACCACGGCCACATAACGCTTGCGCACTCCGTAGCGCGGGTGCGTGAGTTGCAGGCTGAAGGAACCGTCGTTGGTCAGGAAAATCAAACCTTCGCTGTCATAATCCAGCCGCCCCACGGAATACAGGTTCTGCCATTCCTTGGGGAGCAATTCGCCAATGGCGGCCCGGCCGGGCTCGGCGGCACGCGTACAGAGATAGCGCCGGGGCTTGTTCAGGGCGATATACAGCTTTTTCTTGGGGCGCACAGGCACCCCATCCAACGTGACCCGGTCCTCCTCCGGATCCACCTTGGAACCCAATTCGCGAACTTCCTTGCCATTGACGGCAACGCGCCCCGCGAGAATGATCTCCTCGCTGGCGCGGCGTGAAGCCACTCCGGCTTCGGCCAGATACTTTTGTAAGCGAATGCTCAGGCCTCGGGTTTGGTCTTGCGCAGGCCGGTGATGCGGTCACCTTCTTTCCACTGGCCGCGTTTTTTCAGGAGCCCCACACGTTCAAACCGCTTCAGGACATTGCGTTTTCCACCGGTGGTGGCGATGGCGCGCAAACTGCGATGCTGTGACATAAATTAAATTGTAAAAATGTTGCAATTCCGCCTTCGCATGAAAGCGGACGGTGTTTGTAGCACGGGCGCTCCGCTTTTGCCAATGGTTTATTTGCAAACCTGATTTGGCTCCCTCGGCTGCCCGGTATTCCGGCCGGCCATCATGCACTAATATCGCCCTTCCCGCAGCGGGGGTTAATGGCCCGCCGGCTTGGCCGGCGGCCGCCAGGTGCCATCCGCCGTACCATCCGGACTGGCCAGCACTACCACGTATCCGTTCGGATCCCGGAGCCAAATCTCCCAATGATTGGGTCCGCCCTCGCCTTCCGGCGGATTCCGATGACGGGGCAGGACGATTTCAACCCCCATGCGTTCGGCTCGCCCGACCGCTGCCTCGAAGTCCTCGATTTCAAACCACAGCAGCACCCCGTTGCCGTAAGGTTTCAACTCCGGGTCACCGATCGGACCATGGTGATGATCGACCTGCCAATGGTGCAATTGCAGAATCAGTTTTCCCTCCGCCTCCAGGCGTTCGTAATTGGGTCCACCGTGGGCACTCTGGCAACCCAGCAGGCTCTGGTACCAGCGACTGGTTGCCTCGACATCGTTCGTGCAGATGAGTGGTTGTGGTCGCATTGCTTTTACCTGGAGCGGTTTCCGCCCCGGGAGCAGCCGAAAGCTTGGGCCAATTACCTTGCCCCGGGCCCCGAAGCCCGCGGCCGGCTTACCGGCTCAAAAAAAGGGGGGCGGGACATCGCACCGATGTTCCCCGCCCCCGCACCCCAAAAGAGTCAACTCAGAACGCCGCCAGGTTGGTGCGGCCGAATTCGGTCACCGCCCACATGTTGATGGGCTTGACGCATTCCCAATATTTCATGAAGCGCGCGCTGCCATCCGCCATGGCATAATTGGAACCACCGGAACCAGTTTGCAGCACGGGCGTCGCATGCCGCCCCTTCTCGATTTGATCGTTGTCATTGCCCAACCCTTCGTAAAGATCCATGTAGAACTGGGTGGACAACAGCGGAGTTACACTCCGCTTTTCCCCGAAGATAATGGTATCGGTCGGATAGAGAATATCCAACTCCCGCATGGCTAGGGGCGAGTTACCCCCCATGTAGGCGTTAAAGTTCGTGGGGTTGTTGATATAGAAAAAATCATTCCACCCATTAATCATGTAGCTCCGGGCGGCGCAATCCGCCGGGTAATGCACCGGATCGACCTGGGCCGACTGCGGATGCGGGTCGCTCGCGCAAATCAGCACATTCGTGTTTTGATAGTCTTCATAGAGCGCCTGGGGCCAGCGCGCCACCGCGGAACGCAGCGGAAAGTGCCCGGTATTGTCATCCGCATACATCCGGGCGGACATTCCCAATTGGCGCATGTTATTGACACAGGAAATCCGGCGCCCGGCTTCCTTGGCCCGCGCCAGGGCCGGCAGCAACATACCGGCGAGAATCGCTATGATGGCAATGACTACCAGCAATTCAATGAGCGTAAATGCCCGGCGCTGCCCGGCCCGCCATCCGGTGAAGTAAGATTTGGTCGCATTCATGGTTTCAATTTCCGCCGACGCCTTGATTCGTATCCCGTTTGTGGCGCGTCGTTCCGAATGTCTGACGCAGCCCCCCGCGGGAAAATTCAAAGCTCCCGCCTCCGCCCCGCGCCCGTCCACCGGTTTTCCCAATCGTTGCCAAATTCGATTTGCGCGTTTCCGGCAAGCACCCTAGATTCGTAGCCGATTGAAAAACGCTGAAAAACCATTTATCAAGACGGTTGAACGTCACTTCCTCGACCGGAAGGGCAACAACCCCCACGCCACCACCGAATTCTCCTGGCTGCTGTCCGGCATCACGCTGGCCACCAAGATTATTGCCTCGCAAATTCAGCGCGCGGGCCTGCTGGAGATCATGGGGGAAGCCGGCCGGGTCAATGTCCAGGGTGAGGAAGTCCAAAAGCTGGATGAGATCGCCAATGATACCCTCGTCCGCTGCCTTGGTTACCGCGGCAACGTCGGTCTGCTGGTTTCCGAGGAAGACGAGGAACCGCATGTGATCCAGGACGCCCCGGAAAGTGGCAAGTACACCGTCCTCTTTGACCCCTTGGACGGCTCCAGCAACATCAATGCGAACGTCAACATCGGCACGATTTTCTCCATCCTCCAGCGCGATCCCAAGTGCGATGCCAGCGATGTCATGGCCCGTGTGCTGCAACCCGGTTACAAGCAGGTCGCCGCCGGTTATGTGATTTATGGTGCCAGCACCGTCCTGGCTTATACCGCCGGCTATGGCGTCCACATGTTCACTCTGGACCCCTATATTGGAGCCTTCGTCCTGGCTCAGGAAAATGTCATGATGCCGACCGAAGGCAAGATTTACAGCGTCAACGAGGCCAATTCCCGGAAATTCCCCATTGGCTACCAAAAGTATCTGGATTGGGCCAAGACGGACGATGCCGGCTACAGCTCCCGTTACATCGGCTCCCTGGTCGCTGATTTCCACCGCACGCTCATCCGTGGCGGCGTGTTCTTTTATCCCCAGACCAAAAAATCACCGGAAGGCAAGCTGCGCTTGCTATACGAGGCTAATCCGCTGGCCTTTATGGCGGAACAAGCGGGCGGCGCAGCCAGCGACGGCACCCAACGCATTCTCGATAAGCAACCCCACGCCATGCACGAGCGCACCCCGCTCATCATCGGCAGCAAAAACGAAGTCGAAAAAGTGCTGTCGTTTCTCTGAGGTCGGCCCGGGCCGGGTTCACTTTTCCGCGTGGACCCGGATGCTGCCATTCTGATTATCCAGGCTGATCCGGGCCGCGCCGGACTCCGCCCCGGCAAACTGATCCGCTCCGCCGGACTTCATCAGCACCGGAAAATCGGACTCCACATTCCCAAAACTCGTATGCGCGGTGATCGCCGGTTTCAGTTTGCCGGGCAGATGCACCGTCAGGTGGGCAAAAGAGGTTCGAGCGTCCACCCTGGCCAGTTCGGGAGAATTTGCCCGCAGAGTGATCGAGCCGTTCTGGTTGCGACACTTGAAATTGGTTCCGGTTCCTTCCAGGTCCATGGTCCCAAAGGAGGTTTCGGCCTGGATATCTCCCTGAATTTCCCGGGTACGGATTCCGCCATTTTGATTCGCCAGGACGGCGTTGCCCGTGACCGCGCTTACGGTGAGGGACGCGAATGAAGTGCTGATATCCGCTGGCCCCTGGATGCCCGAAACGGTCACCGGCCCGTTTTGATTCGCCGCTTTGATCCGTCCGTCGATGTCCTTGGCCGTCAGGGAGGCGAAAGAAGTCCGGGCCTGCGCCTCGCCTTTCACCCCCTCCAAAGTGATGGCACCGTTTTGGTTGCGCGCGTTCACGGCACCGGCAATCCCGGTGGCGCGCAAGTGGGCGAAACTCGTTTCCGCATCCACGGCCCCGTGCGCCTCACTCACTTCCAGACTGCCATTCTGGTTCTTGAGCCGGCTGGGCCCGGAATCTCGCACCGTCAGGGTCGCGAACGAATTATGGGCCTGCACCTCCCCGCGCACCCCGCGAATCGCCATCGGCCCAAACTCCCCATGCGCCTCCACCGGACCATCCACTCCCGCGATGGCAACCGCGCCAAAGCCATTGCGGACCTGGACGGCGCAGGTTTTGGGCACGTGAAATTCCAAATCCGATTGGATCCGTTGATTACTCCGGCTGGAGGGGATCTTCACCACCGCATGGAGGGTGGTCCCGTTGGTTTCCAGCGTAAATTTGACTGCATCCGCGGTCGCCGTCGCCCGCTCCATCGATTTACCCCAGGCCTGTAGTTTCCACGTCCAACCCGGCTTGCTCCCCTCTTCCGCCACCACCACTTTCACCTCCCCAAACCGGTTTTCCACCTCCAATTTGGCCATTTCCGCGGGGACATCTTCCACCCGGGTCCGGGTGACGGAATACGGGAGATTGCCGAGGTTCCCAAAGGAGGCAATTTGTACATTGCAGCCCGCGACCAACCCCAGCAGAACGCAGCCGGCCATGAAAGTTGCCGCCCGCCGCCACAGTATTGATTCCCCGCGCAGATTGGTCTTCATAAATTTGCTCCGCCAAAGCCGGCCCCAGGCAGGTTTCGCCTGCCCGCGGCCAGCCAACCGAATTCACCGACTCTTGCCCTTATGACCCGCCTGAGTCGGAATTTGTTTCAAAAACCCGCGACTATTTCGCCGCCGGGGGATTCCAAACCACGACCGCCGCCTCCGTCGGGAAGTTTTCCGGCACCGGAATCGTCACTTTGCCGGTCGCCGCCCATTCTGTCCCGCGGTTCAGGGTGGTGACAAATCCCAGATCCTTCATGGACTCATCCGCATGCCCGAGGGTCGTGTGAAACACCCGGCCCTTGCCATAATTGATCACCATCAACATCGGCTCATTTTCGTGCGTCACGTCGGACTGCGCCGTGGCCAGCACCGTGGTGTTTTCCGCCGGACCGCAAAGGGTCGCATACAATTCATCCTTCGCGTGCATCCACTTCGCCGGCAGGCCTTTCATAATCGGATGCTGGGTATCGCGGGTTTCCACCAGGAAGGAAAAATACTTGCCATGGGTGCCGTGCCCGCCCTTTTCCACCTTTTCCACTTTGCCATCCCGCCACAAAAGCATCGGACCCGACTTGTCCGAGCGGTTGCCCCAACCACCCACCGCGATCATTTTGTTGTACTCCAGCCAACCGGGGAAGGAATTGTCCGCCGCATGCACCGAGACCAACCCGCCGCCCTTTCCGACATAATCTTCCAAGGCCTTTTTCGTGTCCGCGCCCCAGTCTTCCCCGTTGTAATTCGAAACAATCACCTCGTATTTGGAAAAATCCGGTTTGAAAGTGGCAACTTCCGGGCCCTTTCCCGGGCAGGTGGCCACGTCCACCGTGAACCGGCCGGAGCTCTCCATGGCCGCCTTCAGGATCGGTGTGGTGGTCCGCCAGGAATGGTTGTTCTGACCGTCCACGATCAGGGCCTTGAGTTTGGGGGCATCCGCCGCCCCGGCGAATTGCGGGACCGCCACACAACTCAACAGCACCGCGGTGAGACAAAGTTTCAAAAGGGGATGACGCATAAGCTTGGTTTGGAATTTGATTTGTTGGTCCTCATTTTGCGCACCCGCCCGCCCATTTCCAGCCAAATTTGACCTCGAACCCCGGGACCGGACAAAAATCATCCGCCGGAACTATTTTTTCACCGATCCCCAACCGCCCTTCCTCTCCCCAACACCAAAGGTGTTGTGCCAGCTAGCCCATGGTTGGCGCGAGGCACGAGCGCCTACCTTGGGTACACATCAATAAATTTCCCCAACCCGAAGCGGGTTGTGCCAAACTCTGCCCTGACACAAGCATCAATATGCCGATGTCGTCGCGGACCTCCTGAATCGGGACGACCCGCGAACCGTCGACTCGCCCACTTCCCCCTCTATGTCATTCAAAATGGAGGAGATCCCCTGACCTGGCCTCACCGGCCCCTGGCCCCCCGATAATTCAACATGAGCAAACCGAGATAACGGAGAAATGGTTCTGTGTGTCTCTGTTAACTCTGTTAGCTCCTGTTCAAGGTTTTATTGTTCGCCCCGATTCTAAATGGCAATGAGCCTAAGTGAGCCGGGCCCGAAATGCCCGGCAGGCCGCGGCAATATCCGGCGCATTCAAAATCGCCGAAACCACGCAAATTCCCCGCGCCCCCGCCGCCACTACCTCATCCACGTTTCCCAGATGAATCCCGCCAATCGCGAACCACGGAATCCGCACATTTTCCGCCGCCCACCGCACATAATCCAGCGTGACCGGCCGGGCCGTCGGCTTGGTGCCCGTCGCAAACACCGGTCCAATTGCAATATAAGCCGGCCCGGCCGCCAGCGCCCGCCGCGCCTGCTCCGGCGCATGCGTGCTCAACCCCAGCGCCGGGCCCGCACCGGGACCCACCAATTCCGCCACCTGCGTATGCCCCGCATCAAAGAAATCCTCCTGCCCCAAATGGCAAAACTCCACCCCCAATTCCCGGGCCACCTCCAAATGATCATTAATCACCAACGCAACCCCCGCCGCCCGGGTCACCGGCAAAATCTCCGCCGCCATCCGCCGCACCGCCTCCACCGTTTCACCCTTCGCCCGCAATTGAATCAAATCCGAGCCCCCCAGACACAACTCCCGCGCCACCTCCGCCGGCGCCCGCCCGTGCAGGTAGGCGGTATCCACAAAAGTATAAAGCCGACAGTCCGAAAGCAATTTCACCCCCGCAGACTAGCCCACCCAGCCCTCCCCTCCAAGCAGCTTTCCTGAGCCCCATTCGGGGCGCCAGGTCTATAGCCCCTGGCCAGCAAAGCAAACAAGCTCCGGAAGATCGCTGTGGTTGTGGCATCCGCGGTTATGCGCCTGTGGGCTACTCCATAAGTAGTATGCTCCGGAGAACGATTCCGATGGCATCGGCCCCCAACCTGGGCGAATTTCTCCACCGCCAGCAGGATCATGATTGCATTCTAATTTGCCCAAAAACAAATGACACCATTGCCCACCGCCGACCGTGCCGCCGACCGCTGGTCAAATGCCCGCCGCGTTCGCCGCGCCGCCATCGCCTGGCTGCCGATTTTTCTGCTGGCCGGAATGGCCACCCAGGTGCTTGGGGCAACTCGCACCTGGTCGGGCGCTTCCGCCGGGTCTTCGTTCTGGTCCGATCCGGCCAACTGGGTCGGCTCCGTGGCGCCCGCCACCGGGGACAGCCTCGTTTTCCCGGCCTCGGCCGCCCGCCTCAATAATGTGAACGATTATGCGGCGGGCACGGTCTTGGGATCCATTACCTTTACCGGCGCGGGGTACGCCTTGAGCGGTGCCAATACGCTCGCGCTGACCAATGGCATCAGCGCGAAAAACGCGACGCTGGCGAACCAAATCGGGTTCCCGCTGCAATTGAATGCCGCCCAAATATTCGCCACGACCGCGGCGGCCAATTCGCTCTCTTTTAACGGTTCAATCTCTCTGAATGGTTTTGACCTCACCTTCAACGTGCTGGGCGCCCTTAATGCTTCGGGTGGGATTACCGGTACCGGGAATGTCAACAAGACCGGGAGCGGCTCGCTCACATTGTCCGGGGCGAATGCCTTTGGCGGCATCACCACGGTGCAGGCCGGCACCTTGTTCGTGCAGCATCCCCAGGCCCTGGGCGCCTCCGGTAGCGGCACCGTCGTGATTTCCGGAGCGCAGTTGGATATTAGTGGCGTGTCGGTGGCCAATGAATCTTTGGCGTTGAATGACGGAGCCATTCTCAGTGTCGTGGCCACCGGATCGGGCACTTGGTCGGGTCCGATCGTTTTGAATGGCACCGTCAATTTCCAGGCGCAATCCGGGCATTCGTTGACGTGCAGTGGAGTCATCTCCGGTCCCGGTGGCCTGACGCTCAATGGCGGGACAATTTATCTGATAGGCGGCTCCGGCAACAGTTACCTGGGCACGACCTTGGTGGCCTCCGGAACCGTGATGTTGAACAAATCGATTGGGACTTCGATTCCTTCGGGGCCGTTGATAATCGGCGACGGCGTGGGCGGACCTGGCACCGCCGTGGTCCGGGAAGCCAACAGCTCGGATCTTGGTTCCATGGTGCCGATTACCATCAATCGCTCCGGGTTGCTGGACCTCAACGGCTTTTCCGATGTCTGTGGGGCGCTGACCCTCAACGGCGGCGGAGTGACCACAGGTTCGGGGAACCTGTCCTTGAATGGAAACTTGCTGGTGAATGGAAGTCCCACCAGTCAGTCCTACTTTTCCGGCAATCTCCACCTGACCTTAACCCCCGCGATTGACGTGGAAACCGTCACGAATGCCCTCGTCCCGGAATTCCTGCTGAACGCCAGCATCAGCGGCAATTTCGGCTTCAACAAATCCGGATTGGGGACGCTGTCTCTGGCGGGCCTCAACAGCTTCACCGGCCCCGTGCAGGTAAACACCGGAACTTTGGCGGTGAACCACCCGCTCGCCTTGGGGGCGACGAATTCCGGCACCACGGTCAGTTCCAACGCAATCCTGCAAGTGAACGCCGCGGTTCCCGCCGAGCCCCTGACGCTCAATGATGGGGCCATTCTCAGTGTGGCCACCAACGTGACCGGCGGCAGTTGGGGCGGAACCATTGTTCTCAATGGCACCGCTGCCATTACGCCCGGGGTTGGCCAGTCGTTCACCAGCAGCGGGGTGATTTCCGGTTCCGGCGGACTTACCCTGCGCGGCGGAACCAATTACCTTTTCGGAGGCAGCGGCAACACCTACGCCGGCACCACGTGGGTGGCTTCCGGCACCGTGATTTTGAACAAATCGGTGGGGACGGCGATTCCTTCCGGACCGCTGATTATTGGCGACGGCGTTGGCGGACCGGGCACCGCCGTGGTCCGGGAAGCCAACAGCTCGGATATCGGCTCCACGGTGCCGATTACCATCAATCGCTCCGGGTTGTTGGACCTCACCGGCTTCTCCGATGTCTGTGGGGCGCTGACGCTCAACGGCGGCGGAGTGACCACAGGTTCGGGGAACCTGTCCCTGAGTGGCAACCTGCTCGTGAATGGAAGCCCCACCAGTCAGTCCTACTTTTCCGGCAATCTGCATCTGACCTTAACCCCCACGATCGACGTGGAAACCGTGGCCAATGCTCTCGTCCCGGAATTCCTGCTGAACGCCAGCATCAACGGCAATTTTGGCCTGACCAAAACCGGATTGGGCATGCTTTCGCTGGCTGGCCTTAGTACCTTCACCGGACCGGTGCAGGTGAATGCCGGAACTTTGGCGGTGAACCACCCGCTCGCCCTGGGGGCGACGAATTCCGGCACCACGGTCAGTTCCAACGCGATCCTGCAAGTGAACGCCACCGTTCCCGCCGAACCGCTGACGCTCAATGATGGTGCCATTGTCACTGTGTCCACCAGCGTGACCGGCGGCAGTTGGGGCGGAACCATTGTTCTCAATGGAACCGCTGCCCTTACCCCCGGGGTTGGCCAGTCATTCACCTGCAGCGGGCTGATTTCCGGTTCCGGCGGACTTACCCTGCGCGGCGGAACCAATTATCTGTTCGGGGGCAGCGGCAACACGTACGCCGGCACCACGTGGGTGGCTTCCGGCACCGTGATCATGAACAAAACGGTGGGGACGGCGATTCCTTCCGGTCCACTCATTATTGGCGACGGCGTTGGCGGACCGGGCACCGCCGTGGTCCGGGAAGCCAACAGCTCGGATATCGGCGCGACGGTGCCGATTAACATCAATCATTCCGGGTTGCTGGACCTCACCGGCTTCATGGATTTGTGTGGCTCGCTGACGTTGAATGGCGGCGGAATCACCACGGGTTCCGGAGCCTTGTCGCCCGGTGGCGGCATCTTGGTGAATGGGAGCACGAATTCGCAGTCCTTCATTTCGGGCAATTTGAATCTGCCCACCTCGCCGACCATCGATGTCGAAACGGTGAGCAACGCACTGATCCCGGAGTTAAATCTTAACGCGACGACAAAGGGCGCACACGGCCTGACGAAAACCGGCCCGGGCACCCTGCTATTGGGCGGTACCAACAACTTCACCGGTCCAGTGCAGGTGAATGCGGGAACGCTGGTGCTGGCAAACTCTACCGCGCTCGGCACCACCAATTTCGGCACCACGGTGAATGGCACGGCTATCCTCCAACTTAACGGGGTCAGTGTTACCAATATCGCCTTGAGCCTCAACGGCAACCATAACCACGGCCTGCTCGGTCCGGGAACCCTGACCGCTTCGGGTGGTTCGAATGCGTGGTCGGGTCCCATCACGCTGGTGGTTGATACGTCCATCTTCGTTCAGAACTCCAATGACGTCTTGAACCTGACCGGTTCCATCGGCGGATCGGGCGGATTCGACCAGTGGGGTTTGGGCACGCTGATTTTGAGCGGTCCGACCCCCAACACCTATACCAATCTCACGCGGACGATGACCGGCTCGCTGCTGCTGGCCAAGACCGTGCCCAATGCGGCGATTCTCGGGCCGTTGTCACTCAGCGTCGGCGCTCCTCCCGGGATTGCCGCCAGCGCTCAAATGACCGGTCTCTTTCAGTTCGGCCCCGTCGCGCCCCTCACCGTTGGCGTCGGCGGGCGGTTTGACTTCAATGGTTTCTCGGGAAACATGGGCTCGCTCAATGGCGCGGGAAGCGTCTATTTGGAAGGCGCGACGCTGGGGGTTGGCAATGATCAGGCCGACTCCGCTTTTAGCGGTGGCCTTTTTGGCTCCGGCGGCCTCGACAAGTTCGGTGCGGGGAGGATGCGCCTCGCTGCGGGCAGCCTGATTCAAATTCCCGCCCTGACCGTGTGGAATGGCACCCTGGCAATGGATGCAACGGCTCCGACCACGGCGGTTTACACAAAAGTCAACGGTGTTTTGAGCGGCAGTGGCACGGTCGGAAACCTGACGATTGACACGGGCGGCGTGGTGCAGCCAGGCGACCTGACGAAGCGCGGTACGTTAACTGTGAACGGCAATTTGGGCGCCAATTCGGCCGGTAGCTATGACTTCACGCTCAACGGACCAGTTCCCCAATTCAATTTCGGCAACCTCTTGGTCCACGGGACAACCCACCTCGAGGGCAGATTGTCGATCGGGCTAGGCTTCCTGCCAACCGGCGGACAGCCGATCGATTTGATCCGGAACAGCACGCCCGTGTCGGGGACTTTTGCCGGGCTACCGGAAGGCGCCATCACCAACCTGAGCGGGTTGCCGTTCCAGATCAGTTACGTCGGCGGACCGGGCGGCCACGATGTGACGTTGACCGAGGTAAATCTCGGGGCCTCGGTCGCCGGACTTTCGTACCCGGGCGTCCGAGGCGCGACCAATCTGGCCCCCAATGATTGTCACGACCTCTACCTGAGCGTGAGCAACAGCTCCGGCGCGCCGCTGACCAATCTGTTCGCCAGCTTGACCACAAGCAGTTCGGGCGTTGCGATCACGCAGCCCTACTCCGTGTATCCCACCATTCCCGCCGGCGGATTTGGGACCAATCTCACGCCCTTTCAGATTAGCCTGCTGCCGTCGTTCCTCTGCGGCCAGACGGTGCGCTACCAGTTGACTTTGTCCAACGCCACTTTCGGCCCGATGGAAATCTTCTCCGCCACGGCCCCCGGCGGCCAGTCGAACGGCGCGCCCGTCGAGTTTGCCAACCACAATGCCGCCACCCTGCCCGATGTTGGCACCACCGATATCCCGATCCTGGTAACCAATTTCAGCGGCATGGTCAGCGCCGTGACCGTGGCTTTGTTTGTGACGCACCCGTTTGACCAGGATTTGAGTTTTTACTTGATTGCGCCGAATGGAACCACGGTGCGCCTGGCCGGCAATGATGGTTCCAGTGGCCATGATTTCGGGACTTTCTGCGGCACTAGCCAGCGCACCACCTTTTCTGACAGCGCCATCCTGTCAATCGACAACGGCCAGGCGCCATTTACCAATACCTACCGTCCGCAGCAACCACTCGCCGCCTTTTCGGGCATGTCCCCCGCGGCGGCCAATGGCCTCTGGACCCTGCGGATCGTGGATGGCTTTCCCGGCTCCGTCGGCGTATTTCGTTGCGCCGCGCTTTTTCTATCATCCGAAGTCTGTGGCACCGGGAGTGGCGCTTGCCTGCTGTGTCCCAACACCATCATCGCCGGAGCGTTGGACCCACTCAGCCCCACGCAAACCACCCTGACGCGTGTCGGGACCAACTCCATTTGCGGCTCCCTTCCGTTGTGCCCGGGTCCCGGCGAAAGTAATCAATACTATCAAGTCCATACGTTTCAAAACGGGCCGCAAGACGCCTGCATCACCGTCACTCTGCAGTCGTCGGCGGCGGATGTTTTCAGCGCGGCATATGCCCCTAATTTCAGCCCGACGGCGGTCTGCAGTGGTCTGATCGGCTTTTCCGGCGACAGCACGCTCAGTGGTTTCCTCACCAACGCGCCCTTCACCCGCACCTATTCCTTCAATGTAACATCCAACGAGGTATTTGATGTGACGGTGAACGGCGTGGGCGGATCGTACGGACCCTATCAATTGAGCGTGACGGGCGGGAGTTGCGCGCCTTCCTTGCGCATCACTTCTGCGTCCTCAAGTAGGGTAGAACTCGACTGGCCGACCTCAGCTCCCGGCTACCGTTTGGAATTCAATTCCGGGCTGGCGGCCTCAAAATGGACCACGGTCACCAACCAACCCACCATCTTCGCCGGCCAATATTCCGTCACCAATGCCGCCACCGGCAGCGCCCGTTTCTTTCGTCTCTCCAAGCCCTGAGCCAGGCGATCCACGCCTCCTGAGCCCCATTCGGGGCGCCATGTTTATAGCCCGTGGCCAGATAAGTACAAAAGCTCCGTAGGAGCGACACATGTCCGGTGTTCGTTTCTATAGCGGGACCCAAATTCAACAAACTTCCGAAAACCCTCAGTTCCTCCTGTTCGGTTTTCCGCGAAACCCTGCCGCCCCTCTGGCTGAGCGTTTCCCCTCCCACTTCCCCCCTCCATCCTGTTCATCCTGTCAATCCTGTCCATTTTTTAGTCCCCCACCCACCGCCCCCCCTTCACCTCGTGTTACGTTCCAGCAACCGCCACAACCACGGCCAGCGCGGCACCCCGCGCACCAGTAACTCCGGCACCATCGGCATAAAAAGGACTTGCTGCAACCGCCACGCCCACGCCAACCGCCGCGCAAATCGCGCATCACAATCCCGCGCCACCGCTTGCCGCGCTTCGGTCCAACCCATCTCCCCCGCACTCCACGCCGCCAGCGGCCCTATCGCTACTTCGGCGGATTCAAACGCCATCGACATCCCGTTCCCCGTCACCGGCGGGATCATGGTGATGCTATCTCCCACCGAACATTCCTCCGTTTGCTCCGCCCGCCGGGGACGCAACGACAGCCCCGCGACGGAACAGAAGGAGGCCTCGTCAAAGCCCGCTCCCGCCAACCGTTCCCGGAGTTGCGAGCCATCCAGTCCGCGCAATGCCTCTTCCCACCGCACCGGCGCGGAGCCAGCTCCCGCCCGTCGCCGAAAGATGCCGCAAATATTCACTTCCCCCTGGCCGAGGGAGCTGATTCCCACATAACCACCGGGAGCCAGGTGCATTTCCAAATCCGCCTGGAGCGGAACATTCCGAGCGTGGATCTTCAGCCCCAACCACTGCCAGCGACCGCCCCCCGGCGCGAGCCGCCGTCCCGTGGCCCGCACCCAGCCTTCGGTCCCGACCCCATCACGCCACCGGTCCCCCTCCCGCAATTCCCCGCCGAGCCGGCGAAATTCCCGCGCCAGCACCGCGTCCAGCGCATACCGCGAAATCGCCAGTGCCGGCTCCGCCAGGGTTTGTGTGGGTGCCTGGGCGCGCGGCGAATGAAACCGGGTGGTCCGGGCGGTCACCGCCCCGGCCGCCATCACGGGTTGGAGCAAGCCCAATCGGACCAGCGTCTCCCGGCCCCGGCCGCTGATAAATTCACCGCACACCCGGTGCCGCGGATAGCTGCCCGCCTCCCGGATCATCACCGGCACCCCCTGCTGCCGCAGCCCGATCCCGAGCGTCAAACCCGCCAACCCACCACCCACGATCGTAATCGGTTTGCGGCTCATGGCTCAAATCCCGTCTGCGCGCACCGCCACAAAAGCATGACTGAAAAGCCGCGCGCCCTCTTCCCGCAGCCGCCATTCCGGTCCCACCGGCCATAACCCCGACAACTCGGTCCCCACAAAACCGGCGCGCACACTGACCACTGCATCGTGCCGCGTCACGTCATTGCAACCGATGCATCCCAGCAGACGGCTGGCCGCGAGGGCCACGGCCGAGCGCCGGGGTTCACAGACCGCCAGGAGCTTGGTCCGCCGCGCTGCCAGGGCCAAAAGCTCCGCCAGCGAACCCGGTTGAAAATGATGTAGGAACAAATTGGCCACGAGGATATCGGTCTGCGCCTCCGGCCGCTCCAGCCAGTCAAACACATCGGCCGTAATCACTTCCACGGTCCAGCCGAGCGCTCCAAACGCCGCCCGCGTTTCCGGGCGCACCGCCTCCCGGCGATCCAGCAACCCCACGGACACTCCCGGCCAGCGGGGCGCCAACCGCCGTGCCAGTTCCAGCAGCAACCGCCCATCCCCCGCCCCCAACTCCACCACCCGCCGGGGTGGCCTCCCGGCCGTCGCGTCCCCAATCAAGCGACCAAGTATCCCCACATTGCCCATGATGCGATTGATGCGGGTCAAATCCCGGCGCGAACCGACCGCCCGCGGATCCTCCGCCGGCAGTTCATCCAGCCATTCCGGTTCCACCCGGCGTTTCATTCCGCAGCCGCCCCCGCTTGATCCACCGCCAGGAGTGTCCCATGACAACTGAATCCCGCGCCAAAAGAACCCATCCACCAGGTCCCCGGCGGTGCGCCCCCCGCGAGGGCCCGCTCCAGGGCAAAGTAAACACAGGGGCTGCTGATATTGCCAAAATCCCGCAGCACCTCCGCGCTCCAACGGGTGTCCTCCGCGGACAGCCCAAAGCGTTCCTGCAACGCCAGCAAAACTTCGCGACCACCCGCGTGCCAGATCCAGGCCGCAATGTCCGCCTGCCGCAGTCCCGCCTCCGCCAGCATGCGCTCCACCAGGGCCCCCGAATGCCGGGCCGCCAATTCCGGCACTTCGGGACTGAGGATGTTCCGCAACATCCCGTGGCGTTGTTCAAACCGCAGCAATTCACGGTCCTCCGGCGCCAAAGCCGTCCCCGCCGCGCGCCATTCCACCCGCCGACCACTCGGGCCCGCCTCCGGGGCCAGCACTGCCGCGCCCGCGCCATCGCCGAACAGACACGCGCTGATCAATACTCCCGGGTCATCATCCAGGTACAGCGCCGCACTGCAAATCTCCACGCACACCGACAACACCCGGCGACAACGTCCCGCCGCGATCAGCGCTTCCCCCGTCCGCAGATTCGGCAACGCCGCGCCGCACCCCTGCCCCACCAGGTCCAAGCCCAGAACGTCCGCCCGCAAGCCCAGCAACTCACTCACATAACTCGTCAACCCCGGACAAAGATACCCTGTGCAAGTGCTGATGATGAGACCATCGATTTCCTCCGCCGCACAACCGGCCGACCGCAACGCCTTCCCTGCCGCCGCCGCCGCCAGGGCCGGCGCGTGCCGCGCAAATCGCGCGTGCAGGGTGTCCGGATCCAGGGCAAACACGTCGTGCAACGAGTCGAGGGACAAATGCCGTGACTCAATCCCATTCCCGCCCCCCAGCACCTTGCGCAAAATCGACCGCGACCGCGCCGACAGCCCGGCAAACTGCGGCGCCGCCTGGAGCGCAACCCATCCCTCGCTTTGTTTGTAGCGATTGACCGGCACCGCGGTTCCCAGACCTGTGATAAACATGGCGGACAATAGTCTGCCCGGAACAGAAAAGCGATCAACTGCTTAGCCATGGGGGAAATCCCCCCCACCGTGAAATCTGAGTCAACCATGCCAGCCGGGCTACTTTCCAGTCACCACCGTTCAGGCAATCCCCCAGTGGTGGTTCGAGCCGAGGCGAAGAACTCGTGAACAAAGAGGGATTTGCACCATTCTCACCCGGCGCTTGGCATTAATAACGCATCGCGTTATTATATGATCAGGATCATCACTGATCATGAAAAGCGATTTATTGAGCAACATCACGCCGGGGGAAATCCTGGTCGAGGAGTTTCTCCGGCCCATGGATATCACCCAATACCGGCTGGCGAAAGACCTTGGCGTGCCGCCACGTCGCATCAACGAAATTGTCAAAGGCCAGCGGGCCATTACGGCGGACACCGCCCTGCGCCTGGGGCGCTATTTCCGCATGGCTCCCGAATTCTGGCTGAACCTGCAAACTCATTATGATTTGGAGCGGGAACAGGAGCAACCAAATGAAGACGATCCATGCGGTTTATGAGCACGGGGTATTTCGCCCTCTGGAGACCGTCGAACTGCCGGAGCGCGCGGAAGTGGAATTTGAGCCTCGCCCAGTGAGCGGGAAGCAAGAAACTTGGCGCGAATTGGACGGCCTTTACGCGATCCTGGTTAGCTCTACCATCTGGAGCAAAGACATCAAATCTTCTCCCGGACTTGTCCCAACGATTCCAGTCGTGACAGCCAATTGCCAAAATGAGGGCATTTGGCCCGCAAATTGTTCAGACCGATAGCCGCTGCTGCTGGAGCGCCAACCCGTACTTTATTCCGTTCATAAATCGGGACATGACGAATAATTCGCTTGCTTGGGGCGGTCGTGGGTCCTTCATTAATCTGTTCCGGGGCCAAGCCGTAAACCTCCTTGCTCAGCGCACTGATGCCCGAGGCGGAATTGGCAATGCGCCTCTCCAATTCGGCCAAATCGCAATAGAGCAAGGCTTCAAACTCGTGCAATTGGATAAAAGGAAAGAACCGTGGCTCGTTAAATTCAGCGAGCAAGGCATTTTCCAAAACATTAACGCGTTCAACCGGGTGCGATTTCTTGCCGGCTTCTACCCAGCCGGGAAATTGCGGGGGTAAAGCATACAAATCGACCATCGTGGTAAATCTTGCTTCCGCATTCCGGTCCTCCTTTATCAACCTACCTACGTCCCCGCGGATTTTTTCAAAGTCCAGAATTCCGCCGCGTTTGCCCAATTTACGATTCGTGACCACCACGCGGGAGCGAACTTCCACAGAATAACCGGCCAGATGTGGTTTCAATGCGCGGTCGGCAAATTCCTTTTCGGCCTGTCCCTCGACCGTTATGTAAAGCCGTATCCACTTACTCACGGCAGCCCCCCAAGTTCGTTCTTTTCCCAGAGTTGCCCCAAAGTGTATTCCTCTAACCAGTCTTTGAGCTTGGTCGCATTCTGGCGTTCAAAAAGGGTTTCACCATCGCGGTGATTGACCACAATTACTTGTTCAGGAGTCAACTCGTCGACCAAAAGCGAGGCTTGCGTGGAAACAATCAACTGCGCGCGCTGAGCGGCCTCATGAAGGAGACTGGCAAGTAACTTTATGGCGTACGGATGCAATCCTAACTCGGGCTCATCAATAACAATAGTTGCGGCTGGTTTTGGCTGGAGCAGCAACGTGGCCAAACAAATATAGCGTAAAGTCCCATCTGAAAGTTGGTGAGGATAGTATAATAAATCCGAATAACGATCTTTCCATAACAATTGTGTTTGGCCCGGAACAACCTCCTTGAGCACAAAAGCGCCAAAGAAGGGAGCCACCTGTCTCACGGTTTCTTCAATCTGGGCGAAGTGCTCGGGATTTGCGGCGCCCATGCGCATCAAAAACGCGGCCAGATTGGCGGCGTTGCCCTGCAACACGTCGTTATCCACGATGTTGCACAAGCCCATGACCGGGGCGGAAGGTGAGGTGTCGTGAAAGTGGTAAACGCGCCAGTCTCGAATTGTCTCGTACACCCATTTCAGGGCCTGAATCTTCTGATAACGAGCGACATTACTTTCCTTGTGTCCACTGCCTCGGTCATTTTCAACCGCCCCATAATGTGGGCCATCGAACGGCGCCGATTCTTGCGCAAAAAAAAGCGAACGATCATCCGCGGCGCGGAGTGTGAATTTGTATTCGTTCTTTCCGAATTTCAATTGGGCCTTGAATTCGGGGGTCACTTTCATGCCGCGAAAAAGGAAAGCATCCGCGCGCCCGCGGGCACTGGTGTAATTCTGCAGCCCCTTGTTGGGATCCATTAAATTACCAAGCAATTCAAAAAACCGGATAAAGTTGGTCTTGCCCGAGCCGTTAGCGCCGATCAGCACGTTGAGGCCCCTGCTCAAATCAAAATCCTTGAGTTCTCGGATGGACTTGTACCCCGACAGGGAAATTCGCTCTAATACTCGGCTTGTCTGGGCACCCATGGCTTCAGGTTAAGGATTCAAAATCGGTGGTGTCGAACATGTTCTGCGTCGCGTACCCTTGCGGGTGCTCTTGCCGAGCATTACAGATGTATGCGAGGAGGCTTCTCCGGGTGATCCATTTGTGGATCATGTCCGGATTGCCCCCGCGATGCGCCGCGACCTCGCCCATGGTTGACCAACGTTCTGGCATAATGGCCTTTTCCGATGTCTCCCGCTCAAGACGAAACTCGCTGGGAGCCAACAATTTCAGTTTCGCAATTTATCAGAATTGGCCCGAAAGACCAGTGAAATTCCGGATGGATCGACGCGGGCGTTCCCTGGAGAAATCGGCCGGCCAGAGCGGTGTCCAAGGAAAATCCGGCAGTCAAACCAGATTGGCAAGGGACGCGCAAGGCTGGTTCTTTTTAGCCCGAGGGAAACGGTATCTCTTTCGCAATTTAATTCACCCCGTGAAATAAATAGAAATTAGCTGCCCGAATGGTCTCAATCCAATTGGCACCATCCTCGGATCCATTCCCCTCACGCGCGTTGAACCCGGCATTCGACACCATTGTCCCATACTTGCCACTGTTGGGGAAATTCACGCTTAAATTCCTATGGTAGTAATACGTTTCCCCGCCCCCCGTGGTAAACCCATAACGATGGTTGCATACCGTCACGGCAGAATCGTGCACCGGCTGCCCCTTGCGCGGTGGCAGCCGACCTGGCGCCTCGCCGCCGGCGGGGTGCCCAATTGATAAGCCCCGCCCCAATTTGCCCGGGGACCCTACCAAGGGCGCCCGGGCCGGCTCTTTGACATCTGAATCAGCGAGTAGTCGTCCACGACGGACTGCGACTGCACCCGGCAGGTGGGGGAAGCGCGCCCGCGCGCCTTCCCCCACCTTTGTCGCCTTTTAACAAACTTAATCCAGTTTCGAGGGTGGAGCTTCCCTGCGCCAGCGAAACCCCGGCGCGAAGTGGTCATTTTTGAGCAGCAAAGGGTCTCGCGCTCCCGCGCGCCCCCCTTAGTCGCCCTTAAACAAACTTAATCCAGTTTCCCGCTCTTGAGTCCATCATTCGCCAAGCCGAAACCTCACCAATACCTCCTGCATCGGTCCCATGAGTTCTATTGGTCCTATCGGTCCTATTCTCGTACGGTGTCCAGGCTCCGGACACCTAATCCAGTTTCCCGCCCCCAACCACGACTAGCAACACCGGTTCACGCCCTGAAACCGCCGCTCGGTGACCTCCACATATAATTGTTCCCGGCTCGGTCCCGCGGCTTCCGCCACCGCCTGCCCCGCATGCTCCGAATGGCCGCATGTCGACGCCACCGCCAGGCGTTGGGCCCGCTCCAATTGCGCCTCCCCCGAAAGTTCCCGAGCCAGACCAAATCCCAATGCCAGCAATCCCACCACCGGCACGGGCCGCGCTTCGGCCACCGCGTAACCCGGCAGCCAAACCGTGGGCGATTCCTGCAGGTTCACCCGCCCCCGACGCCGGAGCAACCCGACCCAAGCCCAAAGGCTCAGGGCCACGATGGCGGTAACCAGCACCAGGAAAAATCCGGTGACCACCGCATCCAGTTCCGCGTTGAAATGTTTGACGCGATTCGTATGCCAGGCCACTTCCGCCGCTTGAACGGCCGCCGCAACTCCGCCCGACTGCGCGGCGGTAACGGCTGCTTGCAAAGCGGGTAAACCGTCGTCCAGGACCTTGGCGCCGGACAGAAAACCAATGCGGGGATCCGCGTGGAAAATCTTTTCCAAGCCGGCCGTCATGGTCACCGTGAGCAGGACGAGCAAGGGACCGAGCGTCACCCAAGCCAGCATCGGCCGGCCCTTGGCCGGGGCCGGATCGCGCAACTGCATCTTGAGAATAACGGTGGTGGCCAGACAGAGTGCAATCGTCGCCAGCAGTTGATTGGCGATGCCAAAAATCGGCCAGAGCGAATTGATGCCACCCAGCGGATCCCGCACGCCCTGGATCAGGAAGTAACCCCAACCGCCCACAATCAACCCGCTCGCCAGCAGGTTGGCTCCGAAATTCCGGGTGTTGCCCAATGGCTTCCAAAACGTGCCCAACAAGTCCTGCACGAGGTAGCGTCCCACGCGTGTTCCAGCATCCATCGTGGTGAGAATGAACAGCGCCTCGAACATGATGGCAAAGTGGTACCACAATCCCAGCCAGCGTCCGTGCGTGACCTGCGAAAAGATGTTGGCCATGCCCACCGCCAGGGTCGCCGCTCCCCCCGTCCGACCATACAGCGTTTTCTCATGCATCTCGTCAGCCAGGGCACTCATTTGCTCGGGCGTGACCTGGAAACCCGCCGCCTGCACCTTGGCCACGGTGTTCGCGGCAATCGCCGCCGGCGGGGCGCCGGTAGCCGGGACATTCATGCTGAGGTAAACCCCGGGTTCCAGTGTGCAGGCGGCAATCAGGGCCATGACGGCCACCAGGGATTCCAGGCACATCGCGCCATAACCCACCGGCCGCGCATAACTCTCCCGCGTCAGGATTTTGGGCGTGGTGCCGCTGGCAATCAGCGAATGGAAACCAGAGATGGAACCGCACGCGATCGTGATAAAGCAGAAGGGAAAGAGCTTGCCCGCAAACACCAAACCGGAGCCGTCGATGAATTTCGTGATGGCCGGCATCTTCAACGCCGGGAGGACCAGGAGCACCCCGATCGCCAGGGCCAGGATCGTGCCCAGTTTCATGAAAGTGCTCAGGTAGTCGCGCGGGGCCAGCAGCAACCACACCGGCAGCACGCTGGCGGCCACGCCATACCCGATGATACCCCAGGCGAGCTGCGGCGCGGTCAGCGTAAACAGCCCCGCCCAATGCGGGTCCCCATGGACGAACTGCCCGCCCCAGACCGCCAGCAGCAGCAGGACCACGCCAAGGACCGAGGCTTCCAACACCTTGCCGACCCGGACGTAGCGCAGATAACCGCCCATGAACATCGCAATGGGGATGGTGGCTCCCACTGTAAACACCCCCCAGGGACTCTCCGCCAGCGCTTTCACCACCACCAATCCCAGCACCGCCAGCAGGATGATCATGATGGCCAGGATGGCGGTGACCGCGAACGCCCCCGCCACTGGATTAAGTTCCTCCTTCACCATCTGCCCGAGCGACTTCCCATTCCGGCGCAATGAACAAAACAAAATGACGAAGTCCTGCACCGCCCCGCCTAGGACCACCCCGATCAGGATCCAGATCGCCCCCGGCAAATAACCAAACTGGGCGGCCAGCACCGGACCCACCAGCGGCCCCGGACCGGAGATGGCCGCGAAATGATGACCGAAGACGATGAACCGATTCGTTTTCACAAAATCCCGGCCATCATCGTTCACCTCACAGGGCGTGGCGCGGCGGTCATCCAGCATCAGCACCCGGACCGCAATCCACTTGGAATAAAACCGGTAGCCGATGGCATACGTGCAAACCGCGGCGATCAGTAGATAGGCGGAATTCACCGGAGCACCGCGCTCGATCGCGAGCACGGCATAGGCCCCCGCCCCGGCCAACGACAACAGCAGCCAGAGCAGGACGGAAATGGGCTTCTTCATCGGCTTAGCGGTAAATGTCCACGAGCGACACCAGGGCCTCCCCCTTGCCGATATTAATGATGGCGTGCGGCACATCGGCGCGGTAGCTCACCGAGTCGCCGCGTTCCAGATCCTCGGCATCCTCCGCCGATTGCACCCGCACCCGGCCGCTTTGCACCGTCAGGAATTCGCGCGTCCCGGCGAAGTGCGGCGCACTCCGCAACGCCCCGCCTTCTTTGAGTTGCACCTCATAGAACTCGACATCTTTTTCGAGATTCAACGGCGAAAGCGTTCGGATCTGGCAATCCTGGTCCGACCGGTAATGGTACGCCCGGTCATTCGCCCGGATGACGACAATGGAGGACATGGCCCCCGGCGTTTCCACAAACTCCCCGAGGGACATGCCAAAAGCGCGCGCGATCCGGAACGCCACCGCCAGCGTGGGGTTGGCCTGGTTGCGCTCAATCTGGCTCAGCATCGAGCGGCTCACACCAGAGGCATTCGCCAGCGTGTCCAGCGACCAACCCCGCTCGGCGCGGAGATGTTTGAGCCGACGGCAAAGCTGCTCGCCCGCCCATTCCCCGGCGGGATGGGCTACCGGGGTCGCGGGGGGCGGGGTACGGGTTGTTTTCGAGGCGGGCATACGCTTTCGTTTAATATACCGGAAATTCTTCTTGCAAATTGTACGGCTTTGTATTTAGCTACCAGTGATTCTTCTGGAACTGTAGGATCACTGGCCTTCCGGCGACCCAAGCCGCCGGCACCGGAATCCTCCCGCAGTACCAATCTGCGGGTGCGGTAAATGAATTTATATGAAAGCACTGGTTAAAAGCAAAGCAGAACCGGGATTGTGGTTGGCCGATGTGCCGGAACCCGTCATCGGCCTCAACGACGTGCTCATCAAAGTGGACCGTACCGGCATCTGCGGCACGGACATCCACATTTACAAATGGGACGCCTGGGCGCGGAAAACCATCCCGGTTCCCATGGTGGTGGGTCACGAATTCGTCGGCGAGATCGTCGCCGTCGGCTCCAACGTAAAGGACTTTTTCCCGGGTGAGATCGTCAGTGGCGAAGGCCACGTGGTCTGCGGCCGCTGCCGGAACTGCCTCGCCGGACGCCGCCACCTGTGCAAGGACACCCAGGGCATTGGCGTCAACCGCTCCGGCGCTTTCGCTGAGTACATCGCCCTGCCCATGACCAATGTCTGGCACCATAATGAGGGCATTGATCGCGATATCGCCTCGATTTTTGATCCCTTCGGCAATGCCGTCCACACCGCCCTGACCTTCCCGGTGCTCGGCGAGGATGTGCTGATCACCGGCGCCGGTCCCATCGGGATCATGGGCGCCGCCATCGCCCGGCATGCCGGGGCGCGCTTCGTGGTGATCACGGATGTGAATCCTTACCGGTTGGAACTGGCCCGCAAGATGAAAGTAACCCGCGCCGTGGATGTGCGCACCACCAGCCTGGCGGACGTGCAGAAGGAACTCGGTATGGCCGAAGGCTTTGACGTGGGCCTCGAGATGTCGGGCAACGCCGCCGCCTTCCGTGACATGATCGCGAACATGAGCCACGGCGGCAAAATCGCCATGTTGGGAATTCCTGAAAAGGAGATGGCCATCGACTGGAATGCCGTCGTGTTTAGCATGCTGACGATCAAGGGCATTTACGGCCGCGAAATGTACGAAACCTGGTACAAAATGAGCGTCATGCTCCAGAGCGGCCTGGACATCAGCCCGGTGATCACCCACCGGTTCCACTATACCGAATTCCAAAAAGGCTTTGACGCCATGCTTTCGGGCGAATCCGGCAAGGTGATTTTGAAGTGGAGCTAAACACCCCGCCAAACCCCTCCCATGGCCAATCCCCATCTCCCCACCGTCCCGGCGCATCCGCCGGGTAAAACAATTGGCCGGGCTGCTCACCTTCCCCAGTCCGTTTCGGCTGGGGTGAGGTCGGGAGAGAGGAGTCACCACCGTTCCCCGCCGGGCGCGCACCTGGCGCTCCATTTGGAACGATCTCCTCTCCCCCGCCTCCTGGGTTTGACGGCCGCGCTGATCTTGCTTCTGGCCGCGCTGCTGCCGACCCGGAGCTCCGCGACCCCGGTGAGCATCCCCGCCTTCACTGCCTATCTCGATCCCGATTTTGAAAGCGCCCGGGTCTCCCAGCGCTCCGGCCTGACGGGTTGGCGTGACCCCCAGCAAAGTGTGCTCTGGTTCGGCCAGTTTGACGGCGCCGGCTCGATCACCTGTTCGGTCACCCTCCGCCTCAAGGCGGATGCGGTGAGCAAACTGCGACTCACCGTGGGCGGCACCTCCCATGACGCCGAAGTGAAGGGTGGCGGCGCGGAGCCAGTCACCGCTGCGTTTGGCGAATTTCCCATTCCGGGCGCGGGTTATCAAAAGTTCCAATTGCAGTCCCTGAACGCGGCCGGACAACCGTTCGGTGATCTCGAAGCGCTTGTGCTGGACGGACCGTCCGCAGCAACGGCCCATTTCAATCTGAAACCTCGCCGCAATGCCGCCTCCGTCCATCTTGCCTATCCCGTCCCGGCGGGAACCAACGTCGCGGCTTTTTATTGCGAAATGACCGGGGTGGACGAACCGCTCTACACCTACTATATGGCCTGCGGCTGGCATCGCGGCTACTTCGGAATGCAAATTAACAGCCCCACCGAACGACGCATTATTTTCAGCGTGTGGGACAGCGGCAACGAAGGGGTCAGCCGCTCCCGGGTGGATCCCACCAATCGGGTTGCGCTGCTGGCCAAGGGCAATGGCGTGGAGGCCGGGGATTTCGGCAACGAAGGCACCGGCGGTCACAGCCATCTGGTCTTTAACTGGAAAACCGGTGAGCGCCAGCGCTTCCTCGTCACCGCGCAACCCACGAACGGCACTTACACCGTCTTTTCGGGTTACTATTTTCATCCTGAACAGAAATCCTGGATGCTGATCTCCAGTTGGCGCGCGCCACGGGATGGCGGCTGGCTGCATGGCCTCTACAGCTTCAGCGAGAATTTTGGCGGCGACAACGGCCACCTCCGCCGCAAAGCGCTTTACGGCAACCAATGGATCCGCACCCCCGCTGGTGAGTGGATTGAACTGTCTGGCGCCACCTTCAGCCATGATCCCACGGGTCGTTCTGATCGTCTGGACCGCTTCATGGGCGTGGAAAACGGACAATTCTTCCTGAGCCATGGCGGGTTCGGCCCCGGGTTTACCAAGTTTGGTGATTTGTTCCACCGTCCCGCCCTCGGCCAACCGCCGGCGGATCTCGTGAATTTTGTCCCCCCGGCCGGCAACCCTTTCATCCCCAAATAACCCCACCGTTATTATGTTTGGCCCCCTGCAAGCGCATCTCACCGCCCAACTCGCCGCCATCCGCGCGGCCGGTACTTACAAAACGGAACGCCGCATTCAATCGCCGCAGGGCGCCCATGTGCGCGTGGGGGACGGCGCACCTGTCATCAACCTGTGTGCCAACAATTACCTCGGCCTGTCCCAACATCCCGAGGTCCGGGCGGCGGCCCACGCCGGCCTCGACCAATGGGGCTATGGGCTTTCGTCCGTCCGCTTCATTTGCGGCACCCAGACTCCCCACCAGGCGTTGGAACGTAAACTGAGCGAGTTCCTGGGCACCGAGGACACGATTCTCTACGGCTCCTGCTTTGATGCCAACGGCGGATTATTCGAAACGCTCCTGGGTGAAGGCGATGCCATCATTTCCGACGAGTTAAATCACGCCAGCATCATCGATGGCGTGCGGCTCTGCAAAGCGGACCGTTACCGCTACAAAAACAACGACATGGCGGACCTCGAAGCAAAGCTCGTGGAAGCCCAGGGAGCCCGCTTCCGCCTAATCGCCACCGACGGCGTGTTCTCCATGGACGGCTACATCGCCAACCTGCCGGCCATTTGCGATCTCGCGGAAAAGTATAACGCCATCGTCATGGTGGATGATTCCCACGCCGTGGGTTTCATGGGCAAACGCGGTCGCGGCACCCACGAATTCCACCAGGTCATGGGCCGCGTGGACATCCTCACCGGCACCCTGGGCAAGTCCCTCGGCGGCGCCAGTGGCGGCTACACCAGTGGCCGCAAGGAAATCATCGAATACTTGCGTCAGCGTTCCCGCCCTTACTTGTTCTCGAACAGCGTGCCGCCCGTTATTGTGGCCGCTTCCCTCAAAGCCCTCGATTTGCTCACCGCCTCCCCGGAATTGCGCGACCAACTCGAAGCCAATACCCGATTCTTCCGCGACGGCATGAGCCAGGTTGGTTACCGCTTGCTCCCTGGCGAACATCCCATCGTGCCCATCATGCTCGGCGACGCCGCCCTCGCGACCCGTGTGGCGGATGCCATGCTGGCCAAGGGCGTTTACGTCATCGGTTTCTCCTACCCCGTCGTCCCCCAGGGCAAGGCCCGCATCCGCACCCAGATTTCCGCCGCCCACACCCGGGAAGACCTGACTTTCGCGATCGCCAAGTTTGCCGAGGTCAAACAGGAATTGGGTATTCCCAGCGTTTGATCGGCACGACCGCATTTCTATGAACGCCGTCGCCCGCTTCGTGATCGCCTTCGCCCTGGGTCTCGCGCTGGGCTCTGCGCCAGCCGCTACCAATCCGGTCGCGTTACCCGCATCTGCGGGGGCGGCATCTTCCTTTTACGACATGCACTTGGGCATGTTTGCCCACTACATGTACCCCGCCAAAAGTTACCAATACGGCGCGACGATTTGGGCCGACGGTTCCCCAATGCGAAGCCTGGATGAACTCGCGGATAACCTGGATGCGGATGATCTGGTGGCCACCGCCAAGTTAATGCATGCCCAATACCTGATTTTCACCACGTCGCATGCGAACATGAACGTGTTGTTCCCCAGCGCAGTGATGCAAAAGTATTTGCCAGGTCACACCTCCAAACGCGATGTGCTGCGCGATATCATCCGGGCTGCCCAGGCACAAAAGATGCGCGTGGTGTGGTATATCCATCCCAGCGATGGCCACGATTTCAGCAAGGAAGACCAGGAACGGGTCGGCTACAATGACGGCGCCCCGTACCAGCGCTACAATGATTTTTATAACGAATACGTGGCCGAACTCGTGGACCGCTATGGGAAGGACGTCTCCGGCTATTTCATGGATGGCGGAGTGCCGAAGCGGATTGTGGATGGCGCCCGTCTGCGAACCACCATCCTGAGCCGCCAACCCGGCGCCTGGCTGATCCAGAACGGCGGCCTGAACCGCACGGTGAATGATTTTGGGGCGTATGAAACTCTGGAACCGCCTTATCGCGGGGCGAATTGGGCGGTCAACAAACCCATCACCGGGGAGTGGTGGGCGCTGACCAACTCGGTCATCCTGTGCCCGGAACTGGCCTACCGCTACACGGTGCTGCAAGCCTCCCTCAAGGACCTCCAGGGTGGCGGCGTGGGTTGGTCTTTTGGCCCCCACCCGGGCGGTCATTGGGAATTGGGCGTGCGCTCCTTTTGCGAGCGCCTGGGAATCCTGGTCGATAAGGCGGGACCTTCGCTCTTCGACACCCGCCCCAGCCAGTCCTTTGTCACCACCAATCGCGCGCCCTTGATCGGTTTGGCCTATGTGGCCACCGAGTCGCGCGATGGGAAGAAAACCTATCTGCACGCCTTTCTTCCGCCCCAGACCCCCACCCTCGAATTGCCCGCACCCGCCAACGGCCATCGGTTTACCGCCGCTCATCTGCTTGCCAATCATCACCGGGTCGATCTCCAGGTAAACACCAACTCAATCCACCTGACCCTCGGTCGTCATGACCGGTGGGACGACACGGATACGATCATCGTCCTGGAATAGCCGCCCCCAGTCCCGTTGCTCCAGCGATTGCCGCATTTTGCGCGGCATGGCTAATCCCGCGCACTTCCGCTGTCTGCCTTGGAACGCCTTTACCAAGGTCCCATCTCTCCGTCCTGCAGACTGATCGAGCGGATGGAGTGGAGTGATTTCCTGTTTTTGGCCTATATAAGGGTCCCGCGGGCGGAGTATCCAAAAGCTGGTTCCACCTGACACAGGACCGGATACCCCCCTCTTGGCATGTCTCATGCTCTGGACGAACCTGATTCGTTCACATGCCGAATGGGCTCACAGAATCCAACCGTTGTCCACGGCTTCGGGCCCTGGAGTCGAATCGTGCGGCACCCGGTCATTCTGCCCGTGGTGCTCGGCGCGGGGTTGGCCCTTTCGTTGCTGGCCTTTGCCGTGACTCGCGGCTGGGAGCAGGAAGCCACGGCCCGCAAAGCTGCGGAAATGGTCAGGGAACAGGCCGAGAATCTCCGCGTGGAAATGCTGCGCTCCATGGAAGTGCTCCATTCCATCGCGGCCTGGTATCAGGCGCAGGGGGCGATCAACCGGACCAACTTTCACGAATTCGTCGCCCCGGCCCTCACCCGGCAACCCGAACTCCGTGCGCTATCCTGGAACCCGCGCGTCCCCGCCGCGGATCGTGACCGGTTCGAAGCCGTTACCGCCGCCGATTCGCCCACCGGTTTTCAATTGCGGGAGTTGGACGCAACCGGCCAGCTCGTCCCGGCCACCCTCCGCGCGGAGTATGTGCCGGTTTGCTTCATTGAGCCCTCGTCCGGCAACGCGGACGCCCTCGGTTACGACTTGGCATCCGATGCCAGCCGGGGGCAATCCCTCGCCGCGGCACGGGATCGCGGGGTCCCGGTGGCTACCGCCGCCATCCGCCTGGCCCAGTCCACCGATCACCCCGCCGGACTGCTGGTATTACTCCCGGTTTACCGGGGTCCCATTCCCACCTCCGTGACCGAACGTCGCGACAGATTGGTCGGATTCGCCGTCGCCGTTTTTCGGGTGGCCGATCTCGTGGGCAACGCAGTGGCGGCTTTGGAATCCCGGGGTTTGGTGGCGCGCGTGTTGGATGAGGGGCCCTCCACGGGTTCATTGCTCTACGCCGGTGCGGCTTCAACCCCCGAGTGGCCGCATGGCTTCCCCGGCCACCAGGCGGAACTAGAGGTCGCGGGACGCAAGTGGACCATCGAATACGCCCCCACCGCCCGCTTTGAACCCGCGTTCGCCCGCAGCCAGTCGTGGCTGGTCCTGCTGGGCGGTTTAGCCCTGACCGGATTGCTCACAGTCCATCTTTATAGTGGGTGGCGCCGCACCGTGGAAGTCGCCGCCGCCAACGCGGCACTTCAGGAGGAAATCGCCGTGCGCCAGCAGGCCGAGGCTGCCGCGGCCGCGGCCAACCAGGCCAAGTCCGACTTCCTCGCGAGCATGAGCCACGAGATCCGCACCCCCCTCAACGCCATCCTGGGATACACCCAGTTGATGCGCCACGACGGGGGCATTTCGGGCGAACAACGGGACGCCATCAATGGCATCAATGCGAGCGGACGCCATCTACTGGGCTTGATCAACGAGATCCTGGACCTCTCCAAAATCGAAGCCGGCCGAATGGAACTGCACCCGGTGGACTTTGATTTGGCCAGTTTGGGCCGCGGCTTGCAGGCCACGTTTCAACCCCTCTGCGCCCAGAAAAAGATCCGCTTCCGCCTGGTGTTGGAGACAACCGGCGCAGCCCATGTGCGGGGCGATGAAGGGAAACTTCGCCAGGTACTCATCAATCTGCTGGGGAACGCGGTCAAGTTCACCCAGGCGGGCGAAGTTTTCCTGCGTGGGGAACCCGGAGCGGATGGCCGCTGGCTCTTTGAAGTCATCGATACCGGACTTGGCATCCCGGAGTCCGAGCAGGAAGACATTTTCAAACCCTTCCACCAAGGCAGCACCGCGGCGCATCAGGGCGGCACCGGCCTCGGGCTGGCCATCGCCCAGAAGCAGGTGGCCCTGTTGGGCGGGCAACTGTCCCTCCAATCGGAACGGGGAGTGGGTTCCCGGTTCTACTTCAGTATTCCCCTCCCTTGGTCCACCGCGCCGGAACCGGCGGCCGAAACCGCCGGGGCCAGACACTGGCTGCCCCTGGACCGGCCGGTGCGCGCCCTCGTGGTGGACGATCTCAAAGAGAATCGCGACATCCTTGCGGGCATGTTACGGCGATTGGGTTGCGAAGCGGTAGTGGCCGCGAGCGGGGCGGAGGCATTGCACTGCAGCCGCGCCCAGCCACCGCAAATTGTTTTCCTCGATCTGCTCATGCCCGGCATGGATGGCCTGGCCACGGCCACTGCCCTGCTCGCGAACCCGGCGCTGGGCAGCCCCAAAATCGTGGCGCAAAGCGCGGCCGAACTCTCCCGCTATCGCGACCTGGCCCGGCAGGCCGGTTGCGTGGATTTTCTGCCCAAGCCCATTTGTGCCGACCAGGTTCGGGAATGCTTGCGGCAGCATCTGGGGTTGGAGTTCCGGGTGGCGCCATCCGCGCCGGTCGCGACCGAAATCGCAACGCCGGAGGCATTCACCCTCCCCGAAACACTCGCCGCCCGGCTCACCCTGGCGGCCGAACTACATAGCACCACCGCTTTGAAATCCTGCCTGCTCGAACTCCGGCAACTGGGTCCGGCGGGCGGCGGACTCGCCGAGCAAATCCGCCAACTCATGCGCAGTTATGATATGGATGGCGTGCTCCAGCTGATTGTCCGCGCCCAGGAGGGCGTTCCTCCCGTCTCCTCCCCGCCCCATGAACACCTCACCTTGCACCCCTCCTGAGCCGGAAAAAATCCTGCTGGTGGATGATGTGCCCGCCAATCTGGCCGTCCTCACCGGGGCGTTGGAGCCCGAAGGTTTTGAAATCCTGGCGGTGGCCAATGGGCCGGACGCCTTGCGCGTCGCGGCCCGGGCGCGCCCGGCGCTGATCATGCTCGACGTGATGCTGCCCCGCATGGACGGGTTTGAAACCTGCCGACGCCTCAAGCAGATGGAGGCCACCCGCGAAATCCCGGTCATTTTCATCACCGCCCGGAATGAGACCGAAAACATGGTGGCGGGCTTCGCGGCCGGGGGTGTTGACTACGTCATCAAACCCTTCGCCACGGCCGAGGTCATCAGCCGGGTCAACACCCACTTGCGCATCGGCCGCCTCACCCGGGAGTTGCGGGAAAAAAACCGCGTTCTGGAAACCCGCACGGCCGAATTGACCGCCGAAATCGACAAACGCCGCCAGGCGGAATCCGCCCTCCAACACGCCGATGAAAAGCTCGCGGTTTTGTCGGACCTGGAAGCTTCGCGCTGGGCCGTCACCGGACTGGTGGGACGGAGTCCTTACCTCGAAAAAATCCTCGCCGACATCCGCCGCCTGCATCAATTTTCTGGCACCAGCGTCCTGATCACTGGCGAAAGCGGCACCGGCAAGGAATTGATCGCCCGGGCGATCCACTTTGGCGGGGCGCGCGCCAAAGCGCCGTTTGTGCCGGTAAACTGCGTGGCCATCCCGGCCGAATTGGCGGAATCCATGCTGTTTGGCCACGTCAAAGGCGCGTTTACCGGGGCCATGACCGAGCGCAAAGGCCATTTTGAAACCGCCCATGGCGGCACCCTCTTCCTGGATGAAATCGGCGATATGCCCCTGCCCTTGCAGGCCAAATTGCTCCGGGTACTGGAGGACGGCCGCGTGACTCCGGTGGGCGCTTCCGAGTCCCGACAGGTGGATGTACGCGTCATCGCCGCGACCAATGCCGATCTGGATGAGCGCATCGCCCGCGGTTCCTTTCGCCAGGATCTCTATTTCCGGCTGGCGCGGTATCTGGTGGCCACGCCCGCCCTGCGGGATCGGCCCGACGATGTCCCGCTGCTGCTCCAACATTTCCTCCATCACTTCGCCACGGAAATGGGATTGAAGTCGCCGCAACTCAGCGCCGAGGCCCTCGCCGCGCTGCAAGCCCATCCCTTCCCGGGCAATGTCCGCGAATTGAAAAACATCGTGGAACGCGCGCTGATCGAAAGTGGCGGGGAAACGATTCTACCAAGGCACCTGCACCTGCGACCCGCGCCCAGCCTCACCCCACCCGTCCGGGCGGCGGAACCACGGCTCCGGCCGGAAGCAGCGCCGCTCCCGTTGAACCTGGCCGAAGCCGAGGAGGTATTGATCCAGCGGGCCTTGCAGCAAACCGGCGGCAATATCGCCGAGGCCGCCCGCCTGCTGGGCATTCACCGCACGCGCATCTATCGCAAATTGGCGCAGGAAGAACCGGCGGTCGCGGATTGACCCGGCCCATGTGTCGCAAGTGTTTCACCCGCGACAGTCGCAACACCGCCCGGACGCCGGCGGCGGACGGGGGAAACTACGCAAACTGTTGCCGCACTGTTCTTTGCATCTCCAGGAAAATCTGGCACGACGCCCGCTAATTACCGGGCAGTGTCGAGCCAACCTAATCAACCAAACCGATGCAAATGAACTACCAATCCCCAACCATTCCCCCCGGATCCAAGAAACGCGCCGGCCTTGCGGTACTCGCCGCGGCGGTGTTCCCCCTGGCAGCCAGCTCCCTCCTGGCCGCCGATGCGCCCCCCCCGTCGCGCGTCAATGCGCTGGTCAACATTGAATTCGCCAATGAATATGTCACCCCACGCGGCATGATCGTGCGCGACCAGGGTCTGACGGTCCAGCCGCTGCTGCTCGGCTTTGTCAATGTTTACAAAGGCGACAGTTTTATCTCGGACGCCACCCTCGTCGGCGGCGTGTGGAACGACCTCGGGACCAAGGCCGTTTCCCAGCAGCCGCCCTATGGCAGCAAACCGGGCACCGTGTGGACGGAAATTGATCCGATCGCCGGCATCACCCTGGACTTCGCCAAACATTTCACCCTGGGTGTCACCTACACCGCGTTCGCCGAACAAATCCTCTCGATCGGCACCTCGCAGCACCTGGAAACCAAACTGTCTTTCAATGACAGCGATTATCTGAAGGAGTTCGCCTTGCATCCCTATGTCAGCTTTTGGCAGGAACTCTCGGGCAAGGCCACCGACGCGCAAGTGCCCCAGGCGGTCTTCGGCAACTCGGCGGCGTCCGGCGGCCACCCCGCCCCCGGTTCCAGCTATTATTTCGAAGTGGGCATTGATCCCTCCTACACGCTCGAAAAATGCGGTGTGAAGTTGGAAGCGCCCCTCCGGGTGCTGTTGCCCAACGAACGCTTCTACGGCAACTATTACGGGAAGTCCTCCACCGTCGGTCTGTTCGAGGTGGGCCTGAAAGCCAGCATGCCCCTGAAATTCATGCCGGAAGGTTACGGCCATTGGAGCAGCCATGTCGGGTTTAAATACCTCTACTTCGTGGATGACAACCTTTACAACCTGAATACCTTCAACGCCCCCGGCAAGCCCACCCGCGACAACTGGCAGGTTTACGCCGGCATCTCGACTTTCTTCTGAGTCCAGTCCCACCAATTTGATTGCCACTAATTCCATGAAAAAACATTTCTCCTCTCTGCTGGGCGCGGTCCTGGCCACCGGCCTGCTGACTTCCGCCCCGGTCGCCTCCGCGGCCGACAAGGTAACCATGGGCTTCATCTACGTGGGGCCCAAGGATGACTACGGGTACAACCAGGCTCATGCGGAAGGCTGCGCCGGGGTCCAAAAACTGCCCTGGGTGAAGGGCGTCGAGGAAGCCAGCGTGCCGGAAACCACCGCCGTCCAGGAAACCATGCGCAACATGATTGTGCAGGATGGCGCCACCGTGGTGTTCCCCACCTCGTTCGGCTATTTCGATCCGCACATCCTCAAACTGGCCAAGCAAAATCCGAAAATCCAGTTCCTGCACTGCGGCGGCATGTATACCGAGGGCAAGCATCCCAAGAACGTGGGCAGCTACTTCGGTTACATTGACGAAGCCGTTTACGTCGCCGGCATCGTGGCCGGGCACGAGACCAAGTCCGGCAAGCTCGGCTTCATCGCCGCCAAGCCCATTCCCCAGGTGCTGCGCAACATCAACGCCTTCACCCTGGGGGCGCGCAGTGTGAATCCGAAGGCGACCGTCCAGGTCATCTTCACGGGCGACTGGTCGGTGCCGGTCAAGGAGGCGGAAGCCGCCAGCAGCCTGATCAACCAAGGCGTGGATGTCCTCACCTGCCATGTGGACAGCCCCAAAGTGATCTTGGAAACCGCCGAACGCCGCGGCATTTTCGTGTGCGGCTACCATGCGAACGGCAGCAAACTCGCCCCCAAGGGCTACCTGACCGGCGCGGAATGGAACTGGTCGAAGGTTTACACCGACTACGCTGAAATGGTGAAGGCGGGCAAGACGCTCGCCGCCGGGACCATTCCCCACCTCGTCCGGGGCGGCCTCAAGGAGGGCTTTGTGAAATGCTCGGATTACGGTCCCGCCGTCGGGGAAGCCGCCAAGAAGGACGCCGAAGCGGCCAAGGCGAAATTCATGGACGGCTCCATGGTGATCTTCAAGGGCCCCCTCAAAAACAACACTGGCGGGGATATCCTGCCGGCCGGCCAGGAGTACAAACAGCAGGACATCGAATTGGAAAAGATGGGCTGGCTGGTGGAAGGCGTCCTCGGCAGCACCAAGAGCTGATCGCCTCTTTCTCGTGAACAAAACTTCGGCATGTCCGTCGTCGCCCGCGGGTGGCTGGGAGGATTGTTTGGTGAACCGCGCAGTTCCTCTGGCGATTCCCCGAACGAACCACCCCCGCGGCGACGGCGGCGGCCGTCCCGGTCCGCGATAACTTAGCGCCAACCATCAACCGCCCATGTCCTCCACGCCTGAAGCCAAAGTAGCAGTCGCCACACCGGCCGCGGCCGCCGGCCGCCCCCCGCTCCCTTGGCGTCCGGCACTTGAGGGCGTGGTCATCCCGGTGGGTGCGGTCCTCGTGGCGCTCGCCCTGTTCGGCCTCTTTTGCTTCGTGCAAGGCCGCAACGCTTTTGCCGTGTTTGCCGCCATCAACAAGGCGGCGTTCGGTAGTTGGTATGCTTTTCAGAACACCCTCGTCCGCGCCGCGCCGCTGATGCTCACCGCCCTGGCGACGGCCCTGCCGGCGCGCTTGGGACTGGTCGTCATTGGCAATGAAGGGGCCCTGGTGATGGGCGGACTGGCGGCCACCGTCGCCGGCCTGGCGGTCCAAACTGCCCCGTTGCTGGTGGTGCTGGGCGTGATGCTCGCAGCCGGAATGATTGGCGGCGGGCTCTGGCTCGCCATTGTGGGCGCGCTTTATTACCAGCGCGGGGTGAACGAAACCATCGCCAGCCTGCTGCTCAATTACATCGCCATCGCCCTGCTCAATCATCTGGTCAACGGCCCGCTGCGCGACCCCTCCAGCCTCAACAAGCCTTCCAGCTTTCCCATTCCGGACGAAAAAATGCTGCCAGTGATCGGGTCCAGCAATGTGCATTACGGCCTGTTTTTTGGGATTGCCGCCTGCCTGCTCGCCTGGGTCCTGATGGAGCACACGACGTTCGGGTTCAAGGTGCGCATGATCGGCGGCAATATCCGCGCCGCCCGCCTCGCCGGGCTCCCGGTGGCACTGTTGGGCATTATAACGTGCTTTCTTGCCGGGGCCGCCGCCGGGGCCGCCGGCATGGTCGAAGTGGCCGCCGTCCACGGACGCGCCAATGAATCCCTTGCGGCCGGTTACGGCTACGCGGGCATCCTGGTGGCCTTCGTCGCCCGCCATCGGGGATTGCCGATCATCCTGGTGGCCACCTTACTAGGCGGCATATTAGCCAGCGGCGGGATCCTCCAGCGCGAGTTCAAGCTACCGGATGCCACGATACTGGTGTTTCAAGGACTGGTATTCCTCGTGATTTTGTTCAGTGATTCGCTTTACGGCAAATTTGGATTCTTCAAGGAGGAACGCCGATGACCGGCACAGCAATGGGAGGGTGGGGAGTCGTGGTCGGGGTGCTGTCCGGCGCCGTGCGCGGCGGCACCCCGTTTCTTTTGGTCAGCCTCGGCGAGTGCCTGACGGAAAAAAGCGGGAAAATCAATCTGGGCCTGGAGGGCGTGCTCCTCATGGGCGCCATGAGCGCGTACGCGTGCGCTTACAAAACCGGCAGTCCCTGGGTGGGCGTGGTTGCGGCCGCCCTGGCCGGAGCAATCCTGGGTGCCATCCATGCGTTGCTCATTTCCCGTCCCCGGGTGAATGACATCGCCGCGGGCATCGCGATGCTGATCTTCGGCAGCGGTTGCGCTTTTTACTTCGGCAAACCTTTCATTCAACCCAGCGCCCCGCAGTTGCCCGGGATCCCCCTGGGCGGATGGAGTGATGTGCCGCAAATCCAGGCCGCGCTCAAGATCAGTCCCCTGTTCATTTTCGGCGTGGCCATGGCGTTCGTCTTGCAGTGGTTTTTCCGCGGCACCCGCTGGGGCATGCAGGTGCGCGCCGTGGGCGACTCCCCCGCCGCCGCCCGCGCGTTGGGGATCAGCGTGCCCCGGACGCGCTTTTTTGCCATCGTCCTCGGCAGCGCCCTCGGCGGCATTGGCGGAGCCCACCTGTCCCTCTTTTACCCGGGCGCCTGGACGGAAGCTATTTCCAGCGGCCAGGGATTGATGGCCGTGGCGCTGGTGATCTTTGCCCGCTGGAACCCCGTTCACTGCCTCTGGGCCTCGCTTTTGTTTGGCGGAGCCCAGGCCGTCGGCCCCTCGCTCCAGGCGGTGGGCATCAGCACGGGTTATTACCTGTGGAACGCCTCCCCGTACGTGTTGACGTTGCTCGTCATGCTGTTCACATGCTCCACCAAACGCACCCTCGCCGGCGCCCCGGGCGCCCTGGGAGCCAGTTCCTGAACTACTGATTTTATGCCCCGACACATTACCGCCGATCCCTATCCTTGGCCCTACAACGGTGATCTCCGACCGGACAACACCGCGGTGGTGGTCATCGACATGCAAACCGATTTTTGCGGGCCGGGCGGCTACGTGGACAAGATGGGCTATGACTTGTCGCTGACCCGGGCGCCCATCGGGCCGATTCAAAAGGTGCTCACGGCGGCGCGGGTCAGCGGTTGTCATATCATCCACACCCGCGAAGGGCACCGACCGGACCTCGCCGACCTGCCGGCCAACAAACGCTGGCGCAGTCAGCGCATCGGAGCCGGCATCGGCGATCCCGGTCCCTGCGGCAAAATCCTGATCCGGGGCGAAGCCGGTTGGGAGATCATCCCGGAACTCGCCCCGCTCCCGGGTGAGCCGATCATCGACAAGCCGGGCAAGGGGTCCTTCTACGCTACGGACCTCGATCTGCTCCTGCGGCGCGCCGGGATCGTCAACCTCGTGCTGACCGGAATCACGACCGATGTCTGCGTGCACACCACCATGCGCGAGGCCAACGATCGCGGTTACGAATGCCTCATCTTGAGCGATTGCACCGGCGCCACGGACGCGGGCAATCACGTCGCCGCCCTGAAAATGGTCAAGATGCAGGGCGGAGTCTTTGGCGCGGTGGCGGACTCCACCGCGTTCGTCCAGGCCATGGCATGAACGTCGCCACCCCAATCGCCCGTCCCGACCACCCGCTCCCGCTGGAGTTGGTCAACGTCACCAAACGATTCGGCTCGTTTGTGGCCAACGACGCGATTTCCCTCAAAATCCCGCCCGGCACCTGCCATGCCCTGATTGGCGAAAACGGGGCCGGCAAGAGTACCCTCGTCAAGTGCATCATGGGATTTCACGTGGCGGAAGAAGGGGACATCATCATCGGCGGCCGTTCGCGGGATATCCGCAGCCCCTACGACGCGTATCAATTTGGCATCGGCATGGTTTACCAGCACTTCACGCTGGTGCCGGCAATGACAGTGGCGGAAAACCTGGTGTTGAGCCGCCCGGATACCCCGGCATTCATCGACTGGAAGTTTGAACTCGCCCGGTTGCAGGAGTTCATGCGCACCGCGCCCTTTGCGGTGGACCTGAACACACCCGCCTCGCAACTGGCGGCCGGCCAAAAACAGAAGGTCGAAATCCTCAAGCAACTGTATTTGCAAAGCCGGATTCTCATCCTGGATGAACCCACCTCCGTGCTCACCCCGGCGGAAGCGGACGAAGTGCTGGGGCTCATCAAGCAGAAGGTCACCGCGGGCGAGTTGAGCGTCCTGCTCATTACCCACAAGTTTCGCGAAGTGTTCGGCTTCTGTGACGAAGTCACTGTGCTGCGTCGCGGCAAACTGGCGGGTGCCGGCAAGGTGAAGGATCTCAGTGCGGACGACATGGCCGCGATGATGATGGGCGGCCAGCGCGAGGCCAAACTGGTGGCCAAATCCGTCCGCCCCCGCGGCCCCGCCGCGCTGGAGCTGAAGAACCTCTGCGCGAACAAGGACAGTGGGGTGCCCGCGATCGCGGGGGTGAATCTCACCGTCCACGAGGGCGAAGTGGTGGGCATCGCCGGCGTCTCCGGCAACGGCCAGCGCGAGTTGGTGGAAGTCATCGCCGGCCAGCGGCCCGCGACGAGCGGGGCAGTTTCGGTCCATGGCGAGCCTTATGGCGCGAGTCGCCGGGAAGCCTTTGAACATAAGGTGTTCCTGCTCCCGGAGGAACCGTTGCGCAACGGCTGCGTGCCGGCCATGAGCGTGGCGGAGAACATCGCTTTTCGTTGTTTCGACCGACATCCGCTGACCAAGCTGCGGACGCTGGTCAGTCGCGCCGCCATCCGTAATCTGGCGCAGGGATTGATCACCCGTTTTGCGGTCAAGACTCGTTCCACCGAAACCCCCATCGGGGACCTCTCGGGGGGCAATGTCCAGCGGGCCGTGCTGGCCCGCGAGCTGGGGCCGGGCACCGCCCGCGTGCTGGTGACCGCCAATCCCTGCTTTGGTCTCGATTTCGCCGCCGTGGAGACCATCCACGGCCTGCTCACCGAAGCGCGGAACCGGGGGGTGGCGGTGCTGCTCGTCAGCGAAGACCTGGATGAACTGCTGGCGCTGGCGGACCGGCTGATCGTGATTTCGCACGGGGAGTTGGTCTATGAAACCACGCCCGCGGAGGCGGACATCAAAACCATCGGCCATCAAATGGCCGGCCACTGAAGCCCATGAACCCGACGCAAACCCTGACCGTACCGGCGGAACCCTACGGTTTTGACTTCAACCCCGCCACCTGCGCGCTGCTGCTCATCGACATGCAGCGCGACTTTTTGGAGCCGGGCGGATTTGGCGAATTGCTGGGTAACGACGTCAGTCAACTGCGCCGGACGATTGCCCCCAACCAGCGACTGCTGGCAGGCTGGCGCAGCCTGGGCGCCTTGGTCATCCACACCCGGGAAGGGCACCGGCCGGACCTCGCGGACTTACCCGACACGAAGCGCCGGCGTGGTCGCGGTGCCCGCGGGATTGGCGATCCGGGACCGATGGGACGGATCCTGGTCCGGGGCGAAGCGGGCCATGACCTGATTCCCGAGCTTTATCCGATGGCCGGCGAACCGGTAATCGACAAACCCGGCAAAGGGGCCTTCTGGGCGACCGATCTGCATGCAATCCTCCAGAACCGCGGCATAAAGCAACTGATTGTTACCGGCGTGACCACCGAGGTGTGCGTCCATACGACGGTCCGGGAAGCCAATGACCGCGGCTACGATTGCCTGGTGCCGTCGGACTGTGTCGGTTCGTATTTTCCGGAATTTCAGGAAATGGGTTTGCGCATGCTCAAGGCGCAGGGAGGCATTTTCGGCTGGGTGTCGGATTCGGAGAGGGTTTTGAGCACGCTGGCCGGCCGCTGAGCGGTCGGTCGGCTATCTGAGGTCCACCAAGCAACCAAGTCCATCCACTATGACTGCAACCACGAAACCAAAAATCTGGGTCCCCGGGGATTGGAACGCCTTCTTTGGCTTTGGCACGAACATTCTGGTCAATCTACTCACGCTCACGGGGCTGTTGCGCTTCGTGCTCAAAATGCCGGATTCGCTGGTCTTTGGCCGCATTCTTCCTGCCACGGGCCTCATGCTTTGTCTTTCCACCATTTATTATGCGTGGCTGGCGTATCGCCTGGCGGAAAAAACCGGACGACAGGATGTCTGCGCCCTGCCCTCCGGGATCAGCGTGCCGCACATGTTCGTCGTCACGTTTGTCATCATGCTCCCGATCAGCCTGAAGACCGGCGACCCGATCAAGGGCTGGGAGGCGGGCCTGACCTGGGTCTTCCTGCAAAGCTTTGTCCTGATGATCGGCGGGTTCGTGGCCCCGTGGATCCGCAAGATCACTCCCCGGGCCGCCCTGCTCGGCACCCTGGCGGGGGTCTCGATCACGTTCATTTCCATGCGCCCGGCGTTGGAAATGTTCCTCACCCCGATCATCGGGCTGCCCTGCTTTGCGATCATCCTGCTGAGCTGGTTCGGCGGGGTGCGTTACCGGGGACTGCCGGCGGGCCTGGTAGCCATCGGGGTGGGCGCCATTATCGCGTGGGGTTCGACCCTGCTCGGGGGCAACTACGGCGGACTGAGCGGCGCGGGCGTAACGAGTGCCCTCGCCAATTTCGGTTTCCGCGTGCCCTTGCCCGCATTCGGCCATGTCTTCTCCGGTTTCCAGTTTCTCGGCGTCCTTTTGGTGACCGCAATCCCGTTCGGCATCTATGACCTCGTGGAAGCCATCGACAATGTGGAGAGCGCGGCGGTGGCCGGTGACAGTTTCCCCACCACCCGGGTCCTTACCGCGGACGGCGTGGTGAGTCTGATCGGTTGCCTGATGGGTAATCCGTTCATCAACGCCGTTTACATCGGTCATCCCGGTTGGAAAGCCATGGGCGGCCGGATCGGTTATTCCGCGGCAACCGGAGTGACCGTGATTCTGCTGTGTTGGTTTGGCACCATCTCGCTCATGCTGGCCCTGGTTCCCAGCGTGGCGATCCTGCCGATCCTCCTATACATCGCCATGTTGATCGGTTCCCAGGCGTTCCAGGAAACGCCGCGTAATCATGCGCCCGCCATCATTCTCTCCCTGGTGCCCCACCTGGCGAATTGGGCGGTCAACATGATTAACGGGTCGCTCGCCGCCGCCGGCACGGCCGTGGCGGCACTTTCGGCCGAACAAATGGCCGACCTCACCGCCAAGATGCGCAATGAAGGCGTCCTCTATCACGGGCTGCAAATTCTCGGCGGAGGTTCGATCCTCGGCGGCCTCATCCTGGCCGCCATCGCGGTGGGCATCATCGACCGCAAGCTGTATCAGGCAGCGGGCTTTGCCCTGGCGGGGGGCGTCCTCACCTTCTTTGGCTTCATGCATGGGGAACGCATAGGCTTTGCCGAGACCCCGGTGGTTGCCGCCAGTTATGTGTGCGTGGGCATTTTCCTACTGGGCTGCGCGCGGTTCGCCGTCCCGGCGCCCAAATGCGAACCGGAACACCACCAAGAGGCCGAGGGCGGGCAGACCGTGGCGGCCTGAATGGCTGTCCGGGTGGCAAAGGGGAAGGATTCCATTTTACCAAATCCGGCGTTTTGCCCTAGAATAAATTAATGGCCACTGACCAGCAGGCACCGCCTGCGACGACCGGATTAAGCGCATGTTTACGGAATTCCATGATCCTGCCCGGGTTGCTGGACGGCGATTGGAATTCCGCCGCCTGGGACTGGCAACCCTTCCAGCCCGGGGTGGAAATCCACTGGCTCTATCGGAACGGCGAGGAAGGCAGCGCGGCGGCCCTGATCCGCTTTCAACCCGGGGGCCGGGTCCCCCTGCATGAACACCGCGGCTACGAGCACATCCTGGTCCTGCAAGGCTCGCAAACCGATGAGGACGGACTCCTGACCGCGGGCAGCCTCAAAGTGAATCCCCCCGGCACCCGCCACAGCATCGTGAGCGAGGAAGGCTGCGTGGTCCTGGCCATTTACGAAAAGCGCGTCCGCCTCATGCCCCCGCCCGTCCCCCTTGCCTAAGTAAAACTCATGGACAGCAACCGAATCCTGCTCGCCGTCAACGGCACCCTCATGCGCGGCCTGGAACTCAACCCCAACCTGCTGGCCGTGGCCGCCGAGTTCGTGCGCGCGACAACGACCGAGCCCGTGTATCGGATGTGGAGCATCAAAGACCGCCACCCGGGCATGATCCGCGTCCGCGAAGGTGGCGTAGCCGTTGCGGTGGAAGTCTGGTCCGTCCCCGCCGCCGGTCTGGGCACCATCCTGCTGCAGGAACCGCCAGGCCTGAGCATCGGCAAAGTCAAACTCGCCGATCAATCTGAAGTTCTCGGCGTCCTGGCCGAGCCGATCCTGTGCGAAGGCCAACGGGAGATTACCGCGTTCGGGGACTGGCGGGCGTATACCGCGAGCCGGGCGGGAGGCGATTAGCAAGCGGGAGGCGAGGTTGGGTCAAGTGTCCGAGGGAAGTTTCTGGCGCAAGTCTCACGAAACAAAACCCGTCGGCACGTAACCTATCTCTTGTCCCATAAGAACATCAGCCCCAAAGGGGCGCCCTAAGACAGCCCGGGGCATCGCCCCGGGAACCCCAGCCCCGTTGCCTCCAAGCCCTGAATGGGCGACCCAATCTCCGCCCACTCACTCCGCACATACGTCTGACCTGCCCTGCATAGCTGCCAGCCCTCGTCCCCCTCTCTGCCATTCAAAATGGCGGAGAGGTCGGGGTGAGGTGGTGCCATCCACCGTCCACACCCGCAAGTTTGCGCGACGATCGCACGCAATTGGATTTCTCGCCCCGCTTACGGTCGGCGGAGTCAGGGAAGTTGCACAATCCGATAAATCCGCGCGGGCTGACCGGCGGCAGAATAGTCCGGAAACAATTGGGGACTGTTGGTCAACGTTAGCGTGGCCAATGTTGTCCAAGGCGAATCTGTGGGGGCAACTTGGTTGATGAACTGGACATTGTAGCGAAAACCAACTCCGCCGTACAACTCCAAGGTGGGAACCAGGCGAATCCCCAACGCCGTCAAAGGGGTCAAACCATAGTATGGTTCGCAAACGACCAGCGGTTTTCATAATCGAGAGTCCAAGATTTGGTTTTCTGATCTCAAAACCCTTTTTGAATGAATTCTATTTGCCTGCCGCGCAACACGTTACCAACGAAATGCCGGTTAATTCCTACCGCAGCAATTCAGACCGCCCTAACTCGTGCTAAAGGTGTCTGGGGAGCACGCCCGGTTTCGAGGACCGCCGGGCCGCCCGGCCAAGGTTGAATTTTGCCCGGCGGAACCAGGATTCCGCCCGGCCCGCTCTTTGACATAGTAAAATTGCTGTCTGCC